>JAHHHP010000080.1 GCA_019359275.1 Myxacorys chilensis ATA2-1-KO14 | reverse complement strand
TTAACAAGCTCAAGCACTTTCGCCGCGTCTTTTCTCGTTTTGAGAAGAAAGCGAAGAATTTTCTCAGCTTTGTTTATTTCACTGCCTTGCTGATTGAACTTCGCTGAAATGTCAACACAACCTAGCACTTCCTTTAATTCGATTGGCCGATCGTAGGACTGTCACTCTCAACGCGGAATGCCTTGACCTCAACGTGTGGCTTAAATCATCACGGGATCGAGAACGTTGCATAACATCCCGGTTCCAACCGTATAAATCACCATCAGACAACGCTACACTGCCCCCCACAAAAGCATTCAGGAGACTGATCATGTTGCCCCTAACCTCCCATACATTCATCGCTTCTCTCCTTCAGCCCATCGCCCAAAAACTCGATGCAATCGAAATTCAAAGCGCTAAGACAGCCCATTTCTTCTGTCGTCTCATTCCCTCTCAATGCCCGTTTGAACGTGATATTCGCTGCTTCGGTCGGGTTCTGCTCCACATTCCCCCGATGTGCAAACTGAACCCCTTCTACGAGCAACTCGTCGGTTTACGGTTCAAAGCGCTCTGCTACTTGGCTGATGTTTGCGGTGAAGACATTGCTGCCTATTGCTAGTCTAGAAGGGCAACCCAGACAGAATTGAGCCATCCGACCAACCGCCCCGATTCAAGCAACGCTATCGTCTTGAAAGTTAGTCTACAGAACGCATTTAAGCAAAAAGAAAGGTAGTTCACTCCACATCTGCCTTTTACCCTTGGTATTTCCCGACTATCTGCCCATAGTTAAGCTAAATTCGCTTTGCCCATTGCATCCCTGAGTTAAGCCATCCTGATTGCCGCCATAACGACACTCCATACCAGAAAGAGCAGAAGGTATTGACTATTTGTAACAATACTGTTACATTAATTTACATAAAGTAACAGAAGAGGAACAAGCGATGCGGACCTACAGCGAAAATGGCCTTCTCAACAACTACGCTACAGAACCTGCGCTTTACTTTGCAGAATCTCCTTCTCCCGAGCAGCAGCAGCAATACGCTTTTCAAGCCGCGATCGCAGTTCTGTTGGTAACTTTCACCGTCTTAACAGCTTTCTCTGTGAGCTAGAACCTAGCGAAATCGTCTCTCCTCGATTCCTCTGGTCAAGACAAGTTGGTTTGAGTATCTAATCTTCTCCTAATTCCCTCCCCTGGTTTCATCGCTGGGGGTTTGTTTTTGCCCCACTTCATTCACCCCTGCTCCTTGAAGGGAACGCCGTTTCAACATTTGAGTTGTCCTAGCCATCGGGAAACTGCCAACAAGCAATACTTTCCACGTCCTTGCTGCCACAAATACACGCTTCAGGTGTAGAAGCAACCCATTCATAATCACACTGGCGACAATGACACAGAATGTTGTTGCGATTCGCTTCGTCAAGATGTCGTTGCCATTCGTCGAGTTCTGCGGGAGTGAATTGACGTGGAATATCTGACATTACTTAAAAACTCTCTATTGCCTCTAGCATTTGATTATCTGTAAATTCTACATACTTCAAAACATCTTTCAAATAGAGCAGCAGAACTCGTTTAGGCTTGCCTTTCAGTTAACCAAGTAACTTTGTAGCTCGACTTTATTCAATTTAAAGTGTAGGAAAGGTTGCAAGATTAGAGCAAGTTGTTTGATGGCTTCTAATGAACTGGCTGCCGAAAGAATTTCTGTCTTTGATGCTAACTCGTTTCTCTTTTCCAAGTGCGTCTGTCAAAGTGTTTTAGTTCTGGTTAATGAACGAGTTGTAAAATCAGCCCGAGAGAACTGGCACTGATGAACACCCATAATAGAACTCCTTGAATCATTGGCTTCCAACCGACTGCCCTTAAAGCCTGCTTAGATAAGCCTGTTCCAATTAGAAAGATGGTTAGAGTAAGTCCGATCGTCGAAAAGTGCGTAATGGTAGGAACAAGGGCTGCAAGTGTTGGCACAAATGTGCGAAGCATTGACGCTAGGAGAAACAGCCCAATAAACCAAGGGATTTGAATTGAATGCCGTTGATCTGATGTGAGGGGTTGCCTTAGCATCCCGATCGCGATGAGAGAAATCGGAATAATCCATAATGAACGAGAAAGCTTCACGGCTGTTGCGGTTTCTAGCGCACCAAGTCCAAAGTGTGAAGCCGCACCTACTACGCTAGAGATGTCATGAATTGCCACACCCGCCCAAGTGCCGAACTGAGTAGGGGTAAGGTGAAATGCATGACCTAAAGCAGGAAACACATACAGCGCGATCGCATTGAGCACAAACACGGTTCCCATTGCAATCGAGATCTCACTTTCGGCAGCATTGATTACAGAACTCACAGCCGCGATCGCTGACCCTCCACAAATCGCAGTGCCAGCGGAGATCAATACTGATGACTGAACCGGAATTTTTAGCCATTTCCGTAGATAATTGCCAAGCCAAAAGGTTGCCCCAATACTTCCCGCCGCAAACAGCGCACCTTGACTTCCTACTTGCCATACGATCGCAAGATTCATCGTGAAGCCGAGTAATACAACACAAATTTGCAGTAGATATTTTGCAACAAACTTACTTGTAATTGGAAAAGGATTTTTTAGCGTTAATGCAAAGAGAATTCCAAGGGTTAACGCTGCAGGAGGAGAAATCCAATTAGTCAAGCAACATCCCGCAAAACTCAAAAATACGATCGATTGCCAACTCAGCGCTTCCAAAATAAGATTACTTCGTGAGTGCACCTCTAACCATTTTTTAGAATGCTTCTGAGAAGAAAACTTGAGAAGTCTCATAAATTAAATTGCTTTCTAAAACAATTACCTTCACCTTAAGTAACTAGATTGCTAGAAGCAAACGTTATTTTCTGTCGAATTGATAGTTAAAATCAATGGATTAGCAATTGTAATCTATATAGCGGAAATGACATTTGATCAGTTGAAGATTTTTCTGGCGGTTGCAGAGCACTTGCACTTTACTCGTGCTGCAGAAGCACTTTATATTACGCAGCCTTCTGTCAGTACTGCCATTCAAAATTTAGAAGCGGAATACGGTGTGAAACTGTTCGATCGTATCGGTCGGCACATCGAAATTACACAGGCAGGAAGATTGCTTCAGAGAGAAGCCAAAAAGATCTTAGAGTACGTCGCTTCTACTGAACGAGGATTACGAGAATTCAACAATTTACAACAAGGTGAACTAAAGGTTGGTGCAAGTATCAATGTTGGTAATTATTGGTTGCCAGAAAAGATTTGCCAATTTAAGCGGCAGTATCCGGGTATTGTGATTCATTGTACTTTAGGTAATGCGGAGGAGATTTCTGAAGGAACAGTGTCAGGAAAGTTTGATTTAGGGTTAGTGACGAAAGAAATTAAGCCTGCGCTTCAACAGTATCTCATGCAGGAAGTTGTTGGAGTCGATCGCTTACAGATTGTGGTGGGGCGATCGCATCCCTGGTTTGAACGACAAGAAGTTTTGCTAGATGAGTTACTCACCACAGCATGGGTCATGCGAGAACCGGGTTCTGGAGCGCAGCAGGTCTTTGAACAAGCATTACAAGACTGGGGAATCAATCCAAATCGATTAAATGTAATTTTGGTTTTGAGCAGCAGTGAAATGGTAAAAACGGTGGTTGAAGGGGGCGTTGGCGCGGCTGCAATTCCTGGATGGATGGTGACCAAAGAAATTCAATTTAAAGCGTTGCACCCGATTCGCGTGATTGATTCACAATCTAGACCGTTAAAATCTCAGCTTGAAATGATACAGCCAATCTGGAAGCTTAAGCATCAGCAACGGTATCAAACAAAAATTTCGATCGCCTTTGAACAAGTTTTGCAAGGTAGTGGAGCAATGACGATAGAGTGAGCTTATATCAGAAACAAGCAGCCGACAAAGACTAGTAAGCTGAAAATGATTTGGCTGAACATTGGTTGAGGAATAAGCCGATTAACTTTTCCACCTAGATAAATTCCTAAACCTACTCCAGGTAACGTCCATAGCGATAAATGCCAGACCAGTGGAGTCCATAATCCTGCTAAGCTATGTCCAATGAGTGTCGTAATGCCCGAGAACAGAAAATAACACTGCATGGTTGCCCGGAAATCATCAGGAGACCAGCGTCGTAGGATGCCATAGATTGCGATCGGAGGCCCGTTGGTGTTGTATGCGCCTGCAAGAATACCCGCAATGAAGCCAAATGGAAATGCATATCTTTCATGTCGCAGATAAGGGTATTTAGGCGCGAGTAAATTGATACTTCCGTAGGCAATTAATGTGATTCCAAGTACCCATTTCACAATGTGTTCGGGTACCTGGTTGAGTAACCATAAACCAACAGGAATACCCGCGATCGTAGCAACAATGAGTCGCCAAGTAGACTTGAAATCAACTGCATTGCGATCAAACAACAAAATGATCAAACTGATCACAACGCCAACAAACGCAACGATTGGTGACGCAACTTTTAAGCTCATCACCATTGCGAGCAATGGCATAGCTAGAAGCGCATCACCGAACCCCACGGCTGAACGAATGAAGGTACAGACAAACAAGACAACGGCTGTCACGATCGTTAGCGTGGGGGATGGCATTCTAAATTAAGCGGTAACAGCGGTAACAGCTTCTAGTTGCGTCTTTGTGAGAGTTGCTGGACGAAATGTCGCATCTAGCCCAGTGGCGACTTGAACAAAAACCTGGCTCACGATCGAGGTTGGGTTTGCGATCGTAATGGGCTGTCCAGTATCGCTCCCGGTGCAAATTTGCGGCTCGATCGGAACCTGACCTAACAAGGGCGCTTGTAGTTCATCCGAAAGCAGTTGACCGCCGCCGCTGCCAAAGATTGAAGTTGGTTCACCACAATGCCCACAGAGGAGATAGCTCATATTCTCAACCACGCCTAGAACGGGAATGCCGACGCGGCGAAACATATGAATGCTACGACGGACATCGGCAACGGCGACTTGTTGTGGAGTGGTGACTAGCAATACTCCACAAATCGGGCTTTCTTGAACGATCGTAATTTGGGCATCGCCTGTACCTGGAGGCAAATCAATCAGCAAATAATCCAATTCTCCCCAGTCCACCTCATGGATGAACTGCGTCACAATTTTGTGTAAAACCGGACCGCGCCAAGCTAAAGGATGATCGGGTTCTGCTAACAAGCCGACAGACATGACTTTAATTCCGTGGGCTTCTAGGGGCAGAAACTTCTGGCCATCTGGCGTATCGATTACCTTGACATCTGCCTGTCCCAGTCCCATCATCTGGGGAATGTTAGGACCATAGACATCAGCATCTAACAATCCCACCTTTGCACCCTGTAAGCTCAGGGCAATGGCTAGATTCACAGAGGTTGTAGACTTACCCACACCACCCTTGCCGCTGGAGATGGCCAAGGTGGTTTTGACACCTGGAATCGTGCAAAGTTGGATATAGGGCTTCTTACACCAGGGTAGCGCCGCAAGAACCGTGTAGACCTCTGTTTGTAAGTGATGTTGATGACTACCAATATACAAGCGCAGGTAGATGTAATCATCAACAATTCGCAAGTTTCGCACCATTCCCAAGGAAACAATGTCGTTTTTGAGAATGGGTTCAATTACCTGCTTGAGGCAACGAACAACTTCTTGTAGACGAGCTTCGTTCACCGGATCGGAAGGTGCAGGACTTTCTTCTGGTAGAGGTTGCCGAAAAGGAGATTGGTGACTAGGCATTTGATGTCTCTGGTGTAGACTCTTGAATTGATTGAATGGCTCGTTGCGTGAAGATACACACGTCTCTGTCTGGATCATCCAATGATTGCTGGAGTGCATTCAGCGCAGCAGGATTCTTCAGCTTGCCAAGAGCGATCGCGGCATCCCGACGTACATCTGAGTATTCATCGGCTAGGGCTTTAATTAAAGCAGGTAGCGCGCGATCGTCTGGTGTTTTTTGCAAGGCTTGAAGCGTAAACTTTCTCACTTGCCAGTGGTTATCAGATAGCGCAGTTTGCAAAGCGGGAACTGCTTCAGCATTAGCATGAAGCGCGAGAGACTTTGCTGCATTGCGTCGCACTTGCCAGTCTGCATCAGACGTTAACGCTTGACAAAGAGCAGGAACCACTTCGGCATCGGCTAAGTGTCCCAACGTCAGCGCAGTGGCTCGACGTACCGTGCCGTCCGCATCGGACATTAGCGCGATCGCAGGTTGACAGCGCTCGACCTGATTGAGATAGCGTAACGTTGTGACGGCTGCTTCACGCAACGCAGCCTGATCTGACTCAAAGAATGGGAGCACATACGGCAGCGATTGGGCATCGTGAATCTTTCGCAACAAAATTAAAATGCTAAGCTGCATGTTCACCTTGTCGCGATGCACTGCATCGAGCAATAGCATTAAGTGATCGGGTGAAATCAGTTCACCCAAAGCCGACAATGCCTCGTCGCGAATTTCTTCATTGCTAGAGACAAGACATTCGATTAACGCGGGAACTGCTTTTGGATTAGCAAGCTCCCACAGGGCAGTAACGGCTAATTTTTGAACCGCAGTACTTTCATCTTGCAGAGCGACAATTAAAGGTTCTAAAGCCTCTTCATCGCCCAAGTGTTGTAGGGTTTTGACAGCGACTAGACGATCGCTCAGATCCGGCGATCGCAGCATTTCTAGCCATTCATTTAATTCAGAATCGGTATCTGCAAACATCTCCGTTCCTCTATCGCAACAAAAATGGAATTTGAACCGTGATCGCGTTGGTCGGGCACTCTTTCTCGCAGGGTAAGCAGAACCAGCACTCATCGTATTTCATGTAAGCTTTGCCCGTCTCAGGGTTTTTCGCCAACACATCTAACGGACACACCTCAATACAAGCTGTACACTTTTCTAAGCATTTAGACTCATCGACAATGACTGGAACATCAACTCGTTGCGTTGCTAATGCCATAACACTCAAGCTTCTCCACAAAGTTCAATCAGCAATGTTCAACTAGATCTAACTAACGCACGGCAACATCATAAACTTCTCGTTCAAGATCAACCTCTACGATGTAAGGTTCAACCGGACGCTTAAACAACACCATGTTGCCGGAGTCATCTTTTTTCAAGTTGACATGGCAGAACCATTCATCGTTATTCTTATCTGGGTAATCGACACGGTAGTGGTACAACCCCCAACGGCTCTCCCGACGATAGAGTGAGGCGCGAGCCGCCATCTCAGCACAGTCGCGAATAAAGTGAACTTCCATGCAGCGCATCAGCTCATGAGGGTCGCGTGCACCCATCAGATCCAAGGTTTCGTGATAGCGAGCAAAGTTTCTCAACCCAATTTCCATCTTGTTATCGACTTTGGGGGGTTGAAGATAGTCGTTGACCAAGCGCCGCAGTTTGTACTCGACTTGAGTATGGGGAACGCCGCTGGGTCGGGTTAATGGTGCGTAAATGCGGGTTTTCTCGACTTCTAGAAACTCAGGATCAGGATCAACATGATCTAAGCCTGCCACGTACTCGACGGCGTTTGTGCCTGCCAGCATTCCAAACACAAATGCCCCAATCATGTAGTTGTGAGGAACGCTTGCCATGTCTCCTGCCGCATACAGTCCCGGAACGCTGGTTTCAGCTTTCTCGTTGACCCAAACTCCAGAAGCGCTGTGACCGCTACACAACCCAATTTCAGAGATATTCATTTCAACGCCGTGGGTGCGATAGTTTTCGCCTCTACCTTCATGAAATCGTCCCCGGCTCGGACGCTCATTTGCCCACAGAATCGTTTCAATCTCTGCGATCGTGTCTTCATCGAGATGGGTCATTTTGAGCTGAACGGGGCCTTTACCAGAGTTCAGTTCCTTCCAAACTTCCAGCATCATTTGACCACTCCAGTAGTCGCAGCTAATAAAGCGGTTCCCTTCAGCATTGGCGGTATACGCTCCGAAAGGACTGGCAACATAGGCACAGGCAGGCCCGTTGTAATCTTTGATCAACGGATTGATCTGGAAACACTCAATGTTGCTGAGTTCTGCACCCGCGTGATAAGCCATTGAGTAACCATCTCCGGCGTTGGTCGGGTTCTCATAGGTTCCGTACAGATAGCCAGAAGCAGGAAGTCCTAACCGCCCAGATGCACCCGTGCAAAGAACGACTGCCTTGGCTTGAATCACAACGAAATCGCCGTTCCGCACATCAAACCCGACTGCCCCGATCGCGCGTCCATCTTTCACCAAAACACGAGTTGCCATGACTCGATTGGTGACTTTCGCTTTGTGTCGCTTTACTTGCCGAGTCAAGATCTGCTTCAGGTCCTTCCCTTCCGGCATTGGCAACACGTATTTGCCGACTCGATGAACCTGCTTTAAGTCATACTCACCTTGAGCATCTTTCTGAAATTTAACGCCCCAACTCTCAAGCTCTTGAATCACCCCAAACCCTAATTTTCCGGTTTGATAAACCGCTTTTTGATTGAGAATGCCATCGTTGGAAATGGTGATTTCGCGAACGTATTGTTCTGGGGTAGAATTGCCCGGAATCACGGCGGTATTCACGCCATCCATTCCCATCGCGATCGCGCCACTTCGACGAATATTAGCTTTCTCTAAAATCAGCACCTCTCCTTCAGGGTTTGCCTGCTTTGCTTTAATGGCTGCCATTGTTCCGGCTGTTCCACCACCAATGATGAGAACATCCGTCTTCATCCATTGAGTATCCATTTAGTACTCCTCATTAAGCGACTAAAACTTCTAGAGATGCTGCACAAAAAATACATCGGAGCGTCTTCTGATTCTCCTATCATAAAGAAGAAATTGAAGTACTACAAACCAACTTGTAGCAGCGGTTACTATTTATGGATTCATATCTTTTATAATTTCATAAAATACTTGAATGCATTATTTAACCATTCGCAAAACCGCTTGGAAAAGGAGATAGAGTTTTGGAAGTTTATCAAGTTAAAGTATTTCTAGAAGTCGCTAGACATCTCAGTTTCACCGAGGCTGCTGATGCTTTAAATCTGACTCAGCCTGCGGTTAGCGTTAAGATAAAATCTTTAGAAGCTGAATTAGGAACTACTCTTTTTTACCGATTGGGGCGTAAGATTCAGCTAACAGAAGCGGGCAGTTTTTTATACGAAGAAGCTCCTAGATTGATTGAAGTTGAAAATCAATTGGTTGCCAAAATTGAAGAAATCAAACAAGGTAAGCTTGGTCACATTAAAATAGGTTGCACACCAGCAATTTCGCAGGGATGGCTACCCGAAGTTATTTTTCAGTATCGTCAAGAATATTCTGGAATTCAAACTCAATGTGTCGTTTTTGAATCTGCCGAATTGCTTTGTCGAGCTGTAACAAGTGGTCAAATAGATATTGGAATTTCTGATATTAGTTTTGAAGAATTTGCTGAAATCTCAGCAACTGCGATCAACACGATTCACTATTCTTTGATCGTCGCTTCAAACCATGTTTTAGCAAAGCAAAACTGGTTGAGTTTGAAAGAGCTACAACAAGAGTCGTGGGTGTTGCTTCCGACAGGGTCACCGAGTCGCATGGTTTTTGAAGCGCGTCTACACGAATTAGGACTAACGCTCTCCGACTTTCCAAATATCGAGACAGTCGATACGCTCAGCTTAATGCAAACCTTTATCGCGCAGGGAAACTATCTAGGGTTCGCGTCTGAGTTTGAATTCAAAGCAGATTGTCAATCAGGAGTGCTAGTTTCAATTCCACTTCAGGAATTTGCCTTATCCGGTAATGTATTCATGCTGTTGCCTCGTCGATTGAGCGAGTCTGCAGATCAGTCAAATCAGCAACGACGATTTGCGCAAAGTGCAACTTCAAAGAAAACGCGCAGTTCAAATCCAATTCAAAAATTCACGGCTTTAATTCAGGATGTGCAAGCGCAACGATCGCGGATTCAAACCGAGCAGAAAGAGACTCGGAGACCAGTACACCTGCGATCGCCGAGCCTAGTCATTCGTTCAACTCCTCAACGCCCTGAAACACTCACGTTATCGATCGGAATTCAAAACGGTACAATTCCAACGGTCACAGCGGGTTTGATCATTCAGCGGTTGGGATTGCTAGAACACTTTCTGCCGAAAGACGGCCGCTACAGTTCAACTCAATATCAAATTCGCTGGTGTGACTTCTCAACCGGAGCACCGATTATTCAAGGGTTGCATTCTGGACAACTTGATATCGGCATTCTAGGCGACTATCCTTTGTTACTGAGCGCCGTTCAGCACCAAGACGCGAAACAAACTCGTTTGGTCAGCTTTGTTTCAACGAATCCAGATGGTTCTTGCAATGCGGTCATTGTTCCGAATCAATCTAACATTCAAAGTATCGAAGATTTGCGAGGGCGAATCATTGCAGTTCCCTTTAGTTCTTCGGCGCATGGCATGGTGATGCGATCGCTCCATTCTGCTCACTTGCTGGATGAAGTTCAGCTAGCTGCTCTAGAGAATTCAGACATGGCTCATCCCTTTGGGTCTTCAACGGATTATTCAACGTCGGCAGATGGCTATGCCCACTTCGCACCGTTTCACGACATTGCTTATCGTCAGGGAAAGTTTCGCTATCTGCAAAGCGGCGAAAATGTATTACCTGCATTTCATGGCGTTGTTGCAAGTGCATCTTTAGCAGAGCAATATCCAGAAGTGGTCATTGCTTATCTCAAAGCATTGACCGCCGCTCAATATTGGTATGCAACTACGCCGTCTGCGCTGGCTCTAGTCAGCCAGTGGACGAGTCTAGATTCCGATATTGTCTCTCGCATCCTTAGCAGTTTCCACCCCGAAAATCAGCCCGGACGCTTCTTCTCTGAAATGCTCATTCGTCCGGATTGGATCAATCAGCACATTGCTCAACTCAGTTTGATTCCCGGTAACGAAGGCGTTCAAAACATTCGCCTCGATCGCTGGATTCAGCCCGAATTTTTACAATCGGTACACTCTTGATTAATTAAGGTGGATTAATCCATATCCATGCTTTTGAGGGTTTCTTCGCGGATCAACTCAAACACCTGACGATTTAGAGAGATAAATTCGGGTGAGAGTAGGCCGTCGGCATGACGAGGACGGTCTAACGTAACGTCAATTTTCTCTTTAATCCTGCCTGGATTGACTCCCATAACAAAGATTTTGTCGCTCAAAAACAACGCTTCCTCAATGTCGTGGGTGACAAAAATAACCGTTGTTTTTAGGTCGCTCCAAATCGTTAACAGAAGTTCTTGCATCATGTGCCGCGTTTGGGCGTCTAGTGCCGCAAATGGCTCATCCATCAACAGCACTGAAGGAGAATTCACCAACGCTCTGATGATGCTGGCTCGCTGCTGCATTCCGCCTGAAAGCTGGTGCGGATAAGAGTGACGGTGCTTAAACAAACCAACCCGATTCAAATAGTAATTGACTAACTCCGATCGTTTTGCTTTAGGCACGCCACGAATCTTTAGCCCAAACTCGACATTCTGATAGGTCGTCTTCCAGGGCAACAAAGAATATTGCTGAAACACAAAGCCCCGATCTGCGCTTGGAGAATCGACATGACGCTTATCTACAAACACAAAACCACTGCTCGGCTGGATAAATCCAGCAATGACATTGAGAATGGTTGATTTTCCACAGCCGGATGGTCCTAACAAACAGATGAATTCGCCGGGTTCGATCTTAAAGTTGACTGACTCCAAAACGTGAACAGATTGTCCTTTACGTTTGAAGGAAACAGACAAATTTTCAACCTCTACGAATCCTCTAACTCGTTGCTCTAAAGTCTTTTCCACCAACGTCGCCACAATACTCAAACCTCCTAAAGACACGGTTAGAAAACAGGTCACTATGCACTTTTCTTCTTAGTGATTCGCCAAGGCATTAGTAGGCAGGTCAAGCGATCGACGGCATACGCACTCGCCGCACCCATTAAACCAATCAACAACATCCCCATCACGATCGGCGGGTAGTTTGATGTGACATACGATTCCCAAGTGATGTAGCCGACCCCATATCGACCTGCCAAAATCTCAGCCGTCACCAAGCAAAACCAAGAGTTACCCATGCCAATGACTAGCCCACTAGCAATGTTAGGCATGGCTCCTGGAACAACAATATCTTTGAAGATATGCCACTGCTTGGCCCCCAAACACTGACCGACTCGCAGTAGCAACAAGTCTGTACTCTCAACGCCTCGAATGGTGCTGATGAGAATGGGAAAAAATGCACCGATAAACGTGAGATAAATCATTCCCGATTCGGACGTCGGAAACATGAGAATGGCAAGCGGTATCCAGGCAACGGCAGGAATGGGTCTGAGCAATTCCAACGGCAGAAAGATGAAATCTTCAATTTTCTTGAACCAACCAATCAAAATGCCCAAGCTAATTCCTAACACTGCGGCGATCGTAAACCCAGATAACACTCGAATCGCACTCGCCTGAATGTGCTTCATCGGATTACCCGTGACAAACTGCACTGTCGCTTGCGCTACTTCGATCGGAGAAGGCACATTCTCGAAGTTGATGAAGAAGTTGAATCGGTTGAGGCATAAGAGTTGCCAAATTCCAAAAAACAGAACCAACGACAAAATGCGTCTAAAGACTTGTGCATTCAACTTTTGCTGGTTGGAAGCCGAGCGATCGCGACGACTGAGAGCTTTAAAGCAATGTGCGATCGTCGTATTAACCTTAGCAAGGGGCGAAGCTTTCAGCGATCGCTTGGAAGATGTAGACATCAGACACCTCTAACAAAAGAAAGTAAGTATCAATTTCAGCACAAGGAATTTACCTCAGTGCAGTACTGAAATTTGGTTAGTGCAATCTACTTAGCCCCGACTAACATAGGTAACTGATTGGCTTGCGCGATCGATTGCTGGAGTGCCTGAAAATTGGCAACTTTTGCACCTGATTTTTCAGCAAATGCCTGAGCTTCTTTTTCAGTTAGAAAAGCAGAAACATTCTTCCCGTTCTGCACATAGAAAGAGTTTTCAGCAAACAGCTTCCAGCCTGTGGTTTGGTCGTGAACAAAAAGTGCCCCAGCCGTTTTTCCGCTTGCTGCCAACGTTTGCAGCATGGTCATCATATTTGCGATCGATGCAAAATTCATCACTTTGTCTTCGCCCTTAATCCAAATTTGAGCCGCCATTTTTGGATCTTTAATGGGTTCTTTGGTTTGAGCATCTTCACCGCCAATGACAAACCCTTCTGCTTTAGCAACTTCGTCATAATTGAGGTTCAGTTCTTTCATTGCTTGTCGCAGGTAGCTGTCGTCTGCCCACTTTGTTACTTCTTCTGGGTTAATGCTGTCATCCAACTTACCCAACTGTTTCAAGGTGGTCACGCTATTTCTGAGCGCATCAAAATTGACTTGTCCGATCGTTGGGTTGAGTTGTTGTAGCCCAGAAGGACCAAGGAACATATACACCACTTCTCGCTCAACGCCAGACCATTTCTCCACTTTCGTTGCGATCGCTTCTGGCTGTTCACGAAACAGTTTGTTGGCATCAAGCAGCGCTTTGAGGTAGGCCACAACCACTTCTGGATTTTCTTTGGCAAAGTCTGATCGGACTAGAACCCCGTGAAACGTGGGAGTTCCAGTTTGAGCCCCATCAAAAATCTTTCTTGCAAAACCTCGATACGCAAACAATTCACCGAAGGGAACAAAATCTGCATGAGCCGCAATTTGTCCGGTTTTCAAATTGCTGCCTCCCACTTCCGGCGATTGGCTCACTAACATCACATCCTTTTCTGGATCGATTCCGTCGCTCTTCAGCGCTTTGAGCAACATTCCATGCGCTGCTGAGCCAAACGGAACAGAAATTTCTTTCCCTTTCAAATCTGCCAGTGTTTTAGCAGAGCTATCTTTAGGAACCAAGACTGCATTCCCTGCACCGGTTGGACTGGAACCTAAACTCGCGATGTAAAGCGTTTTAACCCCATTCCCTTTTGCCTGAAAGGTCGTCATGTTGATCGTAGATGGAAAGTCGCCCATCATTCCAATATCGATCTGATTTGCCAACATTTTGTTAGTGATTGGTGGCCCAGATGTGTAGCTTGACCACTCAATTTTGTACTCAACATTCGCGTATTTGCCAGTTTTAGGTAAATACTTCTCCAGCAACTTTTCTTCTCGAATAACTGACCCGCCAGTTGCCGTATTAATGGTTTGATCTTGAGTTCCGACCGAAATCCGAATGACTTTTTTACCCGTACCATTACTTGCAGTATTTGCTGAAGTTCCACCAGAGCAACTACTTGCAAAACACAAAGAGACAATCAGTAAACAGAACGTCAATCCTTTGCGATAGATCCGCTGCGTCTTCATAATGAAAAGCTGTCCCTATTACAGTTTCGTGCTCTCACCTTAATGAGTCTCGCAAGTTTACGTCTGTAAAAGGAGATACAAACTATATTGTGAAAGCTTATATTTGGGCGGCTCTAAATAAAAGAATTAACTCGATCTATGAATTTATTTTATGAGTTAACTTTTGCCAAAGTTCATATTAGAAATAGCAGCTAAATTTTTGCCGTTCCTATAAACAACTATTAAATAAATCAGAACTGAGAAGCTTTTTAATGATTAGTCTACGTGTAAAGACTTTGATGGAGAGGCATTAGCTTGGCGTAAAAAAGATCAAATTAGAACAATATTAGAAGAGCATTTATAACAGTCCCAAATAAAGCATGAACAGTAGCCGTAATGGAATTTGGTAAAAGAAAAGGTTTGAAGATGGATAGCCGGCTTGAACAAGTGAAATGCAGTTCAGGATAATGAATTCGAGGTTTGGAGACCGCTCGTATTATTTCTTGATGCCATTGCAAGTTGAGGCTAAATGCATTGGGGAGAAAAAGATGAACTTGGATCTACCCCTGCCTAATGTTCTCGCCATAAAAATGATCCAGCCATTGAGTGGCGAAAGAGGGATAGGATGACTCAGGGGGACTTACAGCAGGGCGGCAGATTCAGTGTGGAGTACGGATCAAAGGATGAGCTTGCGAACAGTTAGTGCTACTAGATATGTCACTCCCTTGCGGGAGGGTGGGTCGCTTCCGGCAATTGTGGAAGCCGATGATGATGGCATGTATGTGCTTAAATTTCGCGGGGCAGGTCAAGGACCCAAATCTCTCATCGCCGAGCTAGTGGCAGGAGAGATCGCTCGCGCCTCAGGGCTACCCGTCCCTGAACTCGTCTTTGTAGAACTCGATCCTGATCTTGCTCGCACTGAGCCTGATCCAGAAATTCAAGATCTGATCCGAGCGAGTGCAGGTCTTAACCTCGCGCTTGATTATCTACCCGGCTCCATTACGTTTGACCCGGTTGCAGGAAAGGCTGATGCGGATCTCGCCTCTTCGATTGTTTGGTTTGATGGGTATGTGACGAACATCGATCGGACACCGCGCAATGCAAATATGTTGGTTTGGCATCGACGGCTTTGGCTGATCGATCACGGTGCCGCCCTTTACTTTCATCACACTTGGAGCAATTACCGCGATCGCAGCCGCGATCGCTTCCCTGCGATTAAAGACCACGTTCTACTCCGCTTTGCCAGCGCTCTCCAAGCTGTAGACTCGAAGATGACCGAGAGCCTGACGCCAGAGGTGATCGATCGCATTGTCAAACTGATTCCGGATGCTTGGCTTGTTGATTCTCCCTTTAATGAAAGCGGTCAACATCGGGATGCCTATGTCAAGTATTTACTAAGACGGTTAGAACCGCCGCATGTTTTCTTGGAGGAGGCGATTCGTGCAAGATCACTTTACCTATGATTACGCCATCATTCGTGTGGTTCCCAAAGTCGAGCGTGAAGAGTTTGTCAACGCTGGAGTGATTGTTTCGTGCGCAACCAAACGGTTCCTTGACGCTCGCATCGAACTAGATGAGCAACGGCTCCTCGCGATCGATTCAACTCTGGATGTAGAAACCGTCCGAGATCATCTAGCGGTCATTCCAATGATCTGTGCTGGAGGAGAACAAGCTGGAGCCATTGGTCAGCTCCCCCACCGGGAACGCTTTCACTGGCTGGTTGCACCCCGCAGCACGATGATTCAGACCTCGCGGGTACACACGGGGCTTTGCAAGAATCCAACCACCCTGCTCGAACATCTACTAGATACAATGGTGCGCCCATCGCAGGCAAGACCCTGTGTAGTCAGGACTGAGTAGATAGTCTACAACCTGATTTCATTAAAGGCTTGCCTTCCAACAAAAGTCCAATTGCTTAATTAGAATCTTGCTCAGTTAGAATCAAAATTGCCCTGTCTTTTGATCGCGTTGAATCTCGTCGTTCAGCCGGCTGAGCGGCACTACTTCTACCTGTGAGGCAGTGCGGTGCTGAGCCTTATCCTCGCGCCCGCGATCGCGAAATTGTCGAGTGAGATATCCGTAGCGCTTACCTCGGTAATAACGCGACCTGTCAGTGTTGATGTTTCTCTGCGCTATCGGGGTGGAAGAAGCAAAATCTTGAGCGATCGCGGAATCGTATACTTGTCGAATTAGATTAATTCCGGCTGAATTCTTCGGATCGAAATCGAAAGACGTATTGCTAGACCTATAATCGATGAGTTCTCGGATTACCAATTGTTTATCAGGTGCCCAAACCGCAAAACTTAACTCGTTGCCTTGGCACTTAGATGTGGAGTCAAAATCGGGTTCTACCGTTTGTAATTTGATGGAAGGTTTGAGTCCAGCAATCAACGGATGAGAATATGACCATTGTAGTACTTCCCCAGCGCCTTGCTCTGGTAAAGCTGCTGCTGGTAGAGTAACACAAGCGCTAAGAGCGCAGATTAAGCCTGCTAAGAAACTAGACTGAAACTTAACTTGCTGATTCATTTGTGCCTCGTTTAGAGCAGGGGTACAAAACTCTTTTCCCTTCTACTCAGTAATGATAAGTCCTAATTCTCACCAGTCCGACTGGTTTTAACTCGGCAACAACATAATGCACATCTCAGGCTCCTCAGCGAGGTCAAACACTAATGGTTGAATACGAATTCTAATTTCTGTTCCAACAACTATCCGAAGATTGTTCTGATTAAAGATGAAATTCTCAGATCTCAAAGCGATTTTTGCCCAAGAGCAAACCAGTCGAGGATTGCTGGTCATTGGCATTGATGCGGATGGCCAGCGAGTAGAGGTACTGTTTCACATCACGACTGAACCCAAGAGCCTTTGGGAGGCTGTCTCGGTCAAGTATTTATAAAACTTTTTGCCAGAAGCCCAATTAAGAACACAACGGAAGCGCAACTCCGCAGGAATCATGGTTCCAACTTAAACTTTGCGTCAAAGTCAACGCTTCACCGTGTTGGAGGACTGATTAAACAACAGATCCCGCGCCTGCTCAGGATTGATTGCCTGATCTTTGAAGGCTTCTGCTTTCTCATAGGCTCGAATCGTTGCCGGACGCGCTTTAATCGCTTCAAACCAGCGTTGTACGTTGGGAAAATCCGCTAGATTTTGGCCTTGCTTTTCATAAGGCACAATCCACGGATAGACGGCAAGATCCGCGATCGAATACGCTCCTGCAATAAATTCACGGTTACTCAATTGTTTGTCTAGCACTGCATACAACCGCCCTGTTTCATTCACATAGCGATCGATGGCATAGGAGATTTTTGCAGGCGCGTATTGAGTAAAGTGATGATTTTGTCCTGCCATCGGTCCTAGCCCGCCCATCTGCCAAAATAGCCATTGCAACACATCCACTCGACTGCGAATGTCAGTTGGAATCAACATTCCAGTTTTCTCTGCTAGATACAATAAAATGGCACCAGACTCGAATATAGAAATGGGGTCGCCGCCATCAGTGGGGTCGCGATCGACGATCGCAGGAATACGATTATTGGGAGAAATCTTCAGAAACTCTGGTTTAAACTGATCGCCCTTGCCAATGTTGATTGGCACGAGGGTATAGGGTAATTCAGCTTCTTCTAGAAACAGCGTGATTTTGTGTCCGTTGGGGGTTGCCCAGTAGTAAAGATCAATCATAATAAGCCTCCTGACAGGGCGTAAAACTACGATTCGGCAGTCCGTCGGTTGCTCTGGCGCGAGAAAGCATTGAACTACGATCGCTAATTTTCTATTCTAAGTAGATGTAGCGTAGGAAGTTCATTTTATGGTGCTCACTCCTTCAACAATGTTGACATTAGGCACGCCAGCAATTAATTTTCAGCTTCCTGATGTATCCGGTCAGACTGTTACATTAGCGGATTTTACAGGTAGAAAAGCCTTGTTGGTGCTGTTTATCAGCCGCCATTGTCCGTTTGTACAGCATATCAAGCAGGAACTTGCCAAGTTGGGTCAAGATTACCGTGAGCAAAATCTTGGAATTGTTGCGATCAGTCCAAATAACCCGATCACGCATCCTGATGATGCTCCTGATTCGCTGAAGGCGTTTGCAGAAGAACTGGCGCTAACGTTTCCAATTCTATTTGATGAAACTCAGCAAACGGCAAAGGACTATTCGGCGGCTTGTACACCCGATATTTTTCTGTTTGATGCCGAGCGCCGATTGGTGTATCGAGGACAGCTTGATGATAGTCGTCCAAACAATGGCATTCCGGTGACGGGAAAAGACTTGCGCTTAGCGATCGATGCGGTTCTATCAGGCCAGCCTGTGAGCCAGGATCAAAAACCTAGTATTGGTTGCAATATCAAGTGGAAACCTGGAAATGAGCCTGCCTACTTTCAAACGCCTATCAATGTTCCTTCGTAGGAATAGGATTGCGATCGCGTTCATGAGCAGGTAGTGTAATTGATTCTACTTTGCTCGACGTTAGCAACTCATTTTAGAAGACCCGATCGCAATTTTGCGCTCACTGTAAAAATTGAGCAAGCTGCTCCAATTTTCTCCAAGCAGCTCCACTTTGTAGAACATCTCTGGCAAGCCCGATCGCATTAGCAAAGGTGTCAGCATACTCACCTGTTTCTGGTACAGCTTCACCCACATACAAGGCTAATGCTGCATTCAACACCACGACATCTCGCTGAGCTTGAGTACCCTTTCCGGTCAGGACTGCCTTCAAAATCTCTGCATTTTCTTGTATGGTTCCCCCTCGTAATGCATCAAGCGGAGCGGGGCTGAGTCCTAATGCTGTTGGATCAAGTTCCAGCAGATTGATCTGCCCATCGCACACAATAGCAATGTCCGTTTTGTCGCCTAATCCAGCTTCGTCTAATTTTTCGCGTCCGTGAAGTGCGATCGCACGACGAACGCCCTGTTGCTGCAACACTTGAGCAAATGTTTCGACTAACGCTAAATTGTTGACCCCAATCACTTGACCTGTAGGGTGCATCGGGTTGAGTAAAGGGCCGAGTAGGTTAAAGATCGTTCGCACCTTGAGTGTTTTTCGCAGGGGTGCGATCGCGCTTAGGGCAGGATGCCAATCGGGTGCAAATAGAAAGGTAATCCCTACGGCGTCAACTGCTTCCTGAGTTTTGTTGAGATTTGCTTTCAGGTTAAGCCCCAACGCTTCTAAAACATCGGCTGAACCAGTTTTGCTAGAGGCAGAGCGATTGCCGTGTTTGGCAACATTAACCCCAGCGGCGGCAACTGTAAAGGCAACAGCAGTGGAGATATTGAAGGTTGAAGCACCATCTCCGCCAGTGCCGCAGGTATCAACCAGAGGTGAAGTGCTAATAAGGCGCGATCGCAGCGTTGCTCTGACTGATTGAGCCTGCAAAACCTGCACCATGCCTAGCAGTTCTTGGTCAGATACTCCCTTCATTCCTATTGCAGCCAAGATTGCACCGGATAGGACGGGAGGAATTGATTCTGTGAGCCAACCGTTCATCAAGTCGGACGCTTGGGCCGATGAGAGAGACTGCTTATCTAACAAATGTTGCAACAGATCAGTCCAGTTTGCAGCCTGAGTGGAGACTTTGGTAGAGATGGTCGGTGTTGTGATCATGGATTTAGAGAGAATTCAGGATAGTAAGCTTTTACTGATCTAATGCCGATTTTGGCTATTTTTACGCAGAGAATCACGACACATTAACGATACTGCCAAATCAGCATATACTAGTGCTTCAGTCTGCTTCTTTTGCTGATATCTCTCCATTAACTGCTGTGTTACGTCCTGTATTTCCGTTAGTGTGCGTTTAGAGAGCAAATTTTTAGCAGAAAGATCGACATGATTCATGACATTTCTCCTACGTTAATTGTGTTTTTACTCGATAGTCGATAACTAGGAAAGGTGTAGCAATTTAGCAACTGTTTGCACATCTTTGTCGCCTCGTCCTGAACAGTTGATTACAATCCGAGGGCTTCCACTCAATTGAGGACACAGTACGTCAAGGAACGCGATCGCATGAGAGGTTTCTAAGGCCGGAATGATGCCTTCGAGTTGAGAAAGTCGCTGAAAAGCATCCAACGCCTGCTGATCGGTGACACTGTAGTACTCTGCTCGCTTCATCTCTTTCAGATAGCTATGTTCAGGACCAATACCGGGATAGTCGAGTCCAGCACTGACAGAATGCGCCTCAATAATTTGACCGTCTTCATCTTGCAAGACGTAGCTCATCGCCCCATGCAAGACTCCCGGTCGTCCTCGCGTCAAGGTAGCAGCATGTTTATCTGTATCGATGCCCTCACCTGCGGCTTCGATGCCAATTAAACGGACGTTCAGATCATCAACAAACGGATGGAATAGCCCGATCGCATTCGAGCCGCCGCCTACACACGCGAGCAAAATATCCGGTAGTTCTCCCCAATTCTCCATCGCTTGAGCACGGGTTTCCTCACCAATTACCCTTTGGAACTCTCGAACCATCATTGGGTAGGGATGAGGCCCTGCGACTGAACCAAGAATGTAGTGAGTGGTTTCTACGTTCGTTACCCAATCCCGAATTGCTTCGGATGTTGCGTCTTTGAGGGTTCCTGTTCCCGCTTCGACAGGTCGAACTTCCGCGCCCATTAATCGCATCCGAAAGACGTTGAGGGCTTGTCGTTCCATATCATGGATGCCCATGTAGATCACACATTGAAGACCGAAACGAGCGCAGACGGTTGCGGTCGCTACACCATGCTGACCTGCGCCAGTTTCCGCAATGATTCGCTGTTTGCCCATCCGCTTCGCTAACAGCACTTGTCCTAAAGCGTTGTTAATTTTATGTGCACCTGTGTGATTTAAATCTTCGCGTTTGAGATAGATTTGCGGTGTAGTTCCATCTGGTTTTGCGTAGCGATCGCTGAGCCGTTCGGCGAAATAGAGCGGCGTTGCTCGTCCAACATACTCGCGTAATAACGTTTGAAGTTCGGCTTGAAACTGCGGTTCGTTTTTGTAGTGAGCAAAGGCGGTTTCTAACTGAGCAAGCGCACACATTAGAGTTTCAGGCACGTATTGACCGCCAAAGGAACCAAATCGACCGAGGGTGTCAGGTTGCTGACTTAAGGAAACGTGGGGGGTGTTTACTGGCATGTGATTTCCTAGAGGTGGATTTCCTAGAAGTGAAGGAGCTATCTCGTTACACGTAGCGTTGGCGTAATTGATGCACTCAAATCGCGGCAGAATGTTTTAACAGCTTGAAGACCTTGTTGGGGAGTGCCGTCTGCTAAGCGTTGAACAAAGGCGCTTCCAACAATTACCGCATCTGTTCCCCAGTCTGCAAGTTGACGAGCTTGTTCGGGTTGAGAAATGCCAAACCCAACGGCGATCGGTTTGGTGGTGACCCGACGGATATTCTGAATGACATCTTTAACGCGCGTTTGAACCTGCGATCGCACTCCTGTTACACCCGTCACACTCACGAGGTAAATAAATCCTCGCGACTGACGCGCGATCGCTTCGATTCGCGCTTGAGAACTAGTCGGCGTCACAAGCAAGATCACTTCAATTCCGATTTGATCTGCTAACGCGATTAGCGTGCTGGATTCTTCTAGCGGTAAATCGGGTACGACCAACCCTTTAATCCCTGAGTCAGCAATCTGTTTAAGAAAAGCCTCAATCCCTAAACTCAAAATTGGGTTGTAGTAGGTGAACAGGATAATCGGCGATCGTAAGTCTGGAGCCACGTCTCGAACCATGTCTAAAACGTGAGCGAGGCGCGTTCCTGCGTTGAGGGCACGAGTTGCCGCCGCTTGAATCACGGGACCATCGGCGAGTGGATCGGAATAAGGAACACCGAGTTCAATGAGATCAGCGCCATTTGCATCTAAAGTGCGGAGTGCGGCGGCGGTTGTTTCTAAATCGGGATCACCTGCTGTAATAAATGGAATCAAAGCACACTGGTTGTTTGTGCGTAGGGTTGCAAGGCGTTGGGAGATGGAAGTCATAGGGCTGAGGGGATGAATGTAATTTGTTACTGAAAGGTCTAGAACACGTCCTATCGATCAGGAGTTTGCAATAAATCTCTAACCGCTTGTTCTACATCGGGTTGTTTAACGAGTGATTCTCCGACCAACACTGCATTCGCGCCTGCATCAGCAACGAACGCTAAATCTTGGGGGGTGTAGAGACCCGATTCGCTAACGATCGTAATATCCAATCGATCCAACACTACTCGTCGTTCGGTGAGCAGTGATCGCGTGGTTGTCAGGTCGAGACTAAAATCTTCAAGATTGCGATTGTTAATGCCAATCAGTTTGACATTGGATAATGCCATTACTCGATCGAGTTCAGCGATCGTATGAACTTCGACTAGAGCTGTCATACCTAATGTATGAATCAGATCGAGAAAAGACTGAAGAATGCGATCGGACAAAATGGCAGCAATTAGTAGAACTGCATCGGCTCCATTCACGCGAGCAAGATAAATTTGGTAAGGGTCAATGACAAACTCTTTACACAGTAAGGGAAGTGCAATTTGCTCTCTAATTTGTCGCAGATTGGTAAAACTGCCTTGAAAAAACTTTTGATCGGTAAGAACGGATAAGCAGGTTGCGCCGCCCCGCTCATAGGCTTTAGCAATCTCAACCGGATCAAAATCAGCACACAGAATTCCTTTGCTCGGTGAGGCTTTTTTAACTTCTGCAATCAGGCTCGGCTGGCTCGGACTTTGTCGCAGCGCATTTAGAAAATTGTGCGGAGAAGAACTTGTGCTGGCTTGGCGTTGAACTTCTGCAAAAGCAATCTGACTGCGTCTGAGTTCAACTTCTCTCAGCTTAGACCACACAATTTCTTCGAGAATGTGGCGCTGTGTGGCAATGGGATAACTTTGTTCAGCCGTGGAAGCCGAGTGTTCTTGAAGGGGTGAGTGTTGAATCTGCATCTGACTTAGCTCCATTAATGAATCGATGAAGACAACGTTGTTGTGAAGACCCGCATGACGTTTTGAATAATCGATAGACCAACGCCATCGGCAAGCGTCATGATTGATTCTGGATGGAACTGCACACCTGCGATCGCTAATGTTTTATGCTCGATCGCCATAATTACGTCGTCATCCGAAATGGCAGTTACCTTGAGGCTTTCGGGTAGATATTGGGGCAGCGCGTAGAGGGAGTGATAGCGTCCGACTTCAAACGATCGCGGCAGGGTTTGAAACAGGACAGATTTTGAATCAGTCACCGAAACACGAGAGGGTTTGCCATGCTGAGGATAGGACAGCACGCCTAATTTGCCCCCAAATGCCTCAACAATGGACTGCAACCCTAAACACACTCCAAAGATCGGGATTTGCCGTTTGACGCAGGCGGCGATGGTCTTGCTGACGCCAAAATCGCTCGGTTTGCCAGGACCGGGAGATAAAACCACCAAATCTGGACGTTCAGTGTCCAAAACTGACTCTGGAAACCCGTGACGCAAGGTTTTGACGGTGACGCCCGTTTGCCGAATATAGTTCGCCAACGTGTGAACAAACGAATCTTCGTAGTCAATCAGTAAGACTCGCTTACCCGGTTCTACACGCGGCAACCGGAGTTCTAGATCGACGCCCGCAAATGAATTTGAATGCCTTTGCTGAGTTTGATACAGCGTTTGAAACAGAGCGGCGGCTTTAGTCATTGTTTCTTGTGCTTCTGCTTCTGCATCAGAGTCGTACAGCACCGTTGCTCCGACTCGTACTTGTGCGATCGCATCTTTCAATTGAATTGTCTGCAACACCAATCCGGTATTCAAGTCACCTTTAAAGTTTAGATATCCCACCGCGCCGCCATACCACCGTCTCGCACTGTGTTCGTGCTGTTCTAGAAACTGAATTGCCCCGCGTTTTGGTGCGCCGGTGACGGTAACTGCCCACAGATGCGTGAGAAAGGCATCCAAGGAGTCAAACTCGTCGCGCAACGTACCTTCCACATGATCGACGGTATGAATTAAATGGCTGTACAACTCAATTTGACGCCGCCCAATCACCTGAACTGATCCCGCTTCGCAAATGCGCGATTTATCGTTGCGATCGACATCGGTACACATGGTTAATTCAGAGGCGTCTTTGAGAGAATTGAGCAGTTGTAGAATCTGGGCAGCATCTTCGATCGCGTTGCCTCCTCGACGAATGGTGCCGCTAATCGGGCATGTTTCCACTCGTTTTCCTTCAACCCGTACAAACATTTCGGGCGATGCCCCAATCAGATATTCTCTCCCCAAGTTCATTAGAAATCCGTAAGGACTAGGATTAATTTGCATCAATGTGCGGAATAGATGACTGGGAGCGCTCTCGCACGGCTTAAAAAACGTTTGGCTTGGAACAACTTCAAACAAATCGCCCCGACGAAAGTAATCGAGTGCGGTATCAACCTGCTGTTCATACTCTCCGGGCGCGTGGTCAGAGGCAACAGTCGGCGTCAGGTTCTTGCCTTTGTAGTTAATCACGTCACCACTGCGAAACAGTCCTTCAGTGGTTCCATATGGTGTTTCAAAGTCATACTGCACAAGGAACGCCTGCCGCTGATAGTGATCAATGATTACCAGTTCATCGGGGAGGTACAAGACTAAATCTCGTTGGTCTTCTGCCCGAGGCAACTGTTTTGAAAGTTGCTCAAACTGAAACACCAAGTCATACCCAAATGCACCATAAAGCCCTAAATGTTCATCTTCAGAACTCTCAAATGCATGGAGTACCTCACGAACAATGCTAAAAACAGAAGGTTGCCGACTTCGGCAGGGCTGTTTCATTGTCAGTGTAGAAAAGCTAGACTCAGCGGTGTCGTGACTCGGCTTCAACTGCTATGAGCTTGATAGACTATCTGCAACACATCCCGGAGTTTCGTGCCGCCCGTGGACAAC
>JAHHHP010000079.1 GCA_019359275.1 Myxacorys chilensis ATA2-1-KO14 | reverse complement strand
AAGGTGGGAATCATCAACACGCCGAACCAGCCCACATACAGGCGGTTCTCGGTGGAGGTGACCCAGTTGCAAAACTGTGACCACAGATTTGCGCTCTCGCGTCTCTGTAACGTAGTCGTCATGGTTTTGTATGAGTTCGTTTTTGGTTGTAAGAATCGAGTTGTTTATTTAACTCGTTCCCTAATATTAAGAGCAATATATCGTTTTGTAAAGGTCTTAATGAATTTTCTTTTCAAACCTGAAGAGCACACTCTCATAATTATGACGAGGTGTAAGGCAAATCTAATGGAAGCATCGTTAATTTCAATCCAACTCAATTTGTAGCAGGGTTCTTAACATTCCTCTAACTGTCTACCTTTGCCTGGAGAGATGGCGCTGTGTCTCTTGTGTCCCTAAATTAACTAATTGGCGAGCGGAGTCTCTAAATCTTAAGCAGACCGTATATTGGAACGCTTAGTTCTACATTCTCAAATTTGATAATGCTTTTTTCGTATCAATTTCTAAGAAGCGATCGATCGCAAGGTAAATCCACGTATAAGAACGTTGAGAGTCTTGGCAAATTCGCTCAAATCCTAAAACGCGCCGCAGTTCTTCATACATGGGGTGAAGAATGAGAGAGTAGAGATTACAGATTCCGGGGTAATTGTCTTGCATACGAATGAGCGTTTGCTTTGTGTCTTCCAACAACTGATAAAGTGTTGTGCCATTCATGTAGGACGGATCAATCACCCAGGCTCGGATATAAACTGATGTACAGCTTTCATCACCTAGGGCTGCCATTTGGATGGGATCGACTTCAGCATCGGTAGTGAGGTAAAAGCTTTTGCTAGGCGACTGAAAGAAATAGGATTCTGACTCAGTAGCAACTGGAAAAAGAATAGAAGCCGCAATCACGTTTAGATTGTCTGTTCGACGCAAAACGCGCATTCCAACCGGGTAGCTATGAGACCATGTCCTGAGCGCTCGTGCAATTTTTGCTCTTGCTTCACCGTCTCGCACAAGTTCAGCGTAATTGCGGGCGTACAGATTTGCGACGGAAATAGCATCTGTACGAGGATTAAAGTTGTCTGCAAGAAACTGAATGGGTTCTTTGCTTGCTTGAATTTCTAGCTCTGGAAGTGATCGTATCTGTAGCGAAAGTGTCTGACCATCGTAACGCTTGTCCAGTAAGCCAAGTGCTGCCAGACGATCGATCATCAGTCCAGCCGCACGATCGCTGCCTCGCTCTTTATTGCTGTAAAACACATCTGCCGCTTCGCGATGTGTGCAGGCTACCAACCCCTCTGGTGCAGAAAGCTGATCGAGCGATCGCGGCAAGCATCCATCCATTTCCTCGCGCTGCTTGAGCAACAAATACGCCCATAGCCTCACAAAATACTCTGCTCGCTGACGCGTTAGACCGCCGCGCCCCTGCATCATTCTGATGTAATTGCGCTGTTGTTCAATTGGAAACAGTTCATTTAGGCGTTCTGGAGTCATGGCTAAGCAAAAGAGACCAAATCAACGAAAAACGACCCGTTTGGGTGAAGCAGGTTAGTCAATCAATCGGCGAGAATCCTGAAATCTCACCTTTGCCATGAAGAAACCTGTGATGTTTGCCTTGAGCAAGTAATATTGACTACCAAAATTTGTTTAGCGTCAAAACCACTAGCAATTTTGATATCTTCCCAAAAATGATGGTTATCAATGAATGCTTTCTATGAGGGCGTAGCATTGCTATGCCTCTATGAAGAACGGTTACATTAATTCAGAAAGTTGGTTGGCAAGCTAGACCTGAGAAGGAATCACTTTTTAGTGCGTTTCAGTGCTGAAGCCAGTGCCAAAACAACTGTGTAACATTATTCCGCAGCCAACCTTTTTTCACAATGTAATTTTTCACAATGTAACTATCTAGCTCTTCAGTTCGTTTCAGCTTACTTCAGCTTACTTCAGCACTGTAGACTGAAATTCAGAGTGCTCGTTGTATTTTCACAAGCAAGGCAACCACAATAGGCGCAGTGCTTGAGGACTCTGAGTTATGACAGCCCGCTTAATCTCTGTGCCACCCGAACTGCAACTTTCCATCAAATCATGGTTTAGCCAGCCGTCTCACAAGCTCTCATCGCCTTGCTCTAGCCGCAAGCAACTGTTTAGCAACTCTCCTGTATTCTCGATAGATAATCACTCTGCTGATAAGCGGGAGTGTCCTGCTCCTGGGTTGGGTGGAGCAGGACATGTTAATGCAGACCTGCTTTGGAAGGTTCTTCTCGAATCAATTCAAGAAGGCGTCATTGTTGTCTCCCGAAGCCTTCAACCCATTTACTTGAATCACCAGGCAGAGGAGATTTGCCAACAGTTACAAGGTTCGAGAGAAGGTCTTCCAACTGCGATCGCTGAAGCTTGCCATCGACTCATGAGAGAGAAGATGACCGCTTCGGAACCACTCGTGGTGGAATATCAGGGTGATTCGGGGCAATTTATTCGACTACGAGTGCGCTGGATTTCGTTTGATGCTCATCCTGCCAACGAAGTACCTGCTCATAACTACATTCTGGTTCTGTTAGAAGACTGTTATACCGCGCTGAGAGAAGAACTTGCGTTGGAGCAGAAGAAGTATGATTTGACCGATCGAGAAGCTGAAATCTGGCTTTTGCTGCGTCAGGAATATACTTATCAGGAAATCTCCAATATGTTGAACATCAGCCTCAACACGGTCAAAACCCATATCAAAAATGTCTACGCCAAACGTAGAAGTCTGTTACGAGATCGAAACGTGTGGCATTCCAGGTAAATCAACTGGTTACGGGAATTTGCCCTCGCTCTTCCAGAGATGATGACTTCTAGATGATTGCCATACCATCAAGACTCTAAGCTTAACCATTCGACAGTTTTAAGTTTAGAGCCTAGATTCTTTAAAGGGAGTCGTGACTTAACGTAAAGTGCAATGGTATCGTCTCGAACCGTAACTTATAGTCCTGCATATACGCTTGTGCCGACTTACGAGTGTTTTAATCGCTGCACCTACTGCAACTTTCGGGCTGATCCAGGTAAGAGTCTATGGATGAGCTTGACCGAAGCAGAGGCAACGCTGAAAACACTTCAAGGGCAAGGCGTTGTTGAAATTCTAATCCTCAGTGGTGAAGTTCATCCTAATAGTCCTCAACGAACAGCTTGGTTTCAGCGTATTTTTGAACTGTGTGAGCTTGCCCTATCTCTTGGATTTCTACCTCACACGAACGCTGGAATTTTGAGCGTTGCGGAGATGGAGAAGCTGAAATCCGTGAATGGGTCAATGGGATTGATGCTAGAGCAAGTGACGCCTGCATTGCTCAAGACGGTGCATCGGTACGCTCCAAGTAAAGTGCCTGATGTACGATCGCAGCAGCTTGCTTGGGCAGGAGAACTGCAAATTCCCTTCACAACTGGGTTATTGCTAGGCATTGGTGAAACAGAGCGCGATCGCGTAGATACCCTAGAAGCGATTGCCCAATTGCACGATCGCTGGGGACATATTCAAGAAGTTATTTTGCAACCTTATAGCCCGGGGCAACACGAGGATTGGCGAAGCTCAGCATTTCGGCCCGAACAGTTACTAGATGTAATTAAGACTGCGCGCGAGATCTTGCCGCCGTCTATTTGTTTGCAAATTCCGCCTAATCTGCTTCCAACTCCTGAAATGCTAATTGCTTGTTTAGAAGCAGGAGCAAGAGATCTGGGCGGAATTAGCCCTCATGATGAAGTAAATCCTGACTATCCTCATCCTAAAATCACTGAGTTAGGACAAATTCTTCAACAGGCAGGTTGGAATTTTGTTCCGCGCCTGCCTGTTTATCCTCAATATGACCAGTGGTTATCACAAGAGTTGAAAGCGGAAACGGCGCGAGTTCGGACTCAGACGCTGGCGGGAGCTGAGACTCCCAAAAACTCCTTGACCTGCTGAAGGTAGGTTTCTGGGTCTTCCAGCATAGGAAAGTGAGCGGTATTAGGCATCACCACATGTTTAATCTTCTCATTCAAAACCGCTGCTCGTCGTCCTAATTCAGCCGGGATAATAACATCATGTTCACCTGAGATTAGCAGGGTTGGCAGGGTGAGCTGACTAAACTCTTGAGGCATAACCTCTGCTGCTTTTTTGCTAACGGCTGTCATCATCGTCCCGATCGCGGCAGCTTGATCTGCCATCAAAAAGTCTTCTAGGAACGCTTGACCAATTTCTCGCGCAATCGGACGGTGTAAGAAACGCTGCATAAAGAGTTTATCCATAAAAGGTAGCCCATAAAGCCAGCGCGGGCGGAACTTGACGACATACCCACCAAATTTATGAAAAGCGTCAAATGATTTTTTGTCGTACTCAAAAATTCCGCTACAAGTCAAGATGGCTCGCTCGACTCGTTCAGGGTACAAATTTAAGAAGAAGACGGCGATCGATGATCCGGTTGAATGGGCATTAAGATAAACTCGCTGAAGTTTTAATGCATCCAGTAAAGCCGCCAAATCTTTAGCGTAAGTTTCTAGCTCATAACCTGCTTCCACAGATTGAGCAGAAGAATCTGCAGGCTGGCGAGAACGACCAAATCCGCGCATGTCGTACAGCAGGCAATCAAACTGCGACGATAGCGCGATCGCGGTACTCTCCCAATAGCGAAGTGAACCACCCCAACCATGAATAAAGACTAAAACAGGTTTACCAGATGGTTCTGATAAACCTGATGCGGTAATCCATTTGTAATAATGGCTGTACCCATTAACTGCAATGTTTGGCATCTTAAACGCTTCGATTTCAAGGTCTAAGATTTAAAGTATCATCTACGCCTCACTGCTCAAAGCTAACTTTATGCAGATTCCGGTTTGGGTAGAGAAGAGGGATGGAGCAGCAGTTCTGCCGTTGAGCGCTTTTCAACCATCTCGCGCGTAATTGCGCAGCGAGTTACGTCTTTACGAGACGGCAACTCATACATGATGTCTAGCATCAGTTCTTCAATAATGCTGCGGAGGGCACGCGCTCCAGTTTTGCGACGGTAAGCTTCTTGTGCGATCGCTCGAATGGCGTCCTGTTTAAACTCAAGCTGCACGTTGTCCATCTTCATCAGCTTCTGGAATTGCTTCACTAGGGCATTCTTCGGCTCAGTCAAGATCTCAGCTAACGCGTCTTCATCTAACGGATTAATGACAGCTTGTACCGGAATTCGTCCAATAAACTCAGGAATCATTCCGAATTTCACTAGATCATCGGGTTCCATGTGTTGCAAAATATCAGCGATGCGCTTTTCTCGTGATTGGGCATCTCCGGGCTGAATAAATCCCATCGATCGTTTACCCATGCGCTGTTCGACCGCTTTGTCCAATCCGACAAAGGCTCCACCGCATATAAATAAGATATTGCTGGTATCAATTTGAATGCAGTCTTGGTAGGGATGCTTGCGTCCGCCTTGAGGAGGAACATTCGCAACGGTTCCCTCTAGCATTTTAAGAAGAGCTTGCTGAACCCCCTCACCCGACACATCACGAGTGATAGAAGGATTCTCACTCTTACGAGCAATTTTATCAATCTCGTCAATATAGATGATGCCGCGTTGGGCTTCTTCAACATCTAAATCAGCAACTTGCAGCAGGCGAAGCAAAATATTTTCAACATCTTCACCAACGTAACCTGCTTCAGTCAACGTTGTAGCATCTGCAACCGCAAAGGGAACGTCTAAGATTTCAGCGAGCGTCTGAGCCAAAAGCGTTTTACCGCACCCAGTTGGACCAATCAGCAAAATGTTAGATTTCTGAAGTTCAACATGATCATCAGAAGAATTTTTGTCACTACCGTTCGCTTGCAGAAAGCTCAACCGCTTGTAGTGGTTGTATACAGCGACCGAAAGCACTTTCTTTGCTTCATCTTGCCCAATGACATGTTCATCTAAATACTTCTTAATCTCTCGCGGCTTCGGAATCTGATTGAGCGAGATATTAGCTGACTTGGCTCGGCGCTTCTCCGGAGCCTGCTCACGTTTAGGAACAGGCTGCGGAGCTGCGCCAGAGTCAAACAACTCCTCATCTAAGATCTCGTTGCACAAATCCACGCATTCATCGCAGATGTAAACACCTGGGCCTGCAATGAGCTTGCGGACTTGCTCTTGAGATTTTCCACAAAAGGAACATTTCAGATGGGAGTCGTACTTGGACATATCTGCCTCTTATCTTGCTGCAACAACAGATTCTCCGGGTTGGGGAAGATTCTGCCTGGAAATCACCTGATCGATCAAACCATAGTCTTTGGCTTCTTGAGCGGACATAAAGAAGTCTCGCTCTGTATCCTCTTCAATCCGCTCTAGGGGTTGTCCGGTATGCTGAGCTAACAATTCGTTGAGCTTGCGCTTATGATAGAGGATTTCTTTGGCTTGGATCTCAATGTCCACCGCTTGCCCTTGAGCACCGCCTAGGGGTTGGTGAATCATAATTCGAGAACTAGGCAGAGACAGCCGCTTACCCTGAGCGCCGCCAGAGAGCAGAAATGCCCCCATACTAGCAGCTAAGCCAAAACAGATGGTGACGACATCGCAGTTTACCTGCTGCATGGTGTCATAAATTGCCATTCCTGCTGTAACCGAGCCGCCCGGAGAATTGATGTATAGCTGAATATCTTTTTCAGGATCTTCGGACTCTAGAAACAAGAGCTGCGCCACGATTGAGTCTGCGATCGTGTCATCAACTTGGGTTCCCAAAAAGATGATTCGCTCTCGTAAGAGGCGAGAGTAAATGTCGAATGCCCGTTCTCCGCGTCCAGATTGCTCAACTACCATCGGAACGACGGCATTAGGAGCGGTGGAAACGACATCGAAATCACTTAAGCCGTAAACAAAATTGGAGTTGGACTGAGAGTAAACCATAAGCGGAGGCGTTTATTCAAGCACGATAGACCGGAGTTACTTTGCGCGTTCTGCCCTCATTATGCCTCAAGTCATTTGGAGTTGTTGGGATCGGGTTAAAAGAGTTTGAGGGGTGTGAAGCTGATGCAACTGCTCACCCCTCAAATTGGATTTCTACTTAACGTCTTCAGCTTCGGTGTCTTCAGCTTGGGTATCTTCAACTACGTCAACATCCACGATCGCGTCAGTTGCGTCCAGTTCCTCAGCTTCCACCTCATCCGGTTCATCTTTCTTGAGCGTTCCTTCCGGAACAAGCTCGATGGTGGAGTGCTCTTCAAGCCAAGTCATGATCTTTTCTTTCAACAGATCTTCTGCAACAGCACTGCGCAGCCGTTCGGGATCAACGTCGCGATCGCTCAACTCTGTCAAAACTTCTCGAACTCGCTCATTCAGTTCGGCATCTTCGACTTTCAAGTCTTCTCGTTTGGCGACTTCACCAAGCGCTAGAGTTCGCTTGATGCGCTCAATTGCGTCGGGTCGCGATCGCTCCTTTAGCATTGGAATCGTATCTTGATTCAGCAATTGTTTGATATCGATCCCCTGCTGCTGTAATTGCATTGCAGTTTGGGTAATCATGTATTCAACTTCACGCTCAATCAAGGTTTCAGGTAGATCGGCTTCAACCTGACCCAGCAGTTCATCCAGCAAGGCTTGCTCCTTGTTGGATTTAGTTTGTTGTTCGGCTTCATCGGCGTAGCGTTTCTCTAACGATTCACGCAGTTCTGCGATCGTTTTGAAATCTCCACCGCTCACATCCTCTGCAAAATCATCATCTACCTCAGGAAGCTCTTTCTCCTTCAGCTCTTTCAGCGTCATAGCGAAGGTAGCAGGACGACCCGCCAGATCTTCTTGAGGATAATCTTCGGGAAAAGCCACCGAAATTTCTTTTGACTCTCCGGGCTTCATGCCAATGATGCCATCAATAAAGCCTTCAATAAAGCGGCCATCTTCGAGTTCAAGCTGAAAATCTGTTGCTTCACCGCCTGGCACGTCCTGCTCCTCAGCATCTTCACCCACAGGCAGATAGCGCCCTTTATAGTCAACTACAGTTGTATCGCCCTTCTGAGCCGGGCGATCTTCAACGGGAATCAGCGTTGCCATCTGTTTGCGGTAGCCCTCGATCGTCGTATCTACCCGTGTAGGATCTGGCTTCACCTCTTCGGCTTGCAAAGTGAAATCTTTGTACTGCTTGAGGTCTACTTCAGGTTGAACGTCTACTGACGCCGAGAACGTTAAAGCACTGTCAGGACTGAATTTTTCGACTAATTCATCAAACTGAGATTTCAGTTGAAAATTCCCGATCGCGTCAATTTTTTCTTGCTTCAAAGCTTCTTTCAGCGCCGCATCCACTAGCTCTTCAACTACAGATGCTTTGATGCGGGTCATGCCAAAGCGCTGGATGATGACTTGACGCGGGACTTTTCCTTTACGGAACCCAGGAATATTCAACGAGCGAGTAAAATCTTGGACGACTCGCTCGTAGGTCTGTTTCGACATCTCTGGCGTAATTTCGATCTCCAGTCCGATTTGACTGGCGGGGAGCTTTTCCTGGGTAACTTTCATCGGCGTATGAGTCGCAAACAGTTTCAAATATTGCAAATGCAGTAAGCTATACTAACCGATCCTAGCGACTGATGAGTCATTCCTTTGATTCAAAATCTTAAGAATTTAGGAGATCAACTGAGTCTGTACTCGAAAACGCTAGAAACTTTCTTGTCATATCAACCTAAATGAGGGAATACTGATGAACAGGCTTCAGAAAAGTTGATAATAAGATTGGAACAAACGCTTGAATTTGACCTGTGACTCGCGATAGTCTCTGAAAAGTGCAAGTATTAAAAGTAAAGCGTACCCAAGATTTAGAACACTATATTATTGAACTCTGAAGCGATTAGAGTTATCAATCAGAATATTAAATTCAGCAGTTAATCGATAGATCTGGATTAGATTGAAAATTAATGTAATCAAAAACCAATCAAAATTATATTTTCCTAATATTAAAACGCTATTCGACGCCAGTTTTATTTATTCCAAGTTTCTATTCTTAAAATCAAATTCGCTTAGGTTTGGGAGGACGTGAATTTTGGGTCAATCATATCGAGTTGCCATTTTAGGGGCTACAGGTGCTGTCGGAACTGAGCTGCTGGAGCTGTTAGATAGTCGCAATTTTCCTCTTGCTGACTTAAAGCTATTAGCTTCTCCTCGTTCTGCGGGTAGCACTCTTCCATTTCGTGGGGAGATGCTAACCGTTGAAGCGGTTGAGGCATCTTCCTTTAAAGATATTGATATTGTGCTGGCGTCGGCAGGCGGATCGATCTCTAAAGCTTGGGCAGATACCGCGATCGCAGCCGGGGCCGTCATGATTGACAATTCCAGCGCCTTTCGGATGGATCCGTCTGTGCCGCTTGTTGTGCCAGAAGTCAATCCTGATGCGGCAGCAAACCATCGTGGGCTAATTGCAAACCCAAACTGCACCACAATTTTGATGGCGGTTGCTGTGTATCCGCTCCACCAGGTTCAGCCAATCCAGCGGATTGTTGCTTCCACCTATCAATCGGCAAGCGGCGCAGGCGCACGAGCAATGGAGGAAGTTAAAACCCAATCGCTCGACATCCTACAGGGCAAAGAGCCAACACCCGAAGTCTTTCCTTATCCTTTAGCGTTCAATCTTTTTCCTCACAACTCTCCGCTCAATGAGCTTGGATATTGTGAAGAAGAACTGAAAATGGTCAACGAAACCCGAAAGATCTTCGGGACAGAGAATTTAAGAATTACGGCAACTTGTGTACGGGTTCCCGTCTTACGGGCACACTCAGAATCGATTAACCTAGAGTTTGACTGTCCATTTAGCGTTCAGCAAGCTAGAGAGATTTTGAGCCAGGCTCCGGGCGTTAAATTGGTTGAAGATTGGCAGAAAAATTACTTCCCAATGCCGATTGATGCAAGCGGCAAGGACGAAGTCTTAGTTGGGCGAATTCGCCAAGATCTCTCCAATCCTAACGGGCTTGAGTTGTGGCTCTGTGGCGACCAGATTCGTAAAGGAGCAGCCCTGAACGCTGTCCAGATTGCTGAACTCTTGACCCGTAAGAATTTACTCAAACCTGCATTAGCTACCAACGGCTAGTCTAACTACGACTTACGCACTACGAAGCACCTTATGGATTTTGGACGGGTTCTGACCGCAATGATTACGCCTTTTGAGGCGAATGGCAGCGTAAATTATGCTGCTGCAGAAAAATTAGCTGTCCATCTTGTTGAAACGGGAACAGATACTCTCGTACTCTGTGGAACGACGGGCGAATCTCCAACGTTATCTTGGGACGAAGAATTTGAGTTGTTTCAGGTCGTGAAGCAGGCTGTGGCTGGGAAAGCGAAAGTCATGGCAGGGACAGGATCAAACTCGACGAAAGAAGCGATCGCAGCCACTCAAAAAGCCGATACAATAGGCATAGATGGAACGCTTCAGGTTGTGCCTTACTACAACAAGCCGCCCCAGTCAGGGTTGTACCAGCATTTCAGTGCGATCGCGCAAGCTGCTCCTAATCTGCCGCTTATGCTCTACAACATTCCAGGGCGTACAGGTCAGAATCTTTTGCCAGAGACAGTAGCGCGTCTTGCCGAGATTCCTAACATCACTGCCATTAAAGAAGCCAGCGGTAATTTAGATCAAGTGAGTCAGGTGCGGCAATTGACTCCTCCAGACTTTGAAATTTACTCAGGGGACGATTCACTGACTTTGCCGATGCTGTCAGTCGGTTCAAAAGGCGTTGTTAGTGTTGCTAGTCATCTCGTTGGAAGTCAGCTTCAAAATATGATTCAAGCCTTTGAAGCGGGGCAAAATCAAGTTGCTATTCAGCTTCATCTCAAGCTATTTCCTTTATTTAAAGCGCTATTTGTGGCTACTAATCCAATTCTCGTTAAAGCTGCTCTGAATCTACAGGGCTGGAATGTCGGTTCCTTACGTCCGCCCCTGTGTGCTGCCGATGAGGATATGTGCGCTCATCTTGCTCAGGTCATGAACGAACTTGATTTGCTCAAGAATGCATCTGTATAAAAGTTTTGACCAGTAAAAGCTTTAACAATCACAAAGCTTTAACAATCAAATAGCGCTTTTTGTGGCTTAGACTCACCCGCTCAGACGCATGTGTGAGTAGCCACGCCTTATTCTCTACAACCAAAGTTTTCTGACTGCTACATATGACTCAAACCCATTCTCCAAACCTCCGTTCAAGGAAACCTATGACAAAAGATAACGAAACGCTCAAAATCATTCCACTTGGTGGACTGCATGAGATTGGAAAGAATACCTGCGTGTTTGAGTACGATGACGAAATCGTATTGCTGGATGCTGGGCTTGCATTCCCGACTGATGGGATGCATGGAGTGAACATTGTTCTGCCCGACATGACTTATTTGCGGGAGAATCGCCACAAGATTAAGGGGATGATTATCACCCACGGGCATGAAGACCATATCGGCGGCATTGCATTTCATCTAAAACAGCTAGACATTCCGGTGATGTATGGTCCAAAATTGGCGCTGGCTTTGCTTGAAGGCAAGCTAGAAGAAGCGGGCGTTAGCGATCGCACTGAACTACGAACCGTTAGTCCTCGTGACATTGTTCGATTCGGTAAACATTTCTTCGTCGAATTTATTCGCAACACTCACTCGATCGCAGATAGTTTCTCGGTTGCGATTCACACTCCAGTTGGTGTTGTCATTCACACAGGCGACTTTAAGTTTGACCATACTCCTGTTGATGGTGAGATGTTTGATATTCAGCGCTTGGCAGAGTACGGTGAGAAAGGCGTTCATTGCCTGATTAGTGATTCGACCAACTCCGAGATTCCTGGCTTTACTCCATCTGAGCGATCAGTCTTTCCAAATCTTGATCGCGTCTTTAGCCAAGCAAAAGGTCGATTGTTAGTTACGACGTTTGCATCTTCGGTTCACCGAATCAATATGATTCTGGAACTAGCTGAGAAGCATGGTCGCGTCGTCTCGGTTTTGGGACGCTCAATGCTGAATGTGATTGCTCACGCTCGCACGCTTGGCTATATCAAGTGCAGAGATGACTTGCTTCAACCGTTGCACACCATTCACAAGGTTCCTGATGAGAATGTTTTGATTCTGACGACCGGATCGCAGGGCGAGCCGATGTCTGCCATGACTCGAATTTCCAGGGGTGACCATCGTCAAGTCAAGATCCGTGAAGGTGATACAGTCGTTTTCTCAGCGAATCCGATTCCGGGCAATACGATCTCAGTGGTTAATACCATTGATCGGCTGATGATGTTGGGCGCAAAAGTGATTTACGGACGTGAACAAGGGATTCACGTTTCGGGACATGGCTGCCAAGAAGATCAAAAACTCATGATCAACTTGACCCGACCGAAGTTTTTCTTGCCAGTCCATGGTGAGCATCGAATGCTGATCAAACACTCCCAAACCGCACAGAGTATGGGAATTCCGGCTGAGAACATGGTGCTTATCGATAACGGCGATGTTGTGGAACTGACCAAAGATTCCATTAGTAAGGGCGAGAAGGTTCCAGCGGGGATCGAGTTAGTCGATACGTCTCGTTCAGGTATGGTCGATCAGCGCGTATTGAAAGAACGCCAGCAGTTAGCTGGGGATGGCATCGTAACGATTGCAGCTTCTGTGAATATAGAAGGTCGTTTGTTTGCTAAACCTGAAGTTCACTTGCGCGGTGTAGTTTCGTCGATCAATCGAGATCAGTTACGCGCTAAAGTTCAGGAATCGATCGAGATTGTACTGCGCGATCGCTGGTCAGAGTTTGCCCGCACGCTGGATAAGAAGCTTGAAGTTGATTGGGCAGGGTTGAACGTTCAGATCGAACGTGAATTGCAGCGCCTCTTGCGCCGGGAGTTGCAAAGTAATCCGCTCTTGGTTTTCTTGCTGCAAACCCCTGAACCAACTGCCGTTAAGAGCGCGGCTCGACAGCGTACCCCGGCTAAAGTGGCATCATGAACGAGGGATGAGGGATGAAGGATGAAAGTTGATGTAGCACGGCAATTTCTCTTTCATCCCTTCCCCCTCATTTCTTCTAAAACCTGCTATACTTTGCAGCGTGAGGGCATGTAGCTCAGTGGATAGAGCATTAGATTCCGGTTCTAAGGGTCGGGGGTTCGAATCCCTCCATGCTCGTTAAAAAAGTTCTGAAACATTCGTGTTTCAGAACTTTTTTAGTGTGAGGGTCTTATGAGCCGAACCGAAGGGCTTGACCTCGAACAGCTGTGTTGAGCGTGCCGCGATCGTAGGCCACTTGTCCACCGACGATCGTGACCTGTGCCCATCCGGTTAAGTTCCACCCTTCAAATGGACTCCAACCGCATTTTGTGACGACTTCCTCACGTAGCACGGGATGGTAGTGTTCTAAATCGACTAATACCAAATCAGCATCGTAGCCTGGTTCAATTAAGCCTTTATTAGGAATTCGATATGCTTTGGCAACTGCTGTTGACATCCAGTTTGCTACTTGGGCAACAGAGCAGCGTCCTCCTTTAGCTTGCGTCAGCATCAATGCTAGCGATGTCTCAACTCCAGGCATTCCAGAAGGCGTGTTCGGGTAGGATTGGGATTTTTCTTCTAAGGTGTGAGGAGCGTGATCAGTGGCGATAAAATCGATCACGCCATCGCGGAGCGCTTGCCAGAGAACCTCGTTGTCATGAGGCGATCGGATGGGCGGGTTCATCTGCAACAGCGAACCGAGTTTTTCGTAGTCGTTGATATTGAGCAGGAGGTGTTGGGGCGTCACCTCTGCTGTCACCCAAGCTGGCTTCTCGTGACGCAGCAGATCTGCTTCTTCGGCAGTAGACATGTGCAGAATGTGCAGCCGCCGCCCGTACTTCTTGGAGAGCTTTAGGGCTAACTGGGTGGCATTGAGAGCAGCTTGATTGTCTTGAATTTGAGAATGAGTGGCGGGATCAGTACTTCCGGCAAACTGAGCGCGGCGATCGCGGATACGATTTTGGTCTTCAGCGTGGACGGCGATCAAGCGATCGCCGTTGGCAAAAATGGGATCTAATGCTGATTCTTCATCGACTAGTAAGTCGCCGTGCATTGATCCCATAAAGATTTTGATGCCGGGTGTGGGATTTGCACTTAGCAGATCGGGCAGATTCTCTGGCGTTGCGCCGATAAAGAAGCCGTAATTTGCTAAACACTTTTGCGAGGCTCGGTTAAGCTTGTCGTCTAATGCGGCCTGAGTGGTGGTAAGCGGGCGGGTGTTGGGCATTTCTAAAAATGATGTCACTCCGCCTCGCACACAGGCACAACTTGCCGTAAACAGGTCTTCCTTGTGTTCGAGTCCTGGTTCTCGAAAGTGGACTTGCGGATCAATCACACCCGGCAACAAAGTTAAGCCTGTTGCGTCAATAACAGTAGTTTCACCTATTGACTCTGATAAGCTGTCGCCAACCCGGATGATTTTGCCTGCCTGAACCTCAACATCCCCTAGAATATATTCTCCAGATGGAAGTAAAATTTGTGCGTTTTGAATGAGAAGAGATGACGCAGACATAATAGAAAATGCGCGATCGATGGTTATTCAGTTTAGACTACAGAGACGCTACCTGAAACGACTCCTACAAATCGCCGTTACATACTGAATGTTGATAAACTCGCCTGTAGATTAAACTAGATAGGCGTGACGCTTACCAATCCCTACTTTTCATTGATACCTTATGGCTCGTGTAGAAAACCCAGCACCGAATAGCAAGTCCTCATCGACCAAAAATGAGAATCCTTGGATAGAAGGGCTTAAAACCATTGGACTGAGCGCAGTGTTAGCGATCGGCATTCGTCAATTTGTGGCGGAGGCTCGCTATATTCCTTCTGGTTCGATGCTGCCGACGTTGCAAATTAACGATCGGTTGATTGTTGATAAGCTTGGCTACCGCTTTAGTAATCCTCAGCGTGGCGATGTCGTTGTGTTTTCGCCGACCGCCACGTTAGAAAAACAAAATTTCCACGATGCGTTTATCAAACGGGTGATTGGGCTGCCGGGTGACAAGGTTGAGGTCAAGGGCGGGCGCGTTTATGTGAACAACCAGCCGTTGCGAGAAGACTACATCGGCAAGGACGAAGCTCCGCAATATCAGTGGAGTCCTGCCGTGGTTCCAGAGAATTCTTACTTGGTGTTGGGAGACAACCGGAATAATAGCTACGACAGCCATTACTGGGGATACGTCCCGCGCGAGAAAATTATTGGTCGGGCCGTCGTGCGGTTTTGGCCCCCCGATCGGATTGGCGAAATTGTGCCAAAACCTGAATATTAAACTTTCTACCCCATCTACGATCCGTCTTACAAAGCTTAGAAGGATCGCTTGCCGCAATTCAAGGCAGATAGATCAGACCCAGACTTGTAAAACTTTTCCAGTGAGAGGTTTGTTGAGCCAGAAGGTATTGTTTGAGCGAGACAGGAGCGACTGAGGAGTAGCGTTCCAGGTTTGATTGGGATCAAATAAGATGAATTCAGAAGGAGCCTTAGATGAGGCTCCTTTTTCGTTGGGCATTGCCTCTATTGCTATTGGATTCTGCCCTAGGCATTCGATAGGGCGAGAACTGAGCGCACGCCACAACTCTAAAGCAGACCATTGCTCAGTCGCAACAAAGGCTTGCCAGAGTAAGGGCAGTGCGAGTTCTAAGCCAATTGCACCGGGGGGTGCTTCACCGAAGGAGACGGTTTTTTCTTCGTAGGTGTAAGGCGTGTGATCAACCGCGATCGCATCAATCACGCCCTCTTTAACGGCTTGCGCGATCGCGGCTCGATCCTCCGGGTTGCCGAGGGGTGGATCAAGGCGGAGGTTGGGGTCGTAACTCGCAAGAGCTTTTGTGTCTAACAGCAAGTGCAGCCAGGTTGTGCTGGCCGTGATGGGAACGCCGCGAGATTTGGCAAGGCGAATCAGTTCGACGCTGCGTGCAGTGGAAATTCGCATCAGGTGAACGGGCGTTCCGATTTCTGCTACACATTCCAAAATGGCTGCAAGGGAAGCGGTTTCGGCCATGACAGGAATGCCCGATAGGCCAAAACGCATGGAGTTGACGCCCTCGCGGATGATTCCTGTACCTGCAAGTCCAGGATCACATGCCCACAGCGCGATCGCGGTGTTAAGTGGCTGAGCGTATTCTAAAAGCCGTCGGAGCAGCGTTAGGTTTGTAATGGGTTTGCCATCGGTAAAGCCTGTGATGTCAGCTTGAGCGAGTTCGAGCAGTTCGGTCATGTGCTGCCCTTCAGTATTAGTCGTCAGGGCTGCCCAGCAACTGACATGGGGAGTTGGACGTTGAGGAATGGACTGAGTTTTGCGGGTAATCCAGGCAACGGTTGTCGGATTGTCGATCGCAGGATGGGTATTCGGGAGGATATTCAGGCGAGTGAAGCCGCCCGCGATCGCAGCCTGCATTAGCGAATCCAATGTCTCGCGATCTTCAAATCCTGGCTCTCCGCTATGGCTATAGAGATCGACTAATCCCGGCGCTAAGATTAGCCCGTTACAGGGTTGTATCTGAGCATCTGCTGGAATGTTAGAGAGATGAGATTCAATGGATTGAATCACTCCATCTTGGATTAAAACATCGACAACTTGATCCGTATTGGCTACCGGATCGAGGAGTCGGACTTGTTGAAGAAGAGACACCATAACCCTAATGATTAAAGCGCTCCGGCAGCAGTTTTGTCTAAGACGCTACCCAGGTGCGTGGTAATATTCATCGCCATCAGCATCGGCGTGCTGTCTGCGCCGTTGGGATAGTCGATCACGCTAACGGCTCCGTTGCCTTGCTTGAAGTTCCAGAAGGATTCGGCTCCCAGGCCGGCAATGTAGCAGAGAATCGCTTTGTTGATCGCATCGTGAGCAACCACTAGAACAATGCAGTTTTGACCGGAGTAGGATTGGACAATCGCATTCCAACCCGTGATCGCGCGATCCCAAACCTGCTGTAAGTTTTCACCTTCTGGCATTTGTACGGTTTCAGGATGAAGCTGCCACTGGTGCAGTAAGCCTGGATAACTCTGTTCAATTTCGGCTTCAAACTTGCCTTCCCACAGCCCGTGGCTGATCTCACGGAGGTCGTCGCGGGTATCGAGATGCACGTCGGGATGGTGTTTGAGGATGATCTCAGCCGTTTCTTTTGGACGCAGCATTGAGCTAGTCACGGCGAAATCAAGCGGGACTGATTTGAGAAATTCGCCTGCTTGAGCAGCTTGGCGGCGTCCGTTGTCGTTGAGCGGGACATCAATTTGCCCCTGAAATTGTCCCTTGCGGTTCCACTCAGTTTCGCCGTGACGGACTAAGAGGAGCCTAGGGCCTTGATGCTTGGGTCTGAGGTTGGGAAGGGGTTCGCCTAGGTGAGAGGTGATATTGAGAGATTCAATTTGGACAGGTTGCCCCAACTCGCCGGAAAAGTTTAGGATGCTGATGCCACAGTTAGAAATCTGAAAGCGCTGGTAGGCTTCGGGGGGGAGTGCGATCGCGCTGTAAATCAACGCACGATTAATACCGCTATGCGCTACGACTAGCACGGTCTGTCCTGTATGGTCTGCCAGAAGCGTTTGCCAAAATCGACGGGCTTGCTCAAATAGTGCCGGAATTGGGAAGAAGTCACTGCCATCCGGTAGAGTCATCTTCAGCTTGTGGGGCTGGTCTTTCCAATCGCGAAACTCATCTGGATATTTTGATTCGACTTCTGTAAAGGGCAATCCTTCCCACAAGGGTAAGCTGATTTCTTTGAGGTCGTCTGTGGTTTGCAGTGCAGGCGGATTGGGCAAGCCGGACACGACGATGTCTGCGGTTCGTTTTGCCCGTTGCAGCGGACTGCTATAGATGGCATCAAACGTTAAGTCTCGCAGGGCAGTGGCAACCTGAGCCGCCATTGCTTCGCCTTTGTCTGTCAGTGTTGACAAGTCACAATGCCCCTGAACTCTCCGTTCTGCGTTGTAGCTGCTCTCTCCGTGGCGCACAAGAATAACGCGAGTAGTCAAACGGGTTCCTCCCTTTTACTGAAGTGGGGCATAAGTCAGGACAATCTTACCGTAATTTGTAGTTCACAATTTGTGATTTGGGCAGAGGCGGCTTGGGTTGTTAGAGGGGAGGCCTTCACCCCCGGCCCCTCTCCTACGGGAGAGCGGAGCTAAAATCTTGTCTTGTCCCCTCTCCCACGGGAGAGGGCTAGGGTGAGGGCGATCGGTTTAGGTTTTTGTCAGTCCACCCAGATTTCATCGTTCCTAATCACGTAGTTTGTAGTTCTAACCAAAGGGTTCTTATTGGCAACAAAAAGAGTTGTATTGGTAACGAAACGGGTTGCGTTGGTTACCACAAGGTTTGTGTTGGTAACGAAATGAGTTGTGTTAGTAACGAAACAGATTGCAGTGGTAACCACAGGCCTTCTAGCTGTTCACCTAATCCGTTCGCTTCTCGTCCACAAAAACGCCATGTAACCGAATTAGAAATTCATCCTTTGACTGGGGAATACTGCAAGCAGAGCAACGGTTTTCTCAATCTACCAAGAGCTAAGCAGTATGGGATTTCTAATTTTTCTGATTGCCGTCATTCTTCTGATTGGCTACATCGCGGTCGATGCGTACAATCGGCTCGTCACGCTTCGCAACCGCTACAAAAATGCGTACGCTCAAATTGATGTTCAGCTTCAGCGTCGCTATGACCTCATTCCTAACTTGGTTGAAACGGCAAAGGGCTACATGAAGTATGAGCAAGAAACCTTACAAGCCGTGATTGCGGCGCGAAACTCTGCCATTACTGCCAATTCTCGGGCGGCTCAAAGCCCTGGCGATCCGCAGGCGATGCAGCAGTTAGGCAACGCCGAAGCCGCTCTGACCAGTACGCTAGGACGCTTTCTTGCCATCTCTGAAGCTTACCCCGACCTCAAAGCCGATCAGACTATGACACGGGTTATGGAAGAACTCTCTTCAACCGAGAACAAAGTCGCCTTTGCCCGTCAAGGCTTCAACGATGGCGTCACGGTGTACAACACAAAGCGCGAAGTGTTCCCCAGCAATATTGTTGCAGGCATGTTTAATTTTGCCGCCGCAGAACTGCTCCAAGAAGTTGCCCCCGAAGTCAAAGTTGCTCCTCGCGTCTCCTTTGGGTAAGCCATGAATTTCTTCGAGCATCAAGACCAGGCGCGGCGCAACACTCAGCGATTGGTCGGGCTATTTATTCTGTCGCTCCTTACTATTATTGCGAGCATTTACGTTGCCGCGATCGCCACCTTCGGACAAGGCGGGTGTGTCTCCTCCATCCGCTCAGCCCTGCCTCAACCGAGTCCTACTTACGTTGAGATGAAGTCAACCGGAGTGCGAGGAGTCACTAAACGCTTTAGCAGTGGCTCTCGCCCTAAAGAATCAGGAGTTTCTGGTTTCTCTAGCGATCGTCCTCGCACGGGTACTTCATCGTGGAGCGTGACACCCAGCTATCGGGCGTCGAATTGCGTCTCTAAAAAAAGCTTTGTCTGGTGGAATCCTCAACTGCTGTTTTGGACTTCAACGCTGACGCTACTGGTGATCGGCGGTGCGAGTTGGTACAAAGTGTCAACCTTGCAATCGGGAGGAGCCGCGATCGCGCAAGACTTGGGCGGGCGACTGCTCGTGCTAGAAATGGCAGACCCGCAAGAACAGCAGCTATTGAACGTCGTGGCAGAAATGGCGATCGCATCGGGAATCTCGGTTCCGGCGGTCTACCTCCTAGATAATGAGCCAGAAATCAATGCGTTTGCGGCGGGCTACACCATCAACGATGCGGTGATCGGCGTGACGCGGGGGAGTTTAGAGCAGTTAACCCGTGATGAGCTTCAAGGCGTGATTGGTCACGAATTCAGTCACATTCTGAACGGTGACATGCGGCTCAACATTCAGCTTATCAGCGTGATCCACGGATTGCTGTTCGTCTATTTAGCGGGTCGAGTAATTTGGGAGACGCGCGATCGCGATAAGTTCTCCCAATTTGGCTTTGCCTTAATTGTGATTGGCGGGGTTGGCGTCTTCTTTGGTCGTCTGATTAAAAGTGCCATTTCTCGCCAGCGCGAATTTCTGGCGGATGCCTCTGCCGTGCAGTTTACGCGCAATCCAGACGGTATTGCAGGAGCGCTAGAAAAAATTGGCGGCATCGGCTCACAAGTCCGTTCACCCAAAGCCGAAGCGGCTAGCCACATGTTTTTTGGCAATGCTTTGAAGGTTTCCTGGCTAGGAGATCTTCATGCTACACATCCACCACTGCCCAAACGAATCCAGCGCATTCGAGGGTCAAGCATTCAGTTTGAGAGCGCTCCATCTCAATCCTTTAGCGGTGAATTAGGCGTCATGGGATTTGCGGGAGGGCCTTCAGCCCGTGTCCCCGCACAAGTTGTGGCGCAAGTCGGAACCGTTACTCCGGCTCACTATGCTCATGCTCAAGGCTTACTCGCCCAACTACCAGACGCTCTGCGGGCAGGTGTTCGAGAGCGGCAAACCGCGATCGCCATCCTCTACGCACTGATGCTCGATCCGCAAAATCAATCGGGTCGCACTCAACAACTCGAATTTCTCCGCCAAGTTGAGTTTGCCGACGTGGTTGAGCAAACTGTGCAGTTCAGCACCCACCTTGACCAGAGTGATCCGCGTGTTCGGTTGCCGCTCGTCGATCTAACCGTTCCCGTCTTACGTCAAGGCACTACCGAGGAAAATCAGAAACTATTCAAATGTCTCCACGGTATTGCAAAAGCAGATGGAAGCTGGTCGTTATCTGAGTTTGTGGTGTATTTGGTATTGAGTCATCGGCTGAATTCACCGAGTGATCAAGCGGTGGAGCATACTGCGATCACTTCGGTTTGGCCAGACTGCCTCAATCTTCTATCTGCCTTAGCCCGAGTAGGAGAAACCCGCGCCGATGCCATCCGATATGCCTTCCGTTCCGGTGTATTTCGATTACCAGAAGCCACGGCTCAAGAGATTCCTGAAACGCCTCCTGTCTGCCATTTAGGTAATTTGAGAACCAGTTTAGAGCGGTTGCGAAACGCCTCTCCGAAGATCAAACAAGCGATCGTTGATGCTTGCGCCCATACGGTCATGCTGGATAACACCGTCACCGTTCAGGAAGCTGATTTACTCAGAGCGATCGTCATTACCCTCGACTGCCCAATTCCTCCGTTTCTAAACGCTACCTCTCCTCGCGCTAAAAAAACCTCAAAATCCATCTGAATATTAAGCTCTGACTTGCGATCGCGGATTTAGCGAACCAGTTCTGCTTGAATCAATTCTGAGTGACTCAAGCTCAAAGTGACCTGCGCTTAGGCATGACCTTTTCCAACAGTCACTGATGAAGGTTGACGTAATGCTTGACCGTGACAAAGACGGAATTTAGATTGCTCTTCTGCGCGTTTGAGTCGAGCTTCTATGTCAAATTCAGTTGTACTTGAGTAGCTGCTGTTGTCCTTCACGCCTCATTCCTTCCGTCATCCCGTGTTAACGTAAATTCTCAGAGACCCCTATGCACGAGTAGATCCATGACAGCTAAGCGAATCTTTCTAGGGCTTCTAACCCTAGTAGCGGCAGCTTCCGTAGTCCTCAGTTTGGTTGAAAGCTGGAATCAGCCGCAATTTCAAAGCCGCTTAGAACTTTACGAAACGGATCTTTTGTTGCAAGCCTCTCAATGGAAGGGTGCAGAGCAACTCAATGCTCAAGAGAAACCTGTTGAAACGGCGCTGAATGCCTATCAGAAAACCCGCAAATCAACTGAGAAAGCGATCGCGACCGTTCAAGCTCGCCTCGACGATACCAGCAATCCATCGCTAACGTCTCAGTTGAGACAACAGCAATCCTTACTCAACGAATTAGATGTTCGGATTGGCGTGCTGCAAGCTGAGCAAAACCAAGTAGATGCTGCCCTCAAAACGTGGTCAGGGCTTAAAACACCATCCACTGCTCCAGTAATATCCGAAACGCCCACCGTCCGCAAAACCTTGAATGAGCGTCCGGTGTCTAACTCCATTCAAAGCACCGCTTCGGTTTTGAGTGAGTTGTGGAATCAACCTTCTAAGATTTCGCCCAAGGCAGAACCAATTCTCAAACAAAATCTTAACGGCTGGTTTCGCTATCAGGGACTCGGCAAACTCTATGGGCTTCAGCAACGCTCTGATGACCTAGCTCAGTTGCAAACTCTCGAACAGCAATCGGCGCAGCAAGCCTTCCTCAGATGGGCGGGTGCAAATGCCATTCCAGCGATCGCGGTCTTGGTTGGCATTGGCGTACTGCTCTTTTTGATTGGACAACGCGCTATCAAAGGCAAACAAGCCTTGCTCTCAGGAACCGATGCCGTAACTTGGAGCGTGCCGTGGGATGGCGAAATTGTTTGGCAAGTTTTAATTGTTGGATTCTTTTTTGTTGAGCAAGTGCTGATCGGCGCACTAATCTTGCCGCTTGGCTTGAGTGCTGTTCAAGCTATCTTTCATGTTTCACCTGCGGCTTTCTCAATTCGTGAAAAAGCGCTTTTGTCGCTGACCACCTACTTATTATTGGCAGCGGGTGGCTTAGGGGTGCTGTATTGGTCAGTCAAACGGTTCTTACCGTTACCGGAAGGCTGGTTTCGCCTCAGTTTAAGGGGCAAATGGTTTTGGTGGGGATTGGGTGGATACGCTGCCGCCTATCCATTAGTGTTAGCAGTGTCGTGGTTCAATAACTTGATTTGGCAAGGACGGGGCGGCAGCAACCCGATTCTGTCGGTAGCGCTCGAAGGACGAGATCCGTTCGCATTTTTGATCTTTTTGGTCACGGCTGCGATCGCGGCTCCCTTGTTTGAAGAAACCTTCTTTCGAGGTTTTTTGCTCTCGTCGCTCACAAAATATTTCTCAACTTGGCAATCGATTCTCCTCAGTAGTTTAATCTTTGCTGTTGTTCACCTCAGTCTCTCGGAAGTTCTGCCCCTTATGACATTGGGCATTATTTTAGGATTTGTCTACACCCGGACTCAAAATTTGATGGCATCGATTTTGTTACATGCGCTGTGGAATAGCGGCACACTAGTGGCGCTGTACTTACTTGGCGGAAGTGGCGCTTAACTAATGCTGAAATTTCAAAAGTCAACCTTGTTTTTCTGGTGTGTCGTTTTAGGAATGGGTGGGTTTAACGTACTGTCCGAATTAAATGTAAACGTTGTTCTGAGAACAGAACTGATGCTGGTTATTGCTGGAGCGGGTCTCATGTCTACCTTCTTTGAAGTTCGACGTCGCTCAAGACCGTCAGATTAAGTCTTAGGAAACCTTTTGCAAGATCAGGTCTAGCTTGGTTAAAGCCTGATTTAGATCGGTTCGCAAGATTTTTAGATCGCTCTCGATCGCGTCTAATCGATGGGCAACATCAGCCCCACTCTGCTCAGGATGTGAAATCGGCGTTGGCTGGTTGAGCTTATTAACCAGAGACGCCCAGTTGCTTGCTTTCACATCAAAATGCGCCTTTGCTTGGTTCAGCGTCTTAAACTGATGCTTCAGTTGTTCGATCGTAAACACGTTAACGCCTTGCACTTGAGGCGGCTGCTCGAAATCCTCTTCCACCATTTCAACGACTTCATCAATCAGTCGATCGTGATTCTCCGAAATCTGCGCGGCTGCCCCCAAAATGCGAGACGTTACCTTTATTTGTAAATCTGTTTCCTGCTTTAGTTGGTCGGCAATACTGCGAATGCGATCGCCGACTGTTCCCCTAGTTGCCGCTTTGACAATCGAAGAATCATTGCTCATCGTCATGCTCACTCTGCAAGAATTTCTTTTACGACCTGCCATATGCGCTGGAGTTTCTGAACCATCCCGATCGGATTTGTTGTAGGGTCTTCATCAACTGAATCAACAAGCCGTTGAATGCGATCCATTCGATCTGCCAAAACGTACAAATTATCTGTTGCCTCATCCTTACGAGCTAGAGAATCGCGCAGCAAAACGGTCATCTCTGAAATCTCTTGCTTCAACTGTTGATTTTCCCGCTTGCGTCGAGTTTCCCAACCCTTGATCCCGGCTTTGGAGCGCCGTTCAAACTTAAGCAGATCTTGAGACTCGTTATACAACGTCAAGTAGCGATCGCGCTGATCTTGAATCTCCTTAAACGTGATCGACAACTCATCACTTTTCGGTAGTGCCATTTAGGGAAGGATGTAGAAAAAAGAGCGAGAGAGAATAGAGAAGTAAGCTTCCTCACGTTCCTCTGATGATTAAACCCCTACTGCAATGTCCCAACTGTGGTTCAAATGACATCAATAAAAATGGCACTACTCGCCACGGCAATCAGAATTACAAATGCCGTGACTGTGGGCGGCAATTCATCGAAGATCCTAAGTGGAGACGCATTAGTGATGACACAAAAGCCACGATTAAACGGATGTTGCTGGAAAAGATACCACTTGCTGGCATTGCCCGCAGCTTACAAGTGAGTGAAAGTTGGTTACAGCCGTACGTCAATGTCTATTACAAAGCGGTTCGCCAGCAGGTGCAAGTACAGCCCAAGCCACAGCAACGATTGACGGTGCAGATGGATGAACTGTGGTCCTTTGTCGATGATAAAGGCAACGAACAATGGGTTTGGTTGGCATTAGATGCCGAAACGCGAGAAATTGTTGGATGTCACATCGGCGACCGTTCTGGCGAGTCAGCAAAAGCTTTATGGCGGTCCTTGCCTGCGATTTATCGCCAGTGCGCGGTTTGTTACAGCGATTTTTGGGTTTCTTACCCAGTGGCACTGCCGAGCAAACGACATCGAGCCGTGGGCAAGGAAACTGGATTAACCAGTTACATTGAGAGATTCAATAACACTTTGAGACAACGCGTGTCGCGACTAGTGCGAAAAACGTTGTCGTTCTCCAAGAACTTGAACAATCATATTGCTGCAATTTGGAACTTCATCCACCACTACAATGAGCAACAACGACGGAAGTGGGCACAAACTCAGCCTATTTTCTCTATCCTTTCCTAAAAGGCACTACCCACTTTTCGTCTTCTCAGTCTCATATAGCGTTAAGTAAGACTGAGCTTGCGTTTGAGCGTCTTGATACAGAGTAAAGTAGGACGTTGCTTGCGTCTGAGCCTCCTCAAACTGGATCAAATATGACCTTGATTGCGTTTGAGCGTCCTGATAGAGCGTCAGGGCTGTTTGATGTTTCTGCTGTTCTTCTAAATACAGATGGTGCGTCTGTTCTGCCTGCTGTTCTTTTTCTCTAGAAACTTCTTGCCATTGGTCTCGTTCAACCTGTGCTTCGTCTCGCTGTGCCCGTACTGTTGCTAGAATCTGCTTCTGCTCATGCCAAGAAACAGATTCTATTTTCTGAGAATGAGGGTGATTAATAGCATTGTCATCAGATGGATTTTTTCGGTCGGCCCTTGGCATTGACATCGTTCTACCCTGAACGCTAGTAGTTCTACTTTCTCTGTCTGCTTTTACACAGTCTAAGAGGACGTTTGAAAAGCTTTGGGAAGGTGAATTATGCTGCCAAACGTTTGAGCATGATACGGATCAGGGCAAGGTAGATAAAGGTCTCTGAGGTTTCGGGTAACAGCTCATA
>JAHHHP010000078.1 GCA_019359275.1 Myxacorys chilensis ATA2-1-KO14 | reverse complement strand
GTGAACACTGGCAGCGATTGGGCAATACGATCGCGCAAATTACCACCGAAAAAGCTGGAATTCTTAAGCCGAATTGCCCTGCTGTGGTGGCGCTTTCAACGCTTCCTCAAGACGCTCAAACAGTCATTAATCAACGAATCGAAGCATTAGCTTGCCCTTTAATTTCGCCGCTTTTGAGTGAGCAGTTATCGAACGGGCAAATTCAATACGATGGCATTCAGTATCGCCCTCCCTTGCCAGGAGAGGTTCAGATGCAGAATGTAGGACTTGCGATCGCGACTCTCTTTCACCTCAGAAAAACTGGCTGGAATATTCCAGATGATTCAATCGTCAATGGAATCGAAAAAACAACGTGGGCAGGAAGATTACAGTGGTACAAATGGCAACAGACTGAACTCTTGATTGACGGAGCCCACAATCCTGCAAGCGCTAAAGTACTGCGAGATTACGTCAATACACTGAACGTAGCTTCTGTTCGTTGGGTAATGGGAATGCTATCAACCAAAGATCATGCAGACATATTCAAAGCTCTGCTAAATTCAGGAGATTCGCTTTATCTAGTTCCGGTTCCCGGTCACAGTTCTGCTGATCCAAGCTTGTTGGCTACGTTAGCAACAGAAATTTGCCCTGAGTTAATCCAGTGTCAGGTGCATGAAGATGTATTTGCAGGGCTAGATGCAGCGATCGGTGAAGAATTAGTCGTGTTGTGCGGCTCGCTATACCTGATTGGAGATTTTTTGGCAAAAACGCAACGATTATCCTAACGAGGTCATATGCATCAATATGCCAAGGATACGATCGCTATCGCGAATGTAATAGTCACTTAGATCAATCGAAGCAACGGAACCATGCAACTTAAGAAATTTCCAAATCTCGCCAGTTGTAACGGCTCCGTAGATTGTCTCAATCTGATTTTCCTCTTGACGATTAAATAGTTGTGCCGCATACATTTCAGCTACACATTGACCTAACCCTGCCTTGATATTTTCGTTTTTCGCTTCTACAATCGTGGCGATCGGAGCATTGATCAACAACTGTTCCTTAGAACGGCTCAGAATATAGTCGCAGTACCCCGTTAGATTTTGTTCTGAATCAACATTAAATTCTGTGCCAGAAAAGAAACTAATGGCAATGGGTGACTCTCGCCGGACTTCGAGTAGCATCGGGGTGATGATCAATTCTGATCGCGCCTTCTCAGTATTGACTGCAATCGCCAGAGGAACATTTTCTTTGAGCGTCGTGGTTAGTAAATCGCTGAGCGGCACAGCAGTAATCGTGGCAAACAGATCAAGCTGTTCATCAATTTCCAAAGCGAACTGCTTTTTGAGTTGACGCAACGTAAAGTCACTGTAAGCCACATCATTCCTCCACTATGAACTAGTTTTAGCTACGATCGCGCATTCCAAGTTTGGGCAGCGTCGTTCAGCGATTGCTCCACCGATTTCTGACCCAACATTGCCGCTTGCAAATTCTCATAGAGCGTCTTTTGCAATAGCTTGCCGTCCTTCATCACTGGAATTAGCACTTCAGCATCTTTAAGTTGACCCGCACTCACGATTCTTGCTTTGTCAATCGGGGTCGCGTTGGTAGGCATAGCTGTAAAGTAGCTGTCCGACGCCGCTTTGATGGTCGAAGGGAGAACGTTGGCTGCTTTCGCAAACGCAAGCTGGTTATCATTATTTGCCACAAACAGCGCAAACTTAAGGGCAGCATCCGGTTGGTCAGTGTCTTTTGGAATGACTAGATCCATCACGGCTACATTCTTCTTCTGGGTGTCACCCGTAATTTGAGCCGCAGATTCTGAAACTTGTGCGATCGTTGGCGCATTCTTAGCGATCGTTTTGAGAAACTCTGCGCCCGATGCCAAAACTGCCGTTCCACCTTGCTGATACAAATCAATGGCGTGCCGATGTCCTTCAGTCAACACTTCTTTTGGCATCAGCCCATTCTTGTAGAGGTCAACCCAATACTGAAACGCAGCTTTCCCCTGAGGAGAATTAAACGCGGCTTTCCCCTGAGCATCGACAAGCTGAACGCCCATTTGCACAAACGATTCTAGAATCTCGCCCGAATCACCTGGAACCGCCGTTGCAAAGAAGGCATATTTACCCGTTTTGTCTTTAATTTGTTTTGCCGCTTGAGCCAACTCTGCATAAGTCGCTGGAGGAGTGCTGACCCCAGACTGCTTGAGAATATTGGTGTTGTAGATCGCAACTCGCGTAGTCAAATACCACGGAATCCCAAACGTTTGATTGCCCAGGGTGCTGGCTTGCCAAATGTTAGGAAAATATTGTCCTTTGACATCGGCTGGAACTTTGTCATCTAGAGTCATCCAAGCGCCTCGCTCCGCCAATTGAGAGGCAAATCCGGGATTGAGGTTAGCCACATCAGGCGCAGTTTTGGCGGCCACCGCCGTTAGAATTTTGCGCTCCATTTCTGCCCACGGCACATCCACCCATCGCACTTTGATGCCAGAATTTTCCTTTTCAAACGTCGCAATCAAGGGTTTGAAATAGTCATCAAATTGCGGCGACAGTTGCATCGTCCAGAATTCGACTTCTCCTGTGCCAGAGGCTTGTGATCCTCCCGAGGAAACCTTTCCGGGGCTGCAACTCACCAGCCAGCTGAGGGCAATTCCTAACAGTGCAAAAACTCCAAAGGTTTTCCAAGTTTTCATTTGATACAACAGAAACTGATACAACAGAAACGAGGGGCGTAGATTAGTTTAATGTACTTGAGGACGAGGTATAGGGTCTGAAAGATGCGGGATTTGTAATTCTTTACCATGTTTGTTTCTCAGGACGTATTACATTCGACACTGTCTTGCCTTGTCGGTAACACCTGATTTCTTTCACTCAGTAGAGGTAAGACAGCGTCGGAAGCTTCATCCTAATGATCAAGCGTTAATGGGGAAACTGGAGATGAAAACTGCGATCGTTGTATTAGGATTAGTGCCTTTTGTGTCAGGGATCGCGATCGCGATGCAAGCTTCCCCTGGAGCAGCACAACTTTCTTATCCTTCCGCTGGAAATCGATCCAGTCTCTCGATTCCGAGTTCTTATCCAGAGTCGCAGTTGGGTATCAAGTCGCAGTACAGCCAACCATTCTATGGAGTTGAAAGCGGAGTCCCTGCTCCCACGGTGATTTTCGACCAGGCCGCTCCGACGTTGGAGGATTTGAGCCAGCCGGAATTTAGCCCGGACGACCCCTCTCGATTCTATTCTGAAGGTGTTGTGGGCGATTCTTTCTACCGTGGCAATACTAATCGCAGTGTGATTTATCCTGGTGTTCTTGCTCCCAATTCCAGTCTCATTCCCTCAACGGTTGCACCTAGCTATCCAGTGCCGTCTGTAGAGCCGTTTAACCAACCTGCTCCACAGGTGAACAGTTCCCAAGCACAGTTTTCACGTATCACGATCGTTGGATCATCTCAGCCGGGAGTAGGTCGTTTAGATGGACAACTACTACAAGCAACCTGCAATCAAAACTGGGGTCAGGCACTCCAGGTTGTTGATCAAGCCTTGCGTTCTGCACCGTCTAATTCGTCAACCTATCGAACGACGCTGCAAGCCTACCGCGATCGCTTGCAGTCCTTATCATCGCGTCAGACCTTTGTTCCGAATTGGCAGCAGCAGTGTAAGGGCAGTTAATGCTCAGATGAATGGTTGATCCTAAAGGTGCTAGGAGTTCAAAAGTACTCTTGCTCAATGATGCGCCTAATCTCTGTATCAAGCTCAGGAATCTTGTGTTCTACTACATTCCAAACGATATCAAAGTCAACACCAAAATAATTGTGAATCAGTTAATCACGCATTCCAGCCATTGCACGCCACTCAATTGCAGAATATTTCTGGCGTAAATCATTGGGCAGTTGTTTGACCGCTTCACCGATCACTTCAATGCTACGAACATATGCCCGTTTTAACGTTTCATCTTGTGTGAAGATTGCTTTGTCGAGGTCAGTGACGCTGGTGAGAATGTAAGTTGTCTCGTTAAGGATATGCTGTAAATACTCACGCGCTGACGGAGACATATTCTACCTCACGCAAGATCTTTGGGCCAATATAAGGACTAAGTGACTCGACTGTAACTAAGTCAACGCTTCGACCAAACAAATCTTCTAAGAAAAATGCCAAGTGCATGAAGTTATCAAAGGTCTTTTGCTCTGGGTCAAAGACAACCAAAATATCAACATCGCTTTGCTCGTGAATGGCATCCCGCACAAATGAGCCAAACACACCGCAACGATCGACTCCAAATTGCTGTAGTTCTTGCTGATTCTCGTGTAGAAGGGATAGTACTTGAGCTTTGGTTTGTACAGGCATAGAAGATTTCTTAAAATCGCTTGCCATTCAATTTGTTACAGGACTACAGGACGATTCACCCCCACCCTACTTTGATCTCCTAAGTAATTCTGTTGTGTAGGTGCTTCAGGAAAACTTATAAGCTAACCTAAAAAGTAACAGGTAAACTACCTTGAATTTTTACGCAATCTCTCATTGAGACACTAGTGAAACCTAACACATTCCATTCATTTAATCTTGCGTAGTCTTTAGTAGTGAAATATTTAAAATCAAACCAACGAAAACCAACATCTTTGCGAGGAGTGCCGTCCCGTTTCAATATGTTTATATATTCAGAGTAAACCTCAGCAACTCTTTCAGCTAACGCATCATACTCGTAAATGTAGTAGTCATTCGTTCCATCAAGTTTCATATTGACGAGTACAACAAATAAATTTTTGATTGTTGCGTTTCTGACAGATATCTTTTCCTAGTTTCCAGCCCTGCTCATTTTGTAAAGACATTGTTTTAACTTGAATCGAGACAGTCTTTTGGCTAGAGGAATCGACAGCAATCACGTCAAACAGTGGATTGTTTTTGGGAGTTACTAAAGCAAGAATGTTGCGGCGGCATAACTCAGCACAGACGTAGTACTCACCTGCACTACCAATCATATTGTTAGAGATTCTAGTAATCATCAACTCTGTCTCAGAGGCTGTTTGAAAAGTTTGGCATGGTCAAATTTTATGCCAACCGCCTGAGCATGATTCGGATCATGGCCAGGTAGATCAAAGTCTCGGATGTTTCCGGTCGTAACTCATAGTCTCTGACCAACCGCCGGCAACCCATGAGCCACCCGAACGTGCGCTCCACCACCCACCGCTTTTTAAGCAAGACGAAGCCTTTGGTTTGCTCTGGTCGCAACACCACTTGGACAATCCACCGACAAACGTCCATCACCCAGACCAAGAATGGGTTGCTGTCAAAGCCACCATCGACCCAAAGGGTGTGCAAGCGTGCTACAGCGTTGTCCATCCGTTTAACCCGCTTGAGCACTTGTTTGCCGCCTTCACGTTCACCCTCACTGGCGGCCGTGACGAACACACGCAACACCAAACCCAAGGTATCGACCGTCAAAAAGCGCTTGCAACCCTTGATCACTTTGCCCGCATCGAACCCGACTTGCTCACTGACCATCGCCGCACTCTTGACGCTTTGGCTGTCGAGGATGGCTTCGGAAGGACTGGCGTGTCGCTCCTGATCCAGCCGCGCCCACTCGTGTAAACGGTCATGTACCGCTAGCCAAGTGCCATCTTTGCGCCAGTTGCGAAAATAGGTATACACCGTCTGCCCAGCGGGAAAGTCGCCCGGTAACGAGCGCCAGCACATTCCCTCCACCAAGACATAGAAAATAGCGTTGAGGACTGCCCATAGTTCAACCGTGCGGGGACGACCACCCGGTTTTGCCTCTAGCAGCAGGTCACGCAGCAAGTCATATTGGTCACGGCTCAGGTTGCTGGGGTAAGCTTTACTCATCTGGCTCTCTCGGTGTTGCGTACTACATATTCGCAGCTTACCCCGAGTGAGCTTTTTTACGCCCTCACCGACTTTTCAAACAACCTCTCAGTTCCGCTAAAAGATCTTCAACTAGTCTTCCCATCAAGAGAAAGCTCATAGAAAGGAAGGTTCTAGCGAGATACTGCTACTTACAAGCCTATAATCTCAGATTTGCTTTAACAAAACAGCGCCTAGATTTTAGTCTAGACGCTGTTCAAATTTACTGAGATCAGAACTACGTTAGTGCATCTGCACCCGCGACCACCTCAAGCAGTTCCTGAGTAATTGCCGCCTGGCGTGCCTTGTTATAGCTCAACGTCAGCGACCCAATCAAATTACTTGCGTTCTCACTCGCGTTATTCATTGCCGTCATCCGCGCTGCCAACTCGCTCGCCGCCGATTCTTGCAGCGCTCGAAGCAATTGGTTGTTGAGATACAACGGCAACAGCGCATCAAGAATCTGTACCGGATCTTGTTCAAAAATCATGTCCTGCGGGAAGCTTTGAGTCGGAGATGTCACCTTCTCACGTTCCACTTGGAACTGTCCGCCGCGGCTCGTTAACCGGAAAATTTCATCATCCGACACTTCTAACCCTTGAGCATCGAGCGGCAGAAGAGTTTGAACTACCGGACGAGAGCTAATGAGTGACACAAATTTTGTGTAGATTAACTCAACGCGATCGACACTTTCCGACAAAAACATAGACAAGACTCGATCGCCAATGTTGGCAGCTTCAGCCGCCGTCGGAATTTGTTCAATTCCAGCAAAACTAGCAGCGATCGGGTAATCCCGTCTCTGGAAATATTGGGCTGCCTTACGACCGACAATCACCATTTGGTAATCGATGCCTTCGGCTTTCAGTTCTTTCGCACGAGTTTCCGCTCGACGAATCACGTTGGCATTGTAGCCACCGCACAAGCCGCGATCTCCAGAAACCACGAGCAATCCCACGGTTTTCACATCGCGCTTTCTTAGCAATGGGAGGTTCGCATCTTCAAAGCGCAACCGAGACTGCAAGCCGTACAGCACTTGCGCCAAGCGATCTGCAAACGGACGGGTTTGAATCACCTGCTCCTGAGCGCGGCGCACCTTTGCCGCTGCCACAAGCCGCATAGCTTCCGTAATTTTCTTAGTATTTTTAACCGACTGGATGCGATCGCGAATTAATTTTAGGTTTGCCATAGTTGATCTGCTCGGATGGGGGGACGCTTCGGCAACGCTTCGTAAGCGGGAGATGAAAAGGACAAAACTTCATCTCCCGCCTGCACACATTACGCTGCTGCCAAATAGGTCTGTTTAGCCTCAGTAATGGCTTCTTTAAGAAGGGTTTCAGCTTCTTCAGTCAGTTGCTTATCGTTTTGAACAATCTCGACATAGCGAGGCTTGCCCGTCTTCAGATATTCACGCAAGCTCTTCACGTAGCCTGTGACCTTCTCAACCGCAATATCATCCAAGTAGCCGTTGATGCCAGAGTAGATTACCGCAACTTGTTCAGCAACCGACAGCGGCGAATACTGCGACTGCTTCAGAATTTCGCGCAAGCGCTGACCGCGAGCTAACTGATTCTGAGTCGCTTTATCCAAGTCAGACGCAAACTGAGCAAACGCTTCTAGTTCCGCAAACTGAGCCAGTTCAAGCTTCACTTTACCCGCCACTTTTTTCATCGCCTTGGTCTGAGCCGCAGAACCCACACGCGACACTGAAATACCCGCGTTCACAGCCGGGCGAAGACCCGCGTTAAACAAGTCAGACGACAAGAAAATTTGACCGTCGGTAATCGAAATCACGTTGGTTGGGATGTATGCGGATACGTCACCCGCTTGGGTTTCAATGATCGGCAGTGCGGTCATGCTACCGCTGCCCAAGTCATCGCTCAGCTTCGCCGCCCGCTCTAGCAAACGCGAGTGCACGTAGAACACATCTCCGGGATACGCTTCCCGACCCGGCGGACGACGCAGCAGCAAGGACATCTGACGATACGCTTGGGCTTGCTTGGACAAGTCATCGTAAATCACCAAGGTGTGCTTGCCTTTGTACATGAAGTACTCGGCTAAGGTTGCACCTGCATACGGCGCGAAGTATTGCAGCGTTGCTGGATCGTTGGCATTTGCCGCAACGACGATCGTGTATTCCATTGCACCGCGATCTTGCAGCACTTGTACCACGTTTGCGACGGTAGACGCTTTCTGTCCGATCGCGACGTAAACGCAGATCACGTCTTCGCCCTGCTGGTTCAAAATCGTGTCAACCGCAACCGAGGTTTTGCCCGTTTGACGGTCTCCAATAATCAGCTCGCGCTGTCCGCGACCGATCGGAATCATCGAATCGATCGCCGTGATGCCCGTTTGTAGAGGCTCGCACACCGATTTTCGAGCAATGATTCCCGGAGCCATCGATTCGATTAGGCGGGTTTCAGTCGTTTGGATGTCACCTTTGCCATCAAGGGGACGAGCTAACGAGTCGACTACGCGGCCAATCATCGCATCTCCCACCGGAATTTGCGCGATCCGCCCCGTGGCTGTGACCGAGCTTCCTTCCTGAATCGTGCGTCCGTTGCTCATCAACACCGCACCAACGTTATCTTCTTCTAGGTTGAGTGCCATCCCGACAGAGCCATCTTCAAACTCCACCAGTTCGCCAGCCATGCACTTGTCCAAGCCATAGATGCGAGCGATGCCATCACCGACTTGCAGGACCGTACCCACGTTGGCAACTTTGACACCTTCGTCGTACTGCTCGATTTGCTGACGAATAATATTACTAATTTCGTCTGGTCTGATTGCTACCATTTCGGAACCTCAATTAAATAGGGAGAAGGGTGATAGGGAGGATGGAAAACGCTAAGCGGATTTTGTTAGGCTGAGTCCAATTCTACGAAGCTGACCGCGCATACTGGCATCAATGACTTGAGAACCAACTTTAATGATGACGCCGCCGATTAATTCAGGATCAAGTCTCGTTTGAAGTTCGACTTGATGTGCCCCCGTCATCGCTCTTACTCGATCGCGAACAGCGTCTTTTTGACCGTCATTCAACTCCACCGTTGAAATGACTTCTGCCAACACCGTTTGCTTGAGCTTACGAAACAGAACTTGGTACTGCTTGCAAATTCCGTCTAGAAACATAATCCGACGCCGATCGACAAGTAGCATCAAAAAGTTTTTGGTGAGCGGATGTACCGATTCGCCAAACACCTGTTGCAACACCGATTTTTTGGTGTCGGCCTTTGTCAATGGACTCACGATAAATTGTCGCAGATCGCTAGATTCGTTAAGGGTAGAAAGAATCGAATTCACATCGTCGTTAAAGCGATCGACTAAATTTCCCGATTGACCTAACGACATCAACGCCTGAGCATATGGTTCTAAAACTTCTGACGTTAAAATACCTGACATTTATGAACCCCCTCCCAATAGCGCAATGCTGCGATCGACCAGTCTCTGCTGCACACCATCACCTAACCGGCTCGGCAAATCGCCTTCCGCTTTCTGCAACGCCAGGGCCGCAATGCGCTGACGCAGCTCGTTAATCACACGCTCTTGCTCAGAGTTGAGATCTTGAGCGGCTGATTCGCGCATTCGCTGCACATCCTGCTCTCCTTTAGCGAGAATTTCAGCTCGCGATTTCTCAGCCGCTGTTTGAGCCGAGGCGCGGATCTTCGCCGCTTCTTGTTGAGCTTGAGCCAGCTTTTGCTGCTGCTCAGCGAGTCCTGCCGATGCCTTTTTCTTTCGGGCTTCTGCTTCTTGAAGTGCCGTCTCGATCGCGGCGCGCCGATCGCCGAGGATCTTACCCAAAAGATTCCGTCCAAAATAGACGACAAGCGCGATCGCAATGCTGAGGTTAATCAGGTTCGTTTCGAGAATATTAAAATTTAGACCGAAACCGCCGCCTTCTGCTTCCGCCGCTTCTGCTAGGAAACTCGCTCCGGTGGCGAGTTGCACAAAAATATCCATGTCTCTCCAAAACTGCGCTGTTGATAATCCCAAACTTGGTTTTTCTTTTCCGGGAGCCTCGATCAACTAGCAGTTCGCTAAATTCCGACTAAAAGCTTATCTAGAATTTCACGACTCAGGGCTTCAACCTGCTGCTCCAGAGATTGCATCGCCACTTGCTTTTGTTGGTCTAGCTCCTTCTGAGCCTGCTCTCGCTGAGCTTGTGCCTCTTGTTGAGCGTCGGCAATTTTCTGATCGACAATCTTTTGGGCATCTGCTTGTGCCGCCGCGATCGTGGCTTGGTATGCCTTACGAGTATCGGCTAACTCAGTCTCATACTGCTTCGCCAACCTCTCTGCCTTTGCCAATCGCTCTTTTGCATCCGCCTCATTGCTGCGGATGTAATCGTTGCGATCGTCGATCACCTTGGTCATTGGCTTAAAAAACACCACATTCATGAGTGCCGCCAAAAGAAGAAACTGCACTGCCATAAGCGGCAGGGTCGCATCAAAATCAAACATTGTTCTAGGTCGAGGGGGAAGGGTAAAAAGAAGGGATGAGGGATGAGGGATGAGGGATGAGGGATGAAAGAAGATAAACAAAGGGAGGGGAGGATTTAGAACTTAGAAGCAGCATTCAAGAATACTCACTTCATCCCTCATCCTTCATCCCTCATCCCTCCTCTCACTTCCTACGCAAATGGGTTTGCGAACAACAAGACCAACGCGATTACCAATCCGTAGATTGTCAGCGATTCCATAAACGCGAGGGTTAGCAGCAGCGTACCCCGAATCTTGCCTTCTGCTTCGGGTTGACGAGCAATACCTTCGACGGCGCTGCCAGATGCATTACCTTGACCGATACCAGGACCGATCGCAGCCAAACCAATAGCTAACGCAGCAGCCAAAACAGAAGCAGCAGCAACAGTGGGATTCATAGTGTCTTTCCTTTGGTTGAAAACGAGACGAACAAACTTGATTGCTGGATTCTATAACTCTGTAAACCAGAAGAGTCCAGACTTTAGAACATGCGATCGTAAGCATTAGGGTGAATGAGCATCATGCTCATCCCCATGACCCTCGATCGCTTCATGAATATACGCAGCTGCCAAAGTGGCAAACACTAATGCCTGAATTGCACTCGTGAATAAACCCAACAGCATCACCGGCAACGGGACAAACAACGGCACAAGAAGCACCAACACCGCCACCACCAATTCATCCGCCAAAATGTTGCCAAATAGACGGAAGCTGAGGGACAGAGGTTTGGTAAAGTCTTCCAAGATTGCGATGGGAAGGAGAATTGGGGTCGGTTGGATATACTTCGCAAAGTAGCCCAATCCTTTTCTGCTGAAGCCAGCGTAAAAATATGCCAACGATACCAACAGCGCCAGCGCGACTGTCGTATTGATGTCATTCGTGGGGGCGGCCAGTTCACCTTCGGGCAGCTTGATCAGCTTCCAAGGTACAAGCGCACCCGACCAGTTTGAGACAAAGATGAACAGAAACAGCGTTCCAATAAACGGAACCCAGGGACGGTACTCTTTCTCCCCAAGCTGGTTTTTCGCCAGATCACGCACGAACTCCAGCGCATACTCCATCAAGTTTTGAATGCCTTTTGGAACGCGTTGAGCATTCCGGGTTGCCAGCAGTGACGCTGTTACCAGAATACCAATTACAATCCACGAGACGATAAAAACCTGCCCATGAATCTTTAGATTGCCAAGCTGCCAGTAGAGATGATGACCGACCTCTAAGCTGGCAAGCGTTAAGGAGTTGGGAACGTCGAGGAAATTTAGCATTTCTAGTTCAGGCAGTCCCAGATTCAAGGATTGATAGGGTTTTGCAGAACCCAAGTCCTAATTTTGACTAGGAGTCAGCAGGGTTCGGAGGGTGTAAACGAGAAGCGTTCCTTTGTAAGTCAGAAACCCCAAAAAAACGGGTAAGACATGCAACTCTTTCCACTGCGTAGCGACGATCATCACTCCAATGAAAACAGCTAGATGTGACTTACCGACTTGGCTTTTCTGCGCACCGAGGCGCTCTACGTTTCGCGCTAATAACTTCAAGTAAACCACACCAGCGCACGCTCCTAATAAATAATTCAGAGCGATGTTAAGGGAATAGAAAAACCAGACGGGAAAAACGATTAAACCCGTTAGGATGATCGTGACCACTAATAACTCTTGCTGGAGTTTATAGAAGTCATCCATTGAGTTGCTAGGCTCTGGTCCGTTTGTACCAGATTCAAGGGTTTGCTCCATAACCAGGTGCGGCTCCGAAGTTAGGTCTACACTGCCATGATAATGATTGAACCCTTGAAGGGTCCAAGCTTAGCGAGACAATGTTAAGCCAGGAGCAATCATACCATGTGGGGGTAATAATACTTAATGGTTCTGCTCAGACTCAGCCCTCATTTTGACGAATATGTAGTTCAAGCTCTTGTTGCGATCGCATCCCAGTGATTCTATTTTGATAATTTCTGTGCTGATTGGTGCAATCATCTGCTGAGACGCATGACCCAGGACATAAAATTAGAACTCTCGCCAAACACCAGATGAAATTTTACAGTCCAAATTTCACAGTCAGAGTTGCTGGAATGCTCATCACTCTTACGTTGGAATTGACCTAGAAATGAGATCATGAGACTTAGGCGGAATAATTGCAGTTGAAACAGCTTAGTTAAAGAAGTGTATCGTCAGCCTAATGATTGGAGGAATCATGTCGAATCGCCCCATTGTTCTTGGCATCGTTGGTGATAGCGCTGCGGGAAAAACGACTCTCACTAAAGGCATTGCACAGGTGTTGGGGGAAGAGAATGTCACCATCATTTGTACTGACGATTATCACAAGTACGATCGCGTGCAACGGGCAGAGTTAGGAATTACAGCCCTTCATCCTGATTGCAATCATCTCGATATCATGGAGCAGCACCTAGCCTTGCTGCAATCGGGACAGCCTATTCTCAAGCCCGTCTATAGCCATCAAACAGGCATGTTTGAAGCCCCACTTTATGTAAAACCCAACAAATTTATCATTATTGAAGGCTTACTTGGCTACTCAACTCGTGCGGTGCAAGATTGTTATGACGTGAAGGTGTATTTATCCCCTCCTGAATCCCTACGAGCAGAATGGAAGGTGAAGCGAGATACTCAGAAGCGGGGGTACACCAAAGAGCAGGTATTGGCAGAACTGGCAAAGCGAGAGCCGGATTCTGAGCAGTTTATTCGCCCTCAGCGATCGTGGGCAGATATCATTGTCAGCTTCTGTCCTCCCAAAGCTTCAAACGAGACAAATGGACATTTGGACGCTCGGCTCGTCTTGCGTCCAACAATTCCTCACCCAGAATTAACCCAAGTCGTCTCAACCGATGCAGCAAATACAAAGTCTGCCATTCGCCTCGACCTCGATCGAGATATGGGCAAACCCGTCGAAATTCTAGAAGTCGATGGACATGCAACTCGCGAACAGGTGCGAGAGTTAGAAAAATTTATGTGCCATGAAATGCCAGATTTGTCTGCTGTATGTGCAACAGACGGCAGCAATATGGAGCTTGGCAAAGTGGCTGGAACAACGGGTGAGACACTTCAAAGCTATCCTCTAGCAATAACGCAATTACTAATTGTGTATCACATGCTAAAGGCAACAAAGTAATAGTGTGTCGTTAATTTAGACATTTCGTAAAGCATCACAGCTTTGTGAAATGTCTAAAGTCAAATCTTCGATCTAGAAATGAGCTTTGCCCGTTTCACGAGAAAACTGTAACTGCTGTAACTATAGTCAATAAAACCTGCCATCCCTACTTGTGAGATGGTGTATTGGTTCGGGATGAGGAATTGATTAATCTAGTGTGAATTTTTTCATGTGAGGTTAATCCACAAAAAAGAGCCTTGCGGCTCCAAAATAGTGAAGTATCAGAATCAATTCGGTCAATGCCTAGAAAAAGCTTTGCCGCGAGATCAGTTTCTCAATATCGGCTTGCGTCTGATGCAACAATTGCTCGCGGCTATCAGGGGTGCTGGTCAACTTAGGAACGAGGTTACGAGTTTGCAATGCCATATGAAGCTGAAGCTGGGCGACATACTCGCTGAAGTCTTCCCGATGGGCGGGGTTGGGCAACTGCTGTGAACGCGAATTCAAGATGTTCTCCTTGTATAACGCTGCATGACATTGATTAATCTCCTTCAGAGTTCCTCTAAGTCGCCCGAAACGAAGATTAATTATCCTTAACTTAGATTATTAGGGAAGATGCTCAAGACTTCCACATTTGTTTAAAGTTGTTTACGTAAATGGGCAGAGGTAACTTTCTAGAGACTGGTCCAAAGTGAGATGGATTGAGTCTGTAACGGTATAAATTGTCTCAGAGCACTTGCATTGATAACTTGTCTATGCTAAGTTTACATACGGTTTGGACGCATAGCTCAGTTGGTTAGAGCACTACCTTGACATGGTAGGGGTCACAGGTTCGAGTCCTGTTGTGTCCATCTTCAGACCTTACCGTAAATTAGATCAAGGTTAATCTTGATTCATGTCTGAACGTAACGCTATGCCCACTTGCAGAAGCGGCAAGATGAAGAGATAAGCTAAATCGAATTGATGTGGATAGTAGTCATCAATTGTTTGAGAAAGACCATCATCCTATTCACTCCACTTAATCCTTCATCAGCGCGTACGATCGCAATATAGTAGTTTTCGTTAATGCGATCGTACGCGCTCATGACTCAACCCGATATTCTCAAATCTCTTCTACAATCGGTTTCTCAAGGTCACGTTAGTCCCGAAGATGCTCTCGATAAGCTGAAACATTTAGCGTATGAACCCGTTGGTGAGTTTGCCAAGATTGATCACCATCGCGCTTTGCGAACAGGCTTTCCAGAAGTAATTTGGGGACCTGGAAAAACTCCAGAACAAATCGCTCAAATTATGGAGACAATGCGGGATCAGGCGTCTGTGGTTATGGCGACTCGCATTGAAGCAGATGTGTACGATCGCATTCAAGCGATCGTGCCCGATGTAATTTATTACTCCACAGCGAAGATTTGCGCGCTGAAGCCTGCTCCCTCGACAGAACTTCATCCCGGTACGATCGGGTTGCTTTCTGCTGGAACAGCCGACCTTCCCGTTGCCGAAGAAGCTGCCGTCACCGCGGAACTATGTGGTTTTCGGGTCCAACGATTGTGGGATGTCGGCGTCGCTGGCATTCATCGATTACTCAGCAACGTACATGTGTTGGCTGAAGCCGATGTACTGATCGTCGTTGCTGGAATGGAAGGGGCGCTACCGAGTGTTGTCGCAGGCTTAGCCAATTGTCCAGTCATTGCTGTCCCTACCAGTGTAGGATATGGCGCAAGTTTTAATGGGTTGTCAGCGCTCCTCACCATGCTAAATTCTTGTGCAACGGGAATTGGGGTGGTCAATATCGATAATGGGTTTGGAGCGGCAATGTTAGCAGGGCAAATTTTGAGAACGGCAACAAGGCTCAAGCTTCCAGAAGGTCCTTAATGGTCTGAACTGAGTTGCCTTAACGACGTGTTGCTGCTCTTTCCTCTCTCGCCACTTTTGCAAACTCAAGGTACAATCCCTAAAACCAAATAGCACTGTCTTCTATTGAGAAGGGAAATTTTGTATGTGGGAATTCGAGAACGACGGGCAAGATAGACCTGACCCTAAAGCTTCCTTGCCCCGATCCTTCGGAGCTTCGCAACGACAATTGCAGCAGCGCATTCCTCAACAACTCACACCTGTCAGTTCACGCGATCGTCGATCGCTGCGCTCAACGCATTCAGCCTTCAAGGAATCCCGCCGTTCGTCCCGCAACGAAATCAAAGCAACCCAACTCGCCGCTCACCCAACCCGATCTCGCAAGGCACACGCCATAAAAGAAGCGCGCCGTTCTCAGCCATTAGAACCGCTTCAACGTAGAAAGACATGGTTTTCTTTGCCGTTTCAGATGTTTGCTCCGCTTGTAAGAACGGGTCGGCGAAGAGTAGCATCCCAACCATCAAACCTAAAACCTACCGGAGTCTCCCACTCTCAAGAACGTCGCCTATCGGTTGTGATGCCTCCTGGAAATTCCGTTTCCGAAAGGCATCCTAACCGTTCTTCTAGACTCAAAGCTTCGTCTGAGCTTCGTTCCACAAAACCTTTAGCTGGGAAGCTTGAATCATTGAAGCCTCGCCGGGAGGCTACTTCATCTCGTCCTCGGACACCTTCAGGACTGGCAGTTCTCTATGGAACCCGGCTGCTGATTTTAGGCGTCGGGGTTGGCGTTCTAGCCGGGACAATTCTGTCCGTTTGGGACCCCGCTCGGCAGTTTGCGACAGGAGGGCAACCTGAAAAAACAGAAAAAGTTGCTACGGCTCCAAGTCAACCTGCACTTCCGACCTTAGAACTATCAGAAGAAATTGCGCCGCTCAAAGCTCAAATTCAAGCCGCGATCGCGCCTCTAACCCAACTCACTCCAGGTGTAATGGTTGTCGATCTCGACACGCACGCCTTTTTAGATGTCAATGCCTCAACCGCTTTTGCAGCAGCTAGTACGATTAAATTTCCCGTTCTCGTTGCCTTTTTCCAGGATGTAGATGCAGGAAAGATTCGCTTGAATGAAATGCTGACCATGCGCCAGGATCTGATTGCAACAGAGTCGGGTGATTTGCAGTATCAGCCGCCTGGATCGCAGTTTTTAGCGCTAGAAGTGGTTACGAAGATGATCACGGTTAGCGACAATACGGCGACGAATATGATTATCGATCGTCTCGGTGGCAAGGAGGTTTTAAACCAACGGTTCCAAGCCTGGGGTTTGACCAATACGATGATTCAAAATCCGCTTCCTGATCTGAATGGCACGAATACTAGCAGCCCGAAAGATATGACAACGCTGATGAGTATGGTGAATAGCGGACAGATGATGTCCTCGCGATCGCAAGAACGGATGCTAGACATCATGCGTCACGTCATCACCGATTCGCTGCTGCCAAGAGGATTGGGAGACGGAGCAACGATCGCTCACAAAACAGGCGATATCGGTTCAATGGTGGGAGACACAGGCATGGTAGACATGCCTACTGGCAAACGCTATCTCATTTCTGTGTTGGTCAAACGTCCTTTCAACGATGACCGTGCTCAAAATCTGATTCGTCGAATTTCGACGCTGACATATCAGTATTTTGAGCAGTCTAGCAAACCCGTTCAAGCGAGTCCCGATCCGGCTCAAACAAGCCCTAGCGCAGCCAGCCCTACGCCTGCAAGCTCGTCACCGCTTCCTAATGCTGAAGGCGAATCTCTCAGACGATTCTGAAGTTGCCCAGTTCAACCTGCTGTCGTAAACCAGATTTTAGTGAAACATATTACGGATAGCTGACTTCTAGTTCGCTATCCTCAGTTTCCTTTAGCTGATCTAGCATTTGCCAAAGCTGATGCATCAAAGCGTCTAGCCCCATGTGCGTTGCGGCTGAAATTTTGAAGATGGGAGCGTGACTAAGCGATTGAAGTTCGGCAGCGATCGCATTTACTTCGTCACTATCGGGATCAATAGCATCCAGCTTATTCAGCGCTAGAATTTGCGGACGTTCGGTTAAACCCCGTCCATACGCTTTCAGTTCTTCTTGAATGGTTAAATAATCTGCGATCGCGGTTTCTGAGGTTGCGTCTACTAAATGTAATAGCAGGCGAGTCCGTTCTACATGGCGCAGGAAATCATGTCCTAAGCCAATGCCCATGTGTGCCCCTTCAATCAAGCCAGGAATGTCGGCAAATACTGTTCCATCTCCAGTGGGCTTACGAACGACTCCCAAGTTTGGAATTAACGTCGTAAAGGGATAATCTGCAATTTTCGGACGAGCAGACGACAGCGAAGAAATGAGCGTTGATTTACCCGCGTTGGGTAAACCAATAATGCCAACTTCTGCAAGCAGTTTGAGTTCCAACCGCAATAGACGACTCTCGCCCGGTAGCCCTGGTAAGGCATGTTCTGGAGCACGGTTGCGGTTGCTGAGGAAATGCTGATTGCCTAATCCTCCTTTTCCACCTGCCGCTACGCAAAGAGTTTGTCCTCCTTCGGTTAAATCCCCAATTAATGCCCCGGTTTCAGCATCGTAAACCATCGTGCCCACGGGAATCTCGATGATGCGATCGCTTCCTCCTGCTCCAGTCCGATTATTTGGGCCACCGCGCTGGCCGTTGTCTGCTTTAAACAAGCGGCTGTAGCGAAAATCCAACAGCGTTTGTAAATTTTCATCTACTTTGAAAATGACCGAGCCGCCCTTGCCACCATTTCCGCCCGATGGACCACCCGCAGGCACATACTTCTCTCGTCGGAACGCGACTAATCCATCGCCTCCATCGCCTGCCTGTACTTGAATCTCTGCCTGATCAATAAATTGCATACTGCTACGGTTAAATCCCCTTTGCTCTGATCATAGTAAGACAACGCAAACTTTATCCACACGAACGCTTTGTATCGCTTAATGTCTGAACGAGCTTTGAAGTATAAAAAGAGTCATCTAATACGTAAAAATATTGATTTCTAACTGTAAAGCTCTGCTGAAAGCATTGATGTATCTTGTTAAATGACGTTAATTCCTACGAACAGAAAAGACTGAGCATCGCCAAACCTAACTTTGACTGTCTAAATTTATTCAGATCCATATTGTTTCTACATCGCACGGAACGCTCCTACCTCAAGCCCTAGTATTTCTATTTCAAAGCGCTCCCGACGTGCCATTGCGATCGCGACATTGATCGACGGCCCATTTCCCCTCCAGCACCGACAAGCACTGTCGCATCGTGGCGCGTGCTAAGGACAGAATTTTGTATAGATTTCACAGCAATATTCAACGAAAAAACCGCGCCTCATAACTGTTGCACGGTTCATCAATCTTTGATTTTGCCTCTACTTTATTTGGCAGGTTTGGCGGTCGCCATCTTTTTCATCCGCTCAAAACTTAAGCCAGTGACGCCGATAGTGACCAGCAAAATGCCGACCACTTGAATCTGCGCCAATTGACTTTGAAGCACGATCGCGGCTAATACAGCAGTTACGACTGGACCACTCGATGCAATAATTGATGCTCGTGCTGCGCCCATATATCGCACCCCAAAATTATTGGTGAGGTAGCCGACCAACGTTAACGCACCAAGAACAAAGCCCCCGATCGCTAGCCCAAATCGATTTTCTGCCAGTACCGAAACTCCTAAATTGATAGGGGAGAAAGCGAGACCTAAACTAGATAGAAACAAAATTGTGATGAACTGAATCAAGCTTACGGAAACTGGATGCAGTTTCTTGAAACCAAGCTGCATCAACACAAGGTAGAACGCAAACGATACGCCCGCTAAAATTGCGGCAGTCACGCCTCCTCCATTCACTGCATTAGTTGATAGAGACGGAATTGCTGTCAGAATTACCCCCAGCAAAATTAATATCATGACGCCCACGCGTAAACGAGTTGGCTGATCGCCAAAGAGCCACCATGCTAACGGAACCGTCACAAGCGGGTACATAAACAGAATTGTGACAGCAGCACTTGGTCCGATTTGCCCGATCGCAACGTAAATCAAAACTTGAGAGAGAAACAGAAAGCCACCACTCCCAACCACAGCCAGCAAAGGTCGTCGATTTGCGAAAGGCGCACCGTGAGAATCGCGGTTTAGCACCAGTCCTTTTACTTCAGTCCAAACCGGAGGGTGGAGCGACCCTGCGATCGCAACCATCATCGGTAGCACAATTAGCATTCGTACCCAGAGAATCAGCAGGGAATTCCCCAAATTGGGCTGAATAAATCCGCCAAAAGACACCAAACCAAACAGATTGCTTGGTTTTCCTAAAATAATTCTGACAATGATGTTATGAATCGAAAGCGCCATCGTTGAGAGTAGAACGAGCCACAGTCCAACTTGTATTCTTGAAACCAGGCTCGATTCCAGCTTTTCTCGAACGGGTAAGGGAGCCGCTGGAAACTCTAGGGGAATCGGCTTTGCATCCGGTAGTGTTGCGCTGCCGTTGTGTGGATAAATGGGCTGATGCACGGCTTCTTGCAGCGATCGAAACTGGCGCTGCAACGCTTCTATGTCTTGCTGCAACCTCTCCTTCGTCAGTTCTAAGTGAGCAATGTCTTGGGACAATTGCGCTACGTCGGAGTAAGGATGCTGTGGATCTTGTGCCCCTGAAGGATTGGATTGCGGATATTCTAGCCCCATTCGTATTCACCCTAAGCGTTCATCAGCCTGTAAAATAGTATTCCCATTAAACTATTGATGAGCAAAACGTGAAGCAAACAATTTTAGTTTGCAAAAAGTAACTTAAAGAGCGTAAATGTGACTATACCCAGTCCAGCAGAGATGGGAATTGTGATTAGCCAAGTGAAGGCGATCGATCGCACCGTTTTGAATTGGATAGAGTCCACGCCCTGAACTAATCCAACTCCCACGACTCCGCCCACCAGAGCATGAGAAGTAGAAACAGGCAGTCCATAGCGCGAAGCAATCAAAATTGTGGTGGCTGTCGCTAGTTCTGCACAAAATCCGCCGCTCGGTTGCAGCGTGATGATACCCTCCCCAATGGTAGTAATAACTCTTTTACCCAAAACTGCTAACCCTGCTACGATTCCGGCTCCCCCTAAGATCAGCGTCCAAAGCGGAACCTCAAAGTCTTCTAAAGGAACAGTTCCAGTTCTATGAATGTAAGCGATCGCAGCTACAGGCGCGATCGCATTGCCAACATCATTCGACCCGTGAGCAAATGCCACAAAACACGCGCTAACCACTTGAAATCGAGCAATTAACGGTTCGATGGACGACACAGGGGTTTTTAGCTGTCGCCAACTGGAGAACGATAAAGCGATTGCCCCCAACGCCCCGATCGCGATTGAGATGTCGTGGTTGGGAAGCTCAACGCTGAAGTGATGTAACCACCCTCCGATTGGCTGGCTCAGTGTGGGCAGAACAATCACGCCGAAAATGCTCATCAGGGCTGCACTCAGCCAAGGAATCCATTCTTGAAATTGAATGCTGGATTGAGGATGGTCTAAAATTTGGCCTTTAATTAGGCTGTAAAAGCAAGCGGCGATCGCGCCGCTAACAATCGGGGTAATGATCCACGTGACTGAAATCAATTGAATCGCTTGCCAATCGACAGCTTGAGATCCAATGGCGATAAAACCGATGCCTGCGATCGCGCCAACGGTAGCGTGAGACGACGATACTGGAAATCCAAAAAACGTTGCAATGTTAAGCCAAACTCCAGCCGCAACCAAAACAGCCATCATTGCCAATAACAATACTTGAGGTGAATCGGCAAACCACTGCGGATCAACAACGCCTGTAGCCAATTTTTCGGACACGCCTTGTCCAAACAAAGCTGCTCCTGCAAATTCTAAAATTCCAGCAATAATTAAGGCTTGCTTGAATGTGACGGCCTTAGAACCAACAGATGTCCCCATTGAATTAGCGACATCATTCGCGCCGAGGTTCCACGCTAGATAAAAAGCTAAAACGCAAGGGACGACTAGAAAGAGATTTGCCATGAACTCCGGAATTCTATAATCGTCCTATGAAGCATAGTACAAGGCGGTCGAGTGATACTCCTGAAGCGGAGTCTGCTCAGCCAAGCAAAAATCAGGGCTGTCTTTGCCCAAAGGGTTTCTCCTTTGACTTCTAACGCCAATCTAGCCCCTCTACCCTGATTTTTAGACTTGCAAGTGAGATACTGCTTTGATTGCAGAGCATTTTCTTTAGAGTTGCGCATTGGGCTAATAGCTACTGCAAGCCAGTTCGCAGTTGATTTCTCGCTTCGGCTAATGCTTCAGGAAGTTTACTCGCGTCCCGTCCGCCTGCTTGAGCCAAATTCGGACGACCCCCGCCCCCGCCTCCACAAAGCTTTGCGATCGCGCCCACCAATTTTCCGGCCTGCAATCCCTGTTTCACAACCGCTGGGCTAAACGCTGCCACAAAACTAACCTTGCCTGCTTCTGGCACAGAACCAAGAACTACTGCCCCTTCACCTAATTTTTGCAACAATTGTTCAGCCGCTTTTTGAAGAGAGGCAGCATCCACACCTTCAAGTTGCGTCACGAGAATCTTGAAACTTCCAACGGGTTCTGCTTGAGCGAGAAGCTGATCAGCTTTTGCGATCGCAAGTTGCCCTTTCAGTTCGTCAAGTTGTTTCTGTGCAGTCTTCAGTTCCGTTTGTAGCACTGTGACGCGATCTGTGATTTCTTCAGGTTTGACTTTGAAGCGATCGCTCAAATCTTTAACAACGCTTTCCCGAACATTCAGATAATCTAGAATTGCTGGACCTGAAACCGCTTCAATTCGGCGAATTCCAGCCGCAACGCCTGCTTCTGAAATAATTTTGAACACACCAATTTCGGCAGTATTTCTAACGTGAGTTCCGCCGCAAAGCTCCATCGATACACCCGAAAAATCGATTACGCGGACTTCATCACCATACTTTTCGCCAAACATTGCGATCGCGCCTTTCGCTTTGGCATCTGCGATCGACATAGTCGCAATCTGAGCGTCGTGTGCTTCAGCAATCCAAGTATTGATTTGTGTTTCAATCTGTTGGAGTTGGTCAGTCGTGAGAGACTTAGAGTAGTTAAAGTCAAACCGCAACCGATCAAACGCTACTAAAGAACCAGCTTGCGAGATCGACTCATCAACAATTTTTCTCAATGCTGCTTGTAGCAAATGAGTTGCAGAATGATTTGCGGCGGAGCGCCGCCGACACGCCAAATCAATTTGAGCTGTAACCGAATCGCCGACGCGCAGCGTGCCTCGCTCAATGCGACCGAAATGCACAAAGAACGCGGATTCTTTTTTCACATCTTCTACGCGAACGACAACAGAATCGCCTGAGAGATAGCCGCGATCGCCAATCTGTCCGCCTGATTCTGCATAGAACGGCGTTTGATTTAAAACAATCTGAACGTTAGTCCCGGCTTCAACCTGATCGATCGGCTCACCATTGACGAGGAGAAGCTCGACCTTGGATCGACTACTCGATTGTTGATAGCCCACAAATTCCGTTTCGTGAATGTTGTTCGCTAGTTGATCGAGCGTTCCTTGAACAGTGAGATCAACGGTTTTGTGGGCGTCTCGACCGCGTTTGCGCTGCTCTTTCATTTCAGCTTCAAACCCTGTCATGTCAATGGTTAAGCCTTTTTCAGCCGCAACTTCTTCTGTCAGTTCAACCGGAAATCCGTAAGTGTCATATAGCTCAAACGCATCTTTACCAGAAATTTGCTTCGTTTCTCGGCTCAAAATATCGGCAAGCAATTTTTCACCGCGATCGAGGGTTTTACGAAAACGATCTTCTTCAGCGTGCAGTTCGGCTTTAATACTGTCTGCTTTTGCTCGCACCATTGGATAAGCAAATTCAGAAAGCGCGATCGCGCTTTCGGCCACTTCCAGCGTAAACTCTCGATCAACTCCAATCAACCGCCCGTGGCGCACAACTCGACGAATCAACCGGCGCAACACGTAGCCGCGTCCTTCGTTCGATGCCGTGACTCCATCCGACATCATGTGAACTACAGCTCGGATGTGATCTCCAATGACCTTGAGTGAGACTTTTGTAGGCTCATCCGCCAGAGCATAGTCGATTCCAGCAATCCTTGCCGCTGTTTGTACAATCGGAAAAATCAAATCTGTCTCATAATTATTCGGCACGTTTTGAAGAATTTGAGCCATTCGCTCCAGGCCCAAGCCTGTATCAATATTTTTATTTTGAAGTGGCGTGAGGTTGCCTTCTGCATCCCGGTTGTACTGCATGAAGACGAGATTGTAGAACTCGATAAAACGAGTGTCGTCTTCTAAGTTAAGGCTGTCTTCTCCACGTTCAGGATGGAAATCATAATAAAGTTCAGAACATGGCCCACACGGCCCAGTTGGACCGGATACCCAGAAATTATCATCAGCTCCCATCCGTTGAATTCGATGTGCCGGAATGCCAATTTCATCTCGCCAGATCGCGAAGGCTTCATCATCTTCCTCAAACACGCTAACAACAATACGATCTGCTGGCAGCCCATAGGTTTTTGTAGATAGTTCCCATGCCCATGCGATCGCTTGCGACTTAAAGTAGTCGCCAAAGCTGAAGTTGCCTAGCATTTCAAAGAAGGTGTGGTGTCGTGCTGTGCGTCCTACATTTTCAATATCATTGGTGCGGATACATTTCTGAGCGGTTGTCGCGCGAGGAAATTCCGATTGGCGCTGACCTAGAAAAATCGGTTTGAACGGCAGCATTCCTGCGATCGTTAGCAAAACGGTCGGATCTTCAGGAACTAACGAAGCGCTAGGTAAAACTTGATGACCGTATGCTGCAAAGAAATCAAGAAACTTTTGTCGAATTTCAGCGCCGCTCAGAAAACTAGACATGGGGAGTATGGGCTTTAAGTAAAATGACGAGTCTATTTATATTAATCATGCCGCAAGATTTTCACCAAGACAGAATACCTTTGAAATTAAAATCACTTTCTCAACAGCTTTTGTTACTCAAGGATTTTGAAGACGTGTTACGCACGCAGGTTTAAGCGCTTACACAAACAGAGACCGCCTTTCCCACGAGGAGAGGCGGTCTCATCATTCAGCTAGAACTAGGGAGGGCTAGACCCGAGTCGGGTCATCCACTCACTCTCACTCTTGGTCCACTACTACCCTTGGATAGCAGGAGCAGAAAGAGCCACAGGAGCGGTCTCCAATGCAGCCAAGTCAAGCGGGAAGTTGTGAGCATTGCGCTCGTGCATCACTTCCATTCCCAAGTTCGCCCGGTTGATCACATCCGCCCAGGTCGATACCACTCGTCCCTGCGAGTCGATGATGCTCTGGTTGAAGTTGAACCCGTTCAGGTTGAACGCCATCGTACTAACGCCGAGCGAGGTGAACCAGATGCCAACGACGGGCCATGCACCCAAGAGGAAGTGCAAGGAACGCGAGTTGTTGAACGACGCGTATTGGAAGATCAAGCGACCGAAGTAGCCGTGAGCCGCCACGATGTTGTAGGTCTCTTCTTCTTGACCGAACTTGTAGCCGCTGTTCTGCGATTCGTTCTCGGTCGTCTCACGCACCAAGGAGGAGGTCACGAGTGAACCGTGCATCGCGGAGAACAGAGAACCACCAAACACACCGGCAACGCCCAGCATGTGGAAGGGGTGCATCAAGATGTTGTGCTCAGCTTGGAAGACCAACATGAAGTTGAAGGTTCCAGAGATGCCGAGGGGCATGCCGTCCGAGAAGGAGCCTTGGCCAATCGGATAGATTAGGAAGACGGCGGTTGCAGCGGCAACAGGAGCGGAGTAAGCAACGCAGATCCAGGGGCGCATCCCGAGGCGGTAGGACAGTTCCCACTCACGACCCATGTAGCAGAATACGCCGATCAGGAAGTGGAACACGACCAACTGGTAAGGGCCGCCGTTATAGAGCCACTCATCAAGAGAAGCGGCTTCCCAAATCGGGTAGAAGTGCAGGCCAATGGCGTTGGAGGAAGGCACAACGGCACCGGAGATGATGTTGTTGCCGAACATGAGAGAACCGGCAACGGGTTCGCGGATGCCGTCGATGTCAACAGGAGGTGCTGCAATGAAGGCGGTGATGTAGCAGATGGTCGCCGCTAGCAAGGTGGGAATCATCAACACGCCGAACCAGCCCACATACAGGCGGTTCTCGGTGGAGGTGACCCAGTTGCAAAACTGTGACCACAGATTTGCGCTCTCGCGTCTCTGTAACGTAGTCGTCATGGTTT
>JAHHHP010000077.1 GCA_019359275.1 Myxacorys chilensis ATA2-1-KO14 | reverse complement strand
GATTTGATGAATCCAGTGACGCGATCTGATCCGGTTTGCAAATGAAAAGGTGGTCTCTACGTGTGAAAGTCTGGGATGGGCAATGCAATCGTCGATTGGGCCAATATGATTGTCGCTCAACACCTCTCCCCCGGTGCTGACCGTGGCAACATCAAGAATTATCTCTACACAAATTGCACGGGTAGTAGCTAAGGTCACGTTAATCTAGAAACTTGATTCTGCTTCATGTAGAAGTTTGACCAGCGTTTTCCTGCTCCTGCAGCTCTGCTAACTCTTCTTCCAGTCTCTCTTCCAGCAGATCCACAATCAAGTGAGGGTCAGTCGAGTGTCGCAACACCTCTGATTCAGGATCATGTCGGTCTTTCACATTCGGCAAGTCACGACGCAGTTCTTCCATCAACTCAATCAGTTTGGCAATCTTCTGCTCGGACAGTAGGTTCATTTGTAGACTAGACTTCTTGCAAAAGTCTAAAAAATCAGTACAAGTAGGTCAAGGAGGCAAAGCTAATGACCTACGAACAAGTCCAAGACCTCAAACCCGAAGCATTCAAACGACTATGCGGGGTGCGTCCGGAAACATTTAGCGAAATGGTAAGGGTGCTAGACGCAAAAGCGCAACAGAAGCGCAAATCAGGTAGAGCGTCGAAGTTGAGTATCGCGAACCAACTCCTGATGACGCTGCAATATTGGCGAGAATACCGCACCTACTTTCATATTGCTCAATCGTGGGGAGTGGATGAATCAACGGCCCATCGAACCATTCGGGCAGTCGAAACGGCGCTGATTGAGTCGGGACGGTTTGCGTTGCCTGGAAAGAAGAAACTCCATGCCGCCGACTCGGAGATCAAAGTGCTGGTCGTCGATGTGACGGAAACCCTTGTGGAACGTCCTAAAAAAACAGCGACAATTCTACTCCGGTAAGAAGAAGCGGCACACGCTCAAATCCCAAGTAGTGGTTGACCAAGTCACCGGAGCGATTATCTGTGCCGCTCATGCTAAGGGCAGAAGTCATGATTTTCGGGTCTTTAAGCAAAGCCGTCTACCGCTGCGTGCTGACATTCAACTGCTAGCTGACAAGGGCTACCAAGGCGTTCTCAAACTTCATGCAAACAGCCAGACCCCAAAAAAGAAGCCGAAACAGGCAACCTTGGACAAAGCTGACCGCGGCCACAACCGCACCTTAGCGCAACGACGAATCGTTGCCGAGCACGTCATTTGCGAAGCAAGTTCCCTTTTGGGTAACCGTCGCCTCAAAATCTGGCGCATCTTGTCAGAGCGATACCGGAATCGGCGAAAGCGATTTGGCTTACGCTTCAACTTGATGGCAGGACTGTACAACTACGAATTAGCACTCAAGAACAAATCGACTCTAGAAGTAGCTCCCTGACTTTTGCAAGAAGTCTCTTGCCTTTCGGTTTTAGTTTCATCGCTTGTGGCTCATCGGGTTGAGTTGATCTTCCCGCATGAACACCCGAAACGCTAGGTTTCCTGCTTACCCACTTTTAAGATTTAAGATGCGTTCGCCCTGATTCCTACGGCACTATGCCGTTTTTAATATGGTATTATAGGGTATGCCACCCAAGAGAGCACCGGAAAGTTGGTGCCTGAAATTGGTATTACCACTTTTCACCGCTCTTGAAAGTGGTATTCTGAATCTGGAACCTGCATAGGAATTACACAGAAAAGGCATCGGGGCGTAGCGCAGCTTGGTAGCGCACTACTTTGGGGTAGTAGGGGTCGCAGGTTCAAATCCTGTCGCTCCGATAGATAGAAACCCTCTCATAGAGAGGGTTTCTAAGTTTTAAAGGGGCATCTAACCACGACCACTATCGGTGCAAATCTGGAGCAATCTGGAGTGTTCTGGAACAATCTGTAGCAATTATTGGGGTGAAATTGGGGGACGATTAGGCTCGATTTCTCCCAACTGAGGTTAGATCCCAATGCCGAAGTCAGCGAAAGGAACGGTAACGGTACGAGTTGCAAAAGGACGCTTAACTCTGCGCTGGACGTGGAGCGAGGAGCTTGGAGGGAATGGAGAGCGATATGAAATGGCGATTGGGCTGCCTGACAATCTGACCAATCGAAAAGTGGCAGAACTCAAGGCAAAGCTGATCGAGCGAGACTTAGCCCATGACGGGTTTGATCCCACCTTGGAGAAATACCGTTCTAGTCTCCCAACCTCTCGTATTTCTATTGGGGAGATGTTTAAACGGTTTATTGAATATAAAAAACAATATGTATATAAAACCACTCTGATCAAATACAGAGGGTTATCAAATCATCTAGAAAAATTCTTCAAACAAAAAACTGCCGTCAGCCTTGGGGAGACTGAGGCAGTTGAGTTTAGAGATTGGCTGCTGAAATCAGAAAAGCTTCAGCCGATTACGGTGTTCGATAAGTTAACGCTGGTTTCTGCCTGCTGGGAGTGGGGCGTGAAGCGGAAGCTCGTAGCTTCCAACCCTTGGGGTGAAGTGGTTCGCACCTTCAAAGTGCCTCCCAAACAGAAGTCGAAACCGTTTTCTAAAGCAGAGGTCAGAGCGATCGTGCAAGGGTTTCGAGTCGATCCAGAGTACACCTACTACGCTGATTTTGTGGAGTTCTTTCTGAGTATCGGCTGCCGGACTGGGGAAGCGGTTGCGCTGCAGTGGAAGCATCTCTCGGATGACTGCTCAGCGATTTGGATCGGGGAATCGGTGACAGTTGACGGCGATCGCAAGGCGACTAAAACCAATGAATCACGAGATTTTATCCTCCCCGAGCGAGTACAGGAGCTGCTGAAGCGCCGCAAACCTCTCAATGCTAAACCGGATGATGCTGTGTTTCCGTCTCGTCGGGGTAAAACTATTAATCCTCGCAACTTTGCAAAGCGGGCGTGGAAAGAAGTGTTAGGCAAGGCCGGGATTGATTATCGCCGCCCCTACAATTCCCGTCACACCATAGCGTCGCTATCGATTTTCGAGTATGGCGAGAATCCTGCCAAAATCGCCCGCATGTTGGGACATGACCCGCGAACGCTATTTAGAAACTATCTGAGTGAGGTGGGCGATCGATCCTCGTTGCCGGATGTGTTGAGTGATTAGCTTGCCCTCCTCCGCTTGGATTGATTCGATTTCAGGGTCGCTTGATATGCCTCGATCGCGGCTAGATGCCCATTGGGATCATTGCGATGGGCAATCCAGTCTTCGAGCAGCTCTTTGTTGTAGAGAAATTGCCTACCCACCTGTTGGTAGTGAATCCCCTCAATCCATCCAGCCTCGCCGCTTAATCTCCAACCCCCAGCCGTTTTCCAGTGGATATTGAGCAGCTTGGCTACTTCATATTTGTTGATCCAAGTGTAATTTTGCGTTGCCATTAGCGTTTCTGGCTCCTCCGATACGTGTGGTTCTTCGATCGCGTCAAAAAAACCTCTTTGTGCAACTCTTCCAAAGCCTTTGTCACATCTGCCCATTTGAGGTTCATTTCCCTGGCAATTGTGGAGGCATAGCAGCCCCGATCGACTTTGCCAGCCTCCGAAGCTGAATTGTTCTCCTCGAAATATTCTTGGACCTGCCGCTTGACCGTCCAATCCGTGGGCGGATTCGGTTCCACCCGCTCGCCAATGATCTCGCCTGTAAATGGATTAGTGCTCATCGCTTCCTTTAACGTGCGGTCTAAATGTCCAGTTGATGCGCTCTCCCACGGGTTTAGCTGTTTTTGAAACTTGATGAACGTGAGTCGATTGACAGCCAGGACGCATGAAAATCAGCGACCCATGCTCTAGCTCAAAATGCTGTGTCTCGCCCCGGCTTCCCTTGGGCTTAATACTGAATCGGCGTGTGGCTCCAAGTGATATGGATGCGATCGCGGGCTTCTCACCCATCGTTGATTCTTTATCGGCGTGCCACCCAATGGAGTCCTTGCCATTGCGGTAACGGTTGCCGATGACAATGTGGTAACGACAGCCCGTGTGATTCTCAATCTTTTCTCTGAGCTGTTGCAAACAATCTGCCCAGGGCAGTGGCTGAAGCAAAACTGTTTTGCTGTAGAGGTAATCGCACCCTTCATCGCCGTAGATGGCTTCTAAGCGGGGCACGTCCATCCACTTACCCAACATGCGAATTTTGTTCTGCTGCCATTGCAGTTGTTGGCTCTGCTCAAACAATCGATCCGCTTCATTGCCAGATAGAAAGTTGGGATAAAACTCAACGGGCAAGGTTAGCGTTCTCTCGTCAATTAGCTCCAATTGCGTGCCTTGAAGTGTCATGGTTTGCCTCCCAAGTCTTCGATGACTGAGCGATATCGGCTGGCGTTGGGGCTAGATGCCAGCTTTGAAACAATGCGAGTGGCGTGATGTTTGATCGCCTTATGCCACAAATCTAATCCAGAGGGGCTGGTAGGTTGTGGAGCCGGAACGAACTCAAGTTGCGCTGTTCCCAGCACCCAGGCTTGCCCTTTAATTTCAATTTGAGCAATATCGGCGGTGATCATCAAGGAGACAATCCCAATCTGCCCGAGCAAGGTTTGGGCAGCTTCTCAACTCTCACAACTTTCACCCAGTCCCTAAGCTTGATGGAAGGAGCCGCCGAAACGGTTTGTTCGAGCGGCACAACGTGATCGAGCAATCCAATTTGTTCACCACTTGTCATTGTCCACCTCCACGATTTCACCACTGAACGCTTGAGCTAAGGATTGTGCCGCTGCCAGCCCATTCTCTTGAGGCAAGGCCACTCCCCACCGCCGCTTACCGCCAGACACGGCAAATCCGATGGGGATGCGATAGACCTTCAGGTGATGCCCGTTTGGGCTGAGATACATGGCTTGATCGGGCACCAGTTCGGGCGTCGCGGCTTGGCACTCGCAAAGCGGGAACGTAACCCCGCTGCCAGTTGCCCACGGATTCAGGAAATAGCTGTCCTTATTTCGAACTTTTTTGACCCCTTGAATGGTGAAGAGGGTGCCGGAGCGATGGAGTGCGACGGCGTTGGGTTTTACCCAATCTGGAAGGCTGTTCATGCGGCTACCTCCCCATGCACATCACCCTTACTATCTAGATATATAGAATTTGTGTGCACGGCGGACTCACTCCGACTTAGCGCGTCACGCTCTAGCCACTTGGCAAACACCTTTTCTCGTGCGTCTTTGGGCGATTCGTAGCTGTACACCCACTGCCGATTGCCCTTGCCCCTACCGCCTTCTTGACCCATGCGGCTTAAGGTCAGCCCTAGCTTGCCCACGAGCACCTTGAGCACCTTGATCGGGGTCATCTTGTCGCCGATCGTGGCGCTCAAAATTGGGTTGAGCTGCTTACGGTTCGAGATCGCGGCTTGTGCCAATTCGATCAAATCTCGATCGGTATTGCGGTATCCTTTCGCCGCTCGCTTGGGATGAAGCAGTTCCAGAACCTTGAGATACTTCAGGCAAGCGACCTGCAAGACCAGCACGCTGCGGTTGAGCGTCGGCTTCCAGAGCTGCCCATTTTGCAGCAAGCCCTCAAAGATGTTGCGGTCCCGATCCATCAAGAAGGGCTCGCCGACGGTCGCGAAGTAGTGCAATCGGATTTGGCTGAACCATTTATCCCGATCGCGCTCAATCAGAGGTTTATCGATTGGAATTAGATATTTCTTTTGCAGCTCGTGTTTGCGCTCCGTGAACCAGTCTTCAGGAGACTTCTCTTTCTTACGGCTCAACTCCTCAGCCTTGCTGTCGGTGATGTCGTCCGCATTGACGATCGATTCATCCTCTAAGTCCGTCTTTGCATCCCGCGCTTTAGTCAGCGCTTCATAGAGTTCCGCGTCATCGAGGCACTGATAGCCCCATTCGATCACGTGCCCTTCTTGCTCCAATCCCTGAAGAATGTTGGTTCTGTAACGGCGAGAATCAAAATTATGAATCACCGCAATCTTGCCCCACGTATTGAACGCGGTGTCGTTATGAGAGAAACCCTCATCCGCGCTGAAGCTCTCCGTCGTGGCGAGAATTCGCTTCACGGCCTGCTCGGTTAGCACCTCCTCATTGTGCAGCAGCGTGTAGAGCGACGTTTCCCCGCGAGCAATTTTTCTGACGCCGTTTGATTTTGCCCACACATGCCGCTCCACAGGTTCTCTCACTCGGGACAGCGCTTGACGAGCACAATCCGAGTCACCTACGCCCCAAAAGCAGCCCCAGACGCTCTTGAAGTGCCCACGGATATCGATTGAGACTCCGGTCCCGATCGTCGGGCTGGCCAGCACAATATCGTAGTCCGCAATAATCTTGTTGATATCTGCTACGCAGCGGTAGGCGGGATGCTTGGGGTCAGCAACGGTATAGGCATCAATTCGCAGAATCTTCTTATCTGGGAATTGAGCCTGTAAAACCGTTTCGAGGTTTGTTGTGGACCAAGTGGAGGACGATTTTTGAGACTCGGTGAAGATGAATCCGGGACCATCCTCTAACTTGTTAAACAAACTGCTGAGCCATGCCTTCGGCGTGGTTTGGTCGTATTCGTAGACCGTCCATGCCTGCTCATCGTTCGGCTTCCAATGGTTTTCGACAATCCACGGCGCAATGGAGGTTTCAGCCATGCCGCGAATGAAATTGATGCTGAGGTCGCACAGATCGGCATCGAGACCAATGATTTTGCCGTGGTCGGACTCCAAAATATTTTTGATCAGCTTCTGGAATTCTTTCAGGATGGGCGTGCGGTAACGGCTTACCTCTGTTGAGGCGAACAGTAAATGCTTAATAAACTGTTCAACTTCATCTAGGACGAGAATGACATTGCCGTCGCTGTACCAGTTGTCAGCATCAAATCTCATCCCTGAGTTTGGATGCATCGAATCCACGCACATCCCACACCCAAACAGCCGTCCTTCTTGCATATCTCGTGCTTCAGAGGCAAAGGGCAGGGCGAGCTTTTCGGGGTGGCAGGTGGCTTGTCCAAGCTGGACACGGTGGGTCAGGACCAGGATCGGAACCGGAACGTCGCGGTCTTGTGCCTTGCCTTGAACTTTCTTTAATAGCGTCGATTTACCCGTATTCTTGGGCGACCGTACGAATACAAGCTTCTCGCCGTCGGGAATATCAATATCGCTGACATAGCGCTGATCCAGTGGCATCGCGACCGGAAAGCTGAGACCGGAGTAGTGGCGGATTCGATCCTCTTCTAGGGTGCGAGCGCTGGCAAACACCGGCTCTAATGCCGCCGCCCCTTGCGCTACGACAAAATCATCGACGCCCTTCTGAGGACCAGGGAGACGGCAAATTTTCGGCTCACACCGATAGTTCTGAATCAGGTGCCAATAGATTTTGTCGATCTGCTTATTGACGGTGCGGCGAGTTTTGAGCTTCTGATCGTAGTCGAAGCAAATCAGCCATTCTCGCCCTTCGGTTGCAAAGGGTTGGAAGCAGGGACGTAGAAGCGGTTTGAGCAACCGAACCTTGCGTTCATCATTTTCCTGAACTACCGTACCGACACCACTACACCCGATCGCGGCATAGCCCAAACTGAGCAAACATCCGGCTTTCTTGGCTCCTTCAGTAAGTGTGACCGGAACATTCTTGACTCTGACCCATTCCCAAAAGCCGATGGCTTCGCCGCGCTCTGAAATGGGGATGTTGGTCGGCATGGCGATGCGGTAACGCTCTGCAACGTTAAGCCAGATGTGAAGCGGCACTCGTAGATAATGCGCTCCTAATGGCACTCGCTTCGGAGCATCATACTTAACGAACTCTCCCGGTTTTTCGTCGCTAAATCGTGGGAAATCACCCTTAAATTGCCCCCACGCCATCGGCTCCCAGTTCTTGAGCGGATCTAGTCCACTGCACCACCAGCCGCCTTTCGTTAGGAGTTCATACTTTCTAAAATCGCGGCCTGTTTCTGCGGTGACATACTGGCTGGCATGTCCGCCCCGCTTCTCCATTGAGTCACCCAGCAGCAGCTCGTAAACGGTTTCACCAACAAAACTTTCAATGTTAAGCGCAACGATGTCCGCCTCTACTCCACTGCCAATGACCCATTCATCTCTGTGCTTGGTTTCGATATGCTCAGTGTTGTATCGTGAATTTGAATTTTGTTGTTGTTTTAGGGGGGCAGGTAAGTTCATTTGCTGCCCCCACTTTTTTGGCTCAAACTCACGTTCTGACACTCCTTACACCACTCTTGAAGTCGAGGCGACTCTTGCATGTAAAACAAAATTGAGGCTCCTTTGAATTGCTTCCTACAGAGGGAGCACCGGCGCTTGTGAGAGCTGACGCGATGCTGAGGGGATTGCAGCGTTAAGCTCATGCCGTCACCTCCGGCTGGTTCGCTGCCTGACGTGTCAGGAAGTATTCTTTCGTTGCTCTGGGGAAATCCCCAAAGTAGTATTCAGGCGTTCCCGCGTAGGGTCGAACTCTCCACCCCTGCTGCTGTGCCAGCTTCTCAATCTCTGCGGCTGTTTGGGGCATTCCTGGAAGTTTTGCCAGTTCTGTTGCTGCAAAGAAGTGTTTGCCAGTCCAGTCGCCGATCGTGGTTTGTCGTGGGTTTCGAGTGCTCACGATCGCACCTCCTGATTCTTCTCAAGCCAGTTCACATAAGCAGTCAGCAGCGCGATCGCAGCCTCTTTGCCTAGACTAAGGATCGGCGCACCAACTACATCTGGATGCAACAGGACAACTTTCCACCCGTCGAGACTGTTTTCAAGTTGCATCCGCGAGCCGCGAGATGAGATCGCAGCTTGCACGGCATGTTGCAGGAGGGCTAGATAATCGCTAAAGGTGGGGTGTGGCGGAATGTAGTGATACCTGCCGTCATCCAGCAGTCTGTAGTCATTCCCGTCACGGCAGCAGCGACTGGGTTCGAGTGCTGCCCATTTTTGAAGTAATTCCTGAATCATGCTGCTACTGCCTCCATCACTTGTGCAAATTCAGACGCTGGGAACCACGCACCCACCTCCAAACTGGTTTCGTAGTGAGGAGTTTTATTGATGAGCCGCGATCGCAGGATCATCACCCGATCGCCTTCGGTGGTGGCGACCCAATGACCGCGCCAAACATTCTCTTGCTGAGCTTGGAGCTGCAAACATTGGATCGAAGAGAACTCTTCATCAGGAAAAGCTTCGCTAAACTGGCCGATCGCCGCGCCTGGGCTTGAAGCAAAGCAGATTAGAAACTGGTCGATCGCCGTGCCAGGATCTGAGGCAGAGCAGGCGAGCGAACTTTGATTCGAGCCGCGCACTTCGTAGGGCAGCAACGGCTGGGTGAATTTGGTATGGGGGAAGAAGTCGTTTGAAGAAAATTTCATAAAGTTGGATACTCCGTAGGGTCGTGATACGGGGACGGAACATTGGGCAGGGGAAGCGTTGAGGCGTTTTGCAGAGTCGAAAGCGAAGCGATAGGTTCACTTTTTCCTACCTGTTTCGGTAGATTCGCCACTTGTTGGATTAAGCACTTCATGCTCTCGCATAGACATGAAGCACATTCATCGGTAAAATAAAGGCACACAAAAGCCTGCGGGACGCTTGCAATTCATTGAATTGAGCGCCTTTTGGTTTGAGCTATTCACCACGAGAGCCAGATGGCTGTTAGCGGTTTGTTGAAACAACTTAGTGTCCAGCTAAAGAGTTTCGGTTTTGGAAATTAGAAGAAACTAGGATTCAACATGTGAAAGTCGCTTAGTGTCCAGCTAAGCGGCTTCTTTGCTGTTGGGGCAAAGCTTCTGAGCAGCTTGCGCTTCTTGCTCTGCTTTCCATTGCCTTATCCATCGATAGACAGTATTTCGCCCAACTTGCATGTCTAGTGCGCGTAGAATCTGCGGCGCGTTCATTTTTTCGGTCTGGTGTAGTTCGATCGCCCTCTCATAAAGGGGCCGACAAGCTATTGAGCGAGGCATAGGTTTAGTGATGCTAAGTGGTACGCACGATCATTATGCACGAAATGACCATCTAATGATCATTTTTGACAAGTATCTAATAATCATTTTTGACAAATATGTAGACATTGAAATGGCAAAAACACGTACATTGAAATGCTTAATGTTGTTTTTGGCGCTTTGACGGTAATGTGTTCGTAGAGATTTCTAAGCCCTCTTAGAGCTTAGAATTACGTGAATGGACCTAGAGATCTCGAACCTCTCTTAGCACTTAAAACCACGTGAATGGACCTGCGCCAAAGAAGACTCATTAAACTTTTAGAACAGATGCGGGGCGACTTGTCGCAGCGCCAGTTCGCTCGCAAGGTTCAAATTAACGTCGGAAGCCTTCAGCAGTACATGATTGGCGATCACTTCCCCCGACTTGAAAACCTGGAGAAAATCGCGATCGCCAATCGCTGGACCCGTGAGGAATTAGAAGCTTATCTTGACGATCGTCAAATCGCCGGACCAGGGCGACCTCTCAACGACATCCTTCAAGACGTTCGTCGCTTGTCGTCGAAGGAGGCTCTAGAGGTGATCCGAGTCGCTTCTGAGGTGATCGAGTCCGAGCTCTAATGCTTTCGCCTGCTCAGTAGCAGATTCCAAGGTTCTGGCTAGTTCTTGCCACTTCGAAGTCTTGTCTGAGGTCTCAGGGTTCTGAGCCTTAAAATCGGCTAATTCTGCTAAGCGATCTAAAACTTCTGACAGTTGGTACTCTTCGACGAGCACAGCGATCGCTTGCTTGAGGGTGAGACGACTGAGGCTTGTCTGAGATAGGTGATCTGACATTTTCAAGATTGATTGTTAGTGGGGCTTTACTAAATTCGACTAAACAGGCGGTGCCTATCTAAAGGTGGTCTAAAACGTCTCTTGTATTCCGTATTACTGTGCTTGCACCCTGAGCTTTTCTATACATCTTAAGCGTGCGCAGCATAGTACAAGGGTATGTCTTCGGGCAGAAATGATTCAAGCAAAATAAAACCGATCGAGGGGACGAACGCGACATGAATTCCGCGCCAGTTGAAGCTCTTGATTCTGTTGGCTGCAACTTCTTGAGTCTTAATCGTCACAGGTTGAAGTCTCCCAGTTTTAGGAAAGGTTAATCGAAAGGAGGTGCGCTTTCAGCGATCGCTTGATTGAAGCCAAAAATTTTAGCTTTTGTTTTTAAAACCAAACCAGCAGCAGAAATTCTGCTCGGAGGCGGCAATGTGGGGCATCCTAGTGCAGTAAAGCGAAAATAATCCTTCAGTTTTGTAAACTTGGCACAAAGTTTGTGTAAGGTCAGACTGTTGATCCCCAGATCGAAGGTGACTTTGCCATGCCAACGCCAAAAGCGAGTGTGATTGTTTTAAGCACAGCACAACGAGAATGCCTAGAACAACTGGCTCGGCAGACGACGAACCCCTACCGAATGGTACGGCGGGCCCAGATTATCCTGGCAGCAGCCCAAGGCAAAACGAACAGCGAGATCACTCAACACTTGCAATTGGATCGCGCCCAAGTTCGGATGTGGCGACAGCGATGGTTGAATAGCCAAGACCGACTTGTCCATGCGGAAGCGAACGAGGCAGAGAACGGCCTTCGAGCGGTTGTTTTAGATCTGTTCCGGGATGAGGCGCGACCTGGGACACCGAGCCAATTTAGCCTTGAGCAAGTGGTGCAGATTGTGGCACTGGCGTGTGAAGACCCGCAGCAGAGTGGGCGACCCATTAGTGAGTGGAGTGTGCGAGAACTCGCGGATGAAGCAGTCAGGCGGGGCATTGTCGAGAGCATTTCCCCGCGCAGTGTGGAGCGTTTTTTAAAGCGAGGCCAGTTTACAACCGCACCGTAACCGCTACTGGTTGAATGCTTGTCCAGAGGATACAGACGCCTTCGAGCAACAAGTTAAAACCGTGTGCGAGTTGTATCAGTCAGCCTCAGCACTCAACGACCAGAACATCCGGGTCGTGAGCACCGATGAGATGACCGGGATTCAAGCATTAGAACGGGCGGCTCCCACTCAGCCGATGCGTCCTGCTCAGGTGCAACGACAAGAGTTTGAATACATCCGACATGGAACCTTGAGCTTGATTGCCAACTGGCAGATCGCCCAAGGAGGCATTGGACTCGCATCGCTCGGTGCAACCCGCACAGAATTTGACTTCGCGAATCACGTTGCCCGTACCATCGAAACCGCACCCGACGACGGTTGGATTTTTGTGCTAGATCAACTTAATACCCATCAATCGGTTTCTTGGGTGCGCTTGGTCGCGGCTTGCTGTGAAATCCCACTTGACTTGGGCATCAAGGGCAAGTCTGGCATTCTCAAATCGATGGCATCGCGAGCCGCCTTCCTCAGCGATCCAACTCACCGCATTCGATTTGTTTATGTTCCAAAGCATACCTCTTGGCTGAATCAAATTGAATGTTGGTTTAACGTGAGTTCGGGATAAGAAATCGCTAGAACCCATAGTTTCTCGTACCTTATTTCAGCACAGCACGCAAAGCTTCTATCAACAAGTCTCACAAATGCGAATATTCTCAATAGTCAACTTTATTGAGAATAGCTCGTAGCCCAGCCACTTGGCTAAAGCCCTTAATATCAGGCTTTCACAGCACTTGGCTTAACCCGAACTCACGTTTGGTTTAGTGTCTTAGTGCGGCGACTGATCCGACGAGGAAACTTTACTTCGACCTTGGATCTTGACCAGCAAATTCGGGCGTTTATTCAGTACTTTAATTGCACAATGGCAAAGCCATTCAATCGGAAGTTTCAAGGCTTTCCACCCAAACCTCAATGAACTGTCGAATTATTTCCGCCGAACTGCACTAGTCAAAAGTTTTGCCCCACACACCCAATGAACTTCAAACTCTTCTGCTTCGCCCTAATTGAGACGATCGTTCTATCGACTCCGGTTTCAGCCTACGTCTCCCCACCATCGGATTTGACCCGCGAGATGGCGTTTATCTCAGAGCTAAAACAAGTCAAAGCGACACCGCAAACTCAATTGGTGCTGAAACTGGCAAACGCCAATTCAGATGAACTAATCACCCAAGCAAAGAAGTTCTGTGCCACACCGCCGCCGCGAGTGCCGACAGACGCGCTTGATCTGTTAGCAATCAAACATTTCTGCCCCGTGTTTCCCAAGGCCCGATGATGCACGGAGCGCTATATCCCGCACAGCGAATTCGTCCACAATCTCCCCGTAGCAGAGCAGGACGATCGACTGGACGCCGCACGTGAGCCATGCCATATACTTAACCAGCTTCAGGTGCGTCACAACCCAATCCACAACGCTGGGATGACGAGCGAAGAGGTTGAGTTTATGGTCGTAGATGATAACGATTGCGTTATTGATAGACAGGGAAGGGAGCGAGTCGAGGAAGCGACGGGCTTGCATGGCTTCCAAGAGGGTCTGTTGCTGTGGAGTGAACATGGCGATTGGGGAGGAACTTGCGCTCAGGATTCCCAAATCGCGGCGGTTTAGAGGGTTGCTCATGTCTTATCGATCGAGCAGTCCCTCCAAACTCATCAGATTGATGGCACACTGATCGCACAGTTCTGCATAGTTGTCATCCATGCCTCGACACCAAGGCACTTCCTGAGAGCAGGAGGTGCAGCGAAACGTTCGCGGGAAGTGTTCGAGCGTTGGATCAAAGCATTCGCCGCAGTGACAACGTTGCTGTTCGTGGTCTTCCCGGCTGAGTTTGAGGGGTTCAACCCGGTTCGGTGCGTTTTGAGACTCTGGCCCAACCATCATAGTCCTCATCAAAATTTGCCTGAATCAGCGAACGATTCTTGCGCTAGTTCTCAGGAATCGGATTGTTGCGAGCGATCCGCTGAGCTAGAAATCGCTTGCCGAAATTCTGCGATCGCAGCCAGTCTTGAAGTTTGCGCCATCAGAACGCACCGCGTCAGCAATTCGATATCGAGGGCTGCCAGTTCCGGGATTTCGCTGCGGTCAATCTGCTCATAACCGGATGAACGCAAGTGGTAGAGACTAAATAAGCCATCTTCCCAAAACCACACTTCAGGAACTCCCAGCGCTCCATAGCGATTTAGCTTGCTGGCGTTGCCACTAGTGAAGGTGATTTCGATGGCGAGATCTGGAGTCGGTTTCGAGTTGCCAAAGGTGTAAGATTCGTCCGCTTGGGTAGAGACGACGCCTTCTTGCTCCTGAGTCATTGACCCCAATGGCTCAAATTCGACGCCCTTGTCCATGCAGTAGACGCCAACCAGAAATCCGATGAATCGGCTAAAAAACTCGTGATCTCGTCCAGGCATAAGAATCTCGATCGTGTGGTTGTAATAAAACAGCCTGACTCCACGGGAATCTTCAAAGCCCGCTTGAATGAGCTTGAATTGCTCCCAAGTGCGTCCAGATTGAATAATGCATTGGTCTTGGGTTTGGCGGTCAAGTTGGGCGATCATAGGTCAACCTCGGCATTTCGTGCGACCGAAGGAAAGGGATAAAATAGCTTTGTCACAATTGACAAGTTATTCTTCAGTCTATAAGGTCTGGCAGTTTATTCGAGGTGATTCAGGTTGTGGACGCTTTAACCCTGGATTTTGACGCCCTTCAACGTCTTTCCGAAGCTCTTCCAAAGAAAGGAGCTTTGCTATCCCTCAGGCAGTCTTGGTTTGAAGAAGGTGAAGAACTTGCTGATGTTACTGAGGAAACAGCGTCTTATCTTGATGCAATCATCTCTTATGTCAGCCCAGAATGGAATTCCCTCTCAGATGAAGACAGAGCGGTACTTAAGTCGCTTGCTGAATATGCTCAGACAACTTTAGAGCAGATCGAGGAGTCCAACTTATTAACTCGATTGCTGCTTCTAATTCCGTCTATTCGTCGCCGTAAGAATTTATACAAGTTGTTGCGACAATCGAATGAGCGGTTGGTGTCTACCATTTCCACCATGATCTCTGCTTGGGAGGCGGAGCGCGAACGGGAATTTGAAGAAGCAGCAAGCTATGTTGTAAAGAAAAACGCTGAATTGTACCGACGTTTAGCATGATTCGTTATCTCACGTTAGATAGAGTGGTCAGGTTACATCGTCAAATACTTGAGCAATCAGAACAAGCAGCGGGGATTCGAGATTTAGGACTTCTGGAGTCTGCTTTAGCTCAACCTCGGATGACCTTTGGTGAAGCAGATCTTTATCCAACTCTGATCGACAAAGCTGCTACTTTAGGGTTCTCTCTTGTGATGAATCACCCTTTTGTAGATGGCAATAAGAGAATTGGTCATGCAGCGATGGAAACTTTTCTCGTGATCAATGATATGGAAATTGTTGCTTCGGTTGATGAACAAGAGGTAACAATTCAGTCTCTGGCAGCAGGATCGCTTGACCGTGAAGCGTTTACACGATGGTTAGAGTCGCGAGTCAAGCCGAGGGACAGAGCTTGAGCAATCGTGTCCCGTTGTTTGGGGGTGCGATTGGCTCTGCCAAGCTCGAAAGGATCACTGTTTTGTTGTTAGTACATTGGCTCTCCTTTTCTCATGTTTACTTTAATCGTCTGAGGTTGATTCTTAAACTGTTTCACTTAGGTAGTGAGCTAGGTAGTATAGAGTTAGAAGTAAGTTTTTTGATTCAAAGCAAAAACTCTTGCTATTGCCATTCTGTGAAGGTTTGAGCATTTGGGAGGCGACCGATGAGTCAAGACGCCAAGAATACAATTCCATCCTTCCTAAGCAGTATTGGCGATCTGGATGCCGACATTGCGGATGAGATTGAGGCTGCGAGACATGCCTTTCAGGAAGCGTATGAAGCAAATGCTGCGGAAATTCCTAGAGAGCAATTTCTGAGCGACCTAGAAAAACTAGACCAGGCGTTCGACCTTCTCAAGAGTGCTTCAAGTGTGACTGACAAGCATACGGTTCTGACTAAGCACTACATTCCTTTGGTAAAGGAATTAGCTCAACGATACAGTGATTTTTTGCCAGATGAGGTTAGTCGAAAACTAATCGCTCCCGTGATGATACGTGTCGCCATGTTTCAATTGCTCGAGGCAGTGAACATGATGGTGTCTGCTATGGAAGATGAACAAGAACCAAGAGACCAAGCGGGGATGCTTTACACGGCTCTCATTAAAATGTCTGAGACTCTGGAGAAATATATCAAGTACTTGTCGGTACGTCTCAGAGAGCAGCTGAGAGCAATTGCCAATATGCATTTGAGCGATCCAGATCCAGCCTTTAATCCGGATAGTTATCCCAGCGATCCAACTGCGTACAGTTACATGATTGGCTTGAAAAACACGGCTCGCTCGATACTTTGGCAGCTCGACAACTACCAAGAGGAAACAAAGTACACTGTCAAAGGACTTCTAGACTGGGCAGAGACTCGTCCTGGTTGGGCAGGCGATGACTTTGAGGAGTGCTTGGACTACGTGAACCGAGCCAGAAAGGGATAGTTTAGCAAGCGTGCGAGGCGGCGTTGTACTTATTGGACACGAATCACTGTAGTGACATCATTACGGGTCGAAACCCAAATACAATTAACAAACTCAAGCAGATTCCGGAAGATGCTCAAATCGCCATCAACTCAATCATCTACGGGGAATTAGTGTTGATGGTTGAGAAGTCGCAGCAGAAGCTGAAAAATGCGCTGCTTTTAGAAAATTTCATTAGAAAAGTCAGACTCTATCCGCTTGATGCAGCGACAGCCATTCACTACGGTGAAATTCATGCTGCGATATTCGACCATTTCGCGCCGAAGGAGCAAGCAAAGCGCAGGAAATTTAGAATTCAAGACTGTGGCATGCATAACCACGATCTGTGGATTGCAGCAACAGCCTTGCAACACGATTTGACGATCGTGACGGATGATAGCGACTTCAACCGAATTCGTGAGGTGATTGGGGCGGTGAGAGTAGAGTCGTGGAGAAGATCCTAGCTTGTTAAACTCCTTTGGGTTTAAGATGGCTTGAATGAGAAAATTGCATCTCCCTCCACCACGATCGCAGCATGATAAATCTGCTCAATGTAGTGAACGGGTTCAGGAACCGTCTCTTTCGTTCTCATCCTGCAATAGAGGTTAACCTTCTCGGCTCGTCGATATTTCTCAGGTAGAGCGTTCAGTCCCTTCCTGTAAAACCGATAGTTGCTGCCGTTAAAGTTGCCTGTTTTCAGGTCTTGCGATCGCAGAAGTGGAGGTTCGATCGTGAGATCGAGTTCACCCGCGATATCGGCGTAGGATACGTTGATTCGTTTGCGTTGTGGCATGGCAGGCTTTAAAGAAAAAAATAGAGGAGGTGCGGCATGACTGAAGGCGGTGATACAGGACTGGCTGCTCCTTCCTTTCAGGCGGGCTGAGGTATATGCCCGATGACCCCCAGGAGCGAACCCCCGGCGCACTTAAATTGTTTAGTCCATCGACATATCAAGAGAACGTGTCGAAATTTCTTAGAAATTCGTACACATCGCACCCTGCTCTAACTACTGTCGAAGTACATCATTAGTTGTCCTTAAGTGTCTACGGATCGTGAAATCGCGGAAATCTGATTCAAAATCGCAATTTTCTTTACTGGGGCTTTACCCGTGAGATTGGCATCAATCGCCAGGGCAAGTTGAAAGAAGATTTGCGATCAAACCATGAAAAAGTTGCTTGCTGTTTCCGCTCTCCTGTCTGTATTGGCTCCGTCTGTTGCACTGGCTAAACCAATGAGCCAGATTGATAAATTGTTCATTTCGGACTATCACAGCCTGATCGCAAATATCAGTGATGTGAACGTCCGCCAGATCTTAAAGTCGTCGGCTCAGCGACATCCAGAGCATTCGATCGAGCAGGCAAAAGCGGTCTGCAAACTTTTGCAGGTGGGCGGGTCGATGGATGAAGTCCGCCAAGTTGAGATGGAAAACTTGCCAAGCTCTGATGACGAACCCGACTTGTACAACGCAGGGGTGGAGGATAGCGCGATCGTGAATACTCTTGCATTGGAGCATTTTTGTCCTCAGTTCAAGGGTCGTGAATAGGTTGGGTGAGTGAAAATAATTGGACGTTTAGCAATGAAAAGACTTTTTGCCGTTTCCGTTCTCTTGTCTGTGTTAGTCCCATCGATCGCTCAGCCTGTCAAAGCGATCGGCTGTACGGATTCCGTTTCGTATGTCGTACTCTCTTCGGGTCGCTGTCTTGTGTTTGCCGAAGGCGTAGCACGAGCCGAGAAGACCAATAATTCGCCCTTGGTTGTGAGCGGATTGAGGCTCAAACGGAGCGCAGATGTAAAGGTCATGTCGATCGTCGGTAGCCTCACAAATACGTCTGACAAGGTGTATCGTTTGCCTACCATTACGATTCGGATTGGGGAGAATCGCCTTGAGGAAGTCATATTAGGTGGATTGATTGCTCCAGGGCAGACCCGTAAGTTTGAATCTCTGGTTGAGCGAGAGAAGTACTCTCTGAAAGCGCCCTTGTCAGTGGAGAGCGTTGAGGCGCTCGACAGGTAATGCAACGACTCGCGGGTGATCTTCGCTATTGGTTGGTTTGCTTCGTAGCAACTGCTGCGAACAGTGTAGTTAGACATTGAATCTACCTCCTTACAGCTTCACCCGTTTGAGCGAGGTGAGAGTTTAGAGCGGTTCGGGAACGCTGAACACAAAGTTTCCGGGTCAAAACAGATGAGTAACAATCTCAAACTGTGCCTTGATTGCGGCACAATGGTTTCTCCCAAGGCTGAATCCTGCCCCAAATGCGGGCGGCGTCATCCAGCCGGAACGCCTGCTACTTACGGAGCGGTTCAGATCCTTGTTGGCATCTTCGGAGTCTTGGTTGTACTTGGCATGATTAGCTTGATGCTTCAACCTTCAGAGAAAGAGCTTCAATACAAGCGGTTTGCCGATCAGGGAGAAGCCAATCTTCAGCGAATTGGTGAGGCGGCTAGACGTGCTCAGGAGAATCCTTAGATGGAAAGCTACTTTGATCCCGCCCGTTGGGAAAATTGGGCGATCGTGGTGGGGATCGTGGTGATGTTTGTCTATGCAGTTGTTCTGGCATCGAGAGAGGCATGACGACTCCTAAATAGTTTGGTTAAGGTCGCTTCTCAAAAGAGGGGCGGCTTTTTATTTGCTTAAATAGGCGAAAAAATTTAGTTCAATAACAAGACGTTGTTACTGAGTCGGAGGCTAATACAACGATATCTAGCGGTCAGTCTTCTAGATATTCATCACGGGTATAAGAAATTAGTTCTTCTGGCGAGCATTTGAGGTAGTAACACAACTTGTTCAGCGTCTCGTTGGTATCGCTGAAGTTTGGTATCACGTCGGAATTGGCCCAGCCCGAAACAGTGACTCGGTTGACGCTTAGAAGATCTGCTAATTTTGTCGCCGTCATTTTGCGATCTGCCATGACAGAGCGCAATTTCCATCGAATCACTGGCTGAACCTGAAGAATGGTCGCCATAGATTATCACCTGTAGTCTAATACACTACAAATCTACCAGACATTTACAGCCTGTCAAGCGTCATAAGATATTTGTGAGGCTTCTATTTAGGCTTGGCAAGTTACTTTTTAATACCAGCAATTGACAAGTGTAGTTTGCTAGACTACATTAATAGATATAGAGAAAGCGGCTCCTTCCGACCAAAGTTGAAACCGCTTTCTCTACGAACCTTAAATTCTGAAACTAATGCTAACAACAATTTCGCCCAACGCCCAACTCACTTCTGATGAGCGGGGAGCAAGTCGCTTAGACCTCCTCCTCTACGGCTCCAACGACCCCACCAAAAATCACGCCTTCAATCGTGCTCGCACTGTCTCACCCGATGAAGCCTACAGCGCTGGCTATCGGGACGGCTTCAATAGATATGGAATGCTCGGCTCAATGTCAGGCAACACCCACTACTCCGAAGGATTCGGAGCGGGACACAACGCGATGCGTCTCGCCAACCTATAAGGAGCAAGCCCGGAAATGCAAACCATCATCCGGGCGGAAAGCTTTGCCCTCAGCTATCAACGCATTCATTCCTTGCTCGTTTGCGCCCTCGCTGACCTTTCCTACTGGCAAGACGCTAAGAATCAGCATCGCACCGGAACGATCGCCCTCACCCCAGACAGCAACGGTCAGTGGGTCGTCACTGCTTCATCTGACCTCGTAGACAAAATTATTCCGTTCTAACTCCCAAACTCACTACACATTGGAGAAAATCAATCATGAAATTTCAAATCATCGCTGCCGCCGCTCTCTCTGCTCTTTGTTCTCTTGTTTTAAGCGCATCCGTTGCCAAAGCTGAAACCCATCAACAATGTCTCGATAATGCGGCTGCAACCCGTCAAGAGAACATCAAAATAGTCGGTCGTGCTGCCGCAGACATCATCTGGAACGCCGATGTGGACGCCTGCAACGCTGGCTCAGGTAAATAATTTCTGGTTTGTGTGTTCCCTACCACCCATCCCACTTTTGGAGACAAGCTATAGAGCAAACCATCCGTACCCTAATCGCCCGAATTCAGCAGGTAAAGGACTCTGAAGGCAATCCTTGCACCCGCGCCGAAGCTGAAGCGAGACTCTTAGTCTTGAATCACCCATTACGAGACGAATACGCCCAAGACTTGCTTGATGAGCAAAGGTTTGTAGCTTTTCAATCTCATTAGCGATCGTCGTGTGCTCACTGTTGCATAATCACGCTGGCTCATTTGAAGGATTTAACAATCCATGCTCACGGTCTACCACAACGCTCGAATCTTCAGCAGTCTAGAGTATCGGCGCGATCTCGAAACTGCAATGTTTTCTAACCAAGTCATCACCATCGATCGCGCCGACCTCCGGCCAGTTGCCCAGATGAATGAGTCTCCGAAATCACTAGCAGACGTTCAAAACGTGTTGAGCTATGCCTGTGCTCGCACTCAGCACGATACAAGAGCCTGGTGGGAGCATCCAGACATTACAAGGCTTGGAGACGGAGAACATCGCTCAACTAGCGTAGGTGACGTGATTGAAATTAATGGCAAGTTTTGGCTCGTTGCCGATATCGGCTTTCGTGAATGCATCGTAATGGAAAATAACAAGGCAGAACCAGCATGACCCTACTCATTCAACTCAAACAACTCCAAACCCTAGAGCAGCAGCGTCAAGAACTACTGCAAACCCTTACAAAACTTGAACAGCAGCAGGAAGATTTAGCCCGCCTAATTCTCCACTCGCCCAACTGCCCCCATGAAGCCCACGTTTCAATCGACTCGCAAACGATCGCTTGGATTGACCACTCAGACGACTGGGACAATGGCCGCCTGCGAAGTGCAATCAAGTTTCACGAACTCACCTACATTGGCCAGCCAGACAACAACGAAACGCCTGAAGAATCTAATCCGTACCTGCTTTCAGGAGAAGAGTTGGAGCGGGCAGAAAATCAACTCTGTCGGTGAATCACTTGTTGCAAAACCAAAACCCGATCGACGGTTAGATCGATCGGGTTTTTATTCATGTTCCTTGCGCTTAGATTTGCTTTAAAGCGCTCAGGTCATCGGCTCCGCTTTTCGGATCAGCCCTAACCTGTGCCTCGCGCTCCTTCTCTAAACAGCTAGAGGTGTTCCCTGAATTCGCTTCTCAAAATCTAGGACGTGGTGTTTCTCGGCTTCTCTTCTTAGGTCTGAGATGACCTCTCCAATTTTGCCGATTTCATGGATAACGACCTGCCCCTTGTTCTTTCCTGAAGCTTTAAGAACCATCATTCCGAATTTCTCCCAGTCCTCAATAAGGTATAGCTGGTCGTCAACAAATATCAGATTGCAGCTAAACAAGGACTGCTCATAGTTTCGCGACTTCAGGAACTCAAGCACCTTCCGAACTTCTTGAAGCGAAAGCTTCTCCCTCAATCTACTAATGACTTTCAGTTCAATAATTTGCTCTACCGAGTAAATTACCTTGGGTCGCTTAGGATTACCAAACTTCTGTGGTGTAACCAGTCCTACTTCATCCAAGTAGCTCAATCGTCCTGAAGTTATTCCAGTTATCGAAAGAGCCTCCTGCCTCGTAAATCCACTAATCATGATGAGTCTCTCCTTCCTCGTGACCTAATCTTACATTTGTTAGGACAAATATTACATCAGTACCAGATTTCAGTGAGAACGTTAGAAATATTCTACAAATTTGATCTTTTTCTAACGATCGTTAGGGAGATTGGGTATACTTAAAACAGTAAACCCCCGATGTTTGCCGCATCAGGGGTTTAGTTCAAGAAAAACCGAGTTCACAAGACTCGGAATCATCTAGTTTGGTGATTCTATTATGACCACAGTTTTGACTTTTTCTCAAGCAAGCAAGGCTGGGCGAGAGCTTAGAAGTACCTCTTCTGGTGCTCCAGTCAAATCCAATGCTGGCTATATTCTAGCAACTTGGAGGTGGCAGCAGCTAGCTAACGCGGTGTAGCTACTACAGTCAGTCGGTACTCTATCGACTGACTGTACCCAAAACGATCACACGAATATCACACAAAGCCCGATCGAGCATTCATCGATCGGGCTTTGTGTTGTCTAATTTCCCTGCCGTTCGATGTTGTGCTCCTGTCTAACGATCTCGACTGCCTGATTAATCAGCAAACTCCTTCGTGATCGCAGTTTTAATTTCAGTCTCAAAGTCAATCTCTAACACTTCTCCAACTCTTAAGAGCGTCTCGCGAGGCACTGACTTTGTATCTTCAGACATGATTCGGTAAAGGTTGGGCAAGCTCATTCCTGATGCGGCTGCCACCTCTGTTGGCGTTTTCTTGCTGTCATCGAGCGCTTTTCTGATTCGCTCTCCCAGTCCAGGAATATCAACGCTCAGCGTCACTCTCATTAAATCCATCGGGTAAATCTCTCAATCACTCTACTCGGATAACCATATTCTATCCACACCCTTCTAGTATTACTAGAAACCATTGACGCAATGAGTAATGAGTAATAAGCTCAAGAAAGTATAGAATTTCCAAAACTTCTAGAACTTCCAGGAGAAACAAAATGGTGGCTTCCAAAGAACGAGTCAAAGTTGTGCCCATTGCTGACGTTGCCAACGCCTGGGGCGTATCAGAAAAAGCGGTTAAGAATTGGGTTGAGTTTGTCTATCAAGCATTTGATGTGTTGCTTCCAGCAAATGGTCCGTATCCAGAGTGGGGCGTGAAACTTCTAGAAATTACAGCCAAGCACATCAGCGAAAAGTCTTCGTTCTACTTTGCTGAAACCGGAGAGACCCGACGGCTCAAGTCGGCTGAGTTTATCAAGAAGATTCGCGCGATGAGAATGCAGGGACACTTTCAGGAGTTCCAGCAGTTCCAGAACTCTCGGCAGACTCAGGCGGAGGTGGACGAGGATGAAGCGGTTGCAGGTCTAGCATCCATTACTCGCGGCATTGACCAAGAAGTTGAACGGGCAAAAGCCAAAGTTGATCAGTATGCCGATCAAAAGATGGATGAACTGGCAGAGCATATCGAGCGCACCCCGTTTCGCATGATGGGTTCGCTCAGCGATCGCTTAAGTCAACGTCGCTCAATGGCGGCTGGAGTGAACGAGATTATCGATGTGACCTACTCACGGGTCGAACTTCCAGAAGAGTCAGAAGTTCTAGAACTTCCATCTGCATGATGCTTCTCGCATCAGTCTTCGTTTGCTTGCGGTTGTCGTTGCCTTTTGGCTGATGGCTGACACCACGGCAACCTATGTACTTCAACACGTTCTACCGCACATTCATGAACGAGAAATTCAAAACAATTCTGATGACTAGCCTGAGTACCTCATTAGTTGCGATCGCGCTGAATCCGCGTCTCAACTCTGTCAATGCTTTTGATGTTGGCTACTTTGTTCAAAATGGTTCTGCAGGAATGGCAGAACATGAGGCTAGGCGGAATGGGACTCTGCCCGTTCCAACTCCTCACCCAAAGGGGGAGGTCATGCGAGCAAACGACACGCGCCCATCAGGGCAAGTCGTTAAAACTGGGTGCCCAGAACCCTCGCCTAGTCAACTGCTGCCACAGGATGAAGCGATTCAACCTGTACCCCAACCTGCACCGATGCCGATTGCTCAATCCTCAGCAATGCCATCTCGCAACCCAGAACCCTACGCTAGGGAATCGCCAAATGATGGACCACCCGCTGACCCATCGGCTAGAGCCATTTGGCAAGCAGGTAAGCTCTCCTACCCGCAGTCTAAAAGTGCTGTGCTGAGCCGGTTTCCTCAACCCAAAGAGATCAGTTTTGGCAGTTCAGGTACTCGGCAGTTTTGGGGTGGTGTAACTGGATGGGAACCCACCCGCTATGCCGTTCGGCTCCAGAATGGTCAATCGATTGTCTTTAGCTTAGCTGAGGACGAACAGACAATTACTAGTTACGACATTCAATAGCCAGGGGGCAGCTTCCAACTAACACCCTGGCTAACTCGCAACAACGCAAACATTGCAGGAGTACTTTATATTATGGGCATTTTTTCTTGGTTAAGCGGTGGCACAAGCGGAGGAGGTAGTGATGAGGAAGAGTATTTGGAAGCCGATACCGACACTCGGCTAGATGCTGCACTTAAGACGGCAGGCACGACCGACCCCGTTGATGCTCACATCAAGGACTGGGGCGACCACGGCGGCGATTATAGCGATCGGCAGAATGCCGTATCATGGGAGCATACAGACGTTGATACGCCCTACTTTGACCGTGCTGCAATCTATAAATCCAAAGAGGACAAGTAATGATCACGATCAACAAACGGCAATTTGAAATCACGGGTTCAACGGTTGACTTAACCAAGACTCAGCAAGACATGCTAGAGTTTCTCTCCAAAATTGATCGACCTGTCACCATGGGGGAAGCGGTTGCTCATTTCAATCTAAGTTCCCCGGCTCCCATTCTTGGACGGATCAATCACCTTATCGAGAAAGGAGCCATCAAAGAGATGGTAACTGCTAACTAAATAAACGTTTGGGAACGTGCAAATAAAAGGGTAGTCTTCGGGCTACCCTTTGTTGTATCTGGATACAACAAAGCAGGAGCTGCCCAAGAGTTCAACCGAAGGGTCGCAGGGCAAGAAGGCGTTATTTAAGAAGTGAGGGATAAGACCGTGTGCGCTGCGGTCTTATCCCTCATAATTCTAGAAATCAGCCGTGCACTCTCGCGACCACTCCCCTTTGAAGATGGTGCCGTAGGTCTTAAAGCAGCTTCCATCGGTAGCCGATTGGTTGAACAGTTCTCGTTTCGGTTCCCAGAATAAGCCTGTGAGCATTTGACCCCGCACAGTGATGCTTTGACTTCCAGCAGGCAACGTGACCGTTCGTTTTTTGCCCACCACCAAACCAGGGATTTTGATTTCGTTCCGTTGCCCATTCGCGCTGTAACTAATTTGGTAGTCAGCCACATAGCCGCCCTAATTGAATACGGTGACTTTCGGTGCAGGCAAGGCGAATGCAGACATGGAGAGTGCAGGCACGACTCCGAGAACTAAAGCAACGTCAGTTCGGGATAAAGCTTGGGACAAGAAAGGGGCAAACCCGATAGGCTGAAAATACTAAAAATCACACCCAGTTTGCCCTCATGCTTAGTCTAGAAGAACTCTTCTGCTCCGTCGACGATTTCTGCCAAACCTTTGAACCGCAATGGAAGCAGCAGCTTTTAGGATTTGGGCTGCACACCCGCAATCGTTCCCGTGGCTTGCGCTTGAGCGAAATTATGACGATTCTGATTGGATTTCATCAGTCGTGTTACCGCAACTTCAAAGCGTATTACCAAGAGAAAGTTCAAACTGAGTGGGCACAAGCCTTTCCGGGCTTAGTCAGCTACCATCGCTTCGTCGAATGGATTCCGGGCACACTCGTGCCGATGTGTGCTTATCTGCGATCGTGCTTTGGCAAGTGCAGCGGCATCAGTTTCATGGACTCGACAGCACTACGAGTCTGCCACAACCG
>JAHHHP010000076.1 GCA_019359275.1 Myxacorys chilensis ATA2-1-KO14 | reverse complement strand
TAGTCCGGGACTATGAGCTGTTACCCGAAACCTCAGAGACCTTTATCTACCTTGCCCTGATCCGTATCATGCTCAAACGTTTGGCAGCATAATTCACCTTCCCAAAGCTTTTCAAACGTCCTCTTAGACTGTTAATCTGGCAACTAATCTAGCAACGTCGATCTAGCATCCGAACCGCCCTCACCCTAGCCCTCTCCCGCAGGAGCTACCGTGAACACACACGTCTCTCGGTTCGTCATCGCCGAGAGCCTCGCCCCCTAAATCCGCCAAAAGTGGGGGACTTCGAACCAAGCGTTTCCATTCAAAGTCCCCCAGCATGGGGGATTTAGGGGGCTGAAGCCGACCCAAACGGAGCGATAAACGACGTGTGTGTATACGGTAGCCCGCAGGAGAGGCAACAAGAGCTTGGCTCCCTTTTGCTACAAAGAAAAGGGGCTAGGGGACTCTAGCTCCCTCTCCCGTGGGAGAGGGTTGAGGGCAGTCCACTTCTGAAGTCGGTCAATCATGCATTCACAGTCTCAACAGTCTCACGCCACTTCAGTACATCCTGCGATCGCGTGCGTTGATCTACAAACGGCTTACTTACCGTCCTTACGCCGCTCTGCTTTGCAAGGTGTCACTTGCACGATTCAACCCGGCGAATTCGTCGCGGTTTTGGGCTTAAATGGCGCAGGCAAATCAACTTGGTTGCGATCGCTCTTGGGTCTAGTGCCGATTCAGTCGGGAGTTGCTCGTGTACACAACACCCCGATTCAAGCGGCAACGATTCCTCAAATTCGACGTGAGATTGGCATGTTATTTCAGGGGGGCGGACTTGTGCCCCAACTGACCGCGCTCGACAATGTGCTGTGTGGGCGCTTAGGGCAACGATCGGCTTGGCAGACTCTATTTGGGTTTGATCAGCGCGATCGCGCCCATGCGTCTCAACTCCTGCACCAGTTTGGACTGCACGATTCTACTCATCAAATTACGCGTCGATTGAGCGGCGGACAACGGCAACGAGTCGCGATCGCTCGTCTGCTGATGCAGTCTCCTTCTATTCTTTTGCTAGATGAACCGACTGCCGGGCTCGACGTACTCGCGACGCGACACGTCATGGAATTGCTGGCACAATTGCACGATCAGGGCATGACCGTCATCAGTGTCTTGCACGACCTCGCGATCGCTCAAACGTATGCCCAACGTGCTTTGATTTTTTCAGCAGGACGAATTATCTATGACGGCGACTGTCACAACTTGACGACCCACTTTAGAACTGCTGACCAGGTTGAGATATGAAAGACGTTTGGGTAAAGCTTCGTCGGATTGTGGCTAAAAGCAAGCTATTTTTAATCCTTGCAGCACTGATTCTGGTATACGGATGGGCACTGCAAGGGTTAAAAATCAATGGAACGCTGCTGCAAAAAAGCGTTCCGTTTATGATCGACTTTATTTCTCGCTTGTTTCCGCCCGATCTTAGCGTCATCGATATTGCAATTCGAGCGTTGATTGAAACGGTGCAAATGTCGCTTTGGGGAACGACGATCGGCGCAGTTCTGTCCGTCCCGATCGCGGTTTTGTCGGCTCAAAATCTCACTCCTCATTGGCTGCGCTGGAGTGCAGTCTTACTACAAAATGGCGTGCGTACCGTTCCCTCAGTCGTCTTGGGACTCTTCTTTGTGTCGGCGACTGGTTTAGGAGCGCCTGCCGGAACATTAGCGCTGTCGATCTATACGATTGGCTACCTGGCAAAATTTTATCAAGAAGCGATCGAAGCGGTTGATGCAGAATCGATCAAAGCGCTGCAAGTCAGTGGTGCGTCGTGGAGCCAAGTTGCTCAGTATGGCATCTTGCCGCAAGTGCTGCCGCTCGGACTGGGATACACGCTCTATATGTTTGAGTACAACATCCGCTCTGCCTCGGTTTTGGGCGTCGTCGGCGCGGGAGGGATCGGCTTTGAATTAGTCAACTATATTCGCGGGTTTGAGTATGCCAAAGCGACAACCATGATGCTGTTGCTGCTGCTCGTCGTGACTAGCATTGACTGGCTCAGCAGCCATCTGCGCCAACAGCTAGAAAAACTCTAAAGAGATCAACGAGATTAAGATAGATCTAGTGTGAGTAATTTGCGCGGTCAGCAAGCAGAATTACCGCCGTCTGGCGGATCTTAATTCCCAGAATGGATTCAGTACGATAGACTACTGATTAGGCATTGCCCAACTTACACCTCAAATGGTTGAGTCAAAACTGATTAAAAGTCAGCTTGTGGAATTTCCACAGTATCGTGTTCGCGAAAGTTCTAAAGCGAAACACGTGAGTCTTAAGATGTCCGTCCAAGGTGGACTAGAAGTGATCGTTCCCCAAGGCTTCGATCGCAGTCGGATTCCAGAAATTCTGCACAACAAGCAAAATTGGATCGAGCGCGCCATTGAGCGGCTCGAAGAACAGCGACAACAATTAGCGCTAGAGCATTCTCATGGGTTGCCGACCCAACTGAACCTGCGGGCGATCGATCAGCTTTGGCTGGTTGAGTACTGTGCAACAGCAACGACTCGTCTAACGCTGACCGAGAAAGACAAAACGAAGCTCATTCTTCGGGGCAACACGCAAAATGAGGAAGCCTGTAAGTCTCTGTTGCAGCAGTGGTTGATGCACAAAGCCTATCAGCGGCTTGTGCCGTGGCTCTGGTCGGTGAGCGAGGAGTTGGCTCTGCCGTTTCATAAAGCGGCAATTCGGGGACAAAAAACGCTGTGGGCAAGCTGCTCTCAAAACCGGAACATTAGCCTGAATTACAAACTTCTTTTTCTAACTCCTCCGTTGGTGCGATATGTGTTTGTTCACGAACTCTGTCACACCATTCATCTCAATCATTCTGCAAACTTTTGGGCGCTGGTGCAGGAGAAAGATGCCCACTACAAACCGTTGGATCAAGAACTCCGCAAGTCAAGTCATTATGTGCCTGCCTGGTTAGAGCCGTCGATGTTGGGGCAGTAGCCTGACGTGGTTTAGGGTGTCCTTCCGTCTTTGGAGAGGCGTCTTTCTGCGATCGCTCTTCTACCGTAATCAGGTGAGCTATCGAGGAACTGTTATGCCTGAGCCTACTGATCGTCTTCCCGAAGACAAGAAGCCGAACGCTAAACCCGCTAAGCCTGAACAAGACACCGTTGATCCGATGGATTTAGTCTAGAGCGGCGGTTATGAAGGTAATCCAAGGGAGATTGTTGAGAATCCGGCGGTGACTCCAGAGATGCTGAATGAGCCTGGAGATTTGAGAGCCGATGAGATGGATGAAGATTAGAAAAGGATCGTTAATGACTTGGACGAGCGATTAGCGCTAAACGGTGGCGTAGTAAGGGCAGGTATTGGGAAGGAGGTTACAGATAGACTTCTTTTCGATGCCTGACTCGAATAATCGTGATCAGCTTCTCTGTGCGACTGAAATCATACAAAACTCGATAGTCGCCAACTCTCAGCTTAAAGAAGTCTGACAAGTCGCCTGTTAAAGCCTATGGTTTAATCTGGTCAGAATTACCAGAGAGCCAATTGATCTTGGTGAGGATGCGTTCTCGGATTGTCTCACCGAGATCAGTGAGATCATTGATTGCTTCAGGTTCAAATTCAACCGTGTAACTCATTACCAAGTCAGCCCAAACCGCTTTGCGACTTCTTCAGCAGGGATTCCCCGCTCACCGTTTGCTCTGCGCTTACGAGATTCAAGCAGTTGTTGTTTAACTTCGGGTCGCATTTCTTTGCCTTCGTTAGGATCGTCGAGAAATGCTTCGATTGCCTCCAGTACAGTTTCTCGAATTAATGCTTTGAGTTCTTCAGTTGTTAGGTCTTTTACTTGCATAGTAATAGTTCAACCTAGACGCTTTCTTTACCTTAGTTTTAGCCTTATCTCCGCACCCAACCTACCTTGTCTAGTATTGAACTACTTTTCATCCCTCATCCCTCATCCTTCATTCCTGCAAAGTGGTCTTGTAAGAGTTTGTGGATGAAGCGGTAGCGACCACCGATGCGTTGGAGGAACATGCGCTCTGTGGAGTAGTTGAGGAAGCGGGCATAGTTCCAAGGAATGGCGCGGCTGAGAAAGAGGACGAGACGAAGTGAGAAATGTTGAACGCTAGCTAATCCACCGCCCATAGTAAAACTAGCCAAAGCTAAAAAGAAGAACAGTAGGGAAATGAATGATTGAATTTCTTCTTTAGTCAAAGTGTGGTTGAGCAGCAGAAATAGTGCGATATAAGCAAGAATAGAGACAAGCAGAGAGATGCTAAGCAAAATGAGCGTATTACTGAAAGAGGTAAAAATGCCTTGATTGGGATAAAGGCGAGTTTCAATTTCGGTTTTTGAGACAGGCTCTAGTACAGTACCAAGCCCGATGATTAGGAAGATAATAAAGGTGATATATAGTCCACTATTCAGTCCATTAGTCAATCCAGCAATCAGAGCACTTATCATTCCAGCTATGATTACTACAGTGACTGTTACGATAGATTGAAATCTAAAAGTTTCAAGTTCCTGTCTCATCTCTTCATTTTCATAGTCCAACTCTTGAATTTGCTGTTTTAATCCTTCAATTTCTAACCCTTTAAGTTCTTCTATATTTTTAAATTCATCTTTCATTCTCTCAGATATTCGTATTGCTTCCTCCAATTGGTGCATTGCTTTTTCAATTCTCTGCCCCTGTGAAATTCTGATTTTTTCAACGGGGTAGATATAATTTAATTCAGTAGCCAGTGAGTATATAAGTACAGCAGCTACTCCAATAATTAGCCCGAATTTTAGTTTAAGTGTCACTACAATTAGACCAAGCGGTGTTATGACAAGCAGCCCAACGAGCAGCTTGTAAATCCATTTCTGATGAACATTAGTTAGCCAAGACGGCTGCATCTTCTCAATCAAAAACTCAGTTTCTGACTCACTTTGTAACTGTTTTGCTAACCTCACTAACCATTGACGAGTTTGCTTTACAGTTGGTTCTTTTTTGGCATCATACACTTGAATGGTAGGGGGCTGGTGTAGCATTTGCTCAATATAGGCATCTAACAAAAACTCAAGCCGTTCCTGAGTAGACTGTAGGGATTTCCAGCGTTCTGCGAGTTCTCCACTATAAACAGTCAAGGTAACATCTAGTAACAACGGTTGACGCACGAGTTCTAGTAACTCCGAATCTGTGTTGAGAACTTGCCAGAGTGCAGCGCGATTCACCTGCACGAGATATGCTTCAATCTGAGCGTTGGTTAGTTCTTGTAAATGAATAGCTCCGTTTAATTGAAGCTTTTCGGAATGCGCTTCATATTCTTCTCGGCGACTGCACACAATGATCGAAGCAGGACGGCACTCACTGTTGAGAAACTGATTAATGGCACTTATACACGCAGGCTGAAGATCGGGTCTGACTTCGTCGAGTCCATCGAGCATCGGCAGTAGCTTCTGAGCCTCTAGCCACCGCTTGCTTAAGGCGGAACCTGCTTTTGCAGAACTGTTACCTGTCGCCATCTTTTTAATTATCCAGTCTTCAAGGCTTTGACACGAATCATTCCAAGACGACAAATTGAGCAACACGGGCATCGGCGCGATCACATCCTCCTGTGCCTTTTTGATCAAATCTCTAGCGAGTTCCAGCAAGGTTGTGGTTTTGCCCGCACCCGGTTTTCCCAGAATCAAGAGTTTGCCTGCAATGTCCGATCGCTCAAACACTTCCAAAATTTCAGTGTCTGGTGAAATCGCTTCGATCGGTTTCTGACCGCTTTTGATCCGAACATCCCAAAGCCGACGCACCTGTCCTAGTTGCGGCTGTTTGCCAAGATTAATCAAAACACGATTATGTAGGGAGTCCGTTAATTGTTTTTCGACTTCTTTCTGAATCTCCTTCAGCCATGTCAATTCTCGACCAGGGCGTTGCCGCGATCGAGTTTCTCCGACATACACATTTCCGTGAACGGTCTCGATTGGGATTTGATCGCGTCCTTCGTTTTCGTATCGTCGCGACATCTATGATCCGCCAATTCTAGGATTGCCTGTGATGTTCTCAATCGTAATTTGATCGCGTCCGTAGTTGTTATATTGTCGCTCCGAAGTATTTTGGATATTCGTAATCTGCTCTGCAAGCTGCTGCAACGTCTGCGCGAAAGAGGCATCATCCATCTCATCGTCTAAATACACAGACAGTTTATTCAGCGCTTCGGGTGATCCCTCCTGTTCAACTTTAGCGATCGCTGCTTCCGCCTTCTGATTCTTACCCTTAAACCGCGCTTTAATTGTTGATCGCAATTGTTCGAGCGCCCCTCCTACCGCTTTCTTTGCAATTTCTCCCGCTCCAGATTTGACAAACTCATCAAAAGCCAGTTTCGCGATCGCAGCCCCAGTGAAAGCATCCATAAGCTACAGGTAGACAATTACAGTTTTGTTGTAACTTAATTCTTCCATTTCGATATGCCAGTTCCTGAAAGATTACAGAATTTGGTATCGCTAATACACTTCGTCGTGGTTGCCAATATCGATTAATACAATTGCGTCTTCCTCCTCCTCTTCCAATGCCTCAAATCGAAAGATAATCCGGCAATCGTACTCAACCGAGCAAGACCACAGCCCTTCTAATTCACCTTGAAGTTTGTGGGTCTTAAGAGATGGGTTGAATGGATCGACTTCTAGCAAGGAAAGGACTTTAGTGACTTTGACTCGAAGTTCTGGTCGCTTCTTCCCTCGTTTTCTAAGGGCGCGACGAAAACTCTCGTCAAAGATTAGCGTTCTCATTCTTCATCCCCAAAGATGTCTGCCATGACTTCGTTGGCAGTCCCTCGTTTCGCTGTTCCATTTCTCACGGCTTCCATTGTCTTTTCTGCGTTTTGAGCAATTTCCTGCCGACGTTTCATCACTCGCCGCTTCTGAATGAGATCGAACAATTCATCCTGTTCATCTTCTGAGAGGGCCTCAACGAATTCGATCACGGTTTGGAAGGAAACTGCTGGGTTCATAAGATATTGGGCTACAGAATGCTTCTCAATTATATAAACCGACTGCGATTGGCTTTGCCACGCTCCGAAGGATTATACTCCCCGTCAAAATATCCATAGCTCACACTCTCATCCTCTACATCGCCATGAATGTCGTCCCGTTCGTCACGAATGTCGTCTCGTTCGTTGCGAACGTCGTCTCGTTCATCACGAATGGGATGACATTCTTCGTGAATCCCGCAACGTTCGTCGCGAATGTCGTTCCATTCGTGACGAATGTCGTCTCATTCGTCACGAACGTCGTTACTTTTTCAGTGAACCTACTAGCTCACACTCAAGCGCTGCGGAAAACTAGGAAGCGCGACTGCAAATCTTCTCGAAAGAAACACACGTTTTTGCGCGATTCACTCATCCACCTTCTGCATTGCACAAGCCAAACTAACGCTAGACACTACTACAACGGGAGCATCCCACTATGTCACGCGCACAACGCACCTCTCGCATTCTCGACAAAGGTCAACTCCGGATCTTGAAGCTCAAATCCATCGACCCCTTAATGGACTTCGGCAGCGATCGCAATGTTGATGTTTTAGAGGAACAGATCGAGCAATTGCAAATCAAATTAAATGACTACAATACCGCCCTTGCCAAGATCGATACCGCAAAGCTAGAAATCGACGCAATGGAGAGACGCATGGGCGACTTGCTCGATCAGTTGCTGAATGGCGTTTGTGCAAAATACGGCAACGATAGCCGCGAGTATGAGATGGCAGGCGGAACCCGCAAGAGCGATCGTATTCGCAAAAGTTCCGAAAGTCGGATAAAGAGCAGTCCGAAAAGGCTCGTTCAGATTATTAGCAAGTAGTATCTGACTCATTTCCGACCCATTGTGCGATTAGCGCCCTAGCGGAACTCCGAAGGAATCGCTTAACCCCACTAAGAGCAAACGCGATCAACCGTCACTTAGGATATGCCTAAATCAGAGCACTCCTAAGATGATTGCTCTAAAAAGCCAATGGGTAGGAATTGATGTCAGCCTGGTCAATTCAGCCTAGTCAATGAAGTCTCGAAGCATGTCCATTTTTTCCGCCGGATTATCTGAACCGATCGGGCGATCGCCATCCACAGGGAGCGTTTTGCGAGCTTGAACTTTATCCGCTGCGATCGGGCGACTACCATCTTCGTGGACAACTTCTTTTATATCCAAATTGCTAGGATCAATGGGGCGATTGCCATCAATTCCCAGCGTTTTGTTATACTCTAACGTATTGGCTGTAATCGGACGACTACCATCCACTTCAAGCGTGTCGCGCACCTCAATCTTATCAGCAACGACCGGACGCTTGCCATCAATCGGCAAAACATACTCTACCTCAATATCGCTCTTATCAATCGGACGATTGCCATCTACCCGAAGCACTTTTGCATCTTGCTGATCGTCCTCTAAAGGAATGATGACAATATCATCTGGCTGCTCCTGCTGTGTACTCACGGTTCAACTCCTAACATTTCATAGCAACTCTTTACTTTTAGCGGCTTGATGGAGTGCCAAACAACTATCTAACGGTCAGTTTCAAAGCAACACTTCTCATCACAATGCTTATTCACCATTTGTAGAATTAGCAAAGCGAAGCTCAGCATCTACGTTGATAAATCAGCGATCGCGTCTATCTCGGCTACGAACCCTCTCAGTAGGCAAAGTGGATGAGTTATGTGAGGTACGCAAATTGGCACGATCGTAGAAATTATCGTTGGGTGAAATATCGATAATAGGTTCGCGTTAGATAAATCTCGACAAATAGTATTGTCAAAGAGATGAGATTAATGAGCAAGCCAAACGGTGTGGTGATGGAAAGTTTAATCCCTGGAAACACAGTATAGAGTAATACCCACATCATCATAGTCAGATAGCTACACCATAAGCCCCATTTCTGCATCTTTCTAAGTCCAAAACTGGAAATAGTGCTCATTAGACCTAGCAAGATTCCTGGGACACCAAGCATAAGAGACAGTATCCACAACAATCCAGGACGCTCTATACTATTCACTTCCTCTAGATCGAGCAAGAATACGAAACCTAGCAATAGAATAAGAATCGAAACACCTAAAGTGATACTACCAATCCACAGAAATGCCTTAGAGATTAAGATGACGCCACGCGGGACATTGTTATAATTTTCAAGTCTTGGTCGCATTTTTAGGTTTTTGTAAGCGACGGATTACTGAGGCTCTTTCCAACTTTTGGTGAAAACGGGTGCGATCTCAAATTTGCCTAACGTAAATTCTGGATTTCAGCTTACCTGAATTGCCAACTTCACCAAGAGCTGGAAAAAGCCCCAATAAAAAGTCACTGTACACCACCTATCCCTCGCTAAAATAGAAGTCTGTCCCCTTCGATCCGGTCTATTTTGAGCGCAACATCTTCTAAGTCTCACAAACTCGTTCTTGTCGATGGTCACTCTTTGGCGTTTCGTGCTTACTTTGCGTTTGCTAAAGGGCGTGACGGTGGCTTACGCACTTCAAACGGCATCCCGACGAGCGTTTCTTATGGTTTTCTGAAAGCCCTGCTGGAAACGGTCGAGGCAGAGAAACCCGATTATCTTGCGATCGCGTTTGATCTCGGCGGTTCGACCTTTCGCCACGACGCCGATGAGACTTACAAAGCGGGTCGCCCTGAGACGCCTGAAGATTTCATGCCCGACCTAGACAATCTTCAGGAATTGCTCAAGGCGATGAACCTGCCGATTGTGATATCGCCAGGATACGAGGCAGATGATGTGATTGGGACGCTGGCGCGACAGGCCAGCAAGGCCGGATTTAACGTCAAGATTTTAAGCGGCGATCGCGACCTCTTCCAGTTGGTTGACCCAGACGAGAAGGTGAAAATCCTCTACATGAGTACCACCTATGGTAGAGGAGCGCCACCACCCAAGGAGTTTGGTGTTGAAGAGATCAAAGCAAAACTGGGAGTATTGCCGTCTCAGATTGTCGATTTCAAAGCGCTGTGCGGCGATGCGTCTGATAATATTCCCGGTGTAAAAGGAATTGGCGAGAAAACGGCGGTTCAACTCTTAACGACGTATGGATCGCTAGAAAATGTGTATCAACACCTTGACGAGATCAAAGGCGCAGTCAAGAAGAAACTAGAAACCGGACAGGACGATGCACGACATTCACAATGGATGGCGCAAATTCATTTAGACGTGCCGATGGACGTGAATCTTGAAGCGTGTAAACTTCAGGGATTCGATGAAGCGATCGTCATGCCTTTGATCGAACGATTGGAATTCAAATCGTTTTTGAACAAAGTTCAGAAGTGGAAACGACAACTTAGTGGTGAACTTGATACCGAACTTTCTGAAACAGAAGGTGTAACGCAAGCCGCATCAGAAACTGGAACACCACCGATTATCCAGTATGAAAGCGACGATCTTTGGTTCTTTAGTGCAGAAGATACTGAGAACGCAGAGCAATTTACTCCCGTTGCGATCGCGCCTCGAATCATTGATACACCCGAAAAGCTGAGTGAACTGGTCACGCTTTTAAAGGCTCACACCAACGCTGAAACTCCAGTCGCGTGGGATACCGAAACCGATGCGCTTAATCCAATCGATGCAGACCTCGTTGGAATTGGCTGTTGCTGGGGGTCTGAAATGGATGCGGTTGCTTACATTCCACTCAAGCACATGGACGGCAAGAACTTAGATAAAGCAACAGCGCTAGATGCCTTAAAACCAATTCTCGAAAGTGCGACGTATCCTAAAGCCTTGCAGAACGCCAAGTTTGATCGGTTGGTGTTGCGCTTTCAAGGCATCGATCTAGCAGGCGTCGTGTTTGACACGATGTTAGCAAGCTATGTCCTCAATCCCGAAGGCAGCCACAAGCTGAGCGACCTTGGCTATCGCTATCTTGGCATTCGAGCCCTGGAGTATACCGATCTAGTTCCTAAAGGAAAAACGATCGCAGATATCGCCATTTCCAAAGTGGCAGATTATTGCGGCATCGATGCCTACACGACCTACAACTTAGTACCAAAGCTGCGGACAGATCTTGAGCCAACGCCACAACTGCATGATCTATTGCTGGAGGTGGAACTGCCGCTCGAACCTGTGTTAGCAGAAGTCGAAGCAACTGGAGTGCGAATCGATCAAGACTATTTGCAAGAGTTCTCGAAGTCACTGGAGAAAGATCTAGACGCGATCGAGCAACGCGCCTACGAATTTGCAGGCGGAAAATTTAGCCTTGGTTCTCCTAAGCAATTGAGCGAGCTCTTCTTCGAAAAGTTAGGACTCGATCGGAAGAAATCTCGTAAGACCAAAACAGGCTATTCCACCGATGCGGCAGTTTTAGAAAAGCTGCAAGGCGACCATCCGGTGGTGGATGCGATCGTGGAATACCGCACGATGTCCAAGCTGAAATCGACCTATGTAGACGCCTTGCCAAAGCTGGTGCATCCAAAAACGGGTCGCGTTCACACCGACTTTAACCAAGCGATTACTTCGACGGGTCGCTTATCCTCCTCTGATCCCAATCTGCAAAACATTCCCATCCGAACGGCGTTTAGTCGGCAAATCCGCAAAGCCTTTATTCCTGAAGAAGGCTGGTGCATGATTGCGGCAGATTACTCGCAAATCGAACTGCGAATTCTGGCTCACCTCAGTCAAGAACCGATTCTGCTCGAAACCTATCAGAAAAACGAGGACATTCACACCTTAACGGCAAAGCTCTTGCTCGAAAAAGAAGACATTTCTTCGGAAGAACGACGGCTGGCAAAAATCATCAATTTCGGGGTGATTTACGGCATGGGAGCGCAACGATTTGCGCGGGAATCGGGCGTTAGACCGAGCGATGCCAAACTGTTTATCGAACGGTTTAACGATCGCTACTCTCGCGTGTTTGATTACTTGCAGCAAATGCAGCGAGAAGCGATCGCCAACGGCTATGTCGAGACGATTAAAGGTCGCCGTCGATACTTTAACTTCGCCACCGAATCTCTCCGAAGAATGCGAGGAACGAATCCTGATGACATTCAGCTTGACAAACTGAAATTGCGCGATCAGTTTGATGCTGGACTGCTCCGTGCGGCTGCGAATGCTCCGATCCAAGGATCAAGCGCCGATATTATCAAAATTGCAATGGTGCAGTTGCACCAACTTCTCAAAGGTTATCCCGCTCGGTTATTACTGCAAGTCCATGATGAATTAGTGTTTGAAGTCAGACCCGATATGCTAGAGGATCTGCGATCGCAAATCAAAACCACAATGGAAGCTGCCGTTAAGCTGAGTGTGCCGCTCTTAGTAGAAGTAAATGCTGGCAAGAACTGGATGGAGACGAAATAGATCGAGAAGGGAGAGTAGAACGTTTGTTGACCCACTGAGGGCAAGATATTTCATCCTCTCGATAGATAGTTTAGAGGGAGATTGTTAAGTTTATCGGGAATTCTATATCTGCTGGTGAAATTTCCCTTGGATATAGGCGAGTTTAATGCTACACAATCTTCCTGTTAACTCTGATGCTAAAAGCAATGAGCTACTTCGATTGCTGATTCAGCAAATGCCTTGCGCGATCGCAATGGTCGATCGAGACATGCGCTATTTAGTGGTTAGCCAGCGCTGGCGCGATACCTATGAACTGGGTGATCAAACCATAATCGAGCGATCGCATTACGATATTTTTCCCGACACTCCCCATCCTTGGAGAGAGACTCACCAGCGCTGCCTAAACACCTCGACTTCAGCGTTTATGGAAAACGAGGTGCAGCGGCGAGACGGCAGTAAGGTTTGGATTAAGTCTGAAATTTCGCCTTGGCATGATTCAGCAGGCAGAGTCGGAGGATTAATTCTCAAGCGAGAGGAGACTGCTTTACCCAAACAAACCGTCTCCACACACACCCATCAATTCCTGTTAAAAAGCGCTCCTATCGAACACGAACATCAGCTTATTGAAAAAGAGCTTGCCGATCTTAAATTCGCCTTAGATCAATCTACTATTATTGCCGTTACTGATCGTAAAGGCGTAATTCTTTCGATTAACGATCGGCTTTGCGAAATCTCTAAATACCCTAGAGAAGAACTAATCGGAAAAACCCATCGCATTCTTAACGCTGGTTATCATCCGCAAGCCTTCTTTCAAGACATGTGGACAACGATTTCTGGAGGAAAAGTTTGGACGGGAGAAATCCAAAACCGCGCCAAAGATAGAACGTTCTATTGGGTAGACACGACGATCGTGCCGTTCTTAAACGCTCAGGGCATTCCCTATCAGTACATGGCGATCCAGAGTAATATTAGCGATCGCAAACTGGCCGAAGAAGCAAAACGTCAGTCCCAAGAAATCCTCCAACAAGTAATCGACTGCTTGCCTCAGTTTGTCTTCTGGAAAGACCGCAAATCGGTCTACTTAGGCTGCAATCAAAGCTTTGCAAAAGTAGCAGGTCTGCGATCGCCCGCCGAGATTGTCGGGAAAACAGATTACGATCTGCCTTGGAAGAAGCACGAAGCCGACGGGTTTCAAGAGCGCGATCGCCGAATTATGAAATCGGGCATGCCCGAATTACACAGTATCGAAACTCAGCAGGCAGATCGAGAAACATGGGCAGATACGAGCAAAGTTCCGCTGCGAGATAGAACAGGAGGCGTAATTGGCATCTTAGGCACTTACGAAGACATCACCGAGCGCAAGCATGCGGAAGAATCACTCAAAGAACAGCTCCAGCTAGTCTCTTTTCGAGCAGGCATTGATTCTTGCCTGACGCACAGTACAAATTTGGTCAACATGCTGCAACACTGTGCAGATGAAATGACTCGTTACCTCGACGCCTCCGTTGTCCAAATTTGGACACTAGCGTTACCAAAACAAGTTCTAGAATTGCAGGCACAGTCGATCGCAGGCGACCTGACAAGCTGTGATCTGAGCCAATCTCGCATTCCAGTTGGAATGTCGATCATTGGATTGATTGCCCAAGACTGCCAACCGTATTTCACAAATGCCGTTTCAAGCAGTCTGTGGTTTAAGGATCAACCTTGGGTTCATCAAGCGCGGCTCACTACATTTTCAGGCTTTCCGCTGATGATCGATGGTGAAGTGCTGGGTGTCGCCGCCATTTTCACGCGCCAACGTCTGACTGATTCAATGGTAGATGCGTTGACATTTGTAGCGAACGAACTGGCGCTAGGCATCAAACGCAAACAGACCGAAGCGGCGCTGCAATGGTCTGAAGCTCAACAACGGCTTCAAGCGCAGAAACTTGCGATCGCGCTTGAAGACCTCCAGCAAACTCAAACCCAACTGGTTCAAACAGAAAAGATGTCGAGCTTGGGTCAACTGGTTGCTGGAGTCGCTCACGAAATCAACAATCCAGTCAATTTTATTTACGGCAACGTGGCTCATGCCAATGAGTACACCCAAGATCTGCTCAGACTGCTAGAGCTTTACCAACGCCAGTTGCCCTCGCCAACCGGAGAACTGAAAGCAGAACTTGAGCTGATCGATCTAGAGTTCATTCTGGAAGATTTGCCTAAGGTATTAGCGTCGATGCGGGTAGGTGCTCAGCGAATTCAAAACATTGTGCGGGCATTACGCAATTTTTCGCGCATGGATGAGGCCGACGTCAAAGCGGTCAATCTCCATGAAGGAATTGATAGTACGCTGATGATTCTGCAAAACCGTCTGAAGGAAACGGCTGAACGTTCAGAAATTCAAATTGTCAAACAATATGATGATCTACCGCTTATAGAATGCTTAGCGGGACAACTCAATCAGGTATTTATGAATATCTTAGTTAACGCGATCGATGCATTAGAAGAAGCAGTAGACAATGGCAAGCTAAATCGCGATCCCAAGATTAAGATTTCCACAACACATTTATCTCAGGATTGGATTCAAATTTGCATTGCGGATAACGGTCTTGGGATGCCCGCTGGCGTGCATAAACGTCTATTTGAACCCTTTTTCACAACAAAACCAGTCGGCAAAGGAACAGGGTTAGGACTATCAATTAGCTATCAAGTCATTGTTGAAAAACACGGTGGCAACTTAAGCTGTATTTCTACCGCAGAGGGAACTCAATTCACGATTAAAATTCCGACTCAACGACACCAACGTTAAACCCGAAAAACGGCGTATCAGATTCCTGATTTGACGCTGTTGTAACCCCATTGATCAGCTTCGATACCTATTGTATGGATCGTTCGATTCCGGAGAAACTAGAGCTATTTGCCAGGTTAGCTATAGCCAAGTCGAGACCGATCGCAACACGTCTGGAATTTCTTCTGCATCGGGCGAAAATTCTAACTGCGTCTCCGACAATCCTAGATAGCCTGACTCCATAAACGAGAGCAACATGCGCTTTAGGGCAAACCAAACTTCGGGTTCGTATTCCCAATCGCGCCCCCGGCTCGCTCGTCCAGCGATCGCTTTTAACGCCCAAAAATAGCTATTTCGCACCACCGATCCCCCCTTTTTGTAAGGCGGCACATCTTCATGGTGTAAAAACAAAATGTTGTCTTCAATCCGCGCTCTCATGCCGTCAATTAAATAGTACAAATAAATTAAATAATACAAACTAAAAAAGCTGCCCTACTTCAGGTAGCACATACCCAAGTAGGACAACTTTAAGTTTCATCAGAATTTCTTAGTAGCGAGAAGAGTATCCGTTGCGACCACCGCCGCCACCACGGTTTCCACCGCCGCCGCCACGATTATCTTCACGGGGCTTCGCTTTGTTGACTCGCATATCGCGACCCATCCATTCTGCACCATCTAGGGCTTCAATCGCGGCTGTTTCTTCGTCATCGGATGACATCTCCACGAACCCAAAACCACGCACCCGACCGGTCTCACGATCCATCGGAAGCTGAACTCGCTTGACCGAACCATATTCTGCGAAAATAGCGGTCAAATCATCTTGCGTAACCTCATAGGAGAGATTACCTACGTAAATCGACATTGAAATGAATCTCCAGAAGCAGAAAGTGTAGAGATGGGAGATCTTGGAAAAAGCCTGCCTTAAGAAAAACCAACCTGTCAGCCTAGATGGAACTAAACGTGAGAGTTTTCAGAAAAACAAACGTGTAAACCGATCTTCATCCCTGTACCCCTAACTGTAACACGATTTTTCAAGGTAGGATGCGATTTTGGGCGGCAATACCTCTCGGAAATTTAGGATCTCAGATCTTCCAAAGGTGGGATTTGTCGTTGGCTTCTGCCCCTATTTTCTACCTTTAATATTTTATCTGGAGAATGCATATGACTAGTTCACAGGTTGCTCCCTACGGCGCTTGGAAGTCGCCGATCACATCCGATCTGATTGTTGCAGGTTCTATTGGGCTAGGACAAATTCAGCTAGATGGTCAGGATATCTATTGGGGTGAATCACGTCCTACAGAAGGCGGACGCAATGTCATTGTTCGGAGAACGCCAGATGGTGAAATAACTGACATGACACCCGCACCGTTTAATGCTCGAACTCGTGTTCATGAATACGGCGGCGGTGCTTTTGGTGTTGTTGATCGCGTGATTTATTTTTCTAATTTTTCTGATCAACGGCTTTATCGTCAGGCGATTCCTTTAGAGTTGAACAATGCGCTCACCGCAGAAGCGCCTCTTCCAATAACACCTGAACAGGCGTTCCGATATGCGGACGTAATAGTTGATGCATTCCGAGAACAACTAATTTGTGTTAGAGAAGATCATACCGTTGCAGATCGAGAAGCAATCAATACTATCGTCAGCGTTCCGTTGGATGGACGGGATCAAAACGTTCTCATTTCCGGCAGCGATTTTTACGCTTTCCCGCGTCTTAGTCCTGATGGCTCTATGCTGGCGTGGATTAGTTGGAATCATCCGCATATGCCCTGGGATGAAACGAAACTGTGGGTTGGTCAGGTGCAAGCGGATGGCTCCATTACCGAGATGCAAAAGATTGCGGGGGATCACGAGTCAATTTTTCAGCCCCAATGGTCGCCCGATGGCAGGTTATATTTTGTCAGCGATCGCACAAATTGGTGGAACCTCTACCGTTGGAATCCGACGGATGGAGAAATCGAAGCGCTGTGTCCAAAAGAGGCCGAATTTGGGCTGCCATTGTGGGTGTTTGGCATGTCAACGTATGGGTTTGCGAATCGCGACCGTTTAATTTGCACCTACACTCAAAACGGCATGAGCCAATTAGCAAGTCTTGATCTCAACCGTCTTGAGCTAAGCGATCTTTCAACGCCTTATACCAGCATTGCCGGGTTGCACGTCAACGCAGAACATGCGGTTTTTGTTGGAGGTTCACCCACTGAGCCAAGCGCGATCGTTCGACTCAATTTATCAACTGGGCAATGCGAGGTGTTGCGTCGGGCTAGCGAATTAAAAATTGATTCAGGGTATCTCTCTGTTCCCGAAGCAATCGAGTTTCCGACTGAGAATGGCTTGACTGCTCACGCCCTGTATTACGCTCCCAAGAATCAGGACTACACTGCGCCAGAGGGTGAACGCCCTCCCATGCTGGTTAAAAGTCACGGTGGGCCGACGGCAGCAACATCGGCGTCGTTAAGTCTCAGCATTCAGTATTGGACGAGTCGCGGCTTTGCCTTTCTGGATGTGAATTATGGCGGCAGCACGGGATATGGACGCGCGTATCGGGAACGCCTGAAGCGGCAATGGGGCATTGTGGATGTGGATGACTGCGCAAATGGAGCCAAATATCTTGCGGAGCAGGGGAAGGTGGATGGCGATCGCTTAGTGATTACGGGCGGCAGTGCGGGCGGATACACAACGCTGTGTGCCTTGACGTTTCGAGATACGTTCAAAGCGGGTGCAAGTCACTACGGCGTCAGCGATCTCAAAGCGTTGGCAGAAGACACGCACAAGTTTGAGTCGCGCTATCTAGATGGATTAATTGGAGTCTATCCAGACGAGAAGGAGTTGTATGATCAGCGATCGCCGATCAGTGCGGTCGATCGCTTATCGTGTCCGGTGATTTTCTTTCAAGGAGACGAAGATAAAATCGTGCCGCCCAACCAAGCCGAAATGATGGTAAACGCGCTAAGAGATAAAGGATTACCCGTTGCCTATGTTCTGTTTGAAGGAGAGCAACACGGATTTCGTAAAGCTGAAAATATTAAACGCGCGCTAGACGGCGAATTCTATTTTTACTCACGGGTCTTCGGCTATCAGACTGCGGAGGAGATCAATCCGGTCGCGATCGCAAATCTCTAAATCAATAAATCTCCAAATCAGTAGGTGTATGAGATCAAGGGGTAGCAGAATGGCTGCGATCGCATGGCATCAGCCCCGATTGCCCTCCTGAGACGTAGAGATTTAAGGCGAGACTGCGATACTGTTAACAGGGGATACATTTCGGTTATAGAGTCAATGACAGTCGCGGTTTCGCTTCAGAATGTTCACAAGGTTTATGGTACAGTCCCCGTGGTCAATGGTCTCTCGTTTGAGATTCGAGCGGGAGAAATGTTTGGACTGTTAGGGCCAAACGGAGCAGGCAAATCAACCACAATTCGGATGCTGACGACGTTGACGAAACCATCGGATGGTTTGATTCAGGTAGCAGGCTTTGATGTGATGCGTCAGCGATCGCAGGTCAAACAACGGATCGGAGTAGTGCTGCAAGCAGTCAGCATTGATAGCGATCTGACTGTTTGGGAAAACATGGAATACCACGGGCGACTGCATCACATTCCCAAAGCGCAACGACAACATGATATTAATCGCTGGCTGGACTATATGGAGTTGATCGATCGACGAGATGCGATCGCAAAAACACTATCGGGCGGCATGAAGCGGCGATTGCAAATTGCTAGAGCCTTATTACACCAGCCTGAAATTTTGTTTCTAGATGAACCAACGGTAGGGCTTGATCCCCAAACTCGTCGCCGTCTATGGGAAATCATTCGAGATCTCAACAAGCAAGGTATGACGATGTTGCTAACGACGCATTATATGGATGAAGTGGAATATTTATGCGATCGCATCGGCATTCTAGATAACGGAAAATTAATTGAATTAGGAACGCTACAAGATCTGCGTCAGAAACACGGTGAAGGGCTAGTTATGAAACAGAGTGGAGATCGTTGGGACTACAAATTTTTTCCTACAGTCGATGATGCAAATATGTATCTAAATGAGCAACTTGATAAAACGGGAATGATGACGCGTCCATCCAATCTAGAAGACATCTTCGTAGAATTGACCGGGCGCAATTTAGACTAATTTTCCCTCTTATGCGAATCTGTTATTGTTGTGGAGTTATAAAACGGTTGGCCTAAGTCCACCTCGATTGGAATTTCGTCTGGTCACTTTCGGCAATAGCTTCTTCATCATGAAACCGTTTATCATGCACTCTGCCTTCGCGAGCCTTGCTCAGAACCAGTACACGCTTGGTTGCACCCGAATCTTCAATGATGCAATGGCTGCGAACGGAGTATGAGGAGAGCATTCGTCAATTTTGTGATGTTTGCCTAGCAATGGATACTGGAAACTATGAGCAACTGGCAGTACTCAAGATTCTGCAACGAGAAGCCGTCGCCGCTAAACGCAAAATCGTTGTTAAGTTGTGGAACTAAGGAGTGATTCATGACGAAGTGCCGCATTGACTAGAACATGAGCTTGATCTAGAAGCGCTACGGCTACAAAGCGTAATATTATCCTCAACCAGCCGCCCAGGTTTAAAGCTGTACAGCAGCAGATAAAGAACACTTAGCAAGAAGCCTGGTGCAACAATCACTGCACCAGGCCCAACAGTCAACATTCAATTAGGCTTTCGTGCCGCAGTCAGGACAGAACTTGTGAGTCGAAACATTCTTCGCTCCGCAATGGCTGCAATACACAAGCTCTGCCACCTGGTCGAGTTTTGGGCGCACAGGCAACCCGATCATCTGAGCATTACTTGCTCCCGTCGGAACCATAGGATAGCAATTCTCATCTTTTTTGACTCGAACATCCATCAACACGGCTCCTTCGTGAGCCAGCATTTCTGCGATCGCGCTGCTCAGTTCGTCCCGCGACTCAACAATCATGCCCTTGACGCCATAAGCATCGGCCAACTTCACAAAATCGGGCACGCCGACCTGCATGTTAGACGAGGAATAGCGCTCGTCGTAAAACGCTTCTTGCCATTGGCGCACCATGCCTTGCCATCCATTGTTGATAATCATGGTCTTCACATGAATGCCATGTTGCGCCAGCGTTCCTAATTCTTGCAAGTTCATCTGGAAGCTGGAGTCACCGCTAATACAAATTACTTCCTCATCGGGAACAGCAACCTTCGCGCCCATCGCTGCCGGAAGACCGAAGCCCATTGTGCCGAGTCCTGCACTGGAGATCCAGCGACGCGGGCCATTTTTCAAAAACTGGGCTGCCCACATCTGATGTTGACCGACATCCGTTGTGTAGTAAGCATTCGGAGCTTGCCGCCCCACTTCGGCAATCACTTCTTGAGGAGACAACACTCCCGGATATTGAGGCGCTTCTAGCGGGTAGTCGGTGCGCCAAGAATCGACTCGCGCTAACCAAGCTTTTGTCAGATCTGGATTGGTTGGGTCGCCTTCATCTTTGCTGCGCTCTAACAGATCGGTTAGGACTTGGCGAACATCACCAACGATCGGCACATCAGGTGTCCGCACCTTTGCAACTTCGGCGGGATCAATGTCGATGTGGATCACTTTCGCACGCGAGGCAAACTCGGACAGTTTACCTGTCACGCGATCATCAAATCGTGCCCCCACCGCGATCAACAAATCGCACTCGGTTACGGCAAAGTTAGCATAAGCCGTTCCGTGCATTCCCAACATACCCACAGCGAGCGGGTGATGCTCATCAAACGCGCCGATCCCCATCAGCGTTGTCGTCACCGGAAGCTGGAAGCGTTCGGCTAATTCTTTGACTTCAGCATGTGCCCCTGCGGCGATCGCGCCGCCACCAACGTAGAGCAACGGACGTTCTGACTGTCGGATCAGCTTCAGCGCTTGCCCAATTTGACGCGGATTGCCTTTCACCGTCGGACGATAGCCAGGCAAACGGACTGATCCCGGCTCGACTGGAACGTAGTCAAACTCTTCTATTCCGACATCTTTAGGGATGTCAATCAGCACAGGCCCCGGTCTGCCCGTCTTCGCAATGTAAAAGGCCTCTGCAACGATTCGCGCCATATCTCGGCCATCGCGCACCACATAGGAATGCTTCACAATCGGCAGTGTGATCCCGTAAATGTCGGTTTCTTGAAACGCATCACTGCCGATCGCCTTGAGTGGCACTTGTCCGGTCACAATCACCATTGGAATGGAATCCATGTGAGCCGTTGCGATCCCGGTCACAAGATTCGTTGCGCCCGGCCCTGATGTGGCAAAGCAAACGCCTACTTCTCCCGTTGCCCGTGCATAGCCGTCTGCCGCATGAGCCGCGCCTTGTTCGTGCCGCACGAGAATATGCTTCACAAACCCAGCCACTTCTGAGCGATATACCTCGTCATAAATTGGCAGAATTGCACCGCCAGGATACCCAAAAATATGTTTGACGCCATGCCGCCGCAAACTATCCATTAATGCGAAAGCACCCGTTACCCGTTGAACCGCCGATCGTTGCTGCAACTGCACTGGGAGGACCTCACCAAAGCTATTGAAGATGGAAGATTTCTGTATCTAATTTTCTGTATCTAATGATGCAGTAGATAAGGTTTTAGTGTAGTGCTGATTACGATTCCTGTCGAGGGATAAGGTACAGAGAAACCCCAAAAATGTGGGCTTAGCCGTCAGCAAAATCGCGGAAAGGGTTGAAGATAGAGCCATACAACGCAGATGCGATCGCGTCATAGAATGCTAACCAAATCACAGGTTGTAAATTTGGCAGAGGCTAAAGGTCGCGACTGTAGTTATCGAGCAGAGTCGTCAGGAAGGTGGTGGCGGTGAGGCGTGCAGGATATTTGCTGGAAGATACCCTGTGTCCTGTGACAGTTTGAGGCGATTGCCACAGATCGAGATGCTCCACAGGAGGATCGGCGTAGAAGCTATCTGTGCCGCTGCCCAGTAGCGCAGAACTCCAGTGCGTAAAGTAATCGTGGCTAAGACGATGGATCGGAAAGTTACCAAACAGAGGAACGCTCCACCCATCAATTGCGATCAGGGAGCGAATGATCCCGCCCTGGGTATGCCACTGATGAGCGGCTGCGATCGCGCCCACAACTCCAGCGCTAAATCCAATGAAGATTAGAGGTGTAGAGCGCGGAGTGCGGGATTGGAGGAACTCTAGAACGTGCTTTGGAGAATAGACAGGACTGCGATCGCTTGGAAAAATCAGAAACTCCTCTTCAGGTCTGTCCAAACTCGCGACAAACTTCTCTGTTAATTCTGACGAGTGCATTCCTGGACAGATTACTATTTTCATCGTTAATACCGATCCTAACTCTATCCCCTCTTTCTCCAGGTGTATTTTAATAACAAAAGATTTTCTCCCTATCCCATCCCCTGGTAGGGGATGTTAGCGTAGTAAACGGATAACGTTTAGAACTACACAAAAGGTTCTGCGGAGTTCCATTAGCTATAAGAAAACGAGGAACGCGACGTGGTTGCAACGCCAGAAAAACTGCATCAATCGGATACAGCATCAGCAGGAACAGAGCGAGTTGCTGTTCTGCTCATGGGCTATGGTGAAGTCGAAAGTTACGAGGACTTTGCCAATTACAACGAGCAAGCCCTTAACTTATTAACTGCCAAGTTTGCCCCAGTTCCGACCTGGATTTATCCTCCTTTGGCTAAGCTTTTGGCGATGTTCGATCTGCATGAATGGAGCCATCAGCACGATCACTTTATCTCACCGCACAATGCTATTTTTGAGCAGCAGCGAGCAGGCGTTGAAGCGGCATTACAAGAAACGTGGGGCGATCGCATCCAAGTCTTTAAAGCCTTTAACTTCTGTAAGCCGTTCTTGCCTAACCAAGTGCTTGCTGAAATTAAAGAGCAAGGGTTTGACAAACTGCTCATTTATCCGTTGCTAGTCGTTGATTCGATCTTTACGAGCGGAATTGCAGTCGAGCAAGTGAACAAAGCCCTAGCCGAGTTAGCCGACGATGGAGAAGAACACTGGCTGAAGGGAACGCGCTATATTCCATCGTTTTTTGATAAGCCTGAGTATCTTGATTTGATGGCGAAGCTTGTAGAAGACCAGATTCAAGAGAAATTAGCGCAAGCGTTTCTGCCGTCAGAAATTGGCATTATTTTGATGAATCATGGTTGCCCGCACAAGGCAAAAGGATTCACATCGGGCATTACAGAAAGTCAGGCGCTCTACGATCAGGTGCGCGATCGCTTAATCTACCGCTATCCACTGATCTCCGTGGGCTGGCTCAATCACCAAACGCCCTTGATTGAATGGACTCAGCCAAATGCTGACCTTGCCGCTAAGAATCTGATCGCGGTGGGCGCAAAAGCACTAATCTTTATGCCGATTGGCTTTGCGACCGAAAATCACGAAACGCTGCTGGATGTAGATCACATTATTCACGGACTACGCCGCAAGCATCCTGACGTCACGTACATTCAAATGCCGTGTGTCAATGACAATTCAGAATTTCTGCAAATGACCGCAGACTGGGCACATCCTCAGATCGAAGCTCTGTTATCTGAACAAGCGATCGCGGTGAATCCTGCACTGGCGGTTCATACTCACGATTATCACGCTCATGGTCACAGTCATGATCACGATCATGGTCATGGTGGACACCACCACCACTAAACCGAAAGCCTGAAGCAGAATTATGACGCCTGTGGAGCAGAGCCGATCTCTTCACAGGCGTTTTCTATGCTGACGATGCTGACAATAGAGCTTACGCAGTGGCAGCAGATTGGGCAGCAGACATAACAGAGGCATCCAGCAATGCTTTAAGAATTAAATTTCAACAGAATCTAATCCGCTCATTTACGACATTCGCGGTGAATCGGCTGCCGATGGAGAGATATATAATGAAGATATCTTTAGAAAACTTCATACAAAACTGTGACGACTGAACAGCAGCTAACCTCTCCAACTCCGCTTACTCTTGAGAAGATGATCTGGGAGTGGAACGGTCATCAAATCCAATACACCGTGCAAGGAAGTGGGCGTCCCCTAGTGCTCATTCATGGATTTGGGGCGTCGATTGGGCACTGGCGCAAAAATATTCCGGTTCTAGCAGAAGCAGGATATCAGGTCTTTGCTCTAGATTTATTGGGATTTGGTGGGTCAGCAAAACCTGCGATCGCGTACACGGTCGAACTCTGGGTTGAGCTAATCAAAGATTTTTGGAGCGCTCAGATTGGGCAGCCCGCCTATTTTGCGGGAAATTCGATCGGAGGCTTGCTCTGTTTGATGGTTCTAGCAGAGCATCCAGAAATCGCTGCTGGGGGTATTCTGCTGAACCCGGCTGGAGGACTTAATCACCGCCCCGAAGAGCTAAGTCTGCCGCTCCGGTTAGTGATGGAGACGTTTGCGAAAGCGGTGAATTCTAAACAATTCGGTCCTTGGCTATTCAATCGGGTTCGGCAAAAAGCAAGAATTCGCAGCAGCCTTAAGCAGGTCTATCGCGATCCAGATGCCATTACAGATGAACTTGTTGAGTTGCTGTACACCCCTTCCTGCGATCCGGGTGCTCAGCAGGTTTTTGCCGCTATTTTGACGGCTCCTGCGGGTCCACGACCTACCGAGCTACTCCCGCGAATTGAGAAGCCGCTTTTGGTGCTTTGGGGAGAGGCTGATCCGTGGACGCCGATCGCTGGCGCTGCGGTCTATCAGTCGCTAACGACATCGCATAATGTTAAATTTGTTGCCATTCCTGACACAGGGCATTGTCCTCACGATGAACGTCCCGATGTTGTCAATCGATTGATGTTGGATTGGTTGGCGCAACAAAGAAAATAGGGAATGGGGGTGGATGGTTAGGGCTAATTGTAAAACTGGAAAGAGGTTGTCTAACTAACGCTTCCCACGCAACTTAGCCCAACATTCTGAAAGATCACTCAATAAAACCTGAAATTCTACTGAACACCCCTCTTTAGAAAGAGGTTAAACTCTGGATGTCATGTTCTAGAACTGCTCAGGACATAGAAGGAGAGTAGGTGTTTAGAGATGAGTAACTACCAGGATGACTATAAAGTAGGGAGTAACATTCCACCTGAGGAACGAGATACTCTTAATTCGCCCGTTGTCCCCGATCTGCCTAGCTCTATCGCAGCGGATGACGACCGCAGAGCTGAGGCAGAGCAGTTTTTAAACCAAGGCATCGACTACTACCAGCAGGGACAATTTCAAATAGCTGTGCAAACCCTGCAAAGAGCGCAGTTATTCTACTGGGAACTAGAAGATCAAGCAGGAGCCGAAACGACGCTCAGTTATCTGGGCTTTGCTTGCTACAGCTTGGGTGACTACAGTAAGGCAATTGACTACTCCCAACACAGCCTAGCAGCGTCAGAGCGGCTTAAAAGTTACGCCCACCGCGTGAGCACATTGGGGACACTGGGCAATGCCTACCGTCATCTCAAAGATTCCGCAAAAGCGATTGAATATCAGGAGCAGAGTCTTGAGTTGGCTCAGCACCTCCAGGATCGAGCGGGGGAAATGGCGGCTTTTAACAATTTGGGTTTAGCCTACAAGGCAGCTAATAAACCAGACTGCGCGATCGGGTGTGAACAAGCTGCCCTCGCGATCGCGCAACAACTAAACGATGTCAAAGCTCAAGGACAAATTCTGAAGAACTTAGGCAATGCCTTTTATGCCCAGGGCGATTACAGTTTAGCGATAGCATATTATCAACACCGACTTGCCTTGGCTCAAACCCTGTGCGATCAGCGCCTTGAAGCACAAGTGCTGCGGAATTTGATTAATGCGTGCTACATGTTAGGTGATCATGACCAAGCGATTGCGTACAATCAGCAGCGCTTGACCCTAGCTAAGGAACTGAATGACGCGCGATCGCAAGAACAAGCGCTCGCCAGTCTCTGTGTTTTTTACGACGCATCGGGGCGGTCGGCTGAAGCGATTGAGTGTTATGAGCAACGGCTCACTCTTGCTCGACAGATGGGTGACGACCAACTCGAAGAACATATCCTGGGTAGCCTGAAATCGGTTTGCTGCTCGTTAGGAGATTACGCAAAAGCGAATCAATATAGCCGACGGGAAACCGTGCTGCTTTAGTCCGACCAGGATAAAGTGATGAACTTAGACGGGCTGAACGCCGTCGCTACACCTATCAATTTAAACAAGCCAAGGTGTCCACCTGAAGTGACCCCTTTAGTTCGGACAGAAGCACAAAAGATTTAAGCGTATCTACTTTCTACCACATTTCTACTTCTGTTGCTCATTCCA
>JAHHHP010000075.1 GCA_019359275.1 Myxacorys chilensis ATA2-1-KO14 | reverse complement strand
AAAAGGGGGCACTCGTGCCAAGCGGCTGAAGGCAGGGTGGGATGATCATTACCTCACTAAGGTTTTGTCTCAGCCTTCTAAACCTTCCCGCAAATTATGAAGAAACGTATGCGTTCGCCCTACTATACGGATGAAGTTTTGCATAAACTGCCGCACAGAGTCGGTATAGCGATCGCTGTCTGTCTAATCACTTAAGTCAGGGTGTTATGCAGACAGCAATCTTGGATACCGTTCCAATTTGGAATCTTATACAGATGATGATCTGCATAAGATTCCGTTTAGGGGCGTTAGACAGAACAGGACGGGTCAAACCCGCCTAAACAGAGTTAGGCAGAGCCTTAGATCCTGTTCTTTAAAGAATTGCTTGCATTATTGCTTTATGTCATAAGCTCAATATTGGTAGGATACTTAACTACCAAAAGTAGAATAACTTCATTATTGTTCTAAGCATATGAGCGAAAAGTCAGAAAATTCATTGGCCCCAGTTCAATCATCTAATGATTCAGCAGAATATATTCATTTTACTGATCGCCCCGATCTCATCTTGCCTAATGACGTTAAAAATTTCCTAAAGCAACTTTTTTGGGAATGTAATAGGAAGATATCTTTTCAGCTTTCAACGTTCCCAAATGCTCACGAAGAGGCTTTGGATCTATTGTTTATATCTCACTTTGCACATATGCAAGGAGCTATTAAGTTTAACTCAAATTGGACATTAAGAATTGATGCACATTTCATTGGAGGCGGAAGACATTTCCGAACTTGGGAGGTGGCAGATATCGGCTTAATGGCTATGTTCCGAAAAAATGGGAGAATCACACGAAGCAAATTAACTTTTCTTCAATCAAAAAAGCTTTATGCGAGTTCTCTAAAATATAAGCCCCAAGATCCATACTTTCGCGCTGGTTTGGGAAGATTATTGGTTACTGAAAAAGAACATCGTGAATTAGTAAAAACAACATTGTTAAAGTATTCTGAGGCATCAAAGTATAAGGCTCTTAAACTGAAGAGTAAGCAGGAAGAGGCGATGAGAGTGTTTTCAAGCCATCATAACATCACACTTCATTATCTTTTATACAATCCTTCGCTAATCCCTTGGGAAATTAAAATTCCGGTTGAGGGATGGCCAACTATTGACGAAAATAAGGTTGGTTGTCGAGTAATCTCAAAACCTTTTTTAGATGCAAATTTTCAAGACAAAGAAGTTAATTATTCGCCGTCTTACAAGGATATCAAAGATGCATTTAACAAGAATTTTTCCGATCAAGAATCTGGCGCTGGCTGGACGATGGAAACCTTTATCTGTGATTTATTCATAGATGGCAAAGAAGGATTAGTTGCTGATTCTCCAAATTTTCAAACTATGCTCGGAATAATGAGCCAAAAAACGAGCCCTATCTCATCAGCATTATCTATTACATTCGATTTTGAAGAGTAGAAGAAATTAAGGAATGCAATCGCTCGACTGTAGTTAGGTTACTCCCCAGCTTCACCCGCTTTGGTGACCGCTGCCTAACCATTCAAATGCAGCAGTCGGTTGTAAACCTCTGGTGGTTAGTTCAAGATTACTTGCCGCCGCTGATTTGAACCGTTAGCTGTCTTCTTCATTTGGGGTGGCTGTTATGGCAAGGGGAAAAAGTTATAATTTTGCTAGCTATTAAGTTTCAAGGTTTCTAGCATAGATGACAGCGTAATAAGAGTGAAAATGGTTACAACTCTCAATAAACCGTCCTCATTGATTCATGAGATTCAGCTTGAAAAAGTTGGTGATTGGAATTTATTCAAGTTTAGTGAGTCTCTTCAACTGCGAATGGAAAACCTTCTGGAAAAGAAGAAGGCTGATCAGATAACTCCAGATGAGATCACTGAATTAGAGGCGATCGGAGAGCTAGATCGCATTTTTACTCATATCAACGCGATGCTTGCTGCTCAAAATGCCAATCAGTGATGAACTCAAGCAGGCTATCCGAAAACGTGCTCAATATCTGTGCGAGTATTGCCATTCTCCAGAACGGTTGAGTGCTAATCGGTTTACCGTTGATCACATTATCCCAAAATCTTTAGGCGGTTCTGATGTCCTTCATAACCTTGCGCTTGCCTGTCGTCGTTGCAATGAGAGGCGTTACAACTTTGTAGCGGGTATTGATTCGGAGACTCAAGAGATCGTTCCTATTTTCAATCCTCGTCAGCAGAAGTGGGAAGAGCATTTTGTCTGGCTAGATCAAGGTCTTGTTATTGAAGGAACTACACCAATTGGTCGTGCAACCTGCATTCGTCTTGATTTAAACGATACCCGTTATCCGGAGAACGATTCCATTCGAGAAACAAGACGGTTTTGGATAAAAACCGGGTTACATCCACCAGCAGATGATCCGCGCCAAGTTTGAAGCTGTATTGTTACCAGACAGCTAACACTGGGTTGGCGCGAACGGCGCAAAGGTTATCGGCAAGCGTTCAAGGTTACTAGCCGCCGCTGCATTTTGCCGTTAGAGAGGATTTGAAGAACTGTCAAAGGTAGAATAGCGAAAGTACTTTGATCAACCAGCGCTGCTCTCATCAGTAACGCTCACTGCAACTTCCTTTATGACTCACGAACCGACAACCGATACGCCGACTCCAACTCCGACATGGAAAGTGTGGTGGGAAAATATTCAAATTCTGGTCATCGCGCTGATTTTGGCGCTGATGGTGCGATCGTACGTTGCAGAGCCTCGATTTATTCCCTCTGACTCAATGATTCCGTCGCTGAGGATTGGCGATCGCTTAGTGGTCGAAAAGCTTTCGTATCGGTTTCGGAATCCAGAAATGGGCGAAATTGTTGTGTTTGATCCACCCCCCCAGCTACAAGAACAGGGATATCTTAAAGATCAAGCCTTCATCAAGCGGATCATTGGTGAACCCGGACAAACGGTTGAAGTGAAGAATGGCAAGGTTTTAATCAACAACGTGCAGGTGGAAGAACCGTACATTGCAGAACCCCCAAAATACACGTTGCGTCCAGTTCGAGTTCCTGAGAATAGCTTTTTTGTAATGGGAGACAATCGCAACAACAGCAATGATTCCCATGTCTGGGGATTCTTGCCGAAAGACTATATTATTGGGCGAGCGTTGTTCCGGTTCTTTCCGTTTGATCGAATTGGTGGCGTGTAGTGCTTGCAGCGGATTTTGCAACAGATGAATCATCTAATTGGAACCCCGAAGCCTTCATCCGCTACCAAATCCCTTGCCAATGCGTAGATCCAGTCTAGAAATTCAAATAATGCATCAGCTCGGCTGTTACTTTGCTGGGCAACGATAGGCGTTCTTGTAAATCAACCAGGTTTTTGTAATTGCCGTTGGTTGTTCGATTTCGTGCGATCGCGCGGGCTAACACAGGTTTCATGACCGGAATTTGCGCTAACTCCTCTGGAGACGCCGTGTTCAAATTCACGCGCCGAATTTGAACCAAACTTTCTGGATCGTAATAACAGAATCTCATAATCGGTTCTAATGGCTTGATGCGCTGAGCCGACATGCCTAACGCAGCCGCAACATCTTCCGCACAGAAAAACTGAACTCCTGAAGCGCTCAGTTGAGCCAGCATCTTAGCCTGATGGATTGAAAGCCCCGGAAGTCTTAGCCAGTCATCTACATTGGCTTGATTGACATCGATTTGAATGCCAAGCGAGGCCGCTAGCTTAATTTCTTCCAACGACTGGAATCGGTAGTAAGGATCATTCTGAATTTGCGACTTCAGGGATTGAGCCGCTCCTCCTGAGCCAGACGTTAACCAATTCAGAAAGCCCATTTCCCTTCACTCTTACTGAATTTTTTCTAGCAGCTTTCGCCGCTTCTGTTCAAATTCGTACTCCGAAATTAAGCCATCTTCTCGCAGACGATCGAGATCTCGTAACGTCTCTGCGATCGTACTGACAGGCTCAGAGGCTTTTCCAAACATGCCAGCCCCCGCTTCCAAAAGCTCACCCTCGTTAAAATTCGCATCAAACTCATCGGGGTTCTGAACTAAATAAAAGATCGCATCAAACACGCCGGCAATCCAGGCGGCTTTGCTTCCGGTTAGGGCAAATGCAACATAGATGAGGCACCACCAGCGCTGTCCTAAATAGAGTTTGTGCAACCCCGCAAGATGAAAGCCACCAAATATAGGAACCGCTCCTGCTAATGCCAAAAGCGCCGCAATTCTCCGACTTCTTGGTTTCGCTAACATGGCTGTCGATTTCGTCCGATTCTCCGGTTTACACGGCCCAAGTTGAGTACATAGAAGTATAGCCTCATCCTTGCAAAGCCCTAATGCTGATTGCCTTGATACTCTACCCCCTCAGAGTGCAACTATAGCGGATTTTGTTTTTAAAGTAGATTGCCCAACTGTACCCACCCTTGAGGATGGCCACCTCGATGCGCTCATCTACCTTCTCGCCCGACTGGTTGAAGAAGCTCTCAGACCCCTATGCCGTGTTGGGCGTGTCTGTAGCTGCCGATGATCGGCGGGTGCTAAAACGCTACCACGCGATCGCAAAAGTGCTGCATCCCGATCACTATCTCTCTGCCGATCCTGCTGAGCGCGACTTTGCCAATGGGCTGTTTGCGCGGCTGATCAATCCAGCCTACGAGAAAATTAAACAGGAAAAGGGGCGGGCTGAAGTGATGGCGACGCTGCGGCTTCAGGCGAGGCGACTGCTGCGATCGTCGTTGGTGCCTCAGAGTGAGGTTGCCCAACAGCTTATGCGCAAACCTGCGCATGAAGTAGAAACTTTCTATGAACAAGCGATCGCAGAGCTTGCTGACGCTCAATTTTGCTCGTTGGAGCGCTTTCATCCTGTGTCCCAACAGCTTAGCGAATTGAATCTGATCTACCTGCAACGGAAGATGGGCGACTTGTTTGTTCGAGAAAAACGGACGGGATTAGTCGCGGCGTCAGACGTTAAGCCTGTCGCTCAGTATATTTTTACTCCGACGGATCAGAGTGGCTCTGAGATTGATTATGCTCGGCGGCACTACGATCGCGCTCAGTGCTACATCAAAAAAGAAGTGTGGGGACAAGCCGTACTCGAACTTCGAGATGCCCTAAAAATTGCTCCCAATCAAGCCGAATATCACTCGCTGTTAGGATTAGCTTATCTGCGTCAAAACATGACGGGAATGGCGACCGTGCATTTTCGTCAAGCCCTTAAACTCAATCCGACAGAACTGTTGGCACTGAAATTTGCCGCAAAATTAAATTTGCAAGGAAGTTCTTCTCAGTTGCTCCCTACTTCTAGGAAAAGACGCAGCTTATTTGGGTTGTTTCGCCCCTAGAGTCAAATGCCAACAATCTTCCCAGCTTCAGGTAGTGAAAGCCCTACTTATCGTGAGTAGAGGGCTGCATTAAGATAAGCAATAGAGCCTGATTGAGATACCCCAATCAACTCCTATTCAGCTACTCAAGCCACTTTAGAGCAATGGGATTTTTTGACTCCGAGATTGTCCAACAAGAAGCAAAGCAACTGTTTGATGATTATCAGTCGCTTGTAAACCTAGGCGGCAGCTATGGCAAGTTCGATCGCGAAGGCAAACTTCTGTTTATCGAGCAGATGGAAGCCATTATGGATCGCTACAAAATTTTTATGAAACGCTTTGAGCTGTCCGAAGATTTCACGGCTCAAATGACCGTTGAGCAGATGAAAACGCAGCTTAACCAATTTGGTATTACGCCACAACAAATGTTTGATCAGATGAATCAAACGTTGGAGCGAATGAAATCACAAATTGATAAATAAGATTTTTATAGAAAACGATTTTGAATGGACGATTGAGTTTGACCGTTTTTGCTAAACGCCCAAGATGTTCGCTCGTCCATTTCTGTATTTGTTTAAGACTTGTTCAAGGTCGATCGAAGTCAGAAGCGGGTCTAAACTTTTCAACCGGCACACCTTGTAATGCCTGTGACATAAAGTCGCGCCAAATCGGAGCGACATAGCTACCGCCTGTTGCGCCTTGACCCAACTGCGTATAGTCATCATTACCAACCCAAACCGCCGTTGCTAGTTGTGGCACATAGCCCACAAACCAAATATCCCGCTCAGACGAGGTAGTTCCTGTTTTACCTGCTGCCGGACGCCCAATTTGCGCGGCGGTTCCGGTTCCGCGTGAGACAACCCCCTGAAGGACATCATTGAGCGATGCCGATGCCCACGGATCAAGAACTAGTCTCGGTCGAGGCGTATTGTCGAGCAACGTATTTCCGCTACTATCGCTGACTTGGGCAATTAACGTCGTCTCGGAGTACCAGCCGTTGTTGGCAAACGTGGCATAAGCGCCCGCCATTTCCATTGGTGTTAAATCAACGGCTCCAAGCGGTAGCGAAATGACCGGATCAATGGGACTCTTGATGCCAATGCTGCGACAGATCTCAACGATTTTGTTTAAGCCAAGCTCTTGACCCAGCTTCACAGCCGGAACGTTCCGCGACTGCTCTAGGGCACGACGCAGAGGCATGGCTCCGCCAAAGGTGCGATCGTAGTTTTGGGGATAGTACATGTCGTACCCATCTGGGTATCCTACAGGACTGTCATATACCGTCGAGTCAGCACCGTATTTACCAGACGCCAGTGCCGCATAGTAGACAAACGGCTTGAACGCTGATCCAGGTTGACGCAAGGCTTGAATGGCGCGGTTGTATTGACTCTTCTTGAAGTCCACTCCGCCCACCATTGCTTTGACAAAATGGGTGCGCGGGTCTACCGATACGATCGCCATTTGATCGGCGTAAACTCCCATGCCATTGAGTCTGCCAATCCAGCTACTGGCCGTGTCTTCTGCGATGCGTTGCAGCTTAGAATCAATCGTGGTTTGAATCCGCATTCCGCCCTTCAGCACGGCGTCGCGTCCAAACTTCTTAGTAAGTTCCTGAACGACCGCATCACTGACGTAAGGCATGTCACTCTTCTGAAATGACGTGATTTTGCCGAGCTTGATGGGCTGCTTTCGGGCGGCTTCTTCTTCGCTCGCCGTAATCCAACCCAGTTCGGTCATGCGATGCAGCACTTCTCGCTGCCGCTTCTTAGCACTTTTAAGATCGGCAAATGGACTCAGCGCTTCCGGCGACTGGATTAGACCTGCCATCATGGCCGATTCCGCCAAATTTAGCTCTGAAACGGGTTTACCAAAGTAGCTTTGCGCCGCGGTCTGCGCTCCATAATTGTTGTGACCCCAGTAGACCTGATTGAGATACATCTCTAGAATCTGATCTTTTTTGAAAATCTGCTCAATCCGCAGCGCTAGAACGCCCTCTGCAATTTTTCGGCTAAACGCGCGTTTGGGTGACAAAAACAGGTTTTTCACCAACTGCATCGTTAGGGTAGAACCACCTTCTACCGTTCTACCCGTGCTGAAGTTTGCTGCTGTCGCCCGCGCCACTGCCCCAACGTTGACGCCGCTGTGGGAATAGAAGTAGCTATCTTCGATCGCAATCACCGCTCGCTTAAGGTGAGGAGAAATTTTATCAAGCGGGACCACTTCCCGATTGGCTTCCCCGTGAATGCTGGCGAGTGGTTTACCCTTGATGTCATAAATATGAGTCGTCTCGCTTGGGGTATAGCCTCGAAGTACGCGCACATCGGGCAAGTTGCGGAAGCTGACGGCTAAGCCGACCAGCCCACCTGCCACGATCGCACTAGAGAGCATCGTGAGTCCAAGTAGAGTTCCTCCTGTAACCTTGGCGACTGACCGGATAAATTGACCCGTGGATTCAGGTTCACGCTGTTGCTTTTGTCTGATGGTGTTAGACGACACGGTGATCTCTCTATTCTCAAAAGGGCAACGAAGGTAGCTGGAGGAATGCTCTAGCTATAAATTGGCGGTTGTTGAAGCAGGATTTTGATACGGGTATCAAAGATAACTTTAGTAGGATAAATGAGACTTCCCAAAATGAAACAAAGTTTCTGTAAAGTCAGGTGAGAAAGTCAGTTGAGGGGGTGCGGATAGGCAGTTCTCCAATATAGTGGGCTAGGGTTATGAAATAGGGTCAAAGATTGCCCCAATTATAGTAGTGTGGCTGAATAATCCTTGAATTTTAACAAGGAGAAGCATCTTCTACCTCAGAGCAGATGGTATCGCGGTTTTGTATCAAACAACGTATGCTAACCAATTTTTCTTGGCTGTACCGGGGCATCAGTGAAATTTTTCCAGATCAGCCAGAGTCGAATAGCCCAACTGAGAATCTGATCAAACGGATTGAGCAGGCTGACCGTCCTCTCCGCATTAAGTTCGGGATCGATCCGACGGGTACGGATATTCACTTGGGGCATAGTACCGTATTCCGAAAGCTGCGATCGTTTCAGGATGCCGGACATACGGCAGTGTTGATTATTGGAGATTTTACAGCGCAAATCGGAGATCCGACCGGGAAGTCGGAAGTACGGCGTCAGCTGACTCAAGCGCAGGTGAAAGCAAATGCTGAAACCTATCTCAATCAGGTGCGTCCCATTCTAGATTTCGACACGCCCGGACGACTGGAAGTGCGCTATAACTCGGAATGGCTATCGACGCTTGACTTACCAAAGATTCAAGAGTTGCTGGCGACGATGACAGTCGGGCAGATGCTGGCGAAGGAAGGGTTTGCGGAGCGATATAAAGAAGGGACACCGATCTACATCCATGAGTTCCTCTATCCGTTAATGCAGGGCTACGATTCGGTTGCGATCGCGTCTGATGTGGAACTTGGCGGCATGGATCAGAAGTTCAATTTGGCGGTCGGTCGAGATCTGCAGCGCCATTTTGGGCAGACGCCTCAGTTTGGTCTGCTGATGCCGATTCTGCTCGGAACCGATGGCGTTCAGAAAATGTCGAAGTCCCTAGGTAATTACATTGGGCTGTTGGAGGATGCGCTCAGTATGTACTCGAAGCTGGAAAAAATTCCAGATGCGCTACTTGAGCAATATTTTGAGCGGCTGACCAATCTGCCGTTAGATCAGCTACCAGAGCAGCCGCGCGATCGTCAGAAACTCCTTGCTCTAGAAATTACCGCTCAGTATCACGGTAAAGAAAACGCTCTGGAAGCTCAAGCCGCCGCGATCAATCTGGTTCAAGGAGCAGGTAGTCAGAGTGAGGCTGTCCCAGAGTTTTCACTCTCAGCCGTTCAGTTTCCGTCCAAAATTTTCTATCTCGTCAGCGCGACAGGGCTGTGTAAGAGCAGTTCGGAGGCGCGGCGTCAAATTCAGGGCGGAGCGGTCAAGTTAGACGGTCAGAAGGTGGATCAGGTCGATCTGACCTTTGCATCTCCTGAAGAATTGCTCGGAAAAGTGCTACAGCTTGGTAAAAATAAATTTGTTCGATTTGTGGAATAACGTATGGGAATTTCTGAGCGCATTATTGTTCCCCTGGATGTAGCGAGTGAGGAAGATGCGATCGCGCTGCTCGACCAACTGCCGCAAGTCACCTTCTGGAAAGTCGGGCTAGAACTATTTGTTAGCAGTGGTGCAACCATTCTGACGCGTCTAAAAGAGCGGCAAAAGCGCATCTTTCTCGATCTAAAATTTCATGACATTCCCAACACCGTCGCGGGTGCGTGTGCAGCAGCCGCGAGATATGGTGTCGATTTAGTCACCATTCATTCCACAACCGGAAAAGCCGGACTGCAGCAGGCGCAAGTGGCGCTGCAAACCAGTGCTGAACAAGCGGGCTTGCCCGTTCCTAAACTAATCGCCGTTACCCTGTTAACCAGTATTTCGGCTCGAACGTTGGCTTTTGAACTAAAAGTGCCGCTAGAGTTACCAGAATATGCGCTTAACATGGCACTTTTAGCCCAGGAAAGTGGCTTGGCAGGCGCAGTGTGTTCTCCGCAAGAAGTGCAGCAACTAAGACAAACCTGCGGCGATGACTTTGTTCTAGTTACGCCAGGCGTACGACCGACTTGGGCAGCATCGGGAGATCAACAGCGGCACATGGCTCCTGCTCAAGCCATTCAAGCGGGATCAACCTATTTGGTGATTGGGCGTCCGATTACGGCGGCAGATGACCCAGCTAAAGCGTTTGAGCGAATCTGTGAGGAAATTGGAGGTTAGGTATGGGTGATGAGGGCTGGCGGAGGTCGATGGGACGGAGGGTGTTCGCGATGCCTTTGGCAGCTTGCGTAGCAATCGAGACTATGTCTTTAACCCTCACGGTTCTAATCTCGTTTGCTTCTAAAAGCGCCGCCGCGCCGCCGCCCCGATACGCTTGCCCCTCCCAAGTCGAACCGCTTGTCGCTCTAATGCTTAGCAATCTCGCCAGCTACACCAATCGCGTCATCGCTCGATCAACGCCTAGAGGAAATCCAAATCGCAGTTATGTCCTCACCGCAGGTAGACCTGAATTTGAACCGCTTCCGCTCAGCCCAGATGGAGCTGCGAGTTTAGGCAATTCCTCTGGCAAGCCTGACCCAAATTTGCGTCAAGTCTTCATTACGACGCTAGAACGGCAAACTCTGGGTCGTCCGCGTAGTAGAGACACAGAGGTTTATCTTCAAGGCTTTCACTGGTTGTTTCTGACAAAAGCTGGGAGTGAGTGGCAACTCGCCCTTCTGTTTAGCCAGATCGGCACCTATCCGAAAGCACCAGTGGCTGCAAACTCCAAAGGTGCTTTGGGCGAATCACCGCCCAGAGAAAGTAGTCAGGGCATTTTAGGTCAGGCGATTCGGACTTGGTTGCGAGATTGTAATGCTGGAGTTGTTCGACCGATCAAATCTAACAACTTATTGGATAAAACCGGATAGAATGACAGTCCTAACCCAAGGTGATGACTTCAAAAGCGTTTATAGGAATTGCACCCCTCAATGGCATTGAACGACAAGCAAATCAGAATTCTGCAAGTGGTCAACAGCGGAACAATTTCCGGGGAAGGGATTGCCAGCGCGCTAGGATCATCGATGCAAATGCTTCGATATTATCTAGACACGATGGCGGAAGATGGATATCTGAAAGTGGCTAAGGTTTATGACAATAGTACGAGAGAGTTTCAGATCGTTCGGGCCTATCTAACAGACAAGGGAAAGGCAATATTAGAGCAGCTAAAAGGGTTAGAGAAACTGAGCAGTCCGGCTGATGAAGTTGCTAAAGCAGAGGCGTCGGTTGGGCAGGTAGATGAATTTTCTAAACCGTCAGTTGGCGTTAGATCTACACCTCAGCAAATCCTACTTCAAGATGTTGAGCAAATTATTAACTCCCTCGATGCCCTGCAAAGGATTGTAGAAGAATTGCCGGATGAGCGTCGAGATATTATCAGCGTCTACTTAAGCGATCTTCAAGATGAGGTCAAAGTCGTTTATAGGAGAAGACCTCAAAGAATCAAGGCTTATTTTCTTGCCGTTTTAGGCACTACATTGCCAATTATCAGACAAACCGATAGAGAAACCAACTTTGTTGAACATGCTCGGAAACTATCGAAGAAATTTGGTGTGGTTGTTAAGTTGCCACCCGTAGAGTCATAATCTCAAGAAATACAGTATCTCAAGAAATACAGTAGCCGTTACGATCGCAGTTCATCGAGCTTAGCTTTCACCGCTTGAATATCTTGCCACATCAACCACTTGGGGCCGCCCTTGTCACGGGACTGATTTCTTAACAGATAGGCGGGGTGAAAGATCGGCATATAAAATCGCCCATCTTGCTCAATCCATTGCCCCCGAACTTTTGTAATTCCTTGCTTAATACCGACTAAATTCTTCATTGCGGTTGCGCCCGTCAGCAGAATAATTTTTGGGTCAACCATGCGAATTTGTTCTTTTAAGTAGCCACTACACGCATTCGCTTCATCGGTGGTTGGCACTCGGTTTTCGGGTGGGCGGCACTTGACAATGTTGCAAATAAACACATCGTTCTCTGTCGTGAGATTGACCGATGCCAAGATTTTTTCAAGCAATTGCCCTGACTTGCCCGTGAAGGGTAATCCGGTTTCATCCTCAGTTTGTCCTGGTCCTTCACCGACTAGCAAAATAGGAGCTTTAAGATTTCCTCGTCCGATCACCGCATTGGTTCGATATTCGCCCAAGTCACAGCGATGGCAGTGATTGCAGTGTTCTGCCATTTTCGCCATGGAGTCATACGTCCCGGTCGGAATCGGCACTTTGGCGCTGGTGGGGATCAAGTCGGGGTCAAAGTCAACCGGGGTTGCTACTAGGGAACTAGCAGGAGCGGTAGGGGTGACATCAAATAGATTGATTTGTTCTTCGTTACTCATGAATCGCGCGTGTGTTCTCCGAGCTTGGCAACTCTTCTTTAATAATTTAATAAATTTTAAGACAATCGCGTTAGCTTGAAAAACTTGCTTTAGGTGGAGCCGGACAAATCGAGCCGCATAGCGCCTACTGATTTGAACGTTGGTTTGGAAATTTTCTGAAGCGGCCTGACTTACTCACCTTACAACTTAACTCACCTTACAATAGACGAGAGCTTCTAACTTTCGGTAGACAACCCACGACAATATCTGTGTAAGTCACGCTTTGGTTTGTGTGGTCTAATGCAAAGATAAATTAGGTTCGGGCGCAGTCGATCGCCCCAATAGCCTGAGGTTATCAGCTTGGTTCAGTAGATTCATTGCCTGACTGAATTGTCTCAAGAGCACGTTGTAAGCACTTCTGAAGGTCGTCTTAATCGGAGAATTCACTTCGTCTCCAATGACCCCGCGAGTCAGCAGCTATGACCGGTTCGGTATTTTATTAAAGATTTTAGAGAGGGACTGTGATCGACGGCGGAAAGACAGCAGAAATGGAGAGTCTATTTGCAGGCGAGGGCGAAATGAGGGCAATGCTGCGGGAACGCTTCGGGTGGGGCAACGCTGACGGGTCGCAACCCTTAACAGGTGCTATCAGCGAGTGGCCGCAAAGCTTAAGAACCGCCGTCAGCCTCTGCTTGGGGTCTCCGCAACCGATCGCGCTTTGGTGGGGACGTGACTACCTGTGGTTCTACAACGATGCCTATTGCCTTCTAGAACAGACGAATCACCCTCAGTGTTTGGGTCGGCCAGGGCGCGAATGTTGGGCAGAGGATGGCAATAGGATGGCTTCTCTCTTAGACAGCGTCCGAGAAACGGGTGTGTCTACTTGTTTAGAAGATGTTCAACGGATTGTCACTCGGAACGGCTATGCCGAGGAGACCTACTTTACCTTCACTTACAGCCCGATTCAAGATGAGAGTGGAGGGATCGGAGGCGTATTCTGCACTTGTACTGAGACGACAAAGCGAGTGTTGAGCGATCGCAGGCTAAAAACGTTGCGGGAACTGTCTGTTAACACGGGTCAAGCAGAAACGGTGCAATCCGCCTGTACGCTGACTGTAGAAACCTTGGCACAAAACTCCTATGACCTTCCGTTTGCGTTGCTGTATGTGGTTGAGGCTGGAGGCCGTCGAGCGTATTTAGCAGGCACAGCGGGAATGGAAGCGGGAACGATCGCGAGTCCGCAACAGGTGGACTTAGCGACAGCAACAGATGTTTGGCATTTGACGGAGGTCAAAACCACAGGTCAGGCTCACCAGATTAATGGGTTGACGGCTCAGTTGAAAGCCCTACCGGAAGGCGGATGGGAGGATGCACCCGATGCTGCGATCGTCTTGCCCTTACGCCCGTCAGGACCAAGGCAGCCAGTCGTTGGACTGCTAGTGCTGGGCATTAGTCCTCGACGAGAATTTGATGACGATTATCGAGGCTTCTTTGATTTAATCGCGAGTAATGTCGCTACGGTCATTGCCAATGCTAATGCTTATGAAACGAAAATTACTGAACCCAAACCAGCTGAAATAGCACTTCAACGCAGCGAAGAACGCTATCGAGCATTTATTGCGCAAAGCTCGGAAGCCATTTGGTGCTTTGAATTGGAAGAACCCGTGCCGATTTGCTGCTCCGAAGACGAGCAGATTCAGCGCTTCTACCAACATGGCTATCTGTCAGAGTGTAATCAGATGATGGCGCAGATGTATGGTGTTTCTTCACCTCAAGGTCTTGTTGGAGCCAAGCTCGGCGCGTTTCTCGTTCAGTCGGACGCTCACAATACTGACTATCTAAAAGCCTTTATTGGATCAGGCTATCGGCTGATTGACGCCGAATCTTATGAAGTTGATCAATCTGGCAACCCCAAGGTCTTCTTGAATAACTTGGTTGGCGTCATTGAAGATGGAATGCTAGTGCGAGCTTGGGGCACTCATCGGGACATCACTGAACGCAAACAGGCAGAGCAGCGCTTGCAGCTTTACGCCAGCGTCGTTCGCGACGTCCAAGTTGGAATTGTGGTCTGGCAGCTAGAAGACGTTTGCAATCTCGGCTCCTTCCGGTTGCTAATTTCTAACCCGGCGGCCTCGGCTGCTACAGGGGTTGATTTTGAATCGCTGATTGGCACTAGGATGGCAGAGCATTTTCCGGCTCTTGTGCAGTCGCCGCTGGTTCAACAGTATGCCGACGTTGTGCAAACGGGGCGATCGCTCGATTTAGGAGAAGTGCAATACAGTGAGGACGGCATTACCGCAGGAACGTATAGCTTGAAGGCATTTTCGCTACCCAATCAATGTTTGGGATTAGTGTTTGAGAACATCACTGTACGGAAAGCGATCGAAGCCCAGTTAGAGGAAAGCCAGCGCTATCGGCAGCAAATTGCTGAAACCATGCCTGGTATCTTATTTGTGCATGATCTGATCGAACAGCGAATTACTTACACCAATCGCCAAATTACAGACTTGTTGGGCTACACCCCTGAGCAAGTTCAGGCAATGGGAACGGCTGTGGTTCCGACCATTGTTCACCCCAACGATTTAGAGCGTGTCTACGCTTACTTTGAAGAATTCTCTACAGCGCCAGAGGATGCGGTGCTCAGCATTGAATATCAGGCTCACCATGCCAATGGTGCATGGCGTTGGTTCTATTCTCAAAGTGTTGTTTTCAATCGCACTGCAGACGGGATACCTCATCAAGTTCTGGGGGTCACGATCGATGTGAGCGATCGCAAGCGAGCCGACCAAGCGTTGCGGGATGCCCATGTGCAGATAGAGTCTGCTCTGGTAGCTGGAGAAATTTACACCTGGCGGTTCAATATCCTAGAGAATTGCGTCACCGTCAATGCAGCCTTCGCTCGCCTCTTTGCCGTTGACCCAAACGAGGCGGCGATGGGTCTACCGCTAGAGCAGTTTATCAATGCGATCCACGAGGACGACCGACCTCGCATCTTAGCGGCAATTTATCGTGCGATCGAGACAGGCGGGGAGTTTGTCACAGAGTACCGCGTTCAGACGGTGACGGGCGAGGTGCGCTGGGTGGCCGCGCGAGGTCGAGTTGAGTATGACTCGCAGGGCAGACCCGTCGCCTTTCCTGGCGCACTTGCTGACATCAGCGATCGTAAACAAGTAGAAGAGTCTTTGCGTCAAAGTGAGGCACGCGCGCAGCTTGCGATCGGGGTAGGTCGCCTGGGAATGTGGCGCTATGACCTTGGCACGAACCTCGTCGAGCTAGACGAGCGGATGCGCGAGATTTGGGGTGAGCCGCCTGACGTGGTGCTGCTGCCGCTCTCAGCCGTGATGGATCGCATTCACCCGGATGACCAAGCGCGTGTCGCAGAGGCGATCAACGCGGCGATCGATCCTGGAAGTTTGGGGACTTATGACATTGAGTACCGCATCGTGTGGGCTGATCAAACCGAGCGTTGGGTATTAGCGAATGGGCTGACGCAATTCGAGGGGGAAGGGCTGTCCCGGCGGGTGATGAGTTTTATCGGAACCGCGATCGACATTACCCACCACAAACAGGTCGAAGAGGCTCTGCGGCAACGAGAAGCAGAACTCCGTTTGATTACCAACACGTTGCCTGTCTTGATCTCGTTTATAGACTCAGAACAACGCTACCGCTTTAACAACCACACCTATGAAGAGTGGTTTGGTCATTCTGCCAACGAGATCTATGGCAAGCATGTGCGCGAGGTCTTGGGAGAAGAGGCTTACGATGTGATTCGTCCGCATATTGAACAGGTCTTGTCAGGGCAGCAAGCCAGCTTTGAAGCTGAAGTGCCTTACGCGTCCGTTGGCACTCGTTACGTCCATGTCAATTATGTTCCTCGCTTTGGCGCTCAAGGAACGGTGGAAGGCTTTGTCGTGCTAGTCAGCGACATTAGCGAAACGAAGCGTGCTGAAGCTGAGCGTGAGCAATTGCTTGCCCGTGAACAAGCCGCACGAGAGCAAGCAGTTGCTGCCAACCGCATCAAAGATGAATTTTTGGCGGTGCTGTCTCACGAGTTGCGCACGCCGATGAATCCGATTTTGGGCTGGTCAAAGCTGCTGCGCGCTGGCAAGTTGGATTCGATAAAGACGGCTCATGCGCTGGAGACGATCGAGCGCAACGCCAAGCTGCAAACCCAACTGATTGAGGATCTGTTGGATGTCTCTCGAATTCTGCAAGGCAAACTCAACCTCAAGATGGCTCCGGTCAATCTTGAGGCGACCCTTGAGGCGTCACTTGAAACCCTGCGACTAGCAATAGAAGCCAAGTCAATTCAAGTTCATACCCTACTAAAACCAATTGCCGGACAGGTGTTAGGAGATTCTGCTCGCCTCCAGCAAGTGATCTGGAATCTTCTATCTAATGCTGTCAAGTTTACGCCTGAAGGCGGGCGGGTAGAGATTCGGTTGAATTACACTGCTTCGCACGCTCAACTTCAAGTCAATGACACGGGCAGAGGCATTGTCGCATCCTTCTTGCCTCATGTGTTTGAGTACTTCCGCCAGGCCGATGGGACGACGACTCGAACGTTTGGCGGTTTGGGGTTAGGACTCGCGATCGTGCGGCATCTGGTCGAACTGCACGGCGGTACGGTTGGGGCTGAAAGTGCCGGAGAGGGGCAGGGCGCAACCTTCACTGTTAAACTGCCTCTGCTCAAACAAGAGGAAACGATGCAAAATGAAGTGCAGTTTTCCTCGACTTCCTCACCCCATCCCCTCAGTCATCTCCGAATCTTGTTAGTCGATGATGACACCGACACGCGAGAATTGAGTGCCTTTATTTTGAGGCAGGCGGGTGCGACCGTCACTTCCGTTGGCTCTGCGATCGCTGCTCTAGCCGCGCTGCCCCAGACTCAACCCCATGTGCTAGTCAGTGACATTGGCATGCCAGAGATAGATGGGTATGGGCTGATTCGGCAAGTTCGAGCCATGCCGCAGGGCGAGCAGATTTTGGCGATCGCGCTCACCGCGTACGCTGGAGAAATCAATGCTCAACACGCGATCGCGGCAGGGTTTCAACGGCATCTTTCTAAACCTGTAGAGCCGGAGATGTTGATCGCCGCGATCGCGGCGTTGGCGACACAGCTTAATCGCGAGACCGACTAGTAATCAAAGTAATCGTCCTTGCTGCTCTAGATTCTGACTTAACCGCTCCCTTAACGCTATGACTGAAGCCTTGCCAAAGCCAACCCCAATGACCAGTCCGCTACCCACCGACGAGGCGGTGCGGTTAAAGGCACTGCGGCGCTATCAAATTCTCGATACTCTGCCTGAAGCCGCCTTCGATCGCATTACGGCATTGGCAGCGCGTCTGTTTGATATGCCGATTGCCTTGGTGTCTCTGATCGATGAATCGAGGGCTTGGTTTAAGTCGTGCTATGGCTTTGACCTTCGCGAAGTCCAACGGGATGCTACTATTTGCAGCTTTGCTGTGTTGTCTAACGATGTGTTAGTGATTCCGGACACCCGCCAAGACGATCGCCTCACCTGCAATCCATTCGTGCTAAATGAACCGGGACTGCGCTTCTATGCAGGTGCGCCTTTGCTCACCCAGGATGGCTATATCTTAGGCACGCTCTGTTTACTCGATACAAAACCGCGCCCTGCCCTCACCACTGACCAACAAGCAACGCTGGTAGATCTAGCAGCAATGGTGGTCGATGAACTAGAGCTACGGCTCACCGCACGTAAAATATCCCAAATTGATGCTGCCCTGTTAGAGATGACTCAGGGAGTCGCTGCCGTTACAGGCGAGGCATTTTTCTATGCCCTAGTTCAACATTTCACAAAAGTTTTAGGGGTAGACTACGCCTACATTGGCTTATTAGCGGAAGAAAATTTAGAAACGATTCAAACGATCGCTGCCTGCGATCGCGGTCAGATCATTGATAACTTTGCCTACTTGCTGAAAGATACTCCCTGTCAAGAGGTAATTCGGCAGCGAAAAATGTGCTGCTATCCCAAGGGGGTGCAAGCTCGCTTTCCCAATGCTCCCTTGTTGGAACCGCTGAACGTCGAAAGCTATATTGCCATTCCATTTTATGACTCTATTGGCACACCCCTCGGGCTGCTAGGCGTGATGCACAGCCAGCCCCTTGAAAACGTCCAGCTTGCCGAGACATTGCTTCCCATCTTTGCGCTGCGGATCGCAACTGAGTTAGAGCGTCAGCAAACCGAGGTGGCACGGCAACAGGCGCAAAGTCAGTTAGAACATCTAGTTGAGCAACGCACCGCTGAGGTTTCTAACACCAACAAATTGCTTCAGCTAGAAATTGCTGAGCGGCAGCAAGCCCAAGCCGCCCTTCAGGAAGAACAAGAATTACTCCAGGCACTGTTGGATAACGTTCAGGCAGGCATCGTAGCGTGTAATGCTGAGGGAGTTCTGACCTTATTTAACCGGGCAGCCCGAAAATTTCACGGATTGCCAGAGCAGCCGCTGCCGCCAGAGCAATGGGCAGAGTACTATGACCTCTACCTGCCAGATGGCAAGACGCGGATGTCTAAAGCCGAGATTCCGCTGTTTCGGGCATTGCAAGGACTATCGGTTGACAACGCTGAAATGGTGATTGCGCCCAAGCACGGAACCGCCCGGACGCTGCTTGCCAGTGGGCAAGCGATTCGCACAAAGCGCAACTCTGAAGACGCAGATGTTCAAGGCGCGGTGGTCGTCATGCACGATATTACAGAGCGCAAACAAGCTGAAGCAGAATTGCTAATTTCAGATGCGGCGTTGCAGCAGATGCCGGATGCCATTTTGTTGACCGATTTGGAGGGCAAAATTCAACGCTGGCTGGGCAACGCCGAACAGATTTTTGGCTACTCGGCAGCAGAAGCGATCGGCAAACCCCTTAATTTTTTCCACCATCCAGACATTCAACTCACCAGGACAGCTGAGATTATTCGGTCGATCGAGGAAACTGGAGCCTTTAGTGGTGAAATTTCCTGTCGGCGCAAAGATGGCTCGGCACTGCCGATCGAAACGACTGCAAAGACGGTGTACGACCAAGCTGGGAATCCGCTCTTTTTGGTGGGCATCAACAAAGACATTACAGAGCGCAAACAAGCCGAAGCCGAACGTGCTCAACTGATTCGAGAGCAAACTGCCCGCCTAGAAGCCGAAGCCGACCAGCGGCGATCGTCATTTTTAGGGGAAGTCACGATGGCGCTGGCATCCTCGCTGGAGTATGAACGCACTTTGGCAAGCGTTGCCGATTTGGTCGTGCCGTTCTTTGCCGACTGGTGCGCGGTTGATCTGCTCCAGGACAATCAATCCATTCATCGGGTCGCTGTGGCTCACTGCGATGCAGAGAAGGTGAATTTAGCCTGGGAAGTGTATCGGCGCTATCCTAAACAGCTTGCTGAGGCAGAGGGAGTATCCAAAGTTCTACGAACCGGACAAGCAGAAATCGTGGCTGAGATTCCAGATGCAATATTAGAGCGACTGGCTCAGGATGCAGAACATTTGAGTCTTCTGCGCGAACTCGGATTGAAGTCTTGCATTATGTGCCCCCTAATAGCCCGTGGACAGATTTTAGGAGCCATTACGTTGGCGACGGCTGAATCCGATCGTTGCTACAGCGGATCAGATTTGACGCTGGCAGAAGATATTGCTCACCGAGCCGCGATCGCGATCGACAATGCTCGCCTTTTTCAAGACGCTCAGCAAGCCCAACAAGCCGCCGAGCAGTCAGCCGAGCGAGTCTCCCGTCTTCAGTCTGTGACGGCTGCCCTGTCTGAGTCACTCACGCCAGCACAAGTGTCTGAAGTCATTGTGGATCAGGGCATTGCTGCCTTGGGTGCGAACTTTGCGATGATTGCTCTGCTAAACGAAAGCGGCACTGAACTAGAAATGGTTCGCGCCGTTGGGGGCACCGCCAACCAGTTTGAGGGATTTGAGCGGTTTTCTCTCAATGCACCCATTCCCTTAGCCCAAGCCGTACGGACTGGAGAACCGATTTGGGCGGAGCCTTCAGCCGCACGCGCAGTCCGCTATCCTCATTTGACGAAGCAATATGCTCAGCACAATCTTGGGGCGTGGATCTCAGTGCCCCTGATAGTAGAAGGTCGGGCAGTCGGCGGCATGTCTTTTGGGTTCAGCGAGCCGCAACAATTGAATGAAGAGGATCAAGCGTTCATTCTGTCGCTGGCGCAGCAGTGTGCCCAAGCGATCGTGCGTACCCATCTTTATGAAGCAGAACAAAGTGCCCGCAGTCAGGCTGAAGCGGCAAACCGAGTCAAAGATGAGTTCCTCGCGGTGCTGTCTCACGAACTGCGAACGCCGCTCAATCCGATCTTGGGCTGGTCAAAGCTGCTGCGCGGCGGCAAGTTGGATGCTACGAAAACGGCTCATGCGCTCGATACGATCGAACGCAATGCCAAAATGCAAGCGCAACTCATTGAAGATTTGTTAGACATTTCCCGGATTTTACAGGGCAAGCTGCATCTCACGCCGACTGCCGTGGATCTTGCAGAAACCATTCAAGCGGCGATTGAAACGGTGCGATTGTCCGCGATCGCGAAATCGATTGACCTTCAGTTTGAAGAAACTACCGATCAAACTCCCGGCTCCCAGATTCAAGTTTCGGGTGATGCGGGTCGCCTCCAGCAGGTCATTTGGAACCTTCTGACCAACGCGATTAAGTTCACCCAACCCGGAGGGCGAGTTGAAATCAAGCTGTCCTCAGTAGTGGAAGACGATCACGGACACGGGACAATTGCCAAATATGCTCAAATCACCGTGAGCGATACTGGCAAAGGCATTAACCCTGACTTTTTGCCCCATGTGTTTGACTATTTTCGTCAGGCAGATAGCACGACCACTCGAAAGTTTGGCGGATTGGGGTTAGGGCTGGCGATCGTGCGTCATCTGGTCGAACTGCATGGTGGCACGGTTGGGGCAGATAGTCTTGGCGAAGAACTGGGCGCAACTTTGACCGTCCGGTTGCCCCTGATGAAGACAGACGACCCAATCCAGGATGATAGCCCTGTCTCACGCCTCATAACTCCTGCCCCATTGCTGACCAATCTTCGGGCGCTGGTGGTCGATGACGAGGCAGATTCTCGCGAATTGGTTGTCTTCATTCTGGAGCAGGCAGGGGCAATCGTTACCGCTGTGTCTTCCGCCGCCGAAGCATTGCGTGTTTTTGGGCAAACGAGGTTTGATGTGTTGGTCAGTGATATTGGGATGCCCGATATGAATGGCTATGCGCTGATCCAACAGATCCGCGCTATGCCTCACGGTAAAGACGTTTTGGCGATCGCTCTGACAGCTTATGCGGGAGACCACGATCGGCAGCAAGCGATCGCGGCTGGATTTCAGCATCATGCCCCGAAGCCTGTAGAGTCAGAGGCATTGATGTGGGCGATCTCGAATCTGGTCAGACAGCACCAACGTTAGTTCAATGTTAGGCCAACGCCCCTAATTTGCAAACGGCACCCCATCCGTTGCTGATCCACCTATGCTAAAGATAAAGCTGCTCTCAATGAGGAGGTGTTATGCAACTCTTCCAAAGTGCCCAAAATCCGATTTTATTTAGCGATCGCGACGCGGCTGGGGTGCAACTGGCTCAAGCCGTTTTACAAGAAATGCAAACCGTGACCGAGCCGCACCGGAGCATTGTCTATGCATTGCCAAGAGGGGGATTGCCGATCGCGCTGCCGGTAGCGCGATCGCTTGGGTGCCCGCTTGATGTGTTGGTGGCGAAAAAAATTACTCGTCCGAGTGAGCCGGAATTGGCGATCGGGGCCGTGACGGCCGATGGACACATCATCCGAACCCCGACTCGGCTCTCGATTGGTCCAGATGAATGGCAGGAAGTGGTGGAACGGGCACAAATCAAAGCTCAACAGCAGTTAGCGCAATTTTCTCAGCGTCCCGGTTTGAGCGCAGAAGGCGCGATCGCGCTGCTGGTTGATGACGGGATTGCGACGGGAATGACGATCGCAGTGGCGACGAAAGCGCTGCGAGAGCAAAATCCTCGTGAGATCTGGATTTGCGCTCCAGTGGTGCCTGAGTCAATGAGGGATGTGCTAAAGGAGTGGTGCGATCGCGTGATCGTGCTGGCAACGCCCACTCGATTTCTGAGTGTGAGTCGGTTTTATCAGTCTTTTCCTCAACTTTCGACAGAAGAAGCCCTTGACTACTTGAACAAGAGTACTCAAGCCTGATAAACCTTAATAGAGGCAAGTTGACGGAGAGACCGATGAGGCTGTGGCGCAATTTCTGGTTTGGGTTGAGTATGGGGCAATACAATCCCCCTCAGTTGATTGAGACGATCATGCTGGCGTTGTCGATGGTACTGTTTGCCGTATGGCTTGTGATTCCAGAATCGCCCTATCTATTGCTGGGGTTGATTTACACCATTGGCGCTTGTGCCTCGATTTTGGTGAGAGAAGCCCGAGTTTCAGAGCCTCGCCCTCGCCCGACTCAGGTAGCGGCTACAGTTCTGTTATTAATTAGCTTGTACGGCGTCGCCGATCTGATTCGTAACTCCTGATCTAGATGTCAGGAGCCGTTCTGCCAAGGGATTGAGTCGGGATTGAACTGATTTGGAGGTCATCTGGCATTGATTCGGACGCTGCCCATCGATGCCAGATGTGCGATCGCTGCAAGCTCACTTGTTGGTGTTGTAGACGCAGAGACGGTTATTAAGATGTCCCCAGATGTGCGGATTCCGGGGAACACCTTTTGCAGTTACAAACTTTCCAATCGCATAAAAACCGAACATCGTTTTGCAGAAGGCATTTGCCTGACCTTGTGACATCTTGCCGATATTGTTATCGCAAGCGAAGGGATGTTCCCAGTAATTGAAGTCTTTGCGATCGTAAGAAAATTTGCCGGGTGCTTCGCGGCAGGTTGCCCCGGCTTGTGCGGGTAATGATAAGGCGGTGCTGCCTGCGACGATCGAGGTCAAAGCCAAAATTGCTAAGAATTGACGTTTCATTTCAGGTGTCTCCTATTTGAGAAGCTTCGGAAAGCCTTGTTTGATGCGGCTTTCGTTGTTGACACCTCTAAGTTAAGCGATTCGCTCAAGTCGGTCGATAACGGTAAATTGAGGAAAGTTATGGATCTAAATTAAGGATAAATTCTAGCAACAGTGAAGGGCGAGGGTTCGTTTCTTTGCGGCGGGTTCCGAAGACAGGGCTTCAGGTTCTGATCTCGGAGTTTCGGGTTTGGAAGGCGATGTTTCAGGTTCTGATCTCAGAGTTCCGAGTTCGGAGGTCGGAGGTCTAGGTTTGGAAGGCGGAATTTTGGATTCAGAAGACGGAGTTCCGAGTTCGGAAGGTGGCGTTTCGGGTTCTAATCTTGGCGTTTCGGGTTCGGAAGGCGGAGTTTTAGACTCTGAGGGCGAAGTTCCAGGTTCAGAAGGCGAAGGGTGAGGATTGCAAGGCGAAGCTTCAAGCTTGAAGGGCGGAGTTCCAGGTTCGCAAGGCGGAGTTTCGGGTTAAAGGGGCGGAATTTCGAGATCGGAAGGTGAAAGGCGAGGCTTGGAGTGTATTGGCTTAGCTCTCCGAAGGAATTGCACTACAAACGACAATATCGCCTTTTACAAATGCTGCCATGCTTCGTCCTCTTCAGGGGTCAGCCACTCTTCTACCAAACTTGGTTCGCTTAACAGGCTAATCTCTAGTTGCTCTTGTTGAAGTTCTCTAGTCTTGATAAACAGTAGAAAATTTAGAACTTCTTTGAGTGTAGAGTCAGGTGTTTTTTGTATCTCTCTCAGTAGTTGTTCTTTAACGCTAAGATTCATGCCACACTTTCCTGAACAGCTTCTTAAACAGCTATTAGATTCATACTGACCGTCATGATTCGGTTTCCTGCCGTTTAGGTGTGCCGTAGAGGTAATGATCATGTTCGGCTGACCAATCGGTAGGAGCTTCAACAGTTCCAGTGAGGGATTCCAGCACATTCCAAGCATCACCAGAGGGTTGTAGATGTTGCTGTCGCAGAGTCACAACAAAGTTCAAAACCTGATGTTGTAAGTCATCGGGTAAATCATTCATTTCTTCAATGACTTTTGTGATGATTGGGCTACTCATAAACCTCCTGATAACTGATAATTTGCTGATTATCCAAGCGATCGCTGCACAGTCGGTTCACTAAGTTCTATAGACATCACTCCGATGTTTGCACTGAAAATCTGAATCTTCGAGGCTTCAAGGATTTCGTATCTGATGCGATAGTCACAAACTCTCAATCGGTACTGACCTTCGTAGCCCTTTAGCTCTACAACTCCAGAAGGGCGAGGGTCTGATTGAAGCAATACAATTTTCTCTTGCACTTTTAGCTTGATCGAGGCTGGAAGTTGCTTGATCTGCTTCTGAACTGACTTAGAAATAACAACTGAGTAAGACATCTTACTTGCCCCAGTTCAGCTTGACTGTGCCTGAATAAAGTCATCAACAGTCATAAATTCGCCTTGTTGGTACTCAATTTTGACGGCTTCCATTTCAGCTTGCGTTTCAGAGTCCTCTACGTAGCGTGCTTCTTCGGCTTCAAAGACTTGCTGTTCGATGACATCGAGCAAGTGTTGTTTGGACTCAAGATCAAGTGAGGTCACGGCTTGAATGAGGGCTTTTGAGGAGATTTGTAGGTTGATGGTTGTCGTCACGGTGATTACCTCTCAAGACGTTGATATTGATTGCGTCGGAGCGCAGGGTCCAACTACTGCCTCGCCTCGCTTTTCTTTGTCTGCTAGTTCTAAGTTTAACGTCAGAAGTTTTTCGAGTAAGTCATCGAGTGCTTGTTGAGATCTTCACCCCGCTTCTTCATCTCAATCAATAAATGAGGCTTCCAAGCCAGATCTGCAAAGCCCGTATTCCCTTTTTTGCTGCCCTTTTTCACCCGTTGCTCCAGCGTTGCCCCTGCCTCGATCGCCCCTTCGTGCCCAAACGCCTGAAAGAAGCGTTGCCTTTGGCACACGTGAAGCGTGACCGAGAAAGTTCTGTGACTCCCCCTTCTCATCACCTTTGAGATGCTGCTGACAGTAACGGACAAATTTCTGGAGGCTTTCGGGCGTAGCTGGCATAGAAGAAGTTTAGTGGAAGGGCAAACAACACGATCGACGGATAGACACAGACTTGACGTTCCGTGTTTCCATCTCAATCTCCAACCTACAGGCTCTCAACCCGGAATGCCGAGAGTATTAGGCAACTGCTTACGTTCTAATCTCAACGTTTTGAGTGTTGAACGCAAACCTTCGACCTTTTTACCCGAAATTTCGCCTTCCGAACCTAAAACTCCGCCTTCCGAACCTAAAACTTCGCCCTCAGAACCCGGAACTTCACCTTCCGAACCCGGAACTCCGCCTTCTGAACCCGGAACTCCGCCTTCTGAACCCGGAACTCCGCCTTTCGAACCTGGAACTTCACCTTCCGAACCCGGAACTCCGCCTTCCGAACTCGAAACTTCAGGCTTTTTGCTCCAAAAATGAAGCTCAGAACCCGGAACGTCGAGCAATTTGCTCCAACCGCCAAGCTCTGAGCCTCAACCATCGCCCTCAGAAGTCAAATCATCAGGCTTTTTGCTGCTTCGTTTACAAAAATTCTGTGCAAAATCGAGCCATGAGAGTAGAAAATTTGGGCTTTTCTATATCCACGATCGTTCAACTGGATAAGCATCAAAGTGAGTATCTCGGCTGACTACAGTCATTGCTCGGTTAATGGCTTGAGCAATCAAAAGGCGATTACCCTTCAGGAACTGCGAAGCAACCAAATGGATCTCGATGATGCAACGGAAGATGACGAACTTGAACAGTATCGATGAACAAGATCGGCAGCAACGTAATTCCTGCGGGAGCGAGTTTAGCCTCGATCGTTGCAAAGTCAGTCTGAAGTGCAAGTTTGCCGATGTGGAGCTTGATAGCTATTTCCCAGAAACTAGCAATGCTCACACAAACTTGGTTAGCCGATTCTATCTGCTCTCTTAGTGCAATTGATACATTGGCATCGCCTTCCGAGAACCAAATAAACGCATGAGTGTCTAGCAGTAGCAGACTCATTCCATATACTCCTTAAAATCGTCAAGAGGTTCATCAAAATCATCAGGGAGTGGTAGAACGAACGTTCCTTTCAAAGCACCTGCTTGACGCTTCTTTTCAGCATTTTCAACGCTATTCTCTAACTCTTTGGCTACCAAAAACTCAGCATAGTGAAGTACCTCCAGCTTTGCAGCATTTGACAGCTTCTTAAGAGTCTCTAAAATGGCTGCTTCCGAGATCATCCTCTACCCTCCTTGATTAGAAATCTTTGATTAGGAACGTGGATTAAATAAGACCGGCGGAAAAGGGAAAGGTGATAGGCTTGGAAGCAGCCATCTCACTGCTGTGCTGCTATGCAACCATACTCCCCTAAAGTCGAGCAACAGATGCAACGGTTCT
>JAHHHP010000074.1 GCA_019359275.1 Myxacorys chilensis ATA2-1-KO14 | reverse complement strand
GCGAAACAGCGATGGAACTCCGCAAGGTTCTCAATAAAGAGGGAATTGAAGCCGCGATCGCTGAGCAACTGCTCGATATAGAAGAAGAGGACTTAAGCGATGAAGCCAAACAAGCCATGTTGCGGGAACAGCTAAAGCGCACCAAGCAACCCAACCTCAGCTTTTTCGCCTTTACTGCCACTCCTAAATATAAAACCAAGGTCGTTTTTGACGAACCCGGCGAAGATGGTCAGTCTCCCTTCCATCTCTACAGTATGCGGCAGGCGATCGAAGAAGAATTCATCATGGATGTGCTGGAGAACTACACCTACTACAAACGTTACTATCACCTCATCCAAACGGTTGGAGATGACTCAGCAGTTCCACGTCGTAAGGCTGCCCGTGCCCTAGCCCGTTTTATCGATCTGCACGATTACAACATCCTACAAAAAGTGGAGGTCATCATTGAACACTTTCGTAGCCACACCATTCATAAAATTGGTGGTCGCGCTAAAGCAATGGTCGTTACCAATTCACGAGAACATGCAGTGCGCTACAAACTAGCCTTTGATAAATACCTCAAAGAAAAAGGCTACACCGGTATCAAATCTCTGGTCGCTTTCTCCGGTGAAGTGTACTTGAAAGAACTGCCAGACGAGAAGTTTACCGAAGTCAGCCTGAACGATGGCATCAAGGAGAAAGAACTACCCAGCAAGTTCGACACCGAAGAATACCAGGTGTTGCTAGTTGCAGAGAAATACCAGACCGGATTTGACCAACCTCTACTGCATACCATGTATGTAGACAAACGATTGGCAGGAGTTCAAGCGGTACAGACCCTTTCCCGACTTAACCGCACCACTCCCGGTAAGTCAGATACCTTTGTCCTCGACTTCATTAACGAACCTCAAGATATCTACACTGCCTTCAAGCCCTACTACGAAACCACTCCCATTGGTGCAGAATCAGATCCGCAGCAGCTTAACAACTTAGCTTACAGGCTCAATGCATGGTCGATCCTCGACACCAACGATGTGAACGAATGGTGCGAAATCTGGTTCCGTAACCGCATGAATCCTACCGGCGGAGAGCACAAGAAGCTCAATAGCATCCTCGATCGAGTAGTTGAGAGATATAACGCTGTAGAAGCTGAAGAACAAGCATTATTTAAAAGCCAGCTCGCCAGCTTCCGTAATTTGTATTTGTTCCTCTCACAAGTCATTCCGTATCAGGACTCTGAGCTAGAAAAGCTTTACACCTTTGGTCGTTACCTATTAACCAAATTGCCTCGGACTCAAGATGGTCCGGCGATAAAAATTGACGATGAAGTGCAGCTCAAGTATTATCGTTTGGAAAAAATCAGCGAAGGGGCGATCGATTTGAAGGCAGGTGAAGCCGTAGCCCTTTATGGACCGAGAGAAGTTGGTACTGGTCAGGCAGATGATGAAGTGCAGCTTTCTACACTGGTTGAAAAACTCAATGACCGCTTTGGTACTGAATTTACCCTGGCAGACCAACTCTTCTTCGATCAGGTGCGTGAAACAGCCGTTGCCAACGAGCAATTACGCCAATCTGCCAAAGTCAATACAGAAGAGAATTTCGAGCCGGTCTTCAATAAACAACTCGAAACCCTCTTCATTGAACGCCTAGAAAACAATGAAGAGATTTTTGTACGCTTGATGAATGATGATAGCTTTCGAGAGATGGCAGCTCAGTACTTGATGCGAACGGTGTATCAGCAGATTAATCAGGATGGAAGTTAAACCTTAAATCTCTATGGCTTGGTTTTAACACAATACTTCTCGGTTAAGGGTGAAACTGATAGATTACAGGATGTACCATCCCTTCGAGGCGCTGCATGATGCAACTGCGAGAATTCACCCTGATTTCCCCCACGATTGAAGCAGGACAAGTGTTCAAAGCGATTGAAAATGCCATTCCCATCGAGTTAATCCACCAGATGATCGCTAAGAGTAATTGCCAAAGTCAACGACAGCGGAAACTACCTGCTCACTTGGTGGTGTGCTTAGTAATTGCCTTCAGCTTTTGGTCGAGTGCGGCGATGCGAGATGTGCTTAAGAACTTGGTGGATGGGTTAAGCGTGCAGTGGACACGCTTATCGCAGTACTGGAAAGTGCCCAACAGTGCCTCGATCAGTGAGGCACGAGCCAGATTAGGATGCCAGGTGATGCGGCAGTTATTTGTGCAAGTGGCGCGACCGTTAGCCACTCCAGAAACGCCTGGAGCATTTCTGGGTGGGTTGCGATTGATGGCAGTCGATGGCACATTGCTCGATGTCCCAGATACGCCCAGCAATGCTCGTGTGTTTGGTTATCCTGGCAGTCGCTTTGGCAATCATGCCGCATTTCCTAAAGTGCGATTGGTGTTGCTGATTGAGGCAGGAACGCATCTGATCACCGATGCGCTCATCTGTCCCTACCGCATGGGAGAACGACGACGGGCACTGAAGCTGTTGCGCTGCATTGGTGCAGGTATGTTACTGATGTGGGACCGAGGACTGCATTCGTTTCGGATGGTGCAAACAACCCTGATTCAAGGTGGGCATTACCTTGGACGAGTGCCCGCCAACGTCAAATTTGAGGTCGAGCAAGTCCTGGGTGATGATTCCTATCTGAGTTGGATTTATCCAGATCGCAAATCCAAGAAAAAGGGAGCCACTCGAATTCAAGTGCGAGTCATTGAGTACACCATCGAGGCAACCGGACAATCAGAGCAACCCCTCAGTTACCGATTGGTTACCAGTTTGCTTGACGCTCAAGCGTTTCCAGCTCTGTTGTTAGCTCAGCAATATCATCAGCGCTGGGAGATTGAAACCACCCTTGATGAAGTAAAAACCCACTTACTGGGACGTAAAGTACCCATTCGTTCGCTTAAACCCCGTGAGGTGGTGCAAGAGATTTATGGGGTATTGCTGGGACATTGGGCAGTCCGTTCACTCATGGTGCAAGCGGCACAACTAGAAGGGATTTCACCCTTGCGGTTGAGTTTTACTGGAACCTTGCAGGTGCTCCGTCGGGCTGTGGCTAAATTTCAAAGTGCAGCGACCGATGAGCTTCCCCTTTTTGGAGTTGGTTGATGCGCGAAATTCTCGACGCTCAACTGCCACCCCGTCAAGGCAGAGTGAATCCCAGAGTCGTCAAAAAGCCCAGGTCAAAATTTCCTAGCAAGAAGAAACATCATCTCCATCAGGGCACTCAGCGACCGCAACTGCTTTTTGCTATTTCTGACTCCGCTTAAGCCTTATCCGAGAAGTATTGGGTTTTAACATATGAAAAACAGTGGTCATTAGTGATGGCTTGCGATGAACCGTTCCATCTGCCATTCCTGTAGCTTTTGAACCGTAAACGAGATTGAGCCAATACCAATATAAGGGTAAAGAAGTATAGCTGTTGCCACCTAGGTTAGGACGGAGAAGCAAGAGTAAAAATTCTAAACGAAGGCATCATCCCTCTACCTTTGTCCTAAAGGAAATGGCGACAACTATACAAAATGGGCTGAAAATCCTTGCCTAAATGAATTTCAAAAAACTGTTTGCTTGCAAAGTAATTTTCATGTTCTTGAAAGTTTGTCTGACTTGTTCTTCAAAATATTCTGAGACCAATTTTCCTGTGATGTCAGAAGCCCATTGCTCCAGTAGTGTGAACTGAGTGCTTCTTGAGATCGGTTGCATTTTCAGTAAGACTAGAGGGAGCATAACAGCAAAATAGAGCGGTAGCAGATACCCTAGAACTCCACATAAGTAGCTTTCGTCTGATCGCTGCCATGCAGTGTTAGTTTGCTGACTGCACAAACATTAACTTATGTAGGTGACAATACCATTACTCTTCTGTCGATAGTTAAAAATCCTCTTCGTCTACATCATCTAGCTCTTCATCTAAATCATCTAGCTCTTCGTCTATGAACCTAAGTTCTCCAGTACCAGTTTCAAAGTCATAAATATCTGAAATATCATCTTGAAAGACTGGTTTGAGTAAGCCAATAGTGATGCATTCACACCAAATTAGGCTTCTCTTCAGAGAATTGCAAAAGTCTCCTGATTTTACTTCTTTATAGTAAACATAGATGTTGTCATAAACACTGCTGCGATCATAGGAGGCGTAAGGAAAATTTTCAAGACGGTTAATAATCCACTTTAACTTGTGATGGTTTACATTAAATGCTCTTCGCCCAATATTTTTAGTTTGACCTACGTAGAGAAAATCATCAGTCCCCTCGTGAATATATATGTAAACTCCTGCTTTATTGGGAGGTGGATCGAACTCTCGGCTCCATAGGTAATCGCCTTCCCAATTAAATATTTCTAGCAATCCGCGATCTATCTTGCCACCATATTCAGATAGCCATTTTATTTTTCCATCGGTAAACCATTTAATAGGCGATAGCGGCATGAGCAGGTTTTCTTTTTTGCTAAGAGCAGTAGTTCTCAATAAAGAGTATTCCCGTTCTGAGCCTTTCTAGTAGCTCTATGAATAGCCAAATTTAACTCTAAACAAGCTGGCTTGTGGTGCTATCTCCTACCAACAGACTCAGCCATATAACGCTTCACTTGATTGGCTGCAAGCAATCTCCGCGATGCACTAGAATCTTTCGGCAGTTTGCTCCAAGCGAATTGTTATGCTGCAAAAAACACGACAAGCTTTGACGATCACCTTTTATCTGTTTTTAGCAATAATTGCTTTTATATCCATATCCTTTAAGCTTAATTGCTTTAGCAGGCGACCTTTAGCAAAACTCTTAATTTTATCTGTTTTGTTACTCATGCTTATAATTTTATTCCGCGCTTTTTCAATAGTCTTTTAATGGACTTGTCTTTGATTGCAAAATCATATAGTTCTCCATTGTATTCATTTATGTCGTCTGCGAATCTACTTGCGTCTTCAAAATAGTTTTGCATTGCATTTTGACCTGGAATGAGATTGTTGAAATACAGTCTCGAAATCCCTAGAACATTATTCAAGAGTTGTTGAAAATCAATTTCTAGTTCAGGGAAATCATGTTTAATATTATTGTAGGAATGTTCAACCATATTATGTATCCTCACTAGCGGATGAGGGTGTGAGAATCGCTTTGTATAAAAATCTTGCTTATTAATAGTATAATCTTGGGTTATTTGATCTATCACTCCGAAATAAAATAGATTTTTTGTAATGACTATGCTTGCCAAGGCGATGTAAAACATACACTTAAGTTTTTCATTGTCTCTGTTCTTTAGGTTCCTATAGATTCTAAATGTGTACTTAATTACCTCAAAAGATGCCATTCTATCTGCATCAAATTCCCACGCATGTTTCTTCATGTCAAAGCTATTTTTATCTAGATTTTCAGCATATAAAAAGTCCTTGAATATATCAAAGCTATTAAACTGTAAAATGTGTCGAAATTCATGGCTAAAGGTATATTTAACTGAGCAATTCAACACGAATTCACTAAATTTAAAGTATTGGTCTTCATGGAGATCACAATAAGCCTCTGAAATAGACTTTTCGTTAATAAAGGCAATAAATAGGCTGTTTGAAAAGAATTTATCATCAAACTTGTCTTTTATTAAGACAGGGTATCCATTAGTAATTGCTATAATATTATGATTTTCAATTTTTGCTGCAAAAGCATTGCAACTGTTGTTGTTGCTTATGTAGAAAACGCAATTATCTAGATGAAATGCGTCAGCATATGATTGGCATAATTCTTGAAACTTTTTTTCAAAATGTTGATAAATATTTATCAACTCTGTATCTAGTCCTTGATAATCAAATACATTTTTAATTATTCCTTTCTTAGTAAGAATTTCTTTGGTGTCGTTCATGTGTTTCTGTATTTCATTTTGCAACATAACGATCTAGGTCAGTGGTTGCGCCAAGCAGCCGCAACCGCTGCCGACGGTACTAACAAAATAGGCTTTGTATATCAGATTCATATTTTGAATAATCTTTCCAACCTAATTCTTGGATAACATCATGAGCTAAATTTTTACCTGAATTCAGAGCTAAAGAAAACTGACTGCCACACGAAGCCTCCAATTTAGCAAAGCAAGTAGTTACAGCCGAGCTGAAATTTCCTTCCTCATAATGCACTGATTGATTTCGAGCCTGCCAAATCACATTTTTAAGTTTTTCTGCGTCTGTTCCTGTCCCTATAATTCTTCCATCAGGACATTTGCTTAGATTACTATGTACAGTAGATATTCCTTGTTTGGCAATTTGAAGAATAGCAACACATAAAGCATCAATAGAAACACTTTTTGCATCAATTGAGCTTTGCAACGCCATAATTTGCTTTTGCAAATCAGCTAACTCTTCACGAGTCTTGTGCCAAGTTATAGCCATAGCTTGCTCTTGTAAAGGAACTACATCATCGTTAAGTGGTGCATCTAGAAGCCACTGTTTAAGATCTTTTTCTTTGCTACTCAGCCCCTCATAATGGCTTTGAAGTTGAGTAAGCTGTCTCTCCTCAGTAGTAATTAGATCAATTAGTCCACGAACTGCGTATTCTGTATCATCTACATACTGATGCATTTTAGAGTAAGGCTCCTAGAACTTCACTAATAATTTTTATTAGCTGGAATTTAGAACGCTAGATGTGTTTGAGAGCATGTTCTCAAACACATTGATTTACGACAAAAGGATTAGGTAGATCCTCTCCATGTAGAAGTTAGAGCCAGCTAACTATCTATCAGGCTGATGTTTCTGTCTAAGATCCCAAATTAGTGCAGTTAGGCGGAATATGGTCAGCCTAAGATCCCAAAATTAATTGGTGATTAGGCAGAAAGTTGTCGGTCTAACATTCTAAATCGAGGTATTAGACGGAATGTTTCTGCCTAATACTCTAGCGCGAGCAAGTGATCATCTCTCAAGGTAGCGGCTGCAAGTCATCTGATCGCCTGCGTAAACCGCAGAGGTTCTGGTGTAAAGAAATCGGCTCAATCTCTCCATTGAATTTTCAGTGATTTTATGTTGAACTTAATCGCACCCTGGAAAGGAATGAGAAAATGCGGGTTTGAGAGGTATTGTCGTACAGCCGTTAGTCCGACTTTAAGCCAGAGGTTGCCACGTGATTGGATTATGTTCGGGTTGAATGAACTGGGGAAAGTGATATCGGCAACTGCACCCGCAAATTTGAAGCAATGAACCTAGAACCCAGTCAGATGCTGACATGAGGACAGGGGTCTCACCCTAGAGTGAGACCCCTGTCCTCATGTCAGCATCTTTAGCACTCTAAGAGCGTGATTTTGGGCGCAATGAACGAGCTTAGAACTCCAGTCCAACCCCCGCTTGCAGGCTAAGCGCACCCGCATCGCTACCTCGAAACGCATTGATGCCATACTTGGCATCGCTGTACACCACGATGCCCTTCGCTACTTCGGATTCCACTCCCGCCGTCAGCACCGCCGCGTCTTTGTTGCCGATCGGAGAGGTCACCCCACCATTTTGCACAAACGAGTAGCCTGCTCCGGCATACAAGTTGGATTTGTCGTTCAACCGCACATCGTACGTTAGGGTCGGAATAATCGCACTATTCTTACCCGTAAACAAGACAGAACCCCGTGCAGACACAGGAGTATTGGGAATGGCAAAGCGCCCTTGAACATTCCCACCAAAGGAAGTGCCATCATTGCCTTGTCCACCGCTGAGGACACCACCAGAAATGCCAGCGCCCACATAACTGCGATCGTAACGAGGAGCAGGTTGAGCCGAGGCAGCATCAACCCCAACGAACAGCGGAGAAACGACTAAAGCAGCAAGACCCGAAAGCATCGCAACAGATTGAAGAGATCTCATAGTCACCCAAAGGATTGTGAAAGGTAAAGAAGTGTTTGTGCCTGGAAAGGCAGCCGGAATAAACATCAGCGACTCACGCCTTCTGGGGTATCACCAGCCGCCTAGGAATAAGCTGCAAAGCTGCTCCAGAGCGCTGGGAAGCGAGTGAGTGCGAAGAGAACCAGAGGGAGCGTGAAGGTTGAATTGCGCTTGGTTCTGATTCCATACTTCTGTTTATAGAGCAGGAGAGACGGCAAAGAGGAGAGGACTGTTCACTTTAGTAAGCGTCCTAAGTAATCCGGAATGCGTCCTGACCCCTGTGAAGAAGAAGACCTTGATGATCTGCTCCTCCAGTTTCATTAACTACTACTCAAAACTTAGTGAATCGGAATTTGGCTAAAAGCTAGGTCGGAACTAGGGTTGATAAGGGTTAGTCGCGGTTGCCGCTTGCCAGCGATGCATTTTTACACTAAGTTACATTTTAGGATGCTCTATAACTTAGTGAAAAGACCGAGAGCCTCATGGCGTTCCAAAAAGGCGAAAATCCTCATCATCCTTCACCCGGATCAGTGCTGACTGTCGAACCTATTCGAGACAAGAAAGCAATCGAGCGCATCAAAAAACTTCTGCGCGATCACCCCCGCGATCTCTGTCTGTTCATCCTGGGTATCAACACGGCCTATCGCGCCAATGAATTACTGTCCCTCACTGTGGGTCAGGTGCGACGACTGCAACCTGGCGATCTACTGCGGGTGAAGCAAAGCAAGACGGGTAAATTCCGTAGCGTGACGATCAATGGTGCTGTGGTCAAGGCGGTCTCACAGCACCTTACCGTCAATCCCCTGCCCGATGATACCTATCTCTTTCAGGGCAAACGTGGTTGTCTCACTGTCCCCACCGTCAGCACAATGGTTAAGACGTGGTGCCAGCATAGCGGGCTGAAGGGAAATTATGGTAGCCACACGCTTCGCAAGACGTGGGGATACTGGCAGCGGATGGAACGCGGGACGGCGGTTCCGTTACTCATGGAAGCCTTTGGGCACGCCACGCAGCAGCAAACATTAGCGTATTTAGGCATTCAAGCAGAGGAGATTGCCCAGATTTACGAATTAGAGTTGTAAACCTACTGAACTATGCTTGTAGAACAAGTAAGAGAGTAACAATTTGAATCAAGAAGTATGGCAGCAGCTTCTCTCATTAGAGAGTATGGAGATCGTTAGAAAATGGTACAAAACAATACACGGGCGTAGCTTAAATGAGTGCCGTACAAAAGAAATAAATGCAGCAGCAAGACAGGCACGTGAATATTTTAGGAATGCAAACAACTCAAACTTCTCAGTTCGCCCTCTTCTAACTTTCTACGGTGTCACAAGTCTTAGTAGGGCGCTTTTGCTTCTATTGGGTACTAATGGTGGAGAGGCTAATCTAACAGGTGCGCATGGACTAAAGACAGTTGAGTGGAAAAACGTGTTATGCGGCAAGTCATCAGTGAGATTAGATTTATTGGATGAGTTAAAGATAGAAACGTGCGGGGGTCTGTTTTATGACTTTGTAAAAGGCACTGATAACAGAATTTCTATTCATGTTCGTTCTGAGGGTGTTGATTGGTGGCTCAGTTATGGCACTCCTGAACTTGGAGAACAGTTTTCTTTTGCTGATATTCTCGCGCGAATTCCTGATTTGGAAAAAGATTACATAAATATTTCTAGTGAAGTGAAGTATGCAGTCGTCAATGATATGACGTATAAACCAGAGGTAGGCTTCCAAGTAAAAGTACATAAGGCAAGGTTCGACACCTTCAAAGACGCTTATACAACTCTTGGCTATGCTGTTTCTTGCGATGATAACTGGTGTGATGTGGTGTGTGATACGGAAACAATTAACAGAAGTAAACCGTTATTCATGCATACCTATATCCAAAAGCAGTTCAATGCTATACCTGTCTTACATATTGTCGAGCCGTTTCCAAGAAGTTCTAATTATTCTCAGCTTTGCATTACGTATATCACCTCTTATTTTCTTGGGATGCTTGTCCGGTATTACCCAACGCAGTGGATGTCGCTGATTCAGGGGGACAAAGAGGATGCGTTATGGCCTACGCTTAATAGGGCGCAGAACTTCGTTGAGAATTCTTATCCAGATCTTGTCATTGAGTTGATTTACGATGTGTTGAAAACAGGAAAATAGCACGGTTATAGGCAATTAAAAAACGCTCGTTTACTGATAGGGCGAAGAAACGCTTGATTTCTCTTACCCTGTCTACGTTTAAACCCCTTTTTTGACAGAAGAAACGTGTTAGGTGAGTTACAGCCTTTGAAAAGAGGCGCAATTGTAGAGAAAGTACTGAAGAATCTGGAATTGTGGCTTGAGAGCGAAGAGTGATTAAAGGGAAGCGGTTCTCACAGAGTTGCGCTCTGCGCTAATCGGTAATAGGAGAGTGGCTTCGATTTGCTCTCGAACTTCGCGGCTGATGTAGCAATCGCTGTCGAGGCAGACTACGAGAAAGCGATTTGCATCGTAGTACTGATGGAGTTGTTGTTTCTGAGCTTCGGTGAATTGCCAACCGTGCCTTAGCTTACGATATTGAATCATCAAAGCTCGCAGTTTTTCAATCCAAATTTTTCCTTTGTCTTGCCACCATTGTCTGCTATTGCTATCTTTATTATCCCAGTCATCAATTGAGGGAATTTCATTCCTTAACTGTTGCAACTCTTGTAGTAATTCAAGATTAAGATCGGGAGCCCTAAAGAAATAGTAATACAACAAGGAGGGTTTGCGTTTGAGGAAGAAACCAATGTCCGGAGCATCATCGAGGTCACAGGAAAATCCATCGTAAACTTTCAGAACGTATGAGGAGAGAGAAGCGAATTCTTGGTCGAGCTTCTCGTAAAATTTGAGGGCACGATCGAGGTTGTCGATATACTCGCGGTCGTGGTTCCTGATATCGCTGAGGTCAAAGGTATGATCGAGGGCGAAGTCGAGAGCGGGTTCGAGATCACGAGAGCGATCTCTGTTGAGAGCACGGTCAAGGTAAAAGGCTCGGATGGCAGCAGGTTTATACGAAGCTTTGATCGAATTAGATCGGCGATTGATCCAACCCAAGAACTCTTGCAGTTCGTCATCTTTTGCCACAATCTGGTCTACCGCTGATTTCATCATCTGCAACAATTCATCTGCCTCTGTTAAAAGTCCCACTGTTAGCAGAAACACTTCTCTCCAACGTTTTTCTAGCAGGTGATGAATTAGTTGTTGGAATACTTGTTGAGGTTGCCGACTGAGTGCAACTGCCCTTGCTGTAAAGAACTCATGAAAAGTGAGATGGGAGAAAGAATAAATTTTCCATGCCCGTTCTACCAGCAAACCATGTTGTGCCTCGATTGACTTTAACACTGCCTCACTGTCCAGTTGCAGATCGTCAGGAGTTGTATTAGCACTGGGCAAGTTGCGGATATAGTTGCCAATCTGATGTTCAACTGCCTTTTGCTTGAAGAAATAATCTCCTTTTTCAAAAGTGCTAAAGGCAATGTGACTTAGTAAATCTTCTTTTCGTTGAAGCGAGAGCTGTTTATAAACCTGTTCTCGTTCAATATTGCGTTTGATGTCCCATTTCTTGAGCAAAATATCTAGCCCCTCCTTATAAAGCTCTGAACGATTTTGAGGGAAGTTTCCAGACTCTTCAAAAGTAATGCAAAGCAGAGTCAGTAACAATGGATTTGTAGCTAGTTCTTGAATTCGACTATTCTCTTTCAGCTTTTCCGTAAACCGTTCTGCCTTTACAAAATCGTCTTTGGCATGAAACCACTTTTGTGAGAAACTCGCGATCTGGTTGTCATTGAAATCTGCAACTTCTACTTCGGTAAATTGGTCGAATGTATATTCCCGTGCCGCAATCCGGCAGGTCATAACAATCTGGCTTTGGTTAAATTGGTCAGCAAAGTCGCGAATTTGCCGCAGGGTTCGACCCGCATCTGAAGTTTTGACTTCATCTAAACCATCAAGTAACACCAAGAGCCGCCCACCCTTCAGTAGTTGCTCAACCGATGTTTCATTCCAAGCTAAGAGAGATTGCATTAACCCCGTTTTCACTGTCAAGTTAGAAGCTAATCCATAGCCACTAAGTAGCTGCTGCAAGTACTGCAATACGGAAGGTTGACCCGGTTCTTCTGCAAAGTCTTTCAAGGTAATGAAGGCAGGAATTCGATCAACGTACCAATTTCCGCTAATGCATTGAATTGCTAAATGTTTCAAAAACGTCGTTTTCCCTGCTCCAGGCTTACCCAAAATCAGCAATCGCTCATATTTTTCAATAGCCTCTATCCCTGGAATGCACTCTTCAACAACATTACTAAGGCTAAATCGCTCAACGTCTTGGCTGCTAATATTGTTCAATTCTAGCAATTCGGACATCTCTAAACGCCGTCGTGCAGTTATTTTCTCCAAAACGTTAACGTTAGTGTAGATGTTGTCTAAATCAATTGGTTGACTCATATCTAACACCCGCATCGTTCCATACTGCTTTTGGATACGGTCTCGAATGATTTCCCGAATGGTTGCGACTAATTCATTCAGGCTAGAAGGTCTATTCTTCGTTTGCATTCCTTCGTCAGCTTCAGCAATCTCGCCCCATTCCAGTCCAAGTTCGGCGCAAATAGCCTGAAATATATCTGACTTCACTGCCCGTCTCGCGAAGAAGTTGCCAACAACTTGGCGGGTACAGCGACACATTCCCGCTAAATACTCTTGCGTCCAGCCCCTTCGCTTGAATATTGCTTCAGCCGTTTTAATTCCTGTAATTGATGCCCGCAGCGATCGCGCCATACTCCACCTGCAAAACTCTTACATAAGGCAGACGTAACTCTAACGTCTTACTCAGACAGGATTTCAGAAATTTAGGTGTTTCATAAGAGAAGAGGCAAGCGCGCCCAACTCCCACGTCCACCTCTACTGAAGCATACCTAAATTTATGCCTGATAAAGATTTGATACGTGTGACATCCCGCATCTTCCAGAAGCGATTCCATCAAGCCAATCAGAAAACTCTCTCCCCAATCGAACGCGCGATTGCTCAAGAACGCCTTCGTCAGGCACGCAATGCTTCCAATCTTGCTCATGGTTCTGCTGCGATTGCACTAGGAATTAGTGTTCTCGGTTTGTATTGGGGTTTGACGGGTAAAGTTCCTGAGGGTGCTTTAACCACTACAACCGGAATGACTTCGACGGTTCTTTGTTGTCGTCTTGCAAAAGATGCCAATGATAGATTGGATCATCTTTTAGAGGAGTTGCGGGATTCCCAGTAGGGCGAATGTGCGATCGTAGGGAATGGGATGTGATCACGCATCCTTAATAGAATGCTCGAAAGCACAAAGAACAAGATGATTCTTCATCAAAAAAGGACCCTTTTTTGATAAGGCGTTTTTCCCTCCTACCCTTTCCCCTCGAGTGACCTGAAAGCTAGGAGGACCAAAGCTTTCTCTTAAAGGCTGAAACTGCCCGAAAGATACCCCTTTTTTAATAGGGATACATGAGAGCAGGTCATAATCCTGGATGCCTTTATTCATTTTTTTAGATTTTCATATTTTTGAATTTTCAAAAATATGAAAATCTAAAAATTTGTATTGTTGATAAGGCGAATTTTTATAAATTCAAAAATTTGTATTGATGTAAATACAAAAGGGTATTATTTACATATTCGTTTTGAGGAATCAATCGTGCTTATCACAGTCGCCTCTACAAAGGGAGGAGTCGGAAAGACAACAAGCGCGGTTCATATTGCTTGCTACCTGTCGCAAAATAGCAGCACGCTATTGATTGACGGTGATCCAAACAAATCGTCCTTAAAATGGGCAAGCCGAGGCTCGCTTCCTTTCAAAGTTGTTGAGCTGATGCAGTCTCCACGACACACGAAGAACTATGAGCACATTGTTTTTGACACAGCCGCGCGACCAGGAAAAGAGGACTTAGAAGCATTGGTCGAGGGATGTGATTTGCTGGTTATTCCGTGTAGTCCTGATATTTTGGCGATTGAGGCAACCTTGGAAACTGTTGACTTACTCGAATCGTTAAACTGCGATCGCTATCGGCTCTTGCTGACGATTGTGCCACCTACACGCAAGACTGGCGAACAAGCACGGGAAGCCCTTTCAGAATACCCCATCTTTAAAAAGTCAATTCGACAGTACGCTGCTTACGAAAAAGCAGCTCTAGCAGGCGTCCCTGTTTACGAAAGCCGCGATTCAAAAGCAAGAATTGCATGGAGCGACTATAGCGCTGTTGGTAAGGAAATTTTGGCATGAGTAAAGAGAACCTATTTGCAAAAGCAATTGCCAGTCGCAAAAAAGCATCTCCTTTGGAGAGCACAGAACCTGTTCAAGCGATCGATCCTTTAGAGGTATCGGAGTCTATCGAGACGGATATAACTGCAAACCAAAGTGCTTCTACACCTTCATCCAAGGCTCCTGTCGAAACCACATCTCAGACACAAAAACGAGGGAGAGGAAGACCTGCAACCGGCAAGCGATCCAATGATGATTGGATTGGACGAACCTATTACATCCAGCGTGAAACGGATTTAGACATCGAAGACGAATTGCTGAAGCTCAAGCGACAAGGAATTGAGGTCGATAAATCTGAATTGGTAGATTTGCTGCTTTCTGCCTGGGTAAAATGGCAGCAGGGTGAAAATATAGAAATTCAAATATCTGAAATTACGCCAAGGCGAAAATCTGAAAAGAAAAACTAATTTCTACTTACTGAGTTACGAAGACTGCCCTGATGCTTGGAAAGTGAAGCGGTTTGTGATGGAACCCCAAACTGAATCGTGGCATTCAGATACAGCGCAACCTACCAACCTCGACCAATACCATAAGCAGTGTTGGCGGAATTTGGATTAGCAGCGATCGCAAATCACGTCTTTTCAATTCGGAGTTTCCTTGTGCCCAAACAAACGTCCCTTTTCCCCAATGACTACAACGATTTCTTGAGTGATCTCAAAGATCGAATTCGCAGCGCACAAGTCCGGGCTGCTCTTGCCATCAACGAGGAATTGATTCAGCTTTACTGGGTGATTGGGCGAGAGATTCTAATGCGACAGCGCCAAGAAGGGTATGGCACGAAAGTGGTTGAAAGGTTAGCTAAAGACCTGAAGAAGGAGTTTCCCAAGCTGACGGGGTTCTCAGCTCGGAATCTGAATTACATGCGAGCGTTTGCCGAGGCTTTTCCAGACAAGGCACTCTTGCAACGCAGCGTTGCAAAACTTCCGTGGCGACACAACATTGCCTTATTGGAGAAACTCAAATCGACAGACGATCGGCTATGGTATGCCCAACAGGCGCTTGAGAATGGATGGAGCCGAGACATTTTGGCGATCCAGATTGAAACCAAGCTTCGGGAACGCCAAGGCAGTGCCAGCACTAATTTTGATCGAACACTGCCAAGTGCTGATTCTGATTTGGCTACTCAACTTCTGAAAGACCCCTACAACTTCACGTTTCTCTCGATTAGTCAGGATGCTCAAGAACGAGAGCTAGAACATGCACTCATTGACCACATTCGAGATTTTTTGATCGAGTTGGGGGTCGGCTTTGCTTTCCTCGGCAGCCAATATTCTTTAATTGTCGACGGCAAAGAATATTTCATTGATTTACTCTTCTACCATGTGAAGCTGCACTGCTACGTGGTGATTGAGTTGAAAATTGGGGAGTTTATCCCAGCTTATAGCGGACAACTCAATTTTTACGTGTCTGCGATCGATAATCTGATTCGTTCTCCAGAGGACAAACGCACCATCGGACTTATTCTGTGTCGTTCCAAGAGTGATATTACGATCGAATATGCCTTGCAAGATATTCACAAACCGATTGGAGTAGCAACCTACAAACTCAAAGAAGATTTGCCCCAGCATCTCAAAAACAGCCTTCCCTCGATCGAGCAGTTAGAAGTAGAACTGCAAGCTGCGGCAGCAGAAATTGAATCCCAGGAGGTGGAGGAAGATTGATGATCTAAACAAGTTGATGTGAATTGAATGTGTGACAACCTATGAGTGAGGTGATGGAGAGAAATTAATTCTCTCCATCACCTCATTTAAAGTACGCTTTGGACTAAAAACGGCTTAAATCGCTAAACGGTTATATTCCACAACCCGCATCCTCTCATATGCCAACTATCACGTGAGCAACGACAGAGCAGGAGTTTGAGGTAGGACTTCTGCGATCAGGCGCAGAAGCTCTAGAACAAATATATTCATTGCGTTGGGGGCGATTGCTTGTTCCAAGCTAGAGAATTGGACAGAAACATTCCATCTATTTCCCGAATTTGGAATGTTAGACCGACAAGTTTCTGCATACCAGTTTTAGGATCTTATGCAGACGAAATTCTGCATAACACGCTGATCGAAAGTTTTAGGCGGAACCCGTCAGTCTAATTATTAGTTCCACGAGAACTGGATAGAAATGTTACCCGTTGGAAACACTACATCCACGCCAGTTCCGTAGAACATTTTGTTGGAACCGACAGGCTGCAAATAGTCGCGAGGTTAACCGCACTATCAACTTTAGTTGGTGTTGCTTGCTTGACTCGGTGCGGTTCAACTCAATCATTATGCTGCTTGAGTTATTGGTAGAAACGCAACTAGAGAACTGTTTGCGGGATGCGTCGTTCCTTAGTGACTCAATCCCGCAAAATTCTGTTTTTACATAGGGAGGTGTGATAAACCTATCTAGCGAAAGGGCTTTGACTGACGCAAGATCATGAGCATGACAACTCGAACAAGCCCTGTAATAGACCCAACAAGAATGGAAATAAGGATTGCGATTGATAAAATAATCGCAGTAGGAGACTCCCCATGTTCAATGATGAGAGTGGGGTCAATCGGGGAAATGGGTGGAATCGATTGGTTAGCTGTAGTTAATTGATTCTGAGACATTTGAGTTATCTCCATTTGTGTTCATGTCTCAAGGATGCCGGAAGTTCCACGGACACTGTAGTCCCAGTTTTAGCCACTTTCCAAACTGACTAAAATTGGGTCAGAATTAACCTAAGTCGAAGCAGATTTAGTCAAATGTCTAATTCCCTCAAGGCATCTCAACAGGCGTTAGATGATCTCGTTGATCCAGCGCGGCGTCTGAAACGCTGGAATAAACATGACGATAAATGGGCTACGAAAGCGGATATATCACTCAAAACCTTGCAGCGATTTTGGGATCGAAGACCTATCCGTCGCGCCAATTTCATCTCCATCTGCCGAGCTATCGACCTTGAGGACTGGAAAGCGATCGTTGATTCTTCGTCTGAAAATCAGTTTTTCAAGAAACCGATCCTTATCGCTAAATATGACCTGCGTTCAGATAGAGAAATTGACTATACACAACTAAAAAATGCGTTGAAAGAGCAGAATTGGTCTGAGGCAGATAGGATAACGAGACTCTTTCTCCTACAACTATGTTGGCGAAACTCTGCAAGCGAATGGATGGTAAATGGTAGATGGAATGAGGAGAAATTTAAGCAAGATGTGGACCAGATTCCTTGCATAGACCTTCACACAATTGATCATTTATGGACGACCTACAGTGATGATCATTTTGGCTTCAGTAGCCAGAAAAGAATCTACTTGGAAGTTGGTGGTAGAGTTGATGGAGAGTTTTATGAAACAGCCTGGGATAAATTTGCTTTCAAGATTGGATGGCGACAAATTAGTTATGACTACGATCAAATGATTTTCGATGTTTCAGCCCCAAAAGGTCATCTTCCAGTTTGTTTATGGTTTGGGGGTCTATGTTTTTCTCGTATTGCTTTAAGGCTTGAAGAATGTAGACGCGCAGCATAATAACCCGCTTGAACCCGACCGTTGAGGGTTTATCTGTTGGGCAGTTCAAGTTCATCTGCGGTAGGTTAAGCGGGTTGTTAGCTTAGTTTTCTGTACCCACGAGCAGAAGTCCTATTTTGACGGGAACAATTCTCAGTTTGTAATCAGAAAAGCGGAATTAGCGTGTTGCGAAGCAGTTCCGCCTCAGAGCAATCAGTCCACTTCAGAACACTGCCGGAAAGACGCATTTTCGGTAGCGTTCTGTTTAGATCTGAGCAAGCACTCATCCTAAACAGCTTTCTGAAGGTGATCATGATTTGCCGAGCAAAGTCGAGATCGTGTCGCCCCTGTAAAGTGAAATGTTACAGTTTCCTACAATTCCGTACTGCTACTCTTCTCTGTCATCAGCGTTTTTTCTGAAAAGTGGCAAAAAATCACGCTCTAGTGAAGCTAAATTCTGCGTTTAGTCGTACAATCTGATCCGACTGAACTTCTCGTTCAGTCAAACACACAGCGAGAAAACCCTCGACGGCTGGTACCCGCGAAGGTCTCTCAAAGAATGAACAGCCCGAAGGACTGCACCACGTTAGTGGATGATAAGTAGCAAGTTGCGTCTACGATTCTAGCAGTCCTTGCGGGAAATAGCGCTATGGTTTCCCAGAAATATGACTGCTCTGCCTGTTGCGGATCAAAGATCATCCGCATTACTGCCGTCCAACCCCCTCGGACAACGGCTATGTGAAACCTTCCCCTACCGCTGGCACAGCATCTCCGGCGAGAATGCTGCCGAGCCCGGGTGGAAAACCAAGACCAAATACCCGCTGCGTCCCCGCGTGCTCTGGCAGGGCTGGAATGACTCCAGCACCTTGGTCGGGGTGCGGTTTGGCTCCACGACGAGCTATGCCCTGATCGATATTGACAGGACAAGTCCCTATCATCCAGTAGACAATCCCCATGGGTTGACCCTGATCCTGGCGGCGCTCGAAACCATCGGCATTGTTCGTTATGTTCTCCTGAGGTCGAGCCATTCAGGCGGCTTGCATCTCTATCTGCCCCTACCCTACGCCGTACCCACCTTCGGACTCGCGCAAGCTCTGAAGCAGTGCCTAGAAGCCCAAGGGATTGCGATCGCCGCAGGACAAGTTGAGACCTTCCCGAACACCAAAGCCTATGCCATACCTGGCACCCAGATCGAGTACAACGCCCATCGCCTCCCCTTACAACCCGACAGCGGCTCCTGCCTGCTCGACCTCGACAGTAACCCCATCGGCACCGCTCTAGGACAATTCTTCCGCCACTGGGATAGTGCCGCTTCAGGACAAGACCTCGAAACCCTACACGAAGCGATCGCCGTCGCCCGTCGCAACGGCAGCAAACGCAAACGGCAGCGCATCGCCGCCGTAGAATCGTGGCGAGCCGACCTACAAACCGAAATCAACGAAGGCTGGACCGGGACTGGACAGACCAACCACCTGTTAAAGACAATTGCCTGCTACGGCGTCGTCTTCGAGGGATTGCAGAGCGAAGCCCTAGCCGAATTTGTCCAAACCACCGCGATTAACGCTCCTGGCTACGAAACCTACTGCCGCCACCAGCACGAGATCACCAGGCGATCTACACTCTGGGCGAAAGCCGCCGAGAAATACTGGTGGGCATTAGGGAGCGAGCCGCAGCGCAGCCCCGAGCATTCCACCCCCAACGGAGGCGAGACCAGCAACGTGATCCCAATCAACCAGAACCAGATGCGAGCCGAAGAAGCGCAACGGCGGATTCGAGACACCATAGCGCGCCTCCAGAGCATTGGACAATTCCCCGCCGACGCCAGCAGCCGAGTGCGACTACTCGTACGAGAAGCCCACACGAGCGTACAGACCCTATACCGCTACCGCCATCTATGGCATCCCGAGCACTTTACCCCGGTCGAAGAGACAGCGTGTGTAACAGCAGCAGCGGCAAGCGATCCCAGCGATGCAGCCACAAAATCTCCTGACCTAGCAGAATCGCGAGAACCAGTGTCGGGAGGGGAGTTACACACCCTAGAACAGAATATGAAGTGTAGGGCAGAATTAGTCTGTGATTCTCCGGCTAATTTCCTTGATGCTGATCCTTTCTTCTGTCACTGTGTTTTACTTCAATGGGTTGGATTGGCGAGAAAATTAACTTGATTAAGATTTTCATAAAGAAACTCTATAGTGAGTGATGAAACTCAAAAAGAAATCTGGTTGAAAGTAGTTATTTTCCCAATATACCCTCGCTAACAGAAAATTTGGCTCGATAGAAATCGATTGAAAAAATCGTGCGAGTTGAAGTATTTTGATGGGCAGTTGATGTCTTGAAGATCTGCGTTGATTTCTCAAGATTTTGGCTTGAAATGAAATTTTGCTTTCACTACCTTAAGAGCAATTGCAATAAAACCTTGACGTTGAATAATTACTATATGGGAATAGATTCATAGTTTTGTGAATTCGTATCAGCCTCAAGCTCTAAATTCACCGCAATGATTCCCACAACTTGCTTTAGCACCTCACGACTGAACTAGTCTCAAGACGGAAGGGATTGAGGGAGAACCATGAGCGATATTAGAACCTGACGTGTATTAGAGGGTGCAATTGCAGCACTGAATTCCTATGACATCATTTCTACGGTCGGTAAAGCGTCATGTCTTAATATTTGCGGAGATGCGATTGCGGGAGCATCATCTCAAAAGGAAAGTCAGTATTCTTATGTATTTTATGTTCTAGATGAATATATGTTGATATTACAAAGGTAGAACTGCATCAATTATTACAAGTTTGATAAGAACTCCGCTGAAAAACATTGATTTCAGAGTCTTCTTCTTCTTTAATAAGAGTTGGGTGATTTCATTACGCTAGAAAATGAATTTCGGTATTAGTGTATTTGGCTTTCAAACTTCCTCTATAATGGTTACGAACAGGTTGCTACGAAGCTGAATTTCGTCATAGTTTCGTCATAGACCAGATAATAGATTATTATCTTGTGTGACTAAACTTGCTTTGTTCTTTTCCTTCTTTTATATTCCTCTTTCATATGAGAAGAAGTCTAGAGTGGAACGAAGCGGCGATCAAGCTTTTTCATGCCAGGGTTAGTAACCTCAAATGTCCACTTTCCTCCTTTTCTAAATCGCTCAGTCCAATCCGTAAAATGCTTTTTGCCTTTACTAGCTGCAGCATTCACGGCTCTAGGTGTTACTCCTAAAATTAAGGCAAGTTCTTCTGAGGTAAGCAGAACCTTGCTAGGTTTAGTTTCTTCTGAGGAAACGTCTAGAGTAGCCAATAGTTTTTGGATTGAGGACAGCTTGGCTTCAAATTCTCCCACTCTCTGTGATAACGATGAAATCACCGGATTTGTTTCTAAGACGCCCGGAAGTTGCAGAACTTCGCGAATTTTGGTGTTAATCGATGCCTCTTCAATTGTTTCTATATATTGTCGAATCGCTTCATGAACGACCTGAGCCGTGTTTCTACCTGACTCGTTCGCGATCGTCTCTAATTTTTCTTTCCATTCTGCCGGTACTCGGCATCCTACCATTGGTTGGGTCGGCATAGACTTTAAATGATTTCAAAGATAACAAATTTTACAAAGAGTGTATTGGATTAACTGGACTTTTGCCAGCTTCTTTGAGAGGAAAACAAGCTAAAAGTAGCGTTAGGAAATTCTAATCATGGAGAGGAAGGATGGTTGCGTAGTCAATTCTCTTTGACTCAAGTATAAAAAATACAAAAACATTAGGGATGTTCTTAGTTTGCCTACTGCTGTCTTAGGCAGAAGTGCATTTGATTTTTAAGGCTTTCAGCAGTTGGCTAGAACGAGGAATCAACAGTTGCGAGCTATAACTAGACGGTCATACGGTTCAGAATTAGTCCTGCAGGTTCTTAGAGTTGGGTTTGGTCCATTTGCTACGGGAACGCCACTTTGATAGATTCTCTAAAATCAATTTGAAAGGACTTTCTGGTCTAGCTTGCATTGTGCTGCTCCCATGTCAGCTCAACCCTATTTCTAAAAGTTGGTTAATTAAGAGGAAAATGAGTGGGCAATCTAGGGCTTAGTTCTCAAGAGTTGCTACTGATTGCCCAAACGCTATAAGTCCGTCTCTACAAATCCTTTCAGAAGAAGCAATGTCAGAAAAGCAGGACAACAAACATCCAGAGCTCGTCGGTTTTATTTGGAGCGTTGCCGATAAACTGCGCGGACCCTATCGTCCCCCGCAGTATCGCCGTGTGATGCTGCCGATGACGGTGCTGCGTCGCTTGGACTGTGTGTTGGAGCCAACCAAGAAGAAGGTGCTGGCAGAAAAGGAGCGGTTAGAGGCGAAAGGCTTTACGGGAATGGCGTTAGAGAAAGCCATTTCTAAGGCTGCGGTGGGTGACGATCGCGTGCAGCCGTTCTACAACACCTTCAAATTCTCCTTGGCAGAAGTGATGGGTGATCCGAATGGCATAGCGAGTAACCTGGTCGCTTACATCAACGGCTTCTCGCCGCAAATCCGCGAGATTTTTGAGAAGTTTGAGTTTGAGAAGGAAATTGACAAGCTGGATGAAAGCAATCGGCTGTATCTGATTCTGAAAGAGTTTTGCAACATTGACCTTTCCCCGGCTCGCATCTCAAACACAGACATGGGAGGGGTTTTTGAGGAGCTGGTTCGCAAGTTCAATGAACAGGCGAATGAAGAGGCTGGAGACCACTTTACCCCTCGCGAAGTCATTAGCCTGATGGTCAACTTGATGTTTAGCGATGAGGAGGATGTATTTAAGGCAGGCATCTACAAGAGCATCTATGACCCGACTGCCGGAACGGGGGGAATGCTTTCTGTCTCGGAGGAACACATCAAAGCTCAAAACGCCGATGCAAACTTGGGTCTGTTTGGGCAGGAATACAACCCTGAAGCCTATGCCATCTGCTGTTCTGACCTGCTGATTAAAGACGAGCCGATCAATAACCTGATTTACGGCGATACGCTGGGGGTGAAAGATGCCAAGAGCAAGAGCAATAACTTCTTGCCCTATGACGGTCACCCAGAGAAGCAGTTTCACTACATGCTGGCTAATCCGCCGTTTGGGGTGGAGTGGAAGCCAGAAGAGGATTTTGTCAAGGAGGAGCACAAGGAGCAGGGGTTTAGTGGTCGCTTTGGGGCGGGACTGCCGCGTATCAACGATGGGTCGCTGTTGTTTTTGCAGCACATGATCTCGAAGATGCGTCCGTCTCCAGAGCATGGCGGGGAAGGTTCTAAGATTGCGATCGTGTTCAACGGTTCACCGCTATTCACGGGCGATGCGGGCAGTGGGGAGAGCAACATCCGACGATGGATTATCGAAAATGACTGGCTGGTTGCGGTAGTGGCTCTGCCCGACCAAATGTTTTACAACACGGGCATCTACACCTATATCTGGCTGGTGAGCAACAAAAAGCCGAAACACCGCAAGGGCAAGGTGCAGCTCATCGACGGCACACGCCATTTCCAGAAGATGAAAAAGAGCCTGGGAAATAAGCGCAACGAGTTATCGAAAGAGCACATTGCAGCGCTGGTGGGGCTTTACGGGGACTACGAGCACGATGCCACCCGCGAGGTCATGGTGGATGGGAAGCTCGAACAGCGGGTCTGCTCTAAGATTTTTGACAACCGGGAGTTTGGCTTTCTCAAAATCACCGTTGATCGCCCGTTACGCCTGAACTTTCAAGCCAGCCCGGAACGGATTGAACGACTCTGGGAACAGTCGGCGTTTGTCAATTTAGCGACAAGCAAGAAGCGTAAGGATGACAAGGCGATCCAGATGGAACTGGAGGTGGGTAAACAAGAACAGGAGTCGATCGTTGCAGTGCTGAAAAACCTGGATGGTGAGACGCTGTATCAGTCGCGTCCCAAGTTTTTGAAGGTGCTGGATGCAGCGTTGAAGGCGGCAGGTATCAAACTGAGTGCACCTGTGAAGAAAGCAGTGCTGGCAGCGCTGAGCGATCGCGACCCGACTGCCGATATCTGCCAGGATAGCAATGGCAACCCAGAACCAGACCCGGAGCTGCGCGATACCGAGATTGTGCCGTTGCCGCAGGATATTTCGCTGCCGCTGCCCATCGGCTATGACGACAAACAAACGGGACTGGACGCGCTGCTAAAGCTAGTGCGGCAGCACTGTGAAGACTACCTGAAAGCCGAAGTGTTGCCCCATGTGCCCAATGCCTGGGTTGACTACAGTAAAACTAAAGTGGGTTACGAGATTCCGCTGAACCGCCATTTCTATGTCTATCAACCGCCACGACCATTAGAGGAAATTGAGGACGACATTAAGCAGCTAGAAGCGGATATCGTGAAAATGCTGGGAGTGATTGTGTGATGGGTGGCTATTTGTCTTATACGGAATACAAAGAGTCTGGGATTGAGTGGTTAGGCGAAATTCCAAAGCATTGGGAGGTTTGGAAAGCTACGCACGGTTTTAAGAGAATCGGCAGCGGGACAACGCCAAAAAGCGATAATCCCCTTTATTACGATGGCGAGACTCCATGGGTCACAACATCTGAGCTTCGAGAAACGGTCATCACTGACACATCTCAAAAGATCACTAGAGAAGCATTGGAAGAGTATTCAGCATTGAAGTTATACCAAAAAGGAAGCCTTGCTATAGCAATGTATGGTGCCACGATAGGTCGGCTTGGTATTCTTGGTATTGATGCTGCTGTTAACCAAGCTTGCTGTGTTTTTGCAGAACCATCAATATTTGACACTAAGTTTTTTTATTACTGGCTATGGATGCGCCGCCCAATTCTTATCTCCTTGTCAACTGGTGGCGGTCAACCGAATTTAAGTCAAGATGACCTCAAACAATTGAGAATACCGATTCCTCCTCTTGAAGAACAACGATCGATAGCCCATTTTCTCGACTACAAAACCGCTCAGATTGACGCACTGATTACCAAAAAAGAAACCCTGCTCAAAAAGCTTACTGAAAAACGTACTGCTCTGATTAGTCAGGCTGTTACGAAGGGGTGCGATCTTACCGTTCCCATGAAAGATTCTGGTATTGATTGGCTAGGCGAAATCCCTGCACACTGGAAAATCAAGAGACTTAAGTTTGTCGTTGACGAAATTATTGATACTCCTCACAAGACGGCACCCTACGATGATAATGGGGAGTTTCTAGTAGTCAGAACTACTAATGTTAAAAATGGAAGGTTATTACTTGATGGCGCAAAGTTCACAGATGAAAAAACATATAGAGAATGGACATCAAGAGCTATTCCAGCACCAGGAGACATTCTTTTTACAAGAGAAGCACCTGCGGGAGAAGCTTGTTTAGTGCCTATAGCTCCAAAATCATGTTTGGGGCAAAGGATGGTTCTTTTCAAGTTTAATCACAAGAAATATGATGGATATTTCCTTCTTCAATCTATTTACTCAGGTATAGCTGATGAGTTTATAAAAAGCCTTTCTCTTGGAAGTACAGTTTCGCATTTTAATATGTCAGATATAGGTTCTATTCCTTTAATTGTTCCTCCTTATGAAGAACAAAAGAGAATTAGTTTTTTGCTATCGGAGCAACTCAGTTTTTACGACGATCAAATTGAGAAAGTTGAACTAGGAATAAAGCATTTAAAAGAATATCGTACGGCACTCATCACCAACGCTGTCATAGGCAAAATCGACGTACGTGATGTGATCCTTGAACTGGAATCACTAGAGGCTGCTTGATGACTACAGAACATATTATCCAGTTGTTTCATAACGGCACCCATCAGGGAAACGATTAAAGCTAACCTTACTCAACAGTCATGATCATGGAACAAATCGCTAAACTACACATCGAAAAACTACCTGAAGGGGTTTACCTGGCAACTTCCGACGATATTCCGGGTCTAGTAGCTCAGGGGCGCACCGTCGCCGAAACCATCGAGATTGCGCGTGATGTTGCCAAAAAACTCATCGAAGCTCAAACCGATCGTCAAAGTACAGTCAGTCTAACCACCATCGAAGATTCATTCGATTACCCACTCATTTTGGGGGTTTAATGGGACGGCTAGCAGGCTTCAAATATCGGGAAATCGTCAAGCGGCTCAAGCGACTAGGCTTTGAGTTTGATCGCCAAGCTGCCGGCAGCCATGAAATCTGGTACAACCCATCTACCAACCGCTACACCACGATTCCTAACCACCCTGGTGAGATGCCAGAAGGAACACTTAGGGCAATTCTAAAACAAACAGGTCTCACCCCAGAAGAATTCCTTCAGGCTTGATAGCAACACCATGCACAAAGAACTTAACTTTGAAGACGCGATCGAAGACGTTCTACTAACCGAGGGCGGCTACACCAAAGGCAACCCCGATGAGTACGACCGCGATCGCGCCCTTTTCCCAAAAGATATCATCGCCTTCGTGCAAAAGACCCAGCCCAAATTCTGGGACCGCTTCACCCAGATGAACCAGGACAAAGCCGAAGAAATTTTGCTCGATAGTCTGGTAAAAGAACTCCAGAGTAAAGGCATGCTCACCGTTCTGCGGAGTGGTTTCAAGTGCTTTGGCAAAACCGTGCGCCTTGCCTATTTTGCTCCTAACACCGGCATGGACCCCGATGCCTTCACGCGCTACAACAAAAATGAACTCACCCTCATCCGCCAAGTCGAGACCGCCAGCGGTGCCATTCCCGACATCATTCTCGCCGTCAATGGGCTACCCATCATTTCCCTGGAACTCAAAAACCCCATGACTGGGCAGACGATCGAGAACGCCAAACATCAATACCGCTACGAGCGCGACCCCAAAGAACTGCTGTTTACCTTCAAGCAACGCTGCCTAGTCTTCTTTGGCGTAGATACCGAAGAAGTCACCATGACCACCCAGCTAGATGGCAAAGACACCTTCTTTCTTCCCTTCAATCGCGGGCATCACTATGGCAAAGGCAACCCACCCGTTGAAGGCGACTACCGCACCGCCTATCTGTGGCGCAAAGTTCTCACCAAAAAAAGTCTACTGGATATCCTGGCTCGCTTTCTCCACCTACAAATTGACGAGAAGACAATTGCCACCGAAAAAGGATTAAAGCACCTCCGCAAAGAGGCACTGATTTTCCCTCGTTACCACCAGCTAGACGTCGTCCGCAAACTCGTCGACCATGCCCAATCTAATGGCTCCGGGCACAACTACCTGGTTCAACACTCAGCAGGGTCGGGCAAATCTAACTCGATTGCCTGGTTAGCCCATCATCTCTCCAGCCTGCACGATGCTGATGACAATAAGGTGTTCCACTCCGTTATCGTTATCACCGATCGCCTCATCCTTGACCAGCAGCTTCAGAACACCATTTACCAGTTCGAGCATAAACAGGGTGTTGTGCAAAAGATTGACGAAAATACTCAGCAACTGGTCAAAGCTCTATCAGATGGCGTGCCCATCATTATTTCTACAATTCAGAAGTTTCCCTTCATTACCCAAGCAATTCAGACCTTAGAGAAAAAAGGAGAAACGATCGCCATCTCGACTGAGGGCAAACGTTTCGCTGTAATTGTGGATGAAGCGCACAGTTCCCAAGGGGGCGAAACAGCGATGGAACTCCGCAAGGTTCTCAATAAAGAGGGAATTGAAGCCGCGATCGCTGAGCAACTGCTCGATATAGAAGAAGAGGACTTAAGCGATGAAGCCAAACAAGCCATGTTGCGGGA
>JAHHHP010000072.1 GCA_019359275.1 Myxacorys chilensis ATA2-1-KO14 | reverse complement strand
TAGCGCGTAAAACCATTTGCTTTTCCAAGTCAATTTTGATGCATGACGTAGTAATTGGGCTATTCATCAATCGATTTGAGTTTGGATTATCGATCTAGGCACTAACAACAGATCTATAGCACTACCCGGTTACCCGACGACGGTAGAGACGCGATTAATCGCGTCTCTACGACGACAAACCACAATACCCATCGATCGACCCATTCCGGCGGCGTAACCGCCAACCACAACCCGATGTTGTCCAACGATTCCATATCAAAAATCATCCGCTGGTACAAAGGACGATGCAAATTTGAAATCTGTAAAACCCTACCTGAATTCGCGTGGCAACCTCGATTTCATGACCACATCATTCGAGACCCCGCCGCCTTCAATCGCATCCGCCAATACATTCAAACCAATCCGAAACGCTGGAAAACCGATAAACTCTATCGTTGATTGCCATAATCAACAAGCACACTTCCACAACCTCAATCGAAGTTGCTTTGCAGTAATCGCGCGATCGCTGTCAATCCACTACACACCACAGGGCACTCTGAAAAAACGCATTCTACTTGCCCATACCTATGTCGCAACTCACTTCTTCCTGGCACTTCGATTCGCAAGACAGCTATGTTCCCGTATCTCACAACGGCTCCACCGTAGGCTTTTGCAAACCCAACTACGCCAAACACATCGTCAACCAACTCTCTGAACTAGAGCGAGTGCAAAAAGCATTACATCAAGCCTGCTACGACCTCATTGCTCGCACAGGCGGCAATTCCGATGTGAACGAAATGGTACAGCGCTATCTCAACAACACCAATCGTCCCCTAGCCGGAACCGCGATGATTGCCTCTTTGTTAAAAGAGCGCCAGCAAAATCTCGACCTCAACAATGATGAATTTGCCAAGTTCTGTGATTCCTATCGCCTCTCCATCCCAGAACTCCGCGCCATCTACGCTGGAGAAGAGATCGAGAGCTATCAACTTTCTCCCTTGTCGCGCATTCTCGGAACCACGATCGACGACTTGATCGCAGCATGGAAAGGAGAATAGCGAATCTATAAACGCGACTCCTTAGGAGCGCCCTCTTCTGTTCGTCCAACGACTTCTCTAATTCGGTAAATCGGGCGTCCTTGGGACTCGTGATAAGTCCGCATCGAAATCTCTGCCACTAATCCAAAGCTAAATAGATTGAGTCCAGCGAGGAATAAAACAACCGCCAAAATCAACAACGGACGCTGACCGATGCTTTCTCCAAACCCAAGTTTGAGGATTGCGAGATAGAGCGCGATCGCGCTTCCGGTCAACAGCGACACCACCCCAAACAAGCCAAACACATGCATCGGGCGAGTGAGAAACTTCCGCATAAATGACACCGTGAGCAAATCCATCACCACGCGGAACGTGCGATCGAGTCCATATTTGCTCTGACCAAAGCGACGAGAATGATGCTTCACGGGCACTTCAGTAATTCTTGCCCCCTCAATAAACGCCAGAGCAGGCAAAAAGCGATGCAACTCGCCGTACAGATTCATATCCGCCACCAGTTCAGAACGATACGCTTTGAGCGAGCAGCCGTAATCGTGTAGCTGCACTCCGGTCACTTGTCCGATCAGCCAATTGGCAATTTTTGAAGGGATTACCCTAGTAACCGCAGCATCCTGTCGATTCTTCCGCCAACCGCTCACTAGGTCGTAGCCATCTTCTAATCTTTCTAGCAGCATCGGAATATCGCTTGGATCGTTCTGCAAATCTCCGTCTAGCGTCACGATCACCTTTCCTCTCGCCTGACTAAATCCAGCGGCCATCGCTGGTGTTTGTCCATAGTTGCGGCGCAAAATCACAGCTTTTAGATCGGTGCGCGCGATCGCTTCTCGCTTCAACAACGTATCTGAGCCATCCTTCGACCCATCATCGACACAGATGATTTCGTAGCTCAAGTTGTGCGCGGTGAGGCTAGTTGCGATCGCGTCGAGCAAACTCGGAATGCTCTCTACCTCGTTGTAGATCGGCACAACCACAGAGAGATCGGGCTGGAGCGTAGAAGACGGCACACCGCTTTGGAGAAGAGAAGGATTCATGTAGATGATGGGCTTGAGATCGCAAAGGTGAAAAGAATCACAGTTCAGATTACTCTATCAGTAACCAATCCAGATTACTTGCTTTGAATAGCCCTACGAAACTCTTGAGCGGCAGCAAGTCTAGAGGTTTGAGCAATTAAGACACATCGGGCGAGCAACTCAAAGTCAAGGTCTGCTAGTTCAGGAACTTCGCTGCAATCGATTCGCTCGTAAGCATCCCGACGCAAGCGGTACAAGCTGAATAGCCCATCTTCCCAAAACCAAACTTCAGGAACCTCTAATAATCTATAGCGCTCCAGCTTACTGACTCCTCCAGAGGTAAACACAACCTCAATCGAAAAATCAGGAATAGGTTTCAAACTTCCAATACAGTAAGACTCATCTGCTTGCGCTGACGCGATACCTTCTTTTTCCTGAGTAACTGCGCCAGTGGGGGCAAATTCAATCTCTTTTTCAAGAAAGAAGATTTCGATCAGCATCCCAATAATGCTTTTAAAAAATTCGTGTTCTGACCCAGGCATGAGAATCTCAATTGTGCCGTTATAGAAGAATAAGCGAACTCCTGGAGAACCTTCAAAGCCTTTTTGAATCAGCTTAAACTGTTCCCACGATCGACCGGGATGAATCGTACGCTGGTCGCTCGTTTGACCAATTAACTGTGTCATAACGTTAGCCTCGCTTCCAGTGGTGTCCTTGCCTATCTAAATTTATCATTTGCTTCAGAACCATTAGGCTGATAGCTTTCTACAACTCGTCCAGCACCGCGCCACTGAAGATAGTAGTTACGACTGACATCATCGCACTCAAGCGACAACTCACTAATGCCAATTCCATTCAGTCCAATGTCTCTCCCAGAACTGTGAATGTATCGGTTATCGCCTAAATACAATCCCACATGCTTTGCTTTTTCGGGCGATCCAAAAAAGACTAAATCTCCCGCTATTAAATCATCCTGTTCAATCGGTCTGACGAAGGCTTCTTGCTGATACGCATCTCGCGGTAGCCGAATGCCAACAGAGGCAAACGCCGCTTGCATTAGTCCAGAGCAATCGTAATTGGGAGCAACCGTTCCGCCCCAGAGATACCGATTTGGAACAGACATAGCCACGTGGGTAAATGTGATCGCGCCCTCGATGCGATCGCGAATCTCACACTCGGTTAAAACCGGAGCGACATAAGCCTCACTCACTTCCTCTAAATGCTGTAAATCCTTTGGATCAAGCCATCCTGGATAGTCGTCCTCGCAAAGCCGAACGTGAATCGAAGAGGTGGAGGTTAGAATTTTAAGATATCTGCCAACGGCAGCTTGAGTTGCAAGTTCGCTCAGTTGCGGGGAGTTGTAGAGATTTAAGTTGGCTTTGGTGAGATACTGCATTGAGATGACTGAAATTGAGATGACTGAAACAGGATACAGGGTATAGGTTACATGGTTTTTTCCCATACCCTACCCTCGACACCCCATTCCCGCCATGACTTTCTTCCACAAAGACACTCAACTCGAATCCTTAGGCGATCTCATCCTCGACTCGACATTTGCCGAATTTCCAGGACTCGCATGCAACCAACTGGCAATGACATGGATTGTCTACGATCCACCTGTGTTTGTGAATACGGGAGGCGCGATCGCACCAGAAGATTTTTGGCAGCGACCCGTACGCGGCTATGCTTACCGGGGCGTAGAAAACGTTTATCCGGCGAGTGTGGTGAAGCTGTTTTATCTAGTGGCCGCGCACGAATGGCTTGAGCGTGGCATGATTCCTGCCTCGGCAGAACTCGATCGGGCACTCCGAGACATGATTGTAGACTCTAGCAACGACGCCACAGGTTACGTCGTTGATGTGCTAACCGGAACCACTGGAGGACCTGAAATCCCGGATGCGCCGTTTGAAACCTGGAAATCTCAGCGCAACATTGTAAACCGATATTTTCAGTCATTGGGCTGGGACGAACTGGCAACCGTGAACATCAACCAGAAAACGTGGTGTGATGGACCCTACGGGCGAGAACGAGCGTTCTACGGCGAGAATTTTGAGAATCGCAACATGCTAACCACCAATGCAGCAGCGCGATTATTACACAGTATTGTAGGCGGAGTCGCTGTGACCCCGGAGCGATCGCGCCAAATGATGACCTTAATGCAGCGATCGCTGAACCCTGCCGACCTCGACGCCGACCCTGAAAATCAAGTGACTGGATTTGTCGGTGCAGGCGTGCCGCCACAGACAGGGGTGTGGTCAAAAGCCGGACTCACAAGCCAAGTTCGGCACGACGCAGTTTATGTCGAGTTTCCCAATGTCCGACCTTATCTACTGATAGTTTTTATAGAAGGAAAATCGCACAGCACAAATGAAGCAATCCTTCCTTTTGTGTCGTCGCAAGTTTTAGAAGCAATGAAAACACTGTGACTGTTTTAACCGTGAATTTTCTAAAAAGGTAAAATACTATTTCTTAAGCAACGCTTTATACAGTTTTAAACCTAGTTTTTCGACACAATAACAATGTGTCCTAGAGTCAAATCACCATAACTCCTCCGCTCCTATGGGGCGGATTTTTGTGAGTATTGGTAGCGTGGGTATGGCGACATCACTTTAGCTTCCGTAGGAGAATGTTCTCCTTTAAACAAGTAATTGAATCTGAGAAATATCAGGCAATAAAAAAGGAGCAAACCCTGGTTTGCTCCTTCCAAATAATGGTTATCAACAGAGTTTTTAGTTTGCAACTTCTGCAAGCTCAATTACCCGTCCCGCATAGTCTTTAACTAGAAAATTAAGCGGTTTCTCGCGGCGAATTTTGTGCTTCAAGCCGCGCGTTTGAACTCTTAGCAGAATTTGATCGAGACAATCGCGATCGAAGCAAACATGGCGATCGCGCTCTTTTTCACCCAGACTTGCGCCCGAAATCACGTGGAGTTGAGTATTTTTCTTGAGCTGATACCACAGTCCATCATTACCATTTCCACGAGCCGTTGTGCTGCCCATGCTGCTAGAAAGATACATCGGGTCAATTCCAGCCGTTCCTAGAGATTGCTCATAGTTGTAATAGTAATGAAGTGGAATCTCAGCAATCGGCAGACTCAACATGCCTTCATAAAAGTCTCGTGCCCCTTCTACGTCTGACACCATAACTGTGTGAACTTTAGGCGCACTGGTCAGAAACATCCACATCGCAACGGCATACGCACCAAGGAGCATAACCATGATGCCTTGCGTAGAAAATAAAGTATCCATCATAAATTAAGTTACTGGCGCGAGAGGCTTACAAACGTATCTACAGCTTAGCTACTAGTATTGCGGAGCTACTTCATTCTAACAAGGGGACAAACGCAGATCCGTAAGATTTGGAGGGTAAAGCATTGAAGCAGGAAGAGTCTTCAAAAAAATAAGAAAGTTCATAAAGTGAGGAAACTTGAAGCGGCTAAAAAACTTAGAGGCAAAGCTCAGATCCCTCTTATTCCTGGCTTTCTCGCGCTTCATGTCTCCAGTTCTTCATTTTGGTTCTCAAGAAACTTGAGCCATTTGCCAAAAGTCACTGTTATATAGTAAGTGGCATTTTCGAGTAGTTCTTCTGAGATAAAGCTGTGCCCATTCCAACCTTTCCAGAAGCTGATCATCCGATCATTAAGTCCCTATTTCACTACAACGACCAAGAGCTTTTAACGCTATACCAGCGTTATCCTGACGCTGGGCAGTACTTTGTAGCGTTGTTCTGCCGCTACAGCCCGATGGTGTATACATTGATTCAGCACGCGGCTAAATCACCTGTTCAAGCAGATTACTTGTTTGCACTAATTTGGCGGCATGTGTTTCACGAATTAGTTGGCGTTGATCTCCGTGCCTTTAGTGACGGGGGAGGCACATTTCAGGGCTGGCTGTTGGCTGTGACGGCCTCTGGAATCAATGATGCAGAATTGCCTCCGGTTGAAGAAATTCATTACAACTTAAAAGCGGCTTCTCCGCCGTTCTGGTGTTATCTCGATCGCGCCTTGGCTCAACTGCCTGCCGCGACCCGATTGATGGTACTGATGGCACAGACGTTTCACTGGAGCGAAACTCGGATTTCGGCTTACCTACAAGCCGAAGGAGAGGACGTTCCACCAGAAGAGGTGAAGAGACATTTGCAGGAAGGCTATCGACTGTTAGAAAATAATCTACCGGATGACATTAGAGAGATTTACATGAGTGGGCACTCTAAGCAAGAACCTGTGCAGTTTGATCGATCATTCAATGGGTCAAATGCGCTGGACGACAGCTTAAAAGAACTCGAATTTTTCTAATGGTGGAGGTTGACTATGGCAAGGATGGCTCGATTTGCAGTGGGACTGGTTTCCGCTTCTGTTTTAGCAGGTGCAATCGGGCTTCCGAGCAGGGCAGCCGATCTGACTCAACAACTAAATTCAGATTCTAAGGGAGCGCAAAGAACCCTCCAAAGTGAAGCCGATCGCGAGGTGCGACTCGGCACTCAACAGCAACAAATTGGACAGGTGGACAGTGCGATCGCATCGTGGCAACGGGCGATCGCACTCTATCATCAGATTGGAGATGTAGAGGCTCAAGGGCGCGTCTATGACCTATTGGGCTATACCTATGCTAAGGTCGGACAGTTAGCCAACGCGGATGATGCCTTTCGGCGCAGACTTGCGATCGCGCGCGACAACCAAGATGTCCAAGGTCAAATTTACGCTCTGAACAACATTGGCACGATTTTGGTGCAGAGACGCAGCCTGCTCGAAGCCCAAAAGACGTTTGCAGAAGCGCTGAACGTTTCCCAGCAGATTCGGCACACCGTAGGACAAGGCCTCTCGTTGAGCAATCTCGGCTTGGTGTCTTATCTGCAAGGTCAGTATCAAAAGGCGATTGGGCAGCTAGAGCAAGCGAGAACATTTCGCGGGCAGTCCAAAGATCTGATCGGGGAAGCGAATACGCTGAGTAATTTAGGGGATGCTTACCAAGCGATCGCAGATTACCGCGCGGCTTACATTGCCCATCGTCAAGCCTTGTTCTTGGGGCAGCAAGGCTCAAATCGGCCCACTCAGTTTCGAGCATTAGATGGGATGATTGCTTCCTATCGAGGACTAGGGCAAGATGCTAATTTAACGGCTGCCCTCAACGAACGACTGGCACTCGCTAGCACAGACAACGATTCGATGCAGGTGCTAACTTCTCTTAAAGCGATCGCACAATATCACCGTCAGAAAGGCGACATGGTGGGCGCAAAAAATTACTATGAGCAAGCGTTAGAGATTGCGCGATCGCTGAATGCAACGCAAGATCGAGAGTTCTTAATTACGCAAATTGGAGCGCTGAACTCTCGAAAGTTTTTGCGTTAGAGGAATCGTGGTCGTCTACTGAGTTTGCATAAGCCACTCCGTGACCCCATCTGCCAGCGCGATCGCTAACTTCTCTTGCTCCTTGCGATCGCGAATCCACTCAAACTCATCAGGATTGATCATAAATCCTAGCTCCAGCAGCACCGATGGCGTTACGGTCGGGCGGGTCAGCGCTAGATTGTTCCAGAACACGCCATAAGATGGGCGGTTAAGGGTCTTGACCAAATAGCTGTGCAAGAATTCTGCCAGACTTTGCGATTGAGTTTGATACCAGAACGCCGCAACCCCTTTAGTTTTAATCGCATCGCCATCATCTGGGAGCGCATTGTAGTGAAGACTCAGCGCGATCGCGGGTTCTACTTTCGCGATCGTGGCTAGACGTGGTGGCAAATCCAAGTCAATATCAGCGGTGCGAGTCATGACAACCGTTGCTCCTCGCTTCACCAGTTCTTGACGTAATAACTGACTCGTCAACAGGGTTACATCTTTTTCTGGGTAGCCCGTTGGTCCTCTCGACCCTTGATCTTCAGGTCCGCCATGTCCAGGGTCAAGCACAATCTTGATTCCTTTGAGGGCAGACGTGCTGCGAACATTCGCTCGGCGCTGCTGCGGTGGATGCTTTAGCGACAGAATTAGCGTTGTTCCTTCGTAACGAAGTTTATATCCCCACTGTTGATTGGGTTTTAAGCGAATACGATATTCGACTTTATTTGGCTCTATTTGTTGCCAGTCTAATCTAGCAATCACTGGCTCATTTGCTAATCGAATCGTATCGGTTTGCGCTGTTGTGTTGTAAAGCGTGAGATTAAAGACTTTATCTTCTTGCTGAACAGATACCGGAACCGGGGTTTGAAGCGGGAATAGAACTTCTGTCCAGTCTCCAACGACCCGCGACGTAATGCCACGAATGAGGGACTTAACCGGAACCGAGCTAGGAACAGCTTTCGTCTCACTCGCTTTGATCCAACCGCCATAGTCTAACCGTAGCCACTCTCCCTCTCGACCCGTCACAGTGGCGCGAGTTCCCTTGGGTAACGGGGTAAGGCGCGAATAATCGGTGCTTGCTCCCGTTCGTGCTGCTCCTGGGTCCGCCGTTACCTCTACAAGGTCTAGCTGCGTGGGCGCGAGAATGGTGATCTTTCCAGAAGCAGCTTGGGCGAAACTTGCTCCATTCAGATTGAGAAGATACTGCGGTTGACCCAATTCGCCTGCGGTCTGAGCCGTCGTGCAGCCTGCATACTGCCCTGAATCTTTAGTCGTCGTCGGCTGGGTTAATCCGGTGAGAACGCCAGAGTTAGCCGGGAGATTTGCGATCGCCGTTTGACGCTGTAGCGGAATGATGCGATCGCTCAGTTTGACCGAAACTAACGCATTGGAAGGTGCGATCGCGCTAAAGCAAATCAGTTCTCCGGGCGATCGAGTGATATCCACAGCAGGCATTAGAGAATCTTGACCAAAAGTTGCCCCTTGAGGTGCAGGCGGCTCTGTTGAAGTGCGCGTCACTTTTAGCTCAACAGCTTGCTCTCCGTAGCGCACAGTAAACGGGTTATCTCCTACCACAAGCGGAAAACTCGGCGCAAAATGTCCTGCTTGACTGCGAGAAATCACCTTACCATTGACTGAAACCTCACCCTTGATCGGAGCCGTTCCAATCAGAAAGATTTGCTTCGCCGTCGTCTGATGATCTTTCGGTGGATAAACGATGTTGAGCGACTGATTTGCTCCCGCCGAAGTCACTATGATGACAGTCATTGCGATCGCCAACAACACAGAACCTAAAACTCTTTTCATGCCAAAACGCAACGAAGTAGAGATAAAGTAACACGAGAGTAAGACAGTTTTACAATAAAGCTGTTGAAGTAACGCTGTTGAAGCTGAACTACGGCGATGTACTTAACTAAACTCAAAGGCAGCATTGTCCCAACTCAGACTTTACGGGACTGGATTCTATGCTTATTCTTGCGCCCAAGTATAGAAATCAGTGACCAGTAATGGAGCCAGATCGATCTGCAAAATGTAGTTGAAGAGATTAAATCTTTCCTAAATCTCTGACGACGAGATCTTTCTACTTGTGAAAACTCAGTACGAACATATTATGGAGCGGAGTAGAAGTGTTAGAGCGCACTTTGAATTTGCTGCTTAATTGGAATTTGAATCACAAACTCCGTTCCTGTTGCAGCACTGGATAAACACTCCAACTTGCCACCGTGCTTTTCAGTCACGATCTGATAACTAATCGACATTCCCATGCCCGTGCCCTTACCAATAGGCTTGGTCGTGAAGAATGGATCAAAAATCTTCTGCTGAATGGCTTCGGGAATGCCAGGTCCGTTGTCTGAGATCGTTACCTGCACCCACTGAGTATCCACAACCTTAGTGCAAATTGTGATCCGATTAGATTGATCTTGAATACCCCGATCCGTTCGATCAACGTTCACTTCTTCTAGAGCGTCGATCGCGTTTGCCAAAATGTTCATAAAGACTTGATTCAGTGGACCAACGTAGCATTCAACCAGAGGCAAATCGCCATAGTTCTTTGTGAGTGCGATCGCAGAATGCTTTGGTTCGCCTTTCAGGCGATGCTGCAAAATTAGCAGCGTGCTGTCAATGCCTTTGTGAAGATCCACAGCTTTGTATTCGGCTTCATCCATGCGTGAGAAATTGCGCAGCGACAGCACAATCTGGCGGATGCGATCGGTGCCGAGTTGCATAGAATCCAGTATCTTCGGCAAATCTTCTTGCACAAATTCCAGATCGATTGCCTCTGCCTTAGCTTCAATTTCAGCTGTCGGATTCGGATAGGAGTTTTGGTAGAGTTGCAAAAAATCTAGCAGATTTTGAGCATGTTCCTCTACATGAGATAGGTTGCCGTAGATAAAGTTGACTGGATTATTAATTTCGTGCGCCACCCCTGCTACTAATTGTCCCAAACTGGACATTTTTTCTGTTTGTACTAATTGAGCATGAACACGATTGAGATCTATAAGCATCTGTTCTAGCTCACGGCGCTGTTCTTCCAATGCCCTCTGGGAGTCTTTTAGCTCCTCAATGACCTGTCTCAGTAACGTTTCCTTCTTCTGATTAGTATCTTCAAGCTGAAGACAAGTGGCTTCCGCCCGCTCTAGCTTCTTTCGCAAGATGCGATTTTCTTTTTCTAGCGCCTCTATCGTTACCTGCTGCTCCATTGCCTCTGACAACATTTATGCTTCTCCTAATAGCAATGTGATAAACGTTTCATTGTGAAAGTGAGTCGGCTCTTTCTGTACCAATGGCGAGAGTTCACCATTGGTATAAAACCCACAGCTTGGTAGCGAATGGGGCAGACAGGTCTTGACGAGTTGATATTCCTCTTTGGTGCGACTGCCTAAAATCTGTCGCCGACCGGAACAAGAGAAGAACAAAGCGGCATCGGGTGCTTCTCCTGGATAACTCTCTAAGGCTTGCAGAGCTGAGGCTTTTGAAGCGGACAAAATTATGTCATGGGTTGTTTCAGTAATTTGTACTGTTACGTGCTCATGGACATCGCCAAAGAAGGTGATGCTACCACTAATAGGGTCATGGATACCACTAGGTGCCCGCATATAGTAATGCGCTCCATCAGCATTAAACACGGCTAGTGGATATTCAGCAGAGGGAGGTAAGGTTCCCAGGTAATGGTGATAAAACTCTAGAGCAGGTTTGTTATCGATTTCATAAACGACATTGCCCGCCGCTTTGGTGACGCACCCTGGTTTCCCAATGGGGTGCCAGCCACTAGCAACCCCATGAGAAAACAAGATGGCTCCTGAAAATAGGAGAACGGACACCGCATCACTGCACACTTCGGTTCCGCAGAACTGATAGGTCTGCTTTGCTCGCCACTGATCTGCTGTAAGTCCACCAAAAATAGGAACCTGTTCTCCAAGCACCTGATTCAAGCTGTCTAAAATTCGCCCTCCCCCGATCGTGAGGCTCTCCGCTATAGCAATGCAGAATTGCAAGGAGTCTGTATGAGTTACAGATGCCTGATGAATTGCGGTTTCAGTAGCCGCGATCGCATCTTGAGAAACCCTGCGTCCCATGCCAGCCGTTATCGTAATCGTGTCTGAGCAAAACAACATCAGGGTGAGTGAGTCTTGCTCAAAGCCTAGTACAGAAGAAATTTCTCCATCTGTTGTTCCACCAATCAATGCCATCCCCGGAAAGGTTTGGTCAATCTGATTCAGAATCAGGTCATGGTCAAAGTCAATCGCGGCAAATAATACTGCTGCCTGTGGAGTTGCTCCTGCTAGAGCGAGGTGACATTGCTCTAAAACTTCTATGACGGCAAATTGAGAATCTGGATCAATGCTATGCGCGACAACAACCTTTAACATGACCGCCTTCTCAAGAATGAACTAAACGGTTACTAACACTATGGCAGACACATCTTACCGATCAGGTTGCCCACTTTCTGACAAAAGAATAATCTGTGTTGCTCATCCACGCTAAATCTACCGTTTGATAGAGCGCGATTGTATTCATCGATACCCTACTACTCATTCTCGCTAAAAACACTTATCTATTTAGTATCTTATTTAGCAAAAAAATGTCTAAGTACAACTTTATAGATGATCTGGAACGACCGTATCTATAGCGCTAATGTCGCTAACTAAGCCGCCCTCGAGATTGAGTTGGTAATAGGTTGCCTTCACTTCTGGACCAAACACAATTTCATCCGAACTTTGCAGTTCGTGAGATTTTAGCTTACGTCCGTCAATCAGTAGGCCATTGACACTCGAACGTCCCTTTAGCGTGCCATCTACAATTCGGTAAAAGTAACTTCCATCTTCTCTAGGAAGCTGAATGAGGGTGGCATGACGACGAGAAACAAACTGCGAAAATAGGCAAATGTCGCATCTTGAATCCCGCCCAATCAGATACATAGATGCCGTTAGGGTAAACTCCCGCTGACCGCGATCGTCGTTAACCAAGAGCCGATGGATAAATTGAGGTTCTGAAGTCATACCGCCGCTCGCCGTTTGCCTATTGTATTTTCTAACACCGGATCAACCCTTAGGCGCATCTCTTAAGGGTACACAGGACAGCCAAATTACCCACAGCTTTCGCCTAACTATGTCAGAATAGACCGGATATATTCCTACCCAAGCGTCTCCAGGGTCTTATGACTAAGTTTGTGTTTGTTACAGGCGGTGTAGTTTCTAGCATCGGCAAAGGGATCGTGGCATCCAGTCTAGGACGATTGCTCAAATCGCGAGACTATTCAGTGTCAATTCTTAAACTTGATCCTTATATCAACGTTGACCCTGGAACGATGAGTCCGTTTCAGCATGGGGAAGTATTTGTCACGGAAGATGGGTCAGAGACAGACCTTGATCTGGGTCACTATGAGCGATTTACCGATACGGCGATGTCTCGGCTCAATAGTGTAACCACAGGATCGATTTATCAGGCGGTGATCAATAAAGAGCGGCGGGGCGACTACAACGGCGGCACGGTACAAGTCATTCCGCACATCACCAATGAGATTAAAGAACGGATTTTAAGAGTCGCTAAAAACACAAATCCAGATGTTGTAATTACGGAGATTGGTGGCACGGTAGGGGATATCGAATCGCTGCCGTTTTTGGAGGCAATTCGTCAGTTTCGCAAAGAAGTAGGGCGGCAAAATGTGCTGTACATGCATGTGACGCTGGTGCCCTGGATTCCGTCAGCGGGGGAGATGAAGACGAAACCAACGCAGCACTCTGTCAAAGAATTGCGATCAATCGGTATTCAGCCCGACATTCTCGTGTGCCGCAGCGATCGCGCCCTGCCTGCCGGACTCAAAGAAAAGATGTCTGAGTTCTGCGACGTGCCGACTCAGTGTGTGATCACGGCACAAGATGCCCGCAGCATCTACGAAGTGCCACTAATTATGGAGAAAGAAGGACTTGCGACTCAAGCCATCGATCTGCTTCACATGGAGCAGCGTCAGCCCAATTTAAGCCAATGGCAGACTCTAGTGGAGCGGCTATACCAATCGACACAGCAAGTAGAAATTGCGATCGTTGGAAAATATGTGCGCCTTTCGGATGCGTATTTGTCAGTTGTGGAGGCGCTAAGGCATAGTGCGATCGCAACTGGAAGCGCCTTAAAACTTCGCTGGGTCAGTTCTGAAGATATTGAAGAACAGGGAGCGGACGAACTGTTGCAGGGCGTCAACGGCATTGTGGTGCCGGGTGGATTTGGCATTCGAGGAGTGGATGGTAAGATTGCCGCGATCGAATACTCAAGGCTTAACCAAATCCCGTTCTTGGGCTTGTGTCTGGGGATGCAGTGTTCGGTGATAGAATGGGCACGCAATATCGCCCACCTAGACCAGGCACACAGCGCCGAGTTTGTGCCCGATGCACTTAATCCAGTGATCAACCTTCTGCCGGAGCAGCAGGATGTGGTGGATCTCGGTGGCACGATGCGCTTAGGGCTGTACCCATGCCGTCTAACTCCCAACACGCAAGCGTTTCGCCTCTACCAAGATGAAGTCATCTACGAGCGGCATCGTCATCGCTATGAGTTCAACAATGCCTACCGCAATTTGTTCTCAGAATCGGGTTACGTGGTAAGCGGAACTTCTCCCGATGGACGATTGGTGGAAATTATCGAACTGCCCAATCATCCATTTTTTGTTGCAACTCAGTTTCACCCCGAATTTCAGTCGCGCCCCAGTAGACCCCATCCGCTGTTTAAGGGATTGATGCAAGCGGCACTGGTACAGAGTGAAACCCATGTTTCAGTGCCATCATCGACGGCAGAGGAACCGAAGGCGTTGTTTCAGGCGTTTACGGCGGGATAAAAGCATGAGGGATGAGGGATGAGAGAGGGACGCCTGTGGTAACGCTTCGTCAGGGAAAAAGCATTAGGATTGCCTACGGCAAGCTGTACCAGCAAGAGATGAAGTCATACATATTGTTTCATCCCTCATCCCTCATTTTCGCGGTTCCTACAGAGTTGCGCTCTGCGCTAATCGCGAGTTTCGCGGCTCCCACCATTCCTGCTCGATTTCCTAATTCTGCCCGAATCAATTTCAACCCCCGCCGAGAACTCGGATGCACGCGCTGTTCGATTTCTGCCCAAGCCGACGGAAAGAAAAACTGGGCGCTGCCGCTTACCCCGCCGCCAAGTACGATCGCTTCGGGCGTCAACACATACACTAAGCTAGTCAATCCAACGCCTAAATCGCGCCCATAGGTTTTCCAGAAGTCTAATGCTGCCGGATCGCCTGCTTCTGCTAATCGACCTAGTTCATCCGGTTCTTGTCCGGTACGCCGCCGAATCGCGGACGCTGAAACATGTTGCTCTAATGAACCGCGATTGCCACTGTTGCAGGTTGCACCGTTAGGATTTACGGTGATTAATCCCAGTTCGCCTGCTGCACCATCGTGCCCGATAAAGAGTTCACCATTGAGAATAATTCCGCCGCCGACACCTGTTCCGAGCGTTAGCAGAATCATATTTTGATACGATCGTCCGGCGCCGAGCCAAGCTTCTCCAAGGGCGGCACAGTTGGCATCGTTTGCGATCGCACACGATCGCCCGGTTTTCTCTTCAAGCCAGTCGGAGAGCGGCACGTCGATCCAACCGGGCAGATTAATCGCAACTCTGGCAATGCGACCGGAAGCATCCGCAGGCCCAGGCATTCCGACCCCAATGGAAATCGCGCTGGCGTCGGGATCAACCTGCGCGATCGCATCTACCAATACGGCTAATACAGCTTCTGGAGTAGCGGGTTGCGGCGTGGCAACGATCAGCGATTGCAGACAGGCTCCGTCTTGGGTAAAGCGTCCTAGCTTAATCGCCGTTCCTCCTAAATCGATGCCTAAGACTTGGTAAGGAGAGGAGGGTGATCCCATGTTTAAGACTGTTAGTATTCATTCTCGCGATCGCCGATGGTGGCTCATCGGATTGCCCTCAGTATACTGCTGCTATCGCATTTCGAGGACCGCGATCGCTTGGCAAAATTAGCAGAGGTGGGCTTAATTTTTAATGAGTATTCAGCGATCCTTCGGAGCTTAGCGAAGCCAATCGCAAATCTATTTTGTTAATCTCAACCCAGTGCAAGAGAGAGAACAAATTAGAATCAGCCGGGCAACACTTGGCTGGGAAGATGCAACAAGTTGAAGCAGCCGTTCGATAAGTTTGAGCTTATAGATAGTTAGTAGTAATTAGGAATACGAGATCATGCCCGAAGTGAGACGTCAGGATATCTTAGCGGCGATCGCGAGGGCAACGACAATTCCGAGAATAATCGGAAGCGCGACAAGGATTCCCGATCCATCAAATTGGGTCTGTTGCTGTTGATTACCGGATTGTTGTTTATCCAATTTGAGGAGGCCAATGAACGCAGCGACTCCCATCGCGATCCAGATGATGCCAAAGGCGAAGAAAACGGTGTATGCTGCATCTCCCTGCATTTCTGGCTCCTTCAAACAGAATAAACAACAGTTGCAATCGTAAATGAGATCGCGCTTTAACCCTAGCTATTTGATCGTAGCGCCTTGAACTGATAGAGCACCATTCTGCCGACAGACACAGCACACCGATAGACAAAGGCACAGTTACAAGAGCGGGTCACGTGCTGTACTACTGTGCTCCAGGAAGCGGTTGACCAGGAATAAACTGACCCTGCATCTTGCGAACGTAAGGATCTCTACTTGCAAGACATTCTTCCATCGCTTGGATCTCCTGGGTGGGCGCATCCTTCCAAGACACTTCCTGTTGAAACTCCCAACTACCTCGAATTCCGTCATTAAACGACGTTCCCCCTTGCCCTACTTCTAACGCTTGATTCTTCGCATCCCGGTAAAGCTTGCCATCGCGAACCGAGAGACTACTAACCGTAATGGCAAGATTGCCTTGATAGGGTGTCGGGGGGCCGTCTACACTCATAAGACATGTCCGATCGCTGCGACTTGCTGCCGCCCGCCGCGATCGCGCAAACATACTCCCCTGAGCAAAATAATTTCCAGGCTTCAAACTTGCAGCACCCGGAACAATCGGCTCAACAAATCGACGATTTGCTCGCACAAAACAGTCACCACGTTGTGCATTCGTGTGCACTCCTAACCAGGAATTTCCGTCGCGATCGCGCAGCATGATCTGTTGAGCGCCCATGTTTCCAGTTACAGCACGCAATTCCTGCCCCTTGGCAAACGAAAAAACAACTGACCACTGAGAAATGTTGTGTCGATTGTTCTGATACAAGGTAGCAGGTGCATCAGCACCATCTAAGGTGACAGGTCGAAACTCGGATGCCATGCGACAGTTTAATCCTTTGGGATCTGCGTCTACCACTCTCCACTTCTGGTAGCCCGCTCCACCTTGACGAGGCGGCGCATCGACATAATCTCCTGCAGCATTGAGGCGGGGGGTTGCAGATGCAGCCTGAGCCGTAAGCAGCAAACCGATTACAAAAAACATAGAAGCGTGAACGCTAACGCTACAGCAATTAGCGTAATGTGCAACTCCAGAACGACGACCAGAACCGCGAACAGAGAACCGTTTCATATCCACTCCAGAAACTATGTCTAGGGATACACACAATCACTCAGCTAATACGGACTGATAGGGAATTGTTAACAAGTGTGAGTTAATTCAGTCTTCAATCAAGCTCAATGAAGGGTTAATTCTCTAGATTCTCCAGATCAGCCAGATCTTGTAGCCTTCCTGATGCTTTCTTATTTGTTTTCAGGTTCTCCAAGTCGATAAAATTCACGCTAATTTCATCTACTGTGACTTCAAGCTTTGATTCAAAGCACGTTGCAAAATCGACACCATCAGGAGTAGTGATCAGGTCAATACGATTAGGGGGATATCCAAGCTGAATTACCTGATTAGGGGCAAGAAAATCTTCAGAAGTCAGATCAACAGAACCAAAACCAAACTGTTGCAATGCTTGGATCAAATTAGCTGCATTTTCTGGCGTCATTTCGATCCAGATATCAATGTCTTTGGTATATCGAGGATACCCGTGAAGCGCTACCGCATAGCCGCCAATGACAAGATAGCGAACTCGATTATCGTTTAGCGATTGTATAAACTCTCTGAAATCTTGGTTCAGCATTATATTTCCACTGATGAAACTCTCGCCGGATTTCTTCTAACGCTGCAAGACGCAGGTGATGGGGTTGAGTTTGCCAGTAAGTAGCATCCTGTTTAGGAGCCTTCATGTTGACTTTCTTAACTTGCAATGGACGACGAGAGAAAGACGCCATAGGAGGGATTTGCTGAAGGACTCTTCACCCTTGCATTATAAATCGCTGTATTCTTGAAACGTCCATTCTATCGGCGCATGATCTTGCGCGATCGCGTTTTCGGCAACGCATCCGTAACTTGGATTTCACCGGACGGTAGAAGATGCTAAGCAACATCTCTACCGTCGTATGGGAAGTGTCAGGGAGCAAACGACCTTAAGCATTCAAGCATCGGATCTATCCGCCTAATTCAGTCAAGGAGCGGCGTAAAAATCAGAACTTAGGGTGAGCCGCAGGTCGTTTGAAGGATCAATCACGATCAAGTTATCAGGAGTCTGAGTCGGATTAGTAGCTTGCCCACCTGTTGCGCCTGTAAGAATGGTACCCACATCCACTTTTTGTCCCAAAAGGACGGCGAGTGCCGCGTTGGTTGCCGCAGAGGTAACGGCATCTTTCAGCGTTCCAGGATTGGTGTTTTGGTCTACCCGTTGCCCGTTGACGACTTGCGATCGCGCATTCAAGGGATAAGAGCGAGTGCCAATGGTGACTTGTTGAGCAATAAATTGGGTTCCCAAAACCTGAGAGTTGCTGCTGATGGGAATCAGTTGACCCTTAATCTCGCTGTCTCTCGGAATGACCACCGCACCTTGAGCATTTTTAATATCGTCTACAACCCGCAAGTTAAGGTTGTTGATGGTTTCGCCAGGAGTGACCACAATTTTGTTGGAACCGAGATAACGAATATTAACAGCCGTTCCTTGAGCCACTTTATAGCGAGGGTCAGTGGAGATTGGAGAAGTCGTCGGAGTGGGGGTGCTGCCCGTAGCGGGTGTTGCGGTTATTTTGGCAATGTAGGTGTTAGCACCTTCGCTGGTGGCGATCGGCGAGAGTTTTCCTTGATTGACCAATGCCTGATGAATATAAGCCGCGACATCAGCACGAGTTGCGGTTTCGTTGGGATTGAGGAAGCTGACATTGGGGTAGTTGACGACTACATTTCGTTCGGCAGCGGCAACAACGCCAGTTTTAGCATAGTCAGGAATTTCTCCACTATCTCTAAATGCCGCCAAAGTGGTTGCTGCGTTGCCTGTGGAGGTGTAGTTTAAGCCGCTAGAGAGCGATACGAGCACCTGTACTTTTGGAATTTGCTGTTCTGGTTTGAAGGTGCCGCCCGGATAACCGCTCATGAAGCCTGTTTCGTAAGCTTTGTTGATGGCGGAAGTTGCCCAATATTTAGCGGGGACATCGCCAAATCCACGCGCAACGCGGACTTGGTTACTGGTAAAAGCATTTTTGACGATCGCGGCAAACTGGGCGCGGGTGACTGGAGCATCGGGTTTGAACGTGCCATCGGGAAAGCCAGCGATAATCTGTTTTTCAGCCAGCGTTTCGATGAAGGGTCTAGCCCAGTGGGAGCGCGCATCAGTAAAATTGGCGGCGGTGGCTGGAGCCGAGGTGACCATCGGTACAACGGCGCTTGCGGTCATACCCAGTACCAGCAGTAGCGCACTTGATGACAGATGACGAACGTTAGACATGGAAAAAACTCCGTAAAGAAAGATTGAGAGAGGGATGAGCCACACGTATTTCGCGATCGTTTGGAGCGATGCTCGCAAGCTCAATAGAGATAGGGATGTAACTATAAATTTCGCCCGACTTTATCGTTCGGTTTCAATGGTGCATTTATTAACCACTTGATAACCCGACTGAGGTTATGTGGCTTTGTTCCCAGGACTTTTTATTCGTAGAGGGAGGTGATTTAGGTGTCAAAGGCATAAGTGAAAGGTTTAAGGGGTGATGTCTAATTTGACACTCCAACCTTTTTACCGCAGATTCTCTTCTTTGAGCGAAATGTTTCGCGCTTTGTACTTCAATCGTTGGGCGCGAGGGATGCAAAGTGTTCTTGCAGGAAGCGGTGAATGAAAATGTAGCTGCCGCCTGTGCGTTGGATGAATAGCCGATCCTCAGCTTGTTGGAAGAAGGTGGTGAAGTTCCAGGGAATGCGGTTGGCAGAATGTAGCACGACACGCAGAGCAAAATGTTGGATGAAGGCTTTTCCGCCTCCTTCTAAAAATGCATACAAGAATGGAAGTGCGATCGCACCCCTAATAATGCTCGTTGCCGTTGTTTTATCGACCATTAATGCCAGCATTTGGGAAAGCAGGAGATTAAGCAAGGGCGTAAAAACGATCACACATCCGCAGATGATCAGCATGTTATTGCACGAGTTCCGAATTCCTTGATTTGGATGAGTACGAATTTGGATATCCGTTTTCAGCCCATTAATCAGCCCAACAATCAGCCCTAAAACCAACCCAATAATCAGCCCTAAAATTAACCCATTAATTGGCCCAATAACCACCCCTAAAATTAACCCGAAAATTAGCCAAACAATTAGCCCTAAAACCAGCCACTCCCTGAGTTGCTCATCAACTCTTTGTCTCACCGAGTGAGACAGAGGAAGTTGAATTGCTTCAACCAAGTCGATGCTATTCAGCCTTAAAGTTAGCCCGAAAATTAGCCCGAAAATCGGCCCGCCAATCAGCCCACTAATCAGCCCACCAACCGGCCCGAAAATTAGCCCGAAGATTAGCCCGAAAATTAGCCCGAAAATCAGGCGATATTGCCATTTGTGTTTAGGTTGATAGAGCCATTCTTTCGGCTGCATCCGTTCGATCAGGAATTCCTTTTCTGATCCCATTTGTTTCGCTAAAATACTCAGCCACCACTTTATTTGCGCCTGAGTTCGGTGATCCGTGTTCCGTTGCTGAAACATCTTCTGGATGTAGCGATCGAACAAAAGTCGCAACCGCTCAGATTCTGATTGATTTAGCAACTCATCCGCCGACGTGTCCTTATACGCCAGCGACAGAATTGATAGAAATAACGGCTTTCTGGCAAGCGCTTGCAGTTCCGCATCCTGCTGCACCGTCGCTCTCACTCCGTCTAGCCGATGTCCCGCTTGCTGCCAATAGTTCTCTACCTGTTCGTCACTCAAGGGCTGAATCAATACTGCCTCACGAAACTTATCCAGGCGGTTCTTCAGCTTCTCGTAATCGGCAATCCGACTACACACCACAATCTCGATTGACCCATGATCTAGCTGAAACTGACTGATAGCTGTCACACAGTTATCTCGCCACTCCTCCCGGACTTCATCCAACCCATCCAGCAGCAAGACTAGAGTGTTTTCTTTCAGCCAAGCCTCACTCACTTCTTGCCGCCGACTGTACTTCACATACAGTTCTTCGATCAGCCACTCCCGCAGCGTCTTGACAGGCTTTCCCTCACGCTTCACCGTCCCCCATGACGACAAATTCAGCACCACAGGCACCGCATGATCTGGATCCGCTGCATCCGTCGCTGCTAGCAAATCGCGGGTAAGCTCTAGCAGCAATGTTGTTTTTCCTGATCCTGCCTCGCCCAAAATGAGCAGCGTTCCGCCTTCGCCCAAATCCACAAACTCATCAAACACGCGCCTGCCCTGCGGCAGCATCCGCCGTTCTTGCCCCGATCGCTGCAATTCCACGCTTACCATTTCTGGGCATTCTTCCAACCCAAGCTCAATTCGCGTCTGTTGATAAAGCGACTTTTCCAAAACTCCTCGAATCCAGTTGATCCGCACGCCATCCATCAATGCTTGTCGATTGTGGCGCTTGCGAGCGGCTTCTGGGTCAGCCGCAATCGTGGGCGATCGAGATGGCTTACGAACCAGTCGCCAAACATCATCAATACAAACAATTAACAGAAATAGCACCATTAGCGCGTAAGCCAGCCCAGCAAGCTGCCCAGTTTCGTCACTACCCCAAATTGCCTTTACTGCGTCTGTCCAACTGGTAACAACCACCGCCAAAATCGCAACTTCGATCGCCAGCTTCAGCACTCGCCAACCCTGCCTCGCATTCTGAAGCGGCGGTAACTGGTTGACTACCCACCCAACTGCGATCGCAAACAGTCCCGCTGCAAAAGGCGTAATAAACTTTTGAACATTTGGATCGCTGAGAGTTTGCTGGAGACTCATGATCTAACAAACGAAAATAGATAAATTTCTCTTAACTATACAGGGCGATTTCTCTCCCATCTGCGGATTTACAGGATCAGCAAGCCGCGTCGCGCATTGCTTCTTAGATCCCACCCAGCAATTCTTCATTCACTCAGGTCTTTCTTACAGCGATCGCCATCTTTCTTCAAGCGATCGCTATCTTCGTTTGATTGGTTACCGTCTGCGGTTGATCGATCACTATCTTCGTTTGATTGCTTATCGTCTACGGTTGGTCGATCGCTATCTTTCTTTAAAGCGATCATATCTTTCTTCCTTCTCTCTTGAAGATTCTTTGAAGTAACGTTGTGAGCCTGTGTTTGCTGCCATGCGATCGGGAATGTTGGTCGTGTAAACTACACGTCATCAGAGGTGTCATGGCTACTCAAAACACAAATAAACGATTGAATCCAAGCGTCCTTGCTCAGGGTGTGAGCGCACTAAGCGGATTGCGTGGGATGTCTGATTACAACCCAACTCGCTTTGAGGCGAGCTTAGAGAACTTGCGAAGCGCAGAGGAAGATATGCGAAAGGCACAAGAGTTAGAAGTTCAACTTAAAGCGCAGTATCGTGCCGCTTTGAATGCCTCCCGTCAAGCAGAGTGGAACTTTCACAATTGCGTTTTGGCAATGAAAACTTCTGTGCTGGCTCAGTATGGCCCCGATAGCAACCAAGCAGAAGCGATTGGGCTGAAGAAAAAATCAGCGTACAAACGTCCAGTTCGGCAGAAAAAAGCTGAAACAGCCCCCGTGTAATTTAGACAATGAACGTAAGAAGCTCCTTCCCCCAGAGCTTCTCCAATACGCCGCGATCTTCGCTATGCAAAATCTCCATACCTTATACTGGGAGTGTCAACAGCGAGAAACACAGCAATGAGTTCGTTGATTTCTAACGAATTAATTCGAGCCTCTGGAATGTCCGAGAGCGAACTCCTGCAAGAACTTGTGTTGCTGTTGTTTCAACGCGAGAGATTATCACTAGGGAAAGCGAGTCGATTGCTCAATCTAACTCAGTTGGAGTTTCAAGCTCTCCTTGCCAGCCCCGATCTCTGCGTTCATTATGATGTGCAGGAACTACACGAAGATGTCCAAACACTGCAAGAGATGGGACTGTTGTGATTGTTGTTAGCGATACTTCCCCTATTTCCAATCTTATTGTGGTCGAACAAATTGAATTACTTCCTCAACTTTTTAGCTCTGTTGTAATTCCAGATGCAGTATTTCAAGAATTGCTCGCTAATGGAGTAGAGCATCCAGTCGCTCAAACCGTACAAGTCTCCAGAAACCAAATCTCTCCGCCTGCCTCTAGAAATCTCTAAAAGCTGGTTGCGTTTAAGTCGTGCGATCGCATGATATTCTCACGCGATCGCGCCTTAGAGATTATGAAATTACGCGCCTTCACCTCGCAGCTTCTCCAACACACCGCGATCTTCCAAGGTCGAAGTGTCTCCAGAAACCTCCACACCCGCCGCTAAATCGCGCAATAGTCGCCGCATAATTTTGCCCGATCGCGTCTTTGGCAGCGCATCCGCAAATCGGATCTCTCCCGGACGCGCGATCGCACCAATCTCATTCACCACATGTTGCTTTAACTCTTTCGCCAAAGCATCACTCGACTGATGCGTTCCTTCCAACGTCACAAACGCCACAATGTCTTCACCCTTAACCTCATCGGGTTTGCCAACAACCGCCGCTTCTGCCACCGCCGGATGAGACACCAACGCCGACTCGATTTCCATCGTGCCTAAGCGATGTCCCGCCGAATTGATCACATCATCAACGCGCCCCATCACCCAGAAATAGCCGTCTTCATCCCGACGTGCCCCATCGCCTGCAAAGTAAAGATACTTGCCGTCTTTGGGCGGAATGTGTTCCCAGTAGGTTTTGCGGAAGCGATCGGGGTCGCCGTAAACCGTACGCATCATGCCTGGATGAGGATAGCGAACGGCAAGATAGCCGCCTTGATTAGCACCGACAGAATTGCCTTCAAGATCGACAATATCCGCTTGAATGCCAGGGAAAGGCAGCGTCGCTGAACCGGGTTTAGTCGGAATCGCTCCTGGCAGGGCAGTAATCATAATGCCGCCCGTCTCGGTTTGCCACCACGTATCCACGATCGGGCAACGCTCTTTACCAATCACCGTGTGATACCACATCCACGCTTCAGGATTGATCGGTTCGCCCACCGTTCCCAGCAAGCGCAACGAAGACAAATCGCGCGAGTTTGGATGCTCATCCCCCAGTTTGATAAACGCCCGGATTGCCGTTGGAGCGGTGTAGAGCACGCTGACTTTATGTTTCTCAATCACATCCCAGAAGCAGCCTGGATTAGACGCACGAGGCGCACCTTCGTACATCACGCTGGTTGCGCCGTTGGATAATGGGCCGTAAACGACATACGTATGTCCCGTAATCCAGCCCACATCCGCCGTACACCAGTACACGTCATTCTCTTGCAGATCAAAAATCCATTGCGTTGTGATGTGCGCGAAGAGATTGTATCCACCCGTCGTGTGAACCACCCCCTTTGGTTTGCCCGTGCTGCCCGATGTGTAGAGAACGAACAGCATGTCTTCACTGTCCATGGGTTCTGCGGGGCAGTCCGCAGACGCGGTTGGTTCTAAATCGTGCCACCAAGCGTCGCGCTCTGGCGTCATAACGATGTCTTGTCCCGTCCGTTTGACAACCAGCACCTTTTGTACCGGAACCCGCTCATCGCTCAGCGCTTTATCGACTTGTTCTTTGAGCGGCACGATCGCATCTTTGCGCCAGCCTCCATCGGCTGTGATCACCACTTTTGCTTCGACATCAATCAAGCGATCGCGCAATGCCTCCGCGCTAAATCCACCAAACACAACTGAGTGCGGCGCACCAATGCGGGCACAGGCCAACATCGCGATCGCCGCTTCCGGAATCATCGGCATATAAATTCCGATGCGATCGCCCTTCTGCACACCGAGATCCTTCAGCACATTGGCAAACTTACAGACTTCCTGATGCAGTTGGGCATAGGTCAGCGTTTTAGAATCGCCGGGTTCGCCTTCCCAAACGATCGCGGGCTTATCTCGCTTATCAGTAGTGAGATGACGATCTAAACAGTTGTACGAAATATTGATTTTGCCGTTCGCAAACCACTTGGCAAACGGCGGATTGCTCCAATCCAACACGCTGTCCCACTCTTGGAACCAATGCAATTCTTGTTTTGCCAAATCTGCCCAAAATGCTTCCGGATCAGCAGAGGCGCGATCGTACAACGCGCGGTAGTCATCAAGGCTCTTAATCCGGGCATTTTGAGAAAACTCTGGGCTTGGATGAAACAAGCGGTTTTCGTGAAGGATAGATTCGATGGTTGGCTGAGACATAGCAAAAGAAGGAATGAGGGAGGGCGTTGCCCCGCGCCTAGCGCCAAAGGCGCAAGCTCCGGAGGACATAGCGCAGAGCGCAACTCCGTAGGAACCGCGAGGAGGGATGAAGGATGAAGATCAGAGAGTCTTACAATCAGTTCATCTCTCCTTGCAAAGCGTTGCCGAAGGCGTCCCGTTTTGCGAAGCGTTACCGCAGGTGTACCTTCATCCCTCTAGAAAACGATACTGGTTTCTCACGCAGTTCGGCAAAAGTGAATCTTGAGTTTCGTTAACGATTTAAACTTGAATTATTTTGAGGATTACCACCGTTCTTCTCAAACTGAATTCTGCTTTCTGTCCTGAATTAATAAGGGATAAAAAATCCGCTACACTAAAGAACTTCAATCCATTCGGGTAATCCAGCCGTTGAATCCTACAACGGACAGCCCAGTCAGAATTTAGACATCACAGCGAGGGCAGCGTGGCAACAACACAACCGAAACCCAATTCCCGCCATCGGCAAAGCCAAGCTCTAGATCAAACCCGAATTCCTTCTGCAAACTGGCCAATCGACGAGCTTCCCGGAATTGCCGCCGCCGATCTCAAACGGTTACATGCTCAAGGCATCCGAACGACGTTCAACTTGCTGAGCCTCGGATACACGCCAGAGAAAAGAAACATCCTTGCCAGTAGCCTCGAAATTCACATTCGACACATCAATAAATGGATTGCTCTAGCTGACCTTGCCCGCATTCCGGGCGTCGGCTGTCAGCATTGCGGATTACTGCTTCACGCGGGCGTTGCCTCCCCGACCCAGCTCAGCCAAACCCCGATCGCGGGACTGCATCGCCAGATCTTAAAGCTCCAAGTGGCTATGATGCAGCGCCGCGACCTTTGTCCAACCCCTGACCAAGTCGCTCAGTGGGTTCAGCAAGCCCAACGGCTTCGTTAAGGGTAATTACTATTTTTTTGCAGAACGTATCCCCTTCTTCAAACTCAGGGAACCCTGTAAACGGGACTCTCAACCCTTAGTTCTCAACCTCAGTCTGGATACCAAAACATTCCTTTAATACCTTCCGGGTCGCTCATGAACCCCAACGTTCTATAAAAATTTACGACTTGAGGATCGGCAAACAGCGTAATGTTGCTAATGTCTTCGCCCCGCAGCTTCTTAATCATGAATCGCATTAACGCCTTGCCCATTCCCTTACCCTGGAACTCTGGATGCACCACTACATCCCAAATGGTGGCATTAAATGCATGGTCAGAAGTTGCTCGGGCAAACCCGACTAACCGACGCTGCATTCCCCGCTGCTCCCACATCGAGACGACCAGAAAGCTATGTTGGATTGCCTTCTTTACCTTTCTCAACGGTCGCCGTGACCATCCGACTGCATCGCACAACTCCTCTAGCTCGTACAAGTCGATCTCTCGTTCCGTACTAAAAAAGACCCGTGAATTTGCGCGATCGCCTGCTCCTTCTACCGCAACGCGCTCAGACGCGACAGTACTAGCAGTCGAGGGAACATCAGACCCACTAAATAAGCTTTTCCAAAAACCCATGCGAGCGTGGTGAAGGTAGCAACAGTTAAATCAAGTACTAGATAGTATATCTCTCCAATTCTCCGGATATCGCTCTCTCAATCAGCATGTTTCGAGATTTCTCTATTCCTTCGTCGTTCTAGATCAAAATGATGTCGATTTGTAACGATTTTTTTAATTAATACAAGCTCCTCTTTCGTTTACGCTTTTACTCTAGTGGGCATTCCTACCTTCAATTATGGCTCTGGGCTTAAAACCAACAACCTTAGAATTGCTAAAGCGCTTCAACCGAGCGTTTCCTCAGTTTTACGAGCAATTTGTCAGCAGCGAAATTCAGCTTCAGAACCTAAGACTTGCCTACCAACTCTATCGCACTAAACAAGCGGTAATTGAGCTAAAACCTGAAGGCAATAAAAGTGCGCTGCATTTTGCTTATCGAAACCAGTCGTTCTTATTAAGCGATATCTTTGGCGTTTTGGCGGCTTATGGGCTAACCATTCACAGCTTGAGTCTGTATGGGCAAATCTATCCACCCATGCTGGTGTTTATAAAGCTGATTGTGTCACGCAGTGGCAAAGCCTTGACTGATAAAACCTCTGACAATGTGTGTCGGGCCATTCGTGAGGCGCTGGCTGGACGATTTGAAGTTGAAGAAATGTTGGCGGTTGAATTCAATCTGGATGCAGGCTTAGAGCAGGTTGAAACAGAGTTCTACGTTGATCCAGTCTTTCACCTGCCGGCCCTTCTGATCGAAGCTGATAACCAACCCGGACTTTTCTATAAAGTGATGTACGCGATTTGGCAAGAAGACCTGCTGGTGGTGAATGCAAATCTACTCGTATGGAGGGGTCGGACTCGCCTCATTCTCTACTTGTTAGGACCGAATGAAAGCTTAATTCCAGAATATTTAGGACAAAAAATTGCTGAAGGCGTCAAGCAACGTCTATTAGGGCGAAGATTCTAGCCGATTAAATGCCGCCCTTCAGCATAAAGCAGCACTTCCAGTATTCGTGTTTGATGTTAACTTCTTACGATCGCGTCCCTCGAAGGGCAGTTCATCTCGATCCCCAAGTCGCCTACCACATGATAAAGCATCTTCAATTCCCTACCATCGACCCGGACGCTGAGCAGTTTTCAGGACGAGAACTCAAAGAGCTTAAGTTGATGGTCGAAAGAGGATCAAGTTCGAGCGGCTGTTGTTACCCTGCGTGCTGGGTTGATCTAACTTGCGTCTAGCAAATTTCGAACCTAACTTTAATGATTAAGGTTTACCGTTTGTGGTGTGGGCTTGACGAGCTAAACAGATTTGCTAAAGACATTCAAGCTTCTATCTGGCTATAAACTATTTGACACAAAAATCGATCGCCATATCCGCCACTGCCTTAATTCAACTCCTAATCCAAGTTGCGGGTTAAGTTGAGAGAACAGAAGAAAACAACCGCAAGCCACGCGAATTGCACCGCACCTGTGTTCACGACTACGGCATAGTGAATCAGGAACCGGGGTCGTCAAC
>JAHHHP010000071.1 GCA_019359275.1 Myxacorys chilensis ATA2-1-KO14 | reverse complement strand
AAATGTTGGGTTGGTAGCGTAAAAGTTCAAGCAGTTTGTCCCACAGGTCGTCGCTTAGTAACATTGGGGTTGACATCGCCTTTTAGCTTATTCAGCCCAACTTCACATAATTATCAACACAACCTAGCAATGAGCTAGCTAGGCTACCTTGGAATAATTTAGGCGACGGAATCCAAATAGATCTAGAAACAACTTTGTACAAGAAAGAGAACGTTTACCGAGTGCGATTTAACGACTACGGTGAAGTGAGCGGGCAACTAGGGCGGGTGACTCTATCTGTTACTTCAAGCAGTGCTAAAAAGCGATGTGTCATTGTGTCTAGCTTACTTGGATCAATGCGTACAGGAGAGAGCCACCCTGAGAAAAAAGACCCAAAGTGTGATTAATCTGTAGCCTGGTTCAGTTCTTTGGCATGTTGCGTTTTCTGGCGATCAAGCTTGAAGATTACTGTAGCTAAGGGAGGCAAGCAGAGATCGAGGGAGTAAGAGAAATTTTGGTATGCCCATTCATCTGTCCACTTGCCGCCCAGGTTACCCATATTACTGCCACCATAATCACGAGCGTCACTATTTAAGAGTTCTGTGTAGAACCCGGGTTCAGGAACGCCAACTCGGTAATGGCTATGTGGCTGAGGCGTAAAGTTGCAAACCGTCAAGATAAAATCATCTGACTGCTGATCGCGACGGATAAATGAGACAACGCTATGCCGATTGTCGCTACAGTCGATCCATTCAAATCCTTCTTGAGCAAAATCTTGCGTATAAAGGGCAGGTTCACGGCGATAAAGAGCATTAAGGGCAGAGACAAAGTTTTTAAGCTTTTGATGAGGGTCAAACTGGAGGAGATGCCAATCCAAATCGCTCCAGACATTCCACTCACTCCATTGACCAAACTCCATGCTCATAAATAGGGTCTTCTTGCCCGGATGGGTGAACATAAAGGCATAGAGACATCGGAGGTTCGCAAACTTCTGCCATTCATCGCCCGGCATCTTGCCGATCATATTGCTTTTTCCATGCACCACTTCATCATGCGAGAGTGCCAGCATAAAATTCTCGCTGTGGTTATACCACATGCTAAAGGTGACGTTATTCTGATGAAACTGACGGAACCAAGGATCCATGTGGAAATAATCCAACATGTCGTGCATCCAGCCCATGTTCCACTTGAGATTGAACCCTAAACCACCCACATAGGTAGGCCAAGACACCATTGGCCAAGATGTCGACTCTTCAGCGATCGACAAAACGCCAGGAAAATAGCTGAAAATAGTATGATTCATCTGCCGCAGAAAGTCGGCAGCCTCAATGTTTTCTCGCCCGCCGTATTGATTCGTTACCCATTCACCTTCTTTGCGCTGATAGTCCAAATAGAGCATGGAAGCAACGGCATCGACGCGAATTCCATCGATATGGTATTTGTCAAACCAGAAGAGCGCGTTGGCGACGAGGTAGTTTCGCACCTCATGACGCGCATAGTTAAACACTAGGGTTCCCCACTCTTTGTGTTCACCCTTGCGAGGATCAGCGTACTCATACAAGTGGCTGCCATCAAAGAATGCAAGCCCGTGACCATCTTTGGGAAAGTGGCCTGGAACCCAATCTACGATCACACCAATTCCGTTCTGATGGCACTGATCCACAAAGTACATGAAATCTTCAGGAGTGCCATAGCGGGAGGTGCAAGCGTAATGTCCAACGACTTGATATCCCCATGATCCGTCGAATGGATGCTCTGCGATCGGGAGCAATTCAATGTGAGTAAACCCTAACTCCTTCACGTAAGGAATGAGCTTATCTGCTAATTCCCGATAGGTTAAGAATCGCGCGCCTGGCTTTAGTTCTGAAACAAGCACCGCAGGCATGGTTTCTCCATCGGATAGTATGGCGGGTTCTGTGGAGGAGGTATGTAGCCAAGACCCAACATGTACTTCATAGACCGAGATGGGCTGCGCTAGGTCGTTGTGACGCCGCTTCTCTATCCACTCTTGATCCGTCCACGTGTAGGAATCTAGATCGGTGACAATCGATGCCGTTTTAGGACGGATTTCCTGCTGAAAGCCATAGGGATCAGACTTTTCGTAGATGTGCCCTTCGTTGTTCTTAATTTCATATTTGTAGTGCGTGCCTACGGTCAATTCTGGAATGAACAGTTCCCAAATTCCGATAGACCCTTTCCGCATTTGATGCTTGCGCCCGTCCCAGTAGTTGAAATCGCCAATTACAGAGACATTGCGAGCGTTAGGTGCCCAGACGGCAAAGTAAACGCCTGTGATCCCGTTCTGGGTTGTGAGGTGCGCTCCGAGCTTTTCGTAAATTCGATGGTGATTGCCTTCGGCAAATAGATAGGTATCAAGTTCAGTCAAGAAGGGAGAGCGGAAGGCGTATGGATCGTAGATCACGCGCTCAGCTTCGCCTTCTTTAATTCGCAACTGGTAGTTCACCAAATCGGGAGTATCGATCACGCATTCAAAGAAATGGGGATGATGCAGCGATCGCATCGGATACTCGCTTCGCTGCTCTGGAAACACGACCGATACCGCTTCTGCATTCGGTTGGTAAGCTCGCACCACCCAAACGGATTTGCCATCCTGCTCACTTTGATGAGGGCCAAGAACCTCAAATGGGTCGTGATGCTGGTTCCAAACAATCCGTTCTACCTGGTCTGGGGCGATCGTCATAGACATGAAGCTTACCTACCTTAAAAATCAGTTGCTTAACGGCATAAAAACAAAATTTAGAGAGACCCTAGGTTAAGGATCTGTAATAAACCGTAGCAAATCATTGCAAAAGCTACAAATAATTGGTGCTTTATTTCTCCAATCATAGATCTGGTTTGTAGATTGTCACCAAAGGTGTCCTGTTTTGCAATGAAAAACCCCAATCCAGTTTGGAAAGGGGCTACAGAGTTTTGAAATGGGCGTTTAGCTGAAATCTAGATAGAGCCTTTGCCAGCGATGAAGCGAGCAACCAGGTCAGGCGCTACCTGTGAATGTCACTTCTGGAAATTTAGATTGAGCTTCTGACATGGGGCGCTTTCTGCCCTCTTCCTGCCAATAGTTGATCACTTCAGTGGCTTTGTTAAGCAACTCGACACGATCGACCTCGGTAATCCAATGCTTCTTTTCTAATTCGGTTTTTAGCTGTTCCCAGGCATCGTTGCGGGGCCAAAAGAAGTAGGACGTTAGGGGGCTTGTCCCTTTGCCTACGACTTGATCAACCGCTAAAGCAACGTTCTCTTCTAACCAAAGAACTTTTAGAATAAACTTCGACAAAATCTAACCTCCAGCGCAGTCCCAAGCTTGCTTATCTACAGTCTGCTATTCTACCGCACAGTTTTAGTAGATGATGGAAATCTCTGAAATTGCTACAGGGATTTTTATGAACGGTTCTAGCGCGATCGCAGTCTTTGATATTGATGGTGTAATTCGAGATGTGGGAGGGTCTTATCGCCGGGCTTTGGCGGATACCGTTGAGCGATTTACGGGCGAAAACTCTCGACCGTCTTCTCAAGAGATTGATGCGCTGAAATCAGAGGGGCTTTGGAACAACGATTGGGAAGCGTCTCAAGAATTAATTTATCGCTACTTTGAGGCACAGGGGCAGCCCCGAAACGAAGTGGATTTGGAGTACCAAGATCTAGTCGCGTTCTTCCAATCTCGCTATCGCGGAACTGACCCGGAAAACTGGACAGGGTACATTTGTCAGGAGCCATTGCTGTTGGAGTCAAATTACTTCGATGCGCTAACGATCGCAGGAATTCGGTGGGGATTTTTTAGCGGAGCAACGCGAGCGTCGGCAACCTATGTATTGCAAAAACGGTTGGGATTAAAAAATCCGGTTTTAATTGCGATGGAAGATGCTCCGGGTAAACCTGATCCGGTGGGACTTCTAGAGACAGTTGATCAGCTCGAACCAGAAGCATCACCGTTACCTGCTCTCTACATTGGAGATACGGTAGCGGACATGTACACCGTCAGTAATGCGGCTGTCTTGCGCTCAAACCGTCGCTGGATTGGGGTTGGAGTCTTACCACCGCATGTTCACGAAACGGAAGAACGTAAGTCCGCTTATGCTCAGACCCTTTACGCGGCAGGAGCGATCGTTGTTTTAGACACGGTGCGAGATTTAACCCCAGAACGAGTGAGTCAGCTTGTTACTGGAGGCTAAGGAATTTTTCTAGAGCAGCCACCATGGTCGGAGGCCAACGCCGTACCGTTTTAACCCAGTTGATATCTTTGTAGCGGTTATCGAGTCCTACGGCAGACACCCACTGGCTTTCCGCTTCTCCTTTTTTGCCAGCAATCCATAGAGCGGCAGTGAGAGCGGCTCTCATATCGGCAAATCTGGGATATTTCCGAACGAGGTTTCGCATGTTGCGGATGGACTCATCAGTTTGACCCGCTTGATATTGAGCGAGGGCATGATTGGCGCGAGCAAAGGCATAGTCTGGGGCTAACTGGAAGGCTTTTTGATAGTCAGCTAGAGCGGTATCCCATTGTCCGAGTCCCGCTTCAGCGTTGCCGCGATTGTTGAATGCGGCTGGATCGTTGGGGTCAAGGTCTAACACGTGATTGTAATCTGCGATCGCGTCCTCCCATTTCCCTAAGCCCTCTAACGCTGCGCCCCGGTTGAGGTAGGGATCAGGAGCATCAGGAGCGAGTTCCATGGCTTTGTTAAAGTCCGCGATCGCATCTTCTAGCTTATTTTGACTGACCTTTGCATTCCCTCGATTGCTCCACACTGCGGCATTATCTGGCAATAGCGTTAGAATCTCCGTCCAATGCTGCTCTGCCGTTGCAAAATCACCCTTGTTCGTCGCATCAAACGCCTCCTGCCTCAGGGTTGAGAGTTTGTCAAAAAGCTCTTGAGCGGACGGCTGTTCGATTGGCTGTTCAACTAGCTGTTCAACTAGCTCAGCCGCTAGAACGGGTAACGCGCTTAAGCATAGACAACTCACCAGCAGAAGCACCAAGATTGACTTCAGCGATCGACGAATCATGTAACACGCTCCAATAGCTAGAACAGAAAAATTAGGACAGAAATGTAAGTTGGCTTTCGGGAGGCTGATAGCCCAAATGTTTCCAAGCGGCAGTGGTGGCGATGCGACCTCGTGGGGTGCGGCTGAGATAGCCGATCTGCATTAGGTAGGGTTCGTAGACCTCTTCGATCGTTTGAGCATCTTCTCCGGTGGAGGCAGCGAGGGTTTCAAGTCCTACGGGTCCGCCATTGTGTCGCTCGATCATGAAGCTGAGCAGGCGTCGATCCGTCCAGTCTAAGCCGCAGGGATCGACGTTAAACAGTTCGAGGGCTTCAGCGGCGATCGCTTGGTTCACTTTTCCGCGTGATTTCACCTCTACATAATCGCGGACTCGTTTTAATAGCCGATTGGCGATGCGAGGCGTGCCGCGAGATCGGCGGGCAATTTCCTCGGCTCCGCAGTAGGTCACCGAGGTCTTGAGTAACGCCGCGGTTCTGAGGACAATTTCAGTCAGTTCATCGAGTTCGTAAAACCGCAGGCGTTGGACTAAACCAAAGCGATCGCGTAGGGGAGAGGTAAGCGATCCAACTCGCGTCGTGGCACCAATAAGTGTGAAGGGGGACAATTTCAGCGATTGCGTCCGAGCGGAGCTTCCTTTGCCAAGAATAATATCGACCCGAAAGTCTTCCATTGCTGGATAAAGAATTTCTTCGGCAACTCGCGATAGACGATGAATTTCATCGATAAACAGCACATCCCCAGGCTGTAGACCCACCAAAAGCCCCATGACATCGCGAGGACGCTCTAACGCTGGAGCGCTGGTAATCTTGCACTGTACTCCTAACTCGGCGGCTAGAATCAGCGACATTGTGGTTTTGCCAAGTCCAGGAGGACCATAAAGCAGTAAATGATCCAGCGATTCTTTTCTAGCTTTCGCCGCTCGAATGGCAATATCTAAAACTTCTTTGAGATCTTTTTGCCCAACGTACTCTGCTAAACGTTGGGGACGCAGTTTTTCTTCCTGCCTGCCATGCTCTTCTGGTTCAGGTTCAGCTTGCAGCACAGCAGCGCGACCTTGACTGTGATCATTGCTGTGATCATTTGAGTCAAGATTAGCTTGCAAGACAGCCGTTCGAGGAGATTTAGGAGGTTTACTGCCGCCAGAAGCAGTCTTCACACTCAACGGGAGTTGCCCGGACTGCGCCTCGTCAGACTTGTCTGGCTCAGGAGACTGCTTTTTAGAGGAGATAATCGCCATAATTGAGAACAATCATACCTGTAGACATTCAACCCGTAGACATTCAAAAAGATGGAGATTCAGCCACAGTTTCTAGTTTCTGACCCCATTCCATTTGAGCAAGCCATTGATCTCACCCAATCACTAATGGCAGCATTACAGCACGATCGCTTGACAGAAGCAGAACTTGAAAGCATCATAACCGCCTTGGTTAAAACTGAAAACGGCGCACGGGGATTTTTCGTCACTTATCTGACCGATCAGCAGCCCACTGCCGATCAATCGTCCCCGGCGGTAGTGGCAGCGCTGCGATCGTCCCCAGAGATCGTAAGTGAACTGCTGGTGAAAAATCTTGCCATGTCAACCGCCATGATAGTAACTCATACCGGAAATCAAAACCTCGAATTAGCTGCCGGATCAGAGCGAGTTCAACGGCGAACAATTGAGTTAATGAAGCAGACACAAATTGAGGCGATTTTCGTCAAGCTAGAGCAGTTGCGCCGAAGCATAGAGACGCATGGTGTAGAGACCCTTACGGGGGAGTTCCAGAGCTTTTTGCAGCGCTGGAACTATAACGAAGCCCAACGACGAGCGATCGCACAGGTGATTTCTAGGGTCATGACCTGATATTCTGACAGGAATTATGTTACGTCTGAGCATAAGTACTGTTTGAGCAAACCACACATTGTTTAAGCAAAGTTTAAGCAAATGTTTAAGCAAACCCACGTTTTGAGCTAGGGAAGGGGAAACACAATTTGTTGAACTCTGTCAAAGCTGTCACTCGCAGCGCGGCTAGAAATGCCCGAAAAGTACTAATTCTGCGACCCTGGTTGGTGAAACTTGATCTGCTCAGAACCCTTGTCCAACGGGATTTAGATGCACGATACAAAGGCTCGGTGCTGGGCAACGCTTGGGCATTGCTAAACCAGCTTGCTCAGCTATTGGTTTACACCTATTTATTTTCTGTTGTTCTAAAGCTCAAATTAACGCTTAAAGGATTGCCAGCAAACGACTTTACGTTTGGGCTTTGGCTGTTTGCCGGTCTGATTCCGTGGGTGGCGTTCACGATGGGCTTGAGCCAGGCTGCAAACTCAGTTGTTGCCCAGCCGAGTTTGGTCAAGAAAGTTGTGTTTCCGCTTAGTCTGTTGCCCCTTGTGCCCATCCTTTCTGCATTTATTGAAAGCTCAATGGGCTTGATGCTGCTGATCACGTTTGTCGCCTTCTCCATGCAAACCATTCACAGTACCCTTTGGCTATTTCCCTTAGTTTGGATTCCGCAACTGCTGCTCACGGCAGGATTAAGCTATTTAGTCGCAGGCTTAACGGTTTTCTTAAGAGACATTCCGCAGACCGTTGGTGTGATTCTAAATCTCTGGTTTTACGTTACACCGATCGTTTATCCGGCAACCATGATTCCCGAACAGTGGCGATTTTGGGTGTTTTGGCTCAATCCCATGACCGCGATCGTCGAACTGTACCGGGATTTAGTATTAGTGGGAAAAATACAGCATTGGCAGGAATTGGGTGTTGCTACAGGTGTATCGATTTGTATGTTCGCGATCGGAGTTACCGTCTATCGGCGGTTGCGTCCTGCTTTTGCAGATGTGCTGTAACATTTGAGTTATTTGAGGTGTGAGCGTTAGAGGAAGCAACACAACGGTATGAGTGAGAGCATTATTTCTCTGAAAAATGTGTCCAAGTGCTTTAAGCGGTATGCAAAGCCTGTCGATCGCTTAAAAGAACTACTGCTTCCAAGAAAGAGCCAAGCTGACGTGTTTTGGGCACTGCAAGATATTCAATTAGAGATTTTCAAAGGCGAAACAATTGGCATCGTCGGTCGGAATGGGGCTGGAAAAAGTACGCTACTTCAACTGATCACAAAGACGCTGACACCAACTACTGGAGAGATTGGTGTCCACGGTCGTATTTCTGCCCTACTAGAACTCGGAAGTGGATTTAACCTAGAATTTACTGGACGGCAAAATGTGTTTTTTAATGGTCGAATTTTAGGGTTAACACAGGCAGAAATCGAGGCAAAGTTTGACGAAATTATCGCTTTCGCGGATATTGGAGACTTTATCGATCAGCCCGTCAAAACCTACTCTAGCGGCATGTTTGTGCGTCTTGCTTTTGCCGTTGCGGTCAATACCGATCCAGATATTCTGATTGTGGACGAAGCATTAGCGGTGGGAGATATTTTCTTTCAGCAAAAATGCTTTGACCGGCTGCGACAGATGAAAGAATCAGGCGCGACGTTACTCTTTGTGTCCCATGATTCCGGTGCCGTTTGCAAGTTGTGTCACCGAGCGATTTTGATCGAGCATGGCAGAATCGTTCTTGATGCCTTACCTAGACAAGTTGTGGATCTATATCAGGCTAAGTCTCTTCAGCAGCAAGACGTTGAGCCAGAATTGACTGAAATTACCGTTTCTCCCAGTTTCGCAACCGAAGACGATGCCTCCTCTACTATTGCGCTCACCTCAAAAGCCGCCATAATTCAGTTTGTTCGGTTTCTCGATGAAGACGATCAAGAAATTTACTCCATCACCAGTGACTCTCTGTTGCACCTCTCGATCGGCATTCTATTTAGGGAGGAGGTAGATGATCCGCACGTTGGATTCAAGATTCGTACCCGTATGGGAGAGGTCATTTTTGAATCGAACACGTTCTGTATGGGTAGATCCATTGGAATTGTGTCTGCTGGGACACTGTTGAATGTTCGATTTCGCTTTGAGGTGCCTTTAATCCCACAGGATTACACGATTACAACAGGAGTCGCAAGTGGCGGTGTGGGAGAGCATCAGTTCGAGCGATCGCTAGCCGTGAATCACAACACTGCTGTCTTAAAAGTCCTCAGAAACCAAGATACAATCCTCTGGAACGGGGTTGTAAATTTGAATCCAACCGTGACGTTCTCTAAGCAAAGTAGTCTCGAAAATCAACCGTTCTCCTCTAAGCTTTGATCAACCGACCCGAATGGCTTTAGCTGAATCGCTACTCAAAACAATCCAGCCCTATACGATGGTGACTCAAGACAGGTTAGAGAACCTCGCGCTCTTGGGGAAATACCTCAACATTGATCAAATTCCTGGGGATTTTGTTGAGTGTGGAACTTATCGTGGCGGAACGGCTGCCATTCTCTCGCAATTCTTGGAGCAGTCGAGGCATCTTTGGCTGTACGACAGCTTTGCAGGTATGCCAGAGACAACCGAGAAAGACGGCAATGCGGCAAAACAGTGGGTGGGCAAATGCGTGGCGTCGGAGCAAGATGTTCGAGAAGTGCTGCGATTAGTAGGGATGTCCCCAGAACGCTACACAATTCAGCCAGGATGGTTTGAGACGACGTTTAAGCAGAAATTACCTCAGCAAGTTGCCCTGCTCCATTGTGATGCGGATTGGTACAACTCAGTTCTGCTGGTGCTTGAAACGTTTTACCCACTGATGCCAGTTGGAGGGTGTGTGATTTTGGATGATTTTGGACATTGGGAAGGTTGTCGAGAGGCCTTTTATGAGTTCTGCGATCGCCACCAAGAACGCCCCGTTTTAGAACGGGTTGGAACTGATCAAGCCTTTTGGATTAAGGGACGCACCCACAACCGAGTGCCGATTTCAGCGCTTCACCAACACCCAGTTCTGCCCTCAGGAGTTCAAGCAGAACTGCAAGCCTCTCACCTTCAGATCACACAATTGCAGCAGCAGATTAGCCAGATTCAGACCGAGATGGAAGCCATGCGATCCAGCAAATTTTGGCGCTTAAGAACCCAGTGGATTCGCCTAAAACAGACCCTTGCACCCAATCGGCCTTAGAGAGGACAAACGATGTTTAGCATGATGTCGGCGGAAGAGCGCCAGTATCTTTATGATTTTGCAAAAGAGGAGTACACAGGACAGGGGGCGATCGCGGATCTGGGGTGTTGGCTAGGTGCATCCACAACGGCGATCGCACGGGGGCTTCAGGAAAACAACGATCCGAAGTTACGCAGCACAACCATTCATGCCTTTGACATTTTTGAATGGGAACCCAGCATGGAGTTTATGGTGAAAGGAACTCCGTTACAGCATCGCTTCGCTTCGGGAGATAATTTCTTAGAAGAATACTTAAATCAGATTGCACCTTGGAAAGATCAAGTCCAAGTTTATGCTGGAGATTTGACTCAATTCCAGTGGAACAATGGCGCGATCGAGTTCCTGTTTGTAGATGCGATGAAAGGATGGAATCTAGCAGACAGCATTGTTCGCATCTTTTTTCCAGCTTTGATTCCTGGAAAATCAATCGTCTTTCATCAAGATTTCTCCTACTACGGGACATATTGGATTCACCTTGTCATGTATCGGTTGCGATCGTACTTCCAGCCGGTCAAAGATATTCCGAATTCCTGGGGCGTGGCCTTTCGATATGAAAAACCAATGCCAGCGGAGCAGCTTCAAGCCACTTACGACTTAAGGGACTTCTCCATCGATGAGATTGATCAAGCCTTTGAGTATTCTGCTCAGATCGTAGGCGAGGAGAAGCGATCGCAGATTATTGGCGCAAAAGTAAAAGCTCTCTTTGAAGCAGGCGAGCCCCAACGGGCGCATCTCACCCTACATCAAGCCATTGCGTCTCATATTTCAGACGCCGAGCTGTATCTGCCGCTAGGATTAAGCTTTGCCGCTCAGATGATGAGCTATTTCAGCCAGCCAAGGGAAAATGAGGAGCCTCTAAAAACGCAGATTCAGAGCCTACAAGCTGCCCTGCAGCAGACCGACGCTCAACTAAAAGACGCTCAAATCAAGGTGGACCAGCTGCATGCCACCATCAACGTAATGCACCGTAGCAAATTTTGGCAGCTACAACAGAAATGGACTCGATTGAAGCGCTTCTTGGGCTTGCTATACTGAGTTCGGTTTAGTGAATAAGTGTGGCAATTATGGTGGCGAGTGCAAAGCAGCCTTCAGTGACGGATTTTAAGAACACTGGAGAGCGACATATTCCCGTTCAGGCCGGAGATGATATGTCGTTAGCGAATGTGGATCACATGATTCGCTATGCCTTCACTGCCCCTTTTGTGAAAGATAAACGGGTTCTCGATATTTCCTGTGGAAGTGGGTACGGGTCGCAGTTCATTGCCTTACAAGGTGCCCGTGCCGTCGTTGGCGTCGATGTTGATGAGGACTCTATCCGGTTTGCCTCCACGTTCTACAGTCATCCTCACGTCAAGTATATTCAGTCGGATGCCCATTCCATTCCCTCCCTTGAAGACGCTTCGTTTGATGTGATTGTCTCCTTTGAGACGATTGAACATTTGCAATACCCAAGACAGTTTCTGTCTGAATTACGTCGCCTTCTAAAGCCGAGTGGACAACTGTTTATTTCGTGCCCCAACGACTACCGAGCTACGCCTTGGCTGAGTCCATTTCATCTACACAAGTTCCGGTTTACCGAATTTCGAGATTTATTTCTGAGTGTTTTTGGAGAAGGAGTTCTGATTGGGCAGCACTTTGTGGTTGCGAGTTGTTTAGTCAAGCCGATCGCACCCGATTCTAAAACGGCTTGGTTACAAGAATATAAAAAATCTCTTCCGCCTGATTTCTTCGAGCGGCAGTATCTTGAGCATCTTTCCTCCATCGAAAATGGAGAAGGCTATCTAGCAATTTACGGCGTGGATGAGAGCTTGATTCAGAATCAGATGAGTATTTCTCAGAATGCATTTCAAGTGCTGATGCGGAATCTGTGCGATATGACGCAAGTGCACAATCATACGGGGCAGCTACATCAACAATTGCACCAACTTCAATCCGAACTCGCGCACATTACTCAGGTAGCCGCGCAAGCCCAAGAACGAATTCGGGCTATGGAAAGCAGCAAATTTTGGCGACTGAGAATGCTGTGGATTCAGATTAAGCGAGGACTGAGATTACCTGTTAACGAATAGGCGTCATTTCGGGCGATCGCAACCTGTCGTGAGAGAATTAAATCAATGGGGAACAGCAAGTTCTGAACGCTGCGATCACTATGGTTTCAGGCAAAGTAAAGGTTAGGCTTACGGATAGCTGGACTACCGTATTCAGAATACGCTCGATGTAGATTAGATTCAGTATTCAAGCAACATTTAGAGATCTGCAAATGGATAAAACCACTGAACAAGTTGTACCAAATTGTCCCCTAGACGATTTCAATGTTTTTCTTCACGAATTACGCAGTCGTGAGTTGCAGAAGATTCCAGGTGGGGCACAGGTTTTCTTGAGCGGTGGTTGTTCAGGCGCTTGGTATTTTGAGTGGATCAAGTCAAATTATGCGGGCATCACTAAACACATTGGCGTTGAAGCGTATTCCCCCCGGCCTGATAGCTTACCGCCTGAGGTTGAATGGATTAATAATCACCTTGGAAACATGTCTTCCATCGCCTCTTCCTCTGTAGATCTGGTCTTTGCTGGACAAACAGTGGAACACATGTGGACACAAGATTTAATCAGCTTTTTGTGTGAATCTCACCGCGTTTTGAACTCAGATGGGCTGCTTGTCTTAGACAGTCCAAATCGCCGTATTACTCAGCATCTAGGCTGGTATCATCCTCAGCACACAGTAGAGTTTAACGTAGACGAGATCGTAGAGTTAGTTCAACTGTGCGGGTTTGAAATTTTCGCTATGAGAGGAGTGTGGCTATGTTACGATTCCGAATCGTATCGCTTTCTTCCCCTTGATCCAACCTCTTCATTTGCTGATCGAGATTACAAGGAGCGTGTGCTTCTATCAACTGATCGTCCAGAAGACTGCTTTACCTGGTGGTTAGAAGCGCGTAAGAAACCATTTGCAACTCCTCATCTTCAACAAGCGATCACCTTAGCCAATAAGATATATGCTGAGGCGTTCCAATACTCTCTAACCCGTTCTTTCTCAAATATAGGTCAGCGGGTATTTAGAGGTTGGAACCAATATGTGGAGACGGAATTTAATGAAAGCGGCTATGCTGTTTATGGTCCTTATGTACCTCTTCAAGCAGGGTTCTATCGGGTCGTTTTTAATATGGCTACTATGGGCACATCAAACCCTCGCCTATTTAAAAATGCAGTGTTAGCTGAGATTGACGCAAGTTGCGATTGTGGCGCTCGTATCTTTGCAAAAAAAGCCGTTACCCACAATGACATGATGAAAACCTCGGAGCAAGCCTTTGATTTTGAGTTAAAGGAAACCACCTTTGGAATTGAGTTCCGAGTTCTGGTGACCGGAGCACTGCCCCTCCAGATTCGTGTTCCTGCGCAACTTCTGATCCTACATGCGACGTCATAAAGCATCTTCTTGCAACTGGACATTAGTAGAAACGCAATTAGTGTTGTGTTACTCCAGATAGGGAGCTAAATATAGTTGATTATGTCATCTATCTATCTCAACCCATTTAAATTCTATTAGAGACGATCGCTCAGTATGGCAAAACGGGTTGTTGGCACTGTCATTACAAAAAGTTTCTTGGCTCATGCTCGCACTTTAGCCGAATCTTTAATCGAGCATAATCCTGATGTCGAACTGTATGTTCTATTGGCCGATCGCATCGATCATTATTTTGATCCGTCTGTAGAGCCGTTTCATCTGATTCAGTTAGAAGATCTTCCAGAATTTGATGTAGTGAGTCGGATGTGTTTTTACTACACACCGTTTGAGTTGTGCTGTGCGTTGCGGGGATATTTGCACGAGTATATTTTCCACCATACGTCTGCTGAAAGCTGGATATTTCTAGATGCAGACATCATGATATTTCACTCGCTCGACGCCATTTTTAAGCAGGTTGAAGAAGCGTCAATTGTCCTCACACCTCACCTTCAAACCTTCTCTACTTCGCCTACAGAAGCTGATCTCGAAATTATTGTTCTTAATGCTGGCTTATACAATGCCGGATTTCTTGGACTGAAGAGAACGGAAGAAGCACTCAAATTTATTCTTTGGTTTAAGCAGCGATTGCAGGACTACTGCTTCAACGATGTTGCTGTAGAAAATGCAAGGGGGCTGTTTGTGGATCAACGATGGTTGAATTTAGTTCCTCTCTACTTCAAAGACGTGTCCTTGCTATCGGCAGCGGGTGCCAATTTGGGGCATTGGAACCTGATTGACCGGACGCTAGACTTTCAGGATGGCATCATCACTGTGAATCAGCAGCCTTTGTTCTTCGTTCACTTCAGTGGATGGGATATTGAGAATCCTGAGCGCATCTCAAAATACAGCACGCGCTACGACGACGTTGAAGTTTTGGCTTGGAAGCATATCTCAATCCCGTATCGGGAGAGACTACTCAAAAACGGTTACGAAGCTACGACGCAGCATCCTTGTGCCTTTGTCTCATTTGAAACCGGAGAACCCATCTCTCGCGAAATGCGCCGCCTGTATTATGGCAATCTAGCAAAGGGAATGGTTGAACCCAAATCACCCTTTACCGATCCGGCTTATTTCCACACGCAACCGTACATTCCCAGTGAAAGTAAAGTGCTGTTGAGAGAAAAATTAGCGCGATCGCAAGAACAAGGCAATCAACTTCAAGAGGAGTTAATTGCAACTCAGGCTTCTCTTGCCCAGACTCAAGCAGAACTCGGTTCAATCAAAGCGATTCTGCCGCAAACTCAGGTAGAACTACTGCAAGTTCAAACCGATTTATCCCATTCTCAATCGTGTTTGTCTCAAGCCCAGACAGAATTGGCACAAACTCAGGCAGAATTACAGCATGTGCAGATAAAACTGGCACAAACGCAAACAGAACTAGCACAAGCGCAAACGGAACTAGCACAAACTCAAACGGAGTTGGAGCAGCTTCAAGCACAGGTTGAAGAAATTAAACGGAGTAAACTTTGGGCAATCAGAGAAATGTGGAACCGGCTGAAGCAAATTGTAGGTTTCAGTGGTAATGGGTGATAAATTGATACCTGTGCAATTGTAGTAAGCGTGATTTGTAATGACCAGGCGTGTTCTATTTCAGTTAAATCAAGTTGAACACTTAGACACACTTGAATTGAATGATGAAATCGACATGGAAGAGCAGAGCGTATTAGAGCGCTTGACTGACGTTTACAACGAATCTATATCTTGTCTCGCGCCCAAACCTTTTTTGGAAGAGCCGCTATTAGTCGAGAAAAAGCCGTTGCCTAGCATTGCAAATATCGAAATAGATGGCAATTATTTGCTCTTTTTCAACGATATTTACAAGAATAGATTTCGTTCCTGGTTAAAGCAAATTCTGAAGAAGCTAACTTGGCCTATTTTGAAGCGTCAAGTGTATTTTAACTCCGCAATCCGCGAACTGGTGTACAAACTCATGCAGCAAGAGTATGAGTTTCGTCTACAGCAATTGAAAGTCCAGTCCAAAGTTTCTGAGTTAGAGCAGCAAGTGCAGCAACTTTCTGAGCAGGTTGAACAGCTTTCGTCTATCAATCAACAAGCGATGAATTTGTTGGAATCCATTCATCAAGGACAGGAGAGCAATCGCAACTTTAAAGAATTGGTTGGCGATCGCGAAACACAATCGCTTGAATAATTGATTCAATAAGCAAGCTGTGGGCTGTTAAGTAAGACGACGTTTGAACTTACAAGGTGGTGTTATCAATGAGGATTGGAATTGATATTCAGGCTCTACAGACAAAAGACTCTAGAAATAGAGGCATTGGTCGCTATACTCAGTCAGTGATTGAAAACCTGCTACTTGAGCCTAACAGCAATAGTTATCATCTTTTTGCAAATAGAACACTTCATCCGCCCGATATTGATCCTCAAATCTACCCATACACTTACGTTAATTATGAACAGATCGGAAGTTCAAATATTAATGATTTGCTATTAAAAACTACATTCTCATCGAACAATATTGATGCCGTTTTTATTTCAAGTCCGATGGAAGACTTGGATGCTACGATTCCAAACTATAAGAATTTTTGTAAGAAAACCTTTGTAATTTGCTATGACTTAATTCCGCTCCTATTTCGAGAGCGATATTTAGCTGATCCAAATATGAATAGCTTGTACATGAGACGCCTGTCAAATGTGCAAAATGCAGATTTTATATTTGCCATTTCCGAATCTACTCGCCAAGATGCAATCAAGCATCTCAATATTGCTCCTGAGCGAATTTTGAATGTGTCAGGTGGTGTTTCTCCCTTCTTTAAACCGATTGACTCTCGCGATCACGGCCAATGGCTGGAAGAATTTGCCCAAAAGTTTGGAATTACTAAACCATTTATTCTCTATACGGGTGGAGAAGATTGGCGAAAAAATATTGAAGGACTAGTGAAAGGATTTTCTAAACTACCTAAAGAGATAAGAAACTCATATGAACTTGTGATCGCCTGCAAAGTTTCTGAATTATTTTCTAGAGAATTAAAGAATTTAGCTTCGTCACTCGGCATTGAGCAATCTCTGATTTTGACCAATTACATTACAGATGAAGAACTGAGAGCGTTGTACTCAACTTGTTCGCTATTTGTTTTTCCGTCATTCTATGAAGGATTCGGTCTACCGCTGCTAGAAGCAATGGCCTGTGGTGCGCCTGCTATCGCCAGTAATCAGTCGTCTTTACCAGAAATTTTAGGAGTTCCAGAACAACTTTTTGACCCTTCTTCAAGTGAAGATATGGCAAGAGTGATGCAGAGGCTTTTATCCAATGAGCCTCTCAAAAGATCTGCTGCGAAAGAATCGATTCGACAAGCAGCAACCTTCACGTGGGATTCTGTAGCTCAAAAAATGGCAGATGTCTTTGCAGAGCATCAGCCGCTTGAGCGAACGACGATCGCATTCGACCGAATTAAACATCAAGAATCCAAAGTTCAAGCGGCGTATTTCAGCCCATTTAAGCCTTTAAAGTCTGGAATTTCAGACTATAGCCACGATTTATTACCTGCACTATCTCAACATTTTGACTTTGATTTCTATCACGACCAAGGATACTCACCTCAGCTTTCTCCAAGCCAGAATTTGTATTCATATACTCAATTCGAGAAGCAATGCTTGTCTAAAGACTACGAAGCTCTAATCTACCAGATTGGAAATAGTGAATTCCATTTTTATATGTATGCTCACTTGATGAGATATTCTGGTATTTCAGTTTTACACGATTACTATTTGGGGGGGCTTATTAATGCAATTAGCGCTTTCCGTCCAGAATTAGGAGTGACTCTCGCAGGTGAATTAAAGCACAACTATGGTGAGGAGAAAACGACTGAAATTTTAGATTTGCTTCAGCGACAAAAGTTAGATATTTGTCAAGATTTTTCTAGACTTGGCATCTATCTCAATCGAAGAGTATTTACCCGTTCTCTTGGCGTGATTGTACACAGCTCATGGGCTTACAAACTAGCCATTGGTGCTTATGCCCGTGATAATGAATGTATTATTCATATTCCGATCGAAGTTCCACCTTTTCCAGTACAGCAGAGCTTACAAGACATTCGATATCGTTTAGGAATTCCGGTAGAAAGCATTGTAATTTCGACGTTTGGATTTGTTCATCAAACAAAACGAGCGTTACCAATTTTGAATGCATTTAAGCGGTATGCTACTCATTATCCTTCGGCCTACTTAATTTATGCTGGCGGCACTGAATACTTTGAGGCAATTGATCTCAACGACGAAATCGAGAAACTCGGCTTAGTGAACCAAGTTAAGGTGACTGGATTTATTAGCTCACTTGAGTTTAACCAATACATTGCTGCTAGTGATATTTGTCTTAGTTTAAGATTTCCATTTAACGGTGAAAGTTCAGCTTCTTTGGTACGAACGTTATCTGCTGGAAAACCGACTGTGGTTACAGATATTGGTTCTTTCGCTGATTTTCCTGATGATGTTGTTCTCAAGATTCCTCAGCCCGATCAAGCAGACGAAGTTGAGGAAATTCTCAAGGCGTTGCTCATATTGACTGAAAATCCGGCATATCGATCTTCTTTGGGAGCAAATGCTGTAGAGTACGTCACGCGAGAGCATTCACCGGAACGATGTGCGCGACTTTATGCTGAATTCGTTCGGCAAGTTCTGCGATCACAGCAAGCAAGGCGTAAACTACTGGTTGATCAAATTGGTCGGGAGTTAGCAAACTATTCTACAGACGATCCTCAAGCACTACTGACTGGTTTTGCTAAAGCGATTGATTCAAACTGCATCAGTTCCGTTTAGAGTGCAAAGAATTCTAGGAATTGAAGCTCGTTTCCACTTTCACTCTTGTCAATCCTTATTAATTGAGTAAAAAAATTGATCAGTATGGCGAAGAAAGCTTTAATCACTGGATTAACTGGACAAGACGGATCATATCTAGCTGAATTGCTAGTCGATAAAGGCTATCAAGTCTTTGGTTTAGTGCGGCGGTCAAGTTCTGGCAACCTCGATCGCATCAATCACCTTGCTGATAAGGTTGAGATTCTCTCTGGCGATCTCCTCGATCAGTCCTCGCTAATGGACGTGATTACCGAATCTAGTCCAGATGAAATTTACAACTTAGCGTCTCAAAGCTATGTGCCTTTATCTTGGACTCAGCCTGCCTTGACAGCAGAATATACTGCCTTAGGAGTGTCTCGGTTGCTCGAATCAATTCGACGCTGCAAGCCAGACGCCCGATTTTATCAAGCCTCCAGTAGTGAAGTTTTCGGGCAACCAGATGAATCACCTCAAACTGAGCAAACCGCCTTTCGTCCTCGTAATCCCTACGGTGTCGCTAAAGCTTACGCGCACTGGATGACCATCAACTATCGTCAGAAATATGGGTTGTATTCCTGTTGCGGCATCACTTACACTCACGAATCGCCTCGCCGAGGGACAGAGTTTGTATTTCGCAAGATTACTCACGCGGCTGCCATGATTAAGCTAGGCATGAGCCAAGACCTTAAGCTTGGGAATCTTGATGCTAGGCGGGACTGGTGTTATGCCAAGGATGCCGTTCATGCGATGTGGTTTATGTTGCAGCAAGATAAGCCCGATGATTTTATTATTGCCAGTGGTGAAACCCACTCTGTACGGGAATTGGTGGAATGTGCGTTTCGCTGTGTTGGTTTGAATTGGGAGGACTACGTTTCTGTCGATCCATCTTTCTACCGCCCGGATGAAGTCGTGCAGTTGGTTGGCTCGATTGACAAAATTCGCAAGCAGTTAAACTGGCAACCTCAATACTCCTTTGAGCAGCTTGTAGAGTTGATGGTTGACCATGATTTAAAGCGATTGAGTGAGAAGTAATAGTTGAGTTGACGTTTTCTTAAGCAGCAACCCATCTGATGAGAAAATTAGAAACATTGTTTTTCAAATTCGCTAATGCTCAAAATTACCATTGATGCAACGCCCGTTCTGCCGAAGCCAAGCGGAATTGGGTTTTATGTGGTGAATTTAATTCGAGCATTAGAAGAGATACGATTAAGGCAGGAGCCGCAAGAGGATTTTGCGCTTGATATTATTTATCAAATTAGTCTAAAAGGTTGGCTCAAAGGTAATTTTTCGTGTCCGGAACCACTTAAAGAATTTAAAGGGCTGCGCCTATTTCCACTGCCTGTAAAAGCATCTAATCTTTTCATCAAATCTCCTCAATTATTCCTGCCGTATCTTGAAGACTATTTTGGTTTTTCAGATATTTTTCATGGAACGAACTACACGGTTTTTCCATTTAGAAATAGTAAGAGAGTCTTGTCAATTTATGATTTAACGTTTGTGAAGTACCCTCAGTTCACAAATTCCACTGTTAAGGCCTATACAGAACGAGTTAAACGATGCCTTCAATGGACTGACTTGGTGTTAACAATTTCTCAGAGTTCCAAACAAGATATTGTTGAATTATTAGGGGTGCCACAAGAAAAAGTTTTTGTTACCCCGCTGGCGAGCCGCTACGCGGTTGAAGATGGAAATCGGTTAGCGCAAGGCATGACTTTGAAAGAATCGCTGACCGATACTTCTGTAGATTACGATTTTTCTAAACCCTATATTTTATTTGTGAGTACGATTGAGCCTCGCAAAAACATTGCCACATTAATCGAAGCGTTTGATTATTTGAAGGAAAAATATCACCTTGAGCATCAACTGGTGTTGATTGGTCAGAAAGGCTGGTTGTATCAATCGATTTTTGAACGGATAGCGCGATCGCGCTATCAAACCCACATTCATCACCTCAGCTATCTCTCTGATGAACGGGTCGCGTTGTTCTACTCAAAAGCGGACGTTTTTGTTTACCCGTCTTACTACGAAGGGTTTGGTTTGCCGGCGCTAGAAGCGATGACGCTGGGTGCGCCAGTCATCACCACAAACACGTCCTCTCTGCCTGAAGTGGTGGGAGATGCCGCGCTGCTAGTTGAACCGGATGCGATGACTGATTTAGCGGATGCAATTTTGCAAGTGGTCAGCAGTTCTTCGTTACGAGATCAGCTGATTTCCAAAGGAAAAGAACGAGCAAAACTATTTTCTTGGAACCATACTGCAAAAGAAACGCTAAAAGCTTATAGACTTCTAATGTCGTAACTCTTCTCGATTTATTTTGTCTGGTCAACTCCTGGTTAATTTATCTTTTTTAGCATCCAAACCAACAGGACATACGGTGTATGCTAAAAATCTTTTGACCGCCTTAGAATCGCTTAATCCAGTTCTGTTAACAGGAAAACTCTTATCAAACTTTCGGTGTTATCAAATTTCAGATCAGCTCACTCCCGATCAGGGTACAAAAGGGCATTTCTCACGCCTTGTTTGGAATCAGTTTAGCTTGCCTAAAATTTATAAAGAACTTAAGGCAAACTTGCTTTTCTCGCCGATCCCTGAAGCGCCGTTATCTTCAAATTGCCGTTTTGTGGTGACGCTTCATGATTTGATTCCGCTACGATTTCCGCGTCGAACCTCGCCGCTAACATCCTACTTTCGCTACTATATTCCACAGGTTCTAAAGCAAGCAGAGCATGTATTGTGTGATTCGGAAGCGACAGCAAACGATGCCTTCAATTTCTATCAAATTTCTCACCGGAAAATGACAGTTGTTCCAATCTCGTATGATGAAGCTCATTTTCGATTTTTAGACTTACCGACTCAAAATTATTTTCTCTATGTTGGTCGCCACGATCCTTATAAGAATTTAGAGCGTCTGATCGCGGCTTTCGCAACGTTGCCCGATCAAGAGTACGAACTCTGGATTGCCGGATCGCCCGACGATCGCTACACTCCAATCTTGTTAGCCCAGGCAAAGGCATTAGGCGTGGCAAATCGGGTCATATTTTTGAGCTATGTTCCCTACGCAGAGTTGCCGAACTTGCTCAATGGCGCGATCGCACTTGTTTTTCCTAGTCTCTGGGAAGGATTTGGCTTACCCGTCCTCGAAGCGATGGCGTGTGGAACGCCCGTGATCACCTCAAATCTCTCGTCGATTCCTGAAGTCGCCGGTGATGCTGCGATATTGATTGATCCGTATGATGTCAACGCGATCGCAGACGCTATGCACAAGGTCACGGTCGATTCAGAACTCCGCGCTCAGTTAAATCAGAAAGGACGCGATCGCGCGACGCAATTTAGCTGGCAAAAAACTTCTGCAACAACGACTGACATTCTTAGGCAGTATCTTTAATCCTTGGCCAGAAGGAGAACAACACCACAGATAATAAACGCCATTCCAAACACTCGCACCAGCGGAATCGACTCGCGAAATACAAAATGACCGATGAGAACCGAAAAAATGTATTGCAAAGCAACGGCTGGAGCTAAAACGCTGAGCTTCACACGAGTCAATAGCAAAATGTACAATACTGCTCCAATGCCGTAGCATGCTAGTCCTATCACTAGTTCGGGTGTAGTGGCAATGCTCATGACATGATTGAAAGCATTGCTGGCCGTTAGTTTGCCGAGTTTGAGAGCGCCCGTTTTCAAAAAAAACTGTCCGCTCACACCCGCAATCAGTGACAGGAGAAATAACAGAAACTCTTGAACAGTCACAAACTATCCTTCAATGGGCTACATTTCATCAGTTTACAGCGACACTAAGAATTCCTTGGGTAGAGCAGGATTTTGTAGGTCTCTGGAGTAGGCGCGATCGCTTGATCAACGGCAGTCGCTAATTCCTGAAGCGGATAGCGATCGCTGATCAAGGCATCCACATCGATTCGATGATTAAACACAATATCTGCTGCCAACGCTTGAACGCGGTAAGACGAACTGTAACTGCCCATCAAATCAATTTCGCGGCGATACAGAAGATTTGGATTAATTGGAATTTCTAATTCATCGGGAAACTCGGCGAAAAAGAGAATTTTTCCCCCTTTGCGGGTACAGTCCAACGCTTGGAAAAAGGCTTTATCACTGGGAACGGCGAGCAGCGTAACATCTGCACCCATGTCGCCTGTCATCGCCTGGATCTTATGGGACAACTCTGGATCACGAGCATCGAAGGCGGCTTCTGCGCCGACACTGATTGCTTTTTCTATGCGAGATGGAATCAAATCGGTCGCGATCGCCCGCGCCCCAAAATGCTTCACCAACATGATGAACATCAGTCCGATCGGTCCTGCCCCAGTCACCAGCACCGTTTGCCCCGGAGCAATTTGAGCTTTCTTCACCGCTTTGAGACAGCAGTTGGTTGGCTCGACAAAACTGGCCTGTTCAAACGTCACATCATCTGGAATCGCGATCAAACCGCCATTGCGCACAATATGACCGGGAACGTTCACATAGTCGGCAAATCCGCCGCCACTGGGCGTAAAGCCAGCCGTTGTTGTGACGTTCTTGTAGACATCGCACATCGAAAAATTCTCATTGAGGCAGTAAGCGCAGTGCATACACGGAATGTGATGCAGCACCACTACGCGATCGCCCACCGTCCAGTGCTTCACTTGGTCACCGACTGCCGCGATCGTGCCCGCCATTTCGTGCCCAAAAATTCTGGGCGGCTGGTAGAGCGGGTACTTGATTTTTTTGATGTCAGACTGACATAGCCCAACCACGCGAACCTGCACCAATACTTCATCATTGCCAATCTCAGGTAACGGCACGTCTTCGTAGCTGAGTTGGTTAACGCCTCGAAACACCTGCGCTTTCATGTGAATTTCTTGAAAACTCCTTTGATAGTGACTGTACCATTAGCTGTTGTTCCGTAGCGGTTGGTTTGGGTCTTTAAGACATATGCAAATTCTTCAGACAGATGTTTTGGTGGTGGGTGGTGGTACCGGAGGAACAGCCGCCGCAATCCAAGCGGCGAGGCGAGGGGCTAGCACCATTTTAGTGAGTGAGTTTGCTTGGCTCGGCGGAATGCTCACGAGCGCTGGCGTTGCTGCGCCAGATGGCAATGAGCTAGAAGCCTTTCAGACCGGAATTTGGGGTACATTTTTGCGATCGCTTGAGCAACGGCAGGCAGGCGGACTAGACAACGCTTGGGTTAGTTTCTTTACCTACGAACCCAGGGTTGGAGCAGAAATTTTTGCCGATTGGGTGACTGAACTTCCTAATCTCCACTGGATCTCAGGTCAGAAGCCTGTCGAAGTTTTAAAACAAGGCGATTCCTCACGCGGCCAAGCCCTGTTCTCTAACGTGGCGCAGGGCGCTAATCGTGTCGTTGGAGTCCGATTTCAGGATGTGACGGTCTACGCCAAAATTACGATCGATGGTACAGAGCTAGGAGATTTGCTGGCGCTCGGCGACATTCCCCATCGTTGGGGCTGGGAGTTTCAGTCAGAATGGAACGAGCCGAGTGCGCCCGCTTCTCCCAGTGCTTTGACAGAGCGTTATCCGGTACAAGCGCCGACTTGGGTGGTTGTGCTCAAAGAGTTTGGACAAGACGCACCCCCCATTCCGGCTCCTCCAAATTATGATCCGGAGAAGTTTGTGGGGGCTTGGGAGAAGTACGGAGGCGATCGCTTCTTAACGTACGGGCGTTTACCTAATGATCACTTTATGATCAATTTTCCGGGTCGGGGCAATGATTATGGAGAAGGCGTAGAACGGCTTATTTTATCGAATACGCTAAAAAATCAATTCCTTCAAGAGGCGCTTTGGCACACTCAAGGCTTTGCTCATTTCATTCAAACTCACTTGGGTCGGCGCTACGGTTTAGCAGAAACAGCATTTCCCAACGAATCTGGAAGTTTAGGAGGCGGGGCGTTTGCGCTGCATCCTTACTACCGCGAGAGCCGTCGGCTGATCGGGCGAGTCACCGTTCGAGAACAAAATATTTTGCCGCAAGGCGCTGTTGCCCCTCTACCCATCGCCATCACTGCTGAGGGCTGCGAAAGGGTAGAAACTTGGTGTGAAGCGATCGCGATAGGCAACTACGCCAACGATCATCACTACCCAAGTGGCGACATTCCGCTAAAGCCGAAATCGATGCGCTGGGGCGGACGCTACACCGGAACTCCGTTCACCATTCCCTATGGCAGTCTCGTCTCGGCTACCGTAGATGGATTTTTGGTATGTGAGAAAAATATTTCAGTGTCTCACATTGCCAATGGGGCAACGCGACTACAGCCGCTTGTGTTAGGCATTGGACAAGCGGCGGGTATGGCAGCAGCACTGTGTATTGAACAGAACTGCCAGCCACGAGACTTACCCGTGCGATCGCTACAAAATGCCTTGACTGATGATGCGATCGCGCCTGCTGCCGTCATTCCCTTGCTTAACCTACCGCCTGCTCATCCTGATTGGCGATTCTGGCAACACTATTATCTCAATAATCCCGAAAGCTACCCTACTAACGGCTACTGCCCCCTCTCTCCCCACTCCGTACCCCGCACCGCTTATCCCACGTCTCTTGTCTCTGGCCGCTTTCAACGACAGTCTGACCAATCGTATTGCCTAACTGTAGAAAACACGGATCACCCTTGGTCGCTCGTCACGCTTAACGCCGAGATTGACGCACAGCTTAAGCAGTATCCGACCGAACAATCACTGACCCTTTCTGGTAGAATAAATAGCGCTGGACGTTGGCTTTGCGTAGAATCTCTTGGTTAAGCAGCGTCAGTCTCAAAGCACGTCATCTTCAACTGGGCAAGGTTACTGAATTTAAGCGAATTCAGGCGATCTGTCCTGATGCGTTATGGATTTGTCTGAATCAGGAAACATAACCCTTGATTCAGATTGAATTCTATGCGTGTTCAAACTTCCTTTGTGTTAGCCGGTTGGTTTATAGCTTCCGCGATCGCAGGACTTTTTGCGATTCAACTTTCTTCCTCTCCGTCCAATCAATTTAATGCGGCCAATCCGTCCCAAAAGAGCTATCTTGACCACCGAGGAAGTGGACGATTCGGAGTGTAATTGTCTTAAATCTAGCTGTTGCTTACTGTTCTGCAAGTTAACTTAAGCAAGTTTTGTTTAAGCGGTTCATTCGTTAAGAGCCTTTCAATTTAGCCAACAAAGATGAATATTTCTACTAGCGGATGTAATCTTTTTGAAGGCTACATCCGCTAGTAGAATGGGCGAACATTGAGTTCGTTCTTGTTCACTCCTTGCTTCATCAGGAAGGCTAGGAGATGTAGAAACACCGTTGTTCAATACAATAAATAGAAGTTGAATAGAAGTTACTTCGTTCTTTATTCCTGAGCGATCGCTTCCGTCTAATTTGACTCTTAAACTTAACTTCTACAGGAGTAGAACTGTTATTGTATTGACTAAAGTTTTTGGGGTCATTACTGACCCATTGGTGTATCCTTGTTGCTAATTGCTCTACCTAACATGACCACCAACTTTGATCTGATCAAACTCTTAAGCCCTAGCGCCATCGATCAGATCATGTTGTATCTTGCTTTCAGCGCGATGCGAACGGGCGGACATCGACACGGGGCGTTTTTAGATGCCGCTGCCACTGCCGCTAAATGCGCGATATATATGACCTATTTGGAGCAAGATGGCAACCTTCGAATGACGGGGCACTTGCATCACCTTGAGCCAAAGCGGGTTAAAGCGATCGTCGAAGAAATGCGAAAAGCGCTGGCCGAAGGCAAGTTGCTAAAAATGTTAGGGTCTCAAGAACCGCGCTACTTGATCCAGCTTCCCTACGTTTGGCTGGAGCAATATTCTTGGCAACCGGGGCGATCGCGGATTCCAGGTACAAGCCTCACCGCTGAAGAAAAGCGGATTATCGAGCAAAGGCTACCGCCCAATCTACCCGATGCCCTGCTGCTCAACTCCTTTCAGTTTTTAGATTTAATTGAATTTCTTCACAAGCGATCGCAAGAAGATTTGCCAGAAGAGCAGCGAATGCCGGTCAGTGAAGCCCTGGCAGAACATATCAAGCGTCGCCTGCTTTACTCCAAGACGGTGACTCGGATTGATTCTCCCTGGGGAATGCCGTTTTATGCCCTGGCTCGCGCTTCTTATTATGTGCCGGATGACCCGGAAGAGCGGGCTTACGTGATGATTGAAGATACCGCGCGATTTTTTCGTCTGATGCAGGATTGGGTCAGTCGGCAAGGGCGGGTGATCCGCGTGTTAGAAGAATTAGATATTCCTAGCGATCGTATTGACCAAGCGGCAGAAGAACTGGATGAAATTCTGCGTCAATGGGCAGACCGTTATCATCAAGCGGGCGGTAAACCGTTTGTGGTGCAGATGGTTTTTGGGCCTATCGATCAGACATAAGCTCAAGATTAATTGTCTGAGATGCTTTGGGGTGGAATCAGTTAAAGCAGTAGGGTTTCCTTGATGTGCCTAATTGCCTTTGTAGGTCAAGGCTACACTGGAGAACAAGCGGTCAAGGTGGAGAGGTTTATACTGAAACGCCTTGTACCGTAAACGAGTGCGCTGTCCTGATTCGCTGATCTCGCGCCAGAATTGGTCATTCAGCATGGGGATTTCAAAATTCTGCCCCATAGTTTTTCGTTAGTCGCTGAAATCATCTCCCCAAGCGGTGAAGCTGAAGAGGTTTTCACAAAAGTACGCCACAAAAGTACGCGAATATCTCACGTCTCAATGTCAGGAAGTTTGGCTCGTGTTTCCAGAAAGTCAGTGGGTGCTGGTGATTACGTCGCAACAGCAGGAACTCAAGACGCTAGGAGAGACAGTTAGCACCAAAAGTGCCTTACCAGGATTTAGTGTTCCTGTAAGTGAGTTGATTGCTTAACGGACACCGTTGCGCTTTCTGAAGAAATATAGACACAAGGGCATCATGGGAACTCTGAAATAAATGCAGTTGCACGGACTTTCAGATTCCAACGATGAAAACTCATCATCCCCGCACACATAAAGCGTTCCCGTTACAGGCGGTTCTCGTTGTTCCCTTCGTTCTACAAATCTTTGGGGCAGTCGGGCTAGTCGGCTATTTGTCCTTTACAAATGGACAGAAAGCGGTGAACGACTTGGCAGAACAGTTGACGGCTCGGACTAGCGATGTCGTAGACGAACACCTGAAGTCTTATCTCTCCATTCCCCAAACGCTGAATCAGATTAATGCAGATGCCATTCGCAGAGGGGTGTTGGATGTGCGCGATCGCGAAACCGTCGGCAAGTATTTCTGGGATCAGATGCAGGCGTATGACCTGACTTATATTGGCATCGGATTGACAACGGGCGAAGGGCTTGGAGTGGCTCGTTACGACGGCAAGACCATCACCCTTGATGACTGGACTGCCAAGCTGCCTAACAACAATATCAACTACGCCCTCGATAGCCAAGGCAATCGATCTCAGATCAACGGTCGTTGGAGTTGGAACAATTTCGGCGAAACTTGGTATACCGACCCCATTGCGGCGGGTAAACCCATTTGGGCAAAGATTTATGCTACAAATTTTCCGACGGGTCCCTACATTTCTGCCTCTGCTAGTCGTCCGATCTATGATTCGCAACGCCGCTTACTGGGAATGCTTGCAGCCGACATTCATCTATTAACTTAAGTTGCTAGTTAGAAGCGGCAGGGGAAGCAAAGCAAATAAAATCTCTTCAAGGAGTTGGACACCTCAAAGAGAAGAAAAAATGCTTAACGAAATTAACTTAAGTTGCTAGTTAGAAGCGGCAGGGGAAGCAAAGCAAATAAAATCTCTTCAAGGAGTTGGACACCTCAAAGAGAAGAAAAAATGCTTAACGACCT
>JAHHHP010000070.1 GCA_019359275.1 Myxacorys chilensis ATA2-1-KO14 | reverse complement strand
ACAAGCTCAAGCACTTTCGCCGCGTCTTTTCTCGTTTTGAGAAGAAAGCGAAGAATTTTCTCAGCTTTGTTTATTTCACTGCCTTGCTGATTGAACTTCGCTGAAATGTCAACACAACCTAGTAAGTTCATCATTACCGACAGGGTGAATGGCCCACTGGACTCTATTATCGAATTGTCTAAATTTCACGTCGTATCTAAGGTGCTGCAATTTTGCTTTGATTTGCGCTTGACGCACAACATCGTGCACTTGATTTTGAGCCGTGATTAACTTCCAGTTATCGTGAAATGCTGTCCAAGACGGAGCCGCGATCGCTGCCATGATACCAATCATGACCACAACCACCAGAACTTCTAGTAGGGTCATACCAAGATCCAACCTAGTTCTACCGAAGTGCTGTTTCCATCTTTTACGTCGATTCGACTTAGTAAATCGCTTAAATTGGGGTAGACGGGGGTTTAGCGGCATCAGCAGATCTGTGATCAAGTGAATGAAGACGAACGATAGCAAGCTTGGTTTTAGGCTACTGACAATCAGTATCCGCGCCTTCCTGTATTGCCCCTAGTAGCGTTTTAATGGCGATACAACGACGAGGATTGGTACTGCTAACAACTCCAACTACGATTTTGTATCCGTTGGTTGTATCTAAAGCAGTGTTATTGGTTTTAATCACATTGCCGTAAGTATCAAACAAGACAGAAGCATCAAAAACTTGGCTTGCTGGCGCTGGCACAGAATTTACTTTGATTGTCCCAGGCTTGATATCCCCGTTGCCTAAAGTCTGCCAGTTCTGAACGTTGCTTTTAGGGGTATCAATTGAATCGCCCAAAACTGGAATAGTCGCCATTCTAGGCGTGTTGCTATTGTTGTCGAAGACGACAGCACGATTAATTTTTGTGCGTTTCGCTTCAGATTGGGCGGCTCGTAGGGTCTCGAAGACCTGATTTCTAGCCGTGTTGACCCGCTGATTGTTCAGAAAAGCCACCCAGCTAGGAGCCGCGATCGCAAACATCACGCCGATCATGATGATAACCACCAGCATTTCGAGCAGCGTGAATCCTTCTGTCGATCGCTTTGAAAATCTTTGCCTTTTCATCGTTCTCCCCCAGTTGAGCCAGCCTTAGATATTCTTGTTTAACACGCCCCGTGTTAGTACACGAGTTTCTAGCGGAAGTGGAACATTACTATTTGAACTGACTCCTGGTCTACCCGAGGCATTCCCTTGAAGGCGAACAACTACTTCTTGGTTTAAAGTACCGTTGCTCTCTCTACCTTTTACACACACATAAAACCCTCTTCTTTTGCTAGATATAGCCGAGTTAGGAGTTAGAACGTAGTCATTATCAGGGCAGGTAACATCATTGCCAGTTAGCTGATTCATATCAATATAGTCAAGCAAAACTTGATTGTTTGCATTTGTAGCAGTAGCTGGATTTTGATAACCAAGAGTGGCTGTATAGTTCTTATCTTTGGGCCAGTAGTTGAAGCCTGTATTTTCTCCTGCTGGATACAGCCAACCTTGAGTTACGGCGGGTTGTGTCCCTGCTGCGCCCGCGCTGCTCTCAGTAAACTGAGGCAAGTTGTACCGCTTGATTCTGGCTTTACCCTTCCAAATTTCAGAAGTAGAAGTAGTCCAGTCAAGGGTATAAACAACCAGAGTATACATACGACGAGAAATGCAGGGAACACCCGTCACGTCAGGAGGAAGGGGGTCACTCTTAGAAAAAGCGGTTGCCTTGTTGCTACAGGCGTCTTTTAACTTTTGAGGAAGATCTTCCACTTTCCAAAACGCTAGAACAGGTAAAGTGCTTGTTCCGCTCGCAATAGGTGCAGGGAGATAATTGAGTAAACCAGTACAGTTTTGGCTCGTATTGACGGTAGTGCTATCAGCAACAAGACAGTTACCGTCATATACATAAACAGCTTCCCGTAGATCGCGAGAAATGTAGTCTACTGCCATTTGGACTTCTCGCTGTGTATCGCTTCGCGCCGCCTCGCGCTGATTTGTTTCTAACAGCTTGACGACCATAAACAGCAGCGCACCCGTAATCACGCTGCCAATGAATAGCGCGACTAAAAGCTCAATGAGCGTGAAGCCCATGTTCCGCTTTTGCTTTGACGTTGCTAGACGTGACAGTATGCTTTGCTTAAAAAATGTTCTGGACATTGTTGGTATCTCTGATAGAATTTCACCTCTAAAACATGTAGCTGTTTAGCACTTCCGTGAACCTTGAAGATCTGTATTTGTGGGTTTGCAGAGCGCTCTATAGAGATCCATATTCGTACTGGCGTTACTAGGCACGATCGTGGAGTAAAGAACCGCAAGGGGACGTTGCAACTGATTGCCAAGTCCAGTCGTTCCTTTCAGGCTAACTTGCTCTTTCTCACCCTTATTTGCATTCAGGTTCTCTCTAGCAACAAAAGAGTAAACTCTCACTCCCATCACAAAGCCTGCGGGCTTTTGTCCTGCTGCGATCGCATTACCATTAGCGTCGAGACCCCGACTACGAAAGGTTTGAACAAGAAAATCGGCGTCACAATTGCCATTCTGATCCAGATCGACATCAACTTGAATGTACTTATTCTGAGCATCAGGAATCGATACGTTCGTTTTGGATGAGCATGACGGGTTTGCAGTCACAACTTTGTTTTCTTGAGCGCTGTTTGGTGCAGCAATGCCAGCGCGGACTTCTTCTTCAGTGCCTGCATCGGGAGGCAGATTAGTAAGGTCAAATTTATCCCGCTCGACCAAAGCTCGGACGCGATCGATTTCTCCTTGAGCAAGTTGTAAGGCTTGCTCTGCTCTCCGAGTTTGCACACGGGAGCCAGTTGCCCAAAAAATGGGAGGAGTAATGCTGACAACAGTAATTGTGACGACAATTATGGCGACTAACCCTTCAATTAGTGTGAGTCCTTGGTCAGAGCGTTTCACCGCTTGTCGCTGAACCAATTGAAGTGCCAGCCGTAAGGCTATGCCAGGAGCTATAGCCTTGCCTATGTGAGTAATGCGTAATGACATCTGAGACTCCTGCTTACTATTAGCTGCCCGGACAATTCACGGTGACCCCAGCTGGAACAATTCCAGTGCTGGTCTTCACGGCCGTACAGAGTTTGGCAATGTACGGATCGTTTGCAGGGGGTTCGCTATAAAACTCACTGCGATTTTTATCAGAAGTAACGAAACGGCTTGCAGCAGGACCCGCAGGGCTAAGGAGCAGTCCTACGTCATATCCCCAAAAACGGGTAGGAGGTTCGTAATAGGGAATGCTCTCGCTCGTGACCTCAACGCTCGCATTTTCCGGTTCCCACCTTTCCGTCTCGAAGGGTGCAGTCGCATAGTTACTGAAATTAAGCTGTAGGAAAGAGCCAGCAAAGAAGACTTTTTTACCGCCTTCCCAGTTTTCAAGGAAGCGTGGAAAGTTGTGAAGTCCACCATAGCCTTGGTTTTTGCGAGACGGATGAATACCACTCACAATGATGGAATTAATTCTTGTCTCACTAGGCGTCATAAGACGCGCTCCCTTGTCTTTATCCTCGATGGTGAAGTATGAAAGACCTCTTCCTGCATAAGTCTGTGGCTTGTTGACAGGCTGTGGAGTTGTAGGGCTAGTTGGTTGGCTGCCTAAAGCTTGAGGACCTGCCACTACAGGTTGACCGGCGCGAGAAATTTTGATGGGCGATGTGTAATCTGGCCAGTAGTCCAATCTGCTCTGTGTTGTAGATGTAGATCCTGTTGTAGATATATATCGCTGTGAGTATGTAACAAGAGAAGAGTTTTCTCGCACCCAGTCATAACCAGCTTCTAAAGGCGACTTAGGACGGTTTTGATTGTGGAACGACGTGCGCCCGTTGGTGGGACAGCCAGGACCATACAAACCAAATCTGTTGTAGAGGGTTCGATTAGCATTGAGCGCTCCTACAGTAGGAGGAGTGGCGTTGCTTGTTGCTGGTAATAAAAAGTCGGGGACTAATGTTCCAGATCTAGTGCCAGGCTGAATGAAGCTGTCAGCAATGCTGCCATCGCAAAAACTGCTTGAGAGAATCGAGATGCTGTCAGCAAAAATCTCTGAAGGACGCCAACGATCGAGAGTCGGTTTAGCGAAACGGTCATCTTTAGTCGTGCGATCGTAAAACTCCTCTTTTGTGTAAGCACTGTTCGATGGGTCAAACAGGCGTTGTGTAAACTCCTCAATGTTCTCCCCAGATGAAGTATCCACGCCATCTTGATGGAGGTTAAAGTCACCTTGAATATAGACAGGCTGATCCGTGAAGAATGATAGCCCTCGGATGTTTTTCTTCACGTCAATCAGACCATCAGTGCGCTTGACTTGTGCCCCATTACGCAGTCGGAATCCGTGGCTTCTGCGCTCTGGGTCTGGCAGAAAGTCAATTGCTTTTGCTGAAATGCCTCGTGCGTCAACAGCAGGATCTTTGGACGCGTCAGGATTCGTTAGATCCATACCCACTGTCGAATCAGGTCGGTCAATGGCATCTTCACGAACAGCATCTTCACGGAAGGCATATACCATACCACTTTCAGGCAGCCAAACATTTGCTGTGCCCGCCGCCTCATTTCTTAGCATTCCTAAATCGATGTCTAAAGTTCGGGTTAGTAAATACTGACGACCATCGAAGAAGGCGCGATCAAGGAATGGTACTGCTGTAACAACTGCGCTGTCAGTGGTCTCAGCAGAAGCGGGGGCTAGGATAAAGTTGGTTGGCAGATTTACACCGCTTGATGCAGATGGGCCTGAAGTTTTAAAGTTTGCAGGGTAACTGCCTGCTGGTAGATCTGCCTGAACTACCTTGGGCAGTTTCCAGTCATTCAGCTTTCTGGGTTCTAGAGCAATTACTTTAACTGAATGATCTTCGATTGGAAAAGGAACTGTGGGAGTCCAAGCGCCAGAAGTACTAGGCTGTCCAAAGTAAGGACGGCTGCTGAGATCGCTTGTTAAAAGGCTACTATTAACGCCATTAACATCTACTGTAATTTTTGGGATTTCTAACGTAGAAATGGGTGTTATGAACCGTGCCCTGTTTGCTATGTTTGGAAGAGCGTCATCAATTTGTCTAAACGGCTTGTCAGGGACGAGGCTCTTGACATACTCATCGCTAACATATGGTTCAGGAGCAGGATTATCAGGAAGAGTAGTTCCATTAGGCTGGCGGTGATCATACTTTAGAGATGATGCAGATACAGTTTCAATATCCCCAGCAAGAATGTGATTTTTCTCTGGAAATATGTAATATAGGGAAGGAAATTTCGGTAAGATCCTGACTTCTTCTTTCGTGGCAGGGTCTCCAGGTTTGTAGTTTTGCGTTGTAGCAATTGTTCCGCATAGACGAGAGAGTGCCAGTCTATATCTACCTAGGTCTTTCTGACTAAGTTTTGTAAGATTAGCTGCGTCTTCCCGCGATCCATCCAACTTGACAGAAGGTATAGGATTAGCACCGAATACTGCCTGACTAAAGGTGAACTCATCCGGGTCACAGGCAGATGGGAAGACGGGATAGAATGCGTCTTGGAAGTTGACGACATACTCTCCGAAAGCGGGAGAAGGTCGGAATCCAAAGGTACGATCGCGTCGAATCTGATGGTGCAGCATGATTAATTCAGCCATGCGAATTCTTGGATCGTTCTCAACGTCTGAGTTAGTCGTAGCAGCGATTTGTCGCTTTAGTACCCCAATAAAGGCTTCTGGTGGAACGTTGTAGTAGTCTCTTGCATTGTAGGCTCCAACCCCTTGATAAGTGCCATTTGGGTCGTAGCCGTAGGTGCTTAACTGCGACTTGGGCAGCACCTCGCTTTCCGCACTTGTGACTTCGCCATCCATTAGCCGAAAGAGCCGCGCCGCTAAATCTGACAAAACTCTACCGTTTGCATTCAGTGTCGGGGTTGGATCTCTGTCTGGCTTTAAATCATTGTTTGGATTAGACGGGTCGAACTGCTGAATCTCATCAATGTTGTACGCCAAAACCCCTAGTGTACAAGCCGCCGTTTGGAGATAAGTTTTATCTGCAATACTGAGACTTGCATAACTAGCGCCAGCCTCTAGCCTGTCTATCACTCTTCTCAAGTTGGAGAAGTTGCCCCACATCGTTAAGGCAGGGTAGGGATGAGTCTTTGAGTCGCCTGTTTTAGGTGGATAAGCGCCATCTGGATCGCCAGCAAAATGAGCAAGGTTAGATAATGCTTTGCGTAAAGCGCTATCAGAATTCATCGCTTGCTCAAACTGGGCGGCAGTGTTGGCAGGCGGGTTGAATTCCCAACCGTTTGAGCCCTGACCGACGAAGAGATTTGTTCCTAAAAACTCAAAGGTTGAGTTACTCTTGTCGCCTCCTGTTGCAAACTTAGTGGGCAAAAAGTTGATCGATCGCCGTAAGGTTGTTGGTGTACCAGGATGAGCTGTCGTTGCAAGACAGGCGACGGGGTAATCTTTGTTTTCACTGACATTGAAGTGATAGATTGCCGTAGCTTGTGCGGCTGACACATTATCTCTGAGCGACCGTCGCTGCAAGTCAATGTGCTTTACCGTTGCTCCTGGCAGCACAGGGTAGGGTTTAACGGTCGGTGGATACAACGGATCGCCTTCGGTTTCTCCTGCTTCAATGTAGTCATTGTTTCCAGAAAGGTTCTGCTTTGGAGCAAACCAGGTATTGAGATTTCCTAGCTCTAGTCTTTCACCCACTAGAACTCGTAATCCTTTGCTTCTGGCACGACGCTCCCAGTAACCATCTAGACCAACCGCACCCTCGCTTTGCTCATCGGTCGATGGTGGGTCTTGCAGAGTCAGTCGAGAATATTCATTCCCAACGATCGGGTCGCCTACTTTCTTGCCGGGAGGAATTTGCCCGTTGTTGTTGTTGTCGTACCTATATTTCGGACCCCAGCGATCGTCAGCGCGATAAAGGTCATCAATATAAGGAGCTTTTTCGGTAACGTTTCTGATGCGTTTTCCTAATTCTGAATCTTTGAATGGACCAATATTTCCTTCCTTTTTGTCCCACGTTTGTAGATCAGTGTTGTTGCCATTGTTTCGATTGGTATAGCCATCTTCTGTCAGAATCTTGTTTGGATTGATCGAAATATCAATAGGAGTAATGTTGTTTTTAGTAGAATCATTAGCATTACTCAGAGCCGTCGCGCTATTGGTTCCGTGGATATAAATGTTTGACGATCCAGATGTATTGTTGTTCTTTGTTGTTCCAGCCGTTACAACACCTTGAAACAATGTCTGTTTATTTTCGACGTAGTTTGTAACTGTAATCTCGGAGTTAGAAGCTGGGTTATAGACGCAAGAGTTTTTGCCACTGACCAGATGGGCATTAAAATTGACATTGTTGTCACCACTACCAAGGATTAAGCTTCCTTCAGTATGCATTGCCCCATTCCAGTTAAACTGAGCACCTGGATAAATTTCTAGATCATTACGAAACCAAGCTCCCCATTTGTTGCCTCGATTGATGCGGCGATCTTGGTGCAGTTCTAGAGTGACAGCGGTTGATTTTGCGCTGTCTGGAATGACTAGGGCATCAACTTGAAAATTCTTCAGAAGCGTTGAAGTATTGCTGCTATCTTCAAACCATCCGCCTTCTGGTGCGTTGTTTCCGCTATTACTTGTTCCACAGCCAATTGCTTTAAGATCATTACTTAACGGGCCGTGGCGGACAATTAACTGAGCCGCTTTTTCGGTGTCTTTTAAGGAAAGTAATTGTTCACTTGTACTTCGTTGTGTCGGCGTTTCTACAGGGGTAGGAGTTTTGAAGGTAACCGAGTAGACAACCGTTGCATCTGCTTTTCCATCGCTGTCGAGGTCAGTACGGTAAGTCCAGGCATTATCTTTTTTAGCATCGCCATTGAGATCTATCCGTTGCTCATCGGGCAATTTGTATGCGTCAATTAGATTTCCATTCTCGTCTTGCAGGGGAAGCTGGACAATGCCACCAGAGCCATCGTTGAGCAGCATGTTGTAAAGTAAACTCTCACCAGGCACACCACCGGGGTATCGGGTGTCGCGGTTAGAGTCAAACAAAAACTCCAATTTAGAGCGTGCCCGATCGATCGCTGGGGTCGCCGCATTATAAATGACCCTCTGCTGTGCTTCACCAATAACTTGCGTGTTGCGGTTGTAAGCCCGGAAGGTGAGTGCGCCAACAGTCAGTGCCACGACCAGAATGAGCAACACTGTGGTCGGCAACACAAAACCGGCCGTTGAGACTCTTCCTCGACGCTGATTAGAGAGTGCAGTTCGGAGAATCCAATTGATGAGGGTTTTGGTTAGAGATCGATAGAATCTCCAACCTTGGCGGAATAGTCCCTGAATTGCTTGAGCGAGTTTGCGGTGTGACATGGCGACTGTTTTAGCACGAGAGAGACGATGCGGAAACGATTTTGACTGAGTGAGGAAAACTACTGTCTTAATTCACTCAGAACTGAGGTTAACCAAAAATATACGAGACAGAACGATTTGATCCGTTCAGCAGGGCTTTACAATTCAAGTGATAAAAAGGGATTTGAGCTAAAGCATTCATAAAACTTGCCTAAAAAATTTGACGCATAGATATGAATGGACTCATGTTACCCATCTGACTCCTCTTTTCGATCAGAGACTTAAAAATTCTAGTGCCTAAAACTTTTAATAAAAAACTGGGGCTAGTGCTATCACTGCTACCCCAGTTCTTTCAATATAAACCTGCATCAATATCTGAGCCAGGCTCGGAGAATTAGTTTTCTCAGCGTCAAGATTGACGATCGCAAAAGGTCTGTTTTGCAAAAATCTTACAGACGGCTCAAATCAATGCCTGCTTCTTTTGCAAACACATCCAGGCTTTTGTGCTCTAATGTTTTGATGGCCTTAGTCGAGAGCCGCAGTTTAACCCAACGATTGCCAGATTCCCACCAAATGCGTTTCCACTGCAAATTGACTTCTTGCAGCTTCTTAGTCCGGCGGTGAGAGTGAGAGATAGCAAAGGCGTTGTTTGCCTTCTTACCAGTGAGTTGACATTTCCGCGCCATAGTAATCTCCGAGTTGCGTAAACAGAAATTTTGAGTACAGTCCTGTATTCTACCAAGTCTTGCCCTTGTCAAGAACAAAAGATAAAACGAATTAGGCAGATAAGATCGAAAGGGCGCGATCGATAGACTGTAAAACTTGCTCGACTTCTTCAGCCGTTACAATTAGAGGCGGCACAAACCGAACAACTTTTGGACCTGCGGGAACGAGTAGAACCCCTTCTTGCATTGCCGCTTTGACGATATCAGCCGACGTTAAGCTTGTCTCTGCATGAAGTTCCATGCCGTTGATCAAGCCCCAGCCCCGAACCTCTGCGACGAGGGTTGGAAACTTCTCGGCTATCTGCTTCAATCCCGATCTGAGATGCTCACCTTGCTCTCGAACATTCGCCAAAATGTTTTCTTTTTCTAACGTTTGACAAACTGCCAAGGCGACCCCACAAGCGAAGGGATTCCCGCCAAACGTGCTGGCATGATCTCCAGGCTGGAATACGTCGCAAAAGGATTTGCACAGCATTGCCCCGATCGGAATTCCACCCCCTAATCCTTTAGCAGAAGTGAAGACGTCCGGCTCGATGCCCAGATTCTCGTAGCCCCACCAAGAGCCTGTTCGACCCATACCGACTTGAACTTCATCCAGGAGCAGAAGAATGCCAGTTTGATCGCAAATCTCGCGAATGCGTTGAAAGTAAGCGCGATCGCCGGGACGAACACCGCCTTCTCCTTGCAACCCTTCGAGAAGAATGGCAGCGACTTGGCGCTGATCCCGATCAAGATCCGCGATCGCGTTCTCTAATGCCGCAATATCGTTGTACGGGACGTAGTGAAATCCTGGCACTAGAGGATTAAAGTCCTTCTGATATTTAGGCTGCCCAGTTGCCGTGATAGTGGCGAGGGTGCGTCCGTGGAAACTCGCCTGAGCCGTGAGAATAATTGGATTCTCGATATTGAGAACGGTATGCCCATACTTTCGAGCGAGTTTAATTGCACCTTCGTTTGCTTCGGCTCCAGAATTGCAGAAAAAGGCACGATCGGCGCAGGAATGCTGAACGAGCCATTTGGCTAATTCGCCTTGTTGCCGGACATAGTAAAGGTTTGAGACGTGATGTAGGGTTTGAATCTGTTCGGTAACGGCGGCAACCATCGCCGGATGTGCATGCCCTAGTGTGCAAGTGGCAATGCCTGCGACAAAATCCAGATATTCTCGTCCTTGGTCATCCCATACGCGGCAACCTTGTCCTCGTTCTAGGACTAACGGAAACCGTCCGTAGGTTTTCATCACGTATTCGTCAAACTCAGTTCTGGTGAAAGAGCTAGACGTTGAAGGGGTTTTGACAAGGGTTTCTGGACTCACTGATTTAATTCCTTAATAAATTGAGGGTGAAAATCGAGAACTTTAGTATGCACAGTTCAGTATGCATAGTGTAGAGGAGTTCCTCCTCTGCAGGAAAGGTGGATCAAAATCTCTATAGCGATCTTATAGAGATCAGTGTGAAACCAGGTAAGGTCAGTAGGGACAATCGCGGGGGTAGAAGTCACAAGGTTATGACACAGTTAATTGCGATAGTTGGAAGTGAGCAAGGGCGGTTTGCGGAACTGGTGACGGTTCTAATTATTCTGTTGCTGGTGGCAACAATCGTAGCTCTCTTGTCTCGTCGATTGCGGTTGCCCTATACGACGGGTTTGGTATTGGCAGGACTCGCGATCGCGGAGTTTTTGCCCAGTCGCGTTGGATTGGATTCCTCACTCATCATTAATTTGTTTCTGCCAATTCTGCTGTTTGAAGCGGCCATTAATACTGACATTAGCCGACTTCGCAGCACACTAAAGCCAATTTTGTTACTTGCGGGTCCGGGAGTTGTGTTAGCGGCTGGGGTAACAGCAGTTGGACTGAAGTTTGGGTTAAGTCTGGAATGGATTCCTGCTCTGCTGGTCGGCGTCATTCTTGCGATTACAGATACGGTTTCGGTGATTGCAGTATTTAAGGAAATCTCGGTTCCGTCGCGGCTAATCACGATTGTAGAAGGCGAAAGTCTCTTTAATGACGGAATTGCCCTAGTTTTATTTAGTCTAATCCTTAAATTTAATGCCACCGGGAGTGTCACCGTTTTTGAGGGCATTCAAGAACTGTTAGTTGTGATAATCGGTGGGTTAGTCGTCGGGATCGCTCTCGGATATTTGGGCATTGGGCTGTACGTCCGGTCTGATGATGATCCGCTCAGTAGTATTTTGTTGACAGTTGCGATCGCGCTCAGTGCCTTTCAATTAGGTCAGCTTCTAGGAGTTTCAGGAGTCGTTGCGGTTGTCGTCGCAGGGTTACTAATTGGCAATTTAGAGCGATCGAGCCGGGTATCTGCTTCGAGTCGGATCACGGTGTTGAGCTTTTGGGAGTATGCCGGGTTTGGCGTCAACACCTTTATTTTTTTACTAATTGGACTGGAGCTGAGTTTGCCGACCTTGTGGAGCACGTTGCCTGCCGTCTTGCTTGCAGTTCTGGCGTATCAAGTGGGACGATTTTTGACAGTTTATCCGCTCTTAGCTCTTGTCAGCAAGTTTGACCGTCCTGTGCCGCTCAAGTGGCGACACGTTTTATTTCTCGGAAATATTAAGGGATCGCTATCGATGGCCTTGGTGTTGAGTTTACCGGGATCAGTACCGGGGCGAGAAAAATTAATTGCGATCGTATTTGGAGTAGTTCTGCTCTCTCTGATGGGACAGGCGCTGAGTTTACCGTTGTTTGTGCAGCGTTTGCAGCTGTCGCATGTGTCGGAGACACAGCAGTGGATCGAAGGATTACAGTCTCAGCTAATGACCGCTAAAGCGGCTCAAGATGAATTAGACACCTTGCTTAAAGCAGGTGTTTTAGCCAAATCAATCTACGAAGAGATGCGATCGGGGTATCAGGTTAAGGTTGCTGCCGCAGAACGATCATTGAGGGATTTCTACAATCAGCGGGAAGAAAAGGGAAGCCGAGCAGAACCTCGATTTGAAGCAGTACGGCGGCGATTGCTGCTGGCTGAGAAAAATGCGTTGAGTGACGCCCTGCGGAAGCGCATTTTGTCGGAAGACGTTGTGCGATCGCGATTAGCGGCGCTCGATCAGCAACTGCTGGGATTGGAGGATGACTAAGCGCAGTTCTGCATGAAATCAATGATTTCGTGCATCAATCCGGGTTTCGTCGCCACTAGAACCGTTGACTCTGGTTCCAGAATGGTGCTGCCGTTGGGGATCATCAGATCCATGTGCGCTTGAGGCTGATAGCCAATGATCAGTGATCCCTGAGGAAATTCTGGATCTTGAGCAACTTCGGCAACGCTTCGTCCGACCACGTTACAGTTTCCCGAAATCGGCAGCTTGACAACTTCAATCTGTCCTTGCTCAAAGTGCATGATCGACTCGACTTGCGGATATTCGATCACGTTAACCATTGTCGAAACCGCCAGCTCAATCGCATTGATCACACGAGTTGCCCCCGCAAATCGATAGGGTCCAGCAAAATCTCGGTGACGCATTCGCACCAAAATATGCGGGACACCGTAATGTTTCGCTAGTGTCACCATAGCCAAGTTAAGCGCATCATCTCGCAGCACAGCCACCAAAGCATCTGCTTTTCGGATGCCTGCTTCTAGCAAGACTTCTGTGCTAACGGCACTGCCTTCAAACGTAATCACACCCAACTGCTCGCGGGCGTAGTGACAGGCCGCAAGATTGATATCGATGATGGCAACGGTGTGTCCCAAATCGACCAAGCGTTGTGCTAGGTTCAGCCCAATCAGTCCTGCACCCCCAATTAAGACATACATAGCGACCTCTCTAAGGTTTTTCTCTATCTTATTTAAGCGAAGAAACGTTAGAGGGCAAGGTCTTTTGTTTTTGAGGGCTTTTGAGGAGGTCTTGCAATGCTACACTGACGCGATCGTTAGTCCAGCTTTAAAGAATTGACAGGCACTTCATCCCAAGAGTCAACTTGCCGGATGCGAGCGCTCCAGCCTTCTGCTTTTTGAGTGTCGGTGAGATTGTCATCAAACGATTGATGACAGGCTTCGGCTTGAGTTTCGTCACGGCAAGCAATGCAAGCATAGACTAATCCAACAGGATCAAGCTGTTCATTTACCCAAATTGCCACGATCACATCCTCCAAGACTAATAGGAGATTACTTACAGAATACGGGAAATTGGCAGAGTTTCAAGGCTTGGGTTGCGCCATGTGCTGGAGAGCATCTCCTGTCACCCGGCAGATGCGCCAGTCTGGGAGAACAGTAGCTCCGATGCGTTGGTAGAATGCGATCGCGCTTTTATTCCAATCCAACACACTCCACTCCACGCGCCCGCAGTTTCGTTCAACCGCGATTTCAGCGACCTTTGTAATCAAGGCGCGACCGATCCCCATTTCTCGGTAGTCGGGCAGAACAAAAAGATCTTCAAGATAGAGTCCGGGCTTGGTGAGGAAGGTGGAATAGTTATGGAGGAAGAGGGCAAATCCGACAAGCTGATCAGACGATTGGGCTACGATCGCTTCAACATACGTGCCACCTGGTTTGGAAGGATTACCAAACAAATGCAGCGCCAATTCTTCAGCTGAGCCAGTGACCTGATGCGCTAATTTCTCATACTCTGCCAAAGCTTGAATGAGCGAGAAAATCTCAGGGACATCCGAAGAGATTGCAGAACGAATTTTGAACATTGCTAAGTTGGAAGGCATAAAGAATATGAGTTTTGAGCCACAGTAGTCACCCAAAACTCATATCTTAAAACTAATTACTGTTCTAGCCCAACCAACCTTTTAATCGCTCCGCAATCTGAGGACGACGCAGCTTTCGCATTGCCTTACTCTGAATTTGGCGGACTCGCTCTCGTGAAAGATTGAACATGCCACCTACTTCTTCCAGGGTGCAAGGCTTACTGGTGGTCAGACCATAGCGCAACGAAATGATGTCCTTCTCGCGCTGAGTCAACACGTTACCTAAAACATCCCAAATCTCCTGACGGAGCATCGTTTCGCTCATCTGAGACTCTGGCGATTGCGTATCCCCATCTTCTAGGAGATCCATTAACTCGGTGTCTTCACCTTTCCCAACCCGATGGTTCAATGACAGCGATTGACGGCGGACTTGCTGGAGGTGTTGAAGCTGCTCAACAGTTAGCTCTAGAGACTGCGCAAGTTCTGCTTCAGTCGGGTTACGATGCAGTTCTCGCTTAAGTTCGCGATGGGCTTTCTTCAGTTTGTTGAGCTTCTCAACAATGTGGATTGGCAGACGAATTGTGCGGGCATCATTCGCGATCGTTCGAGTGATCCCCTGACGAATCCACCAGTAAGCGTAGGTCGAAAACTTGTAGCCCTTGTCGGGATCAAACTTTTCGGTCGCCCGATTCAAACCTAGCGCTCCTTCTTGAATCAAATCTAAGAACGGTACGCCGCGATTGAGATAGCGTTTTGCGATCGAGACCACGAGGCGAAGATTGGAGCGAATCATTTTCCGCTTCGCGACCCGGCTCCGGTGCAATCGACTCTCAAGCTGCCGCTCGGTTAAGCCAACTCGCTCGGCCAACTCGGCTCTCGTAGGAGTGCGCCCCAGTTCTTGAAAGAGTTGTCGCTGGATCTCTTCCATCTCAACGATGTACTTAACTCGCCGCGCTAACTCAACTTCTTCATCAGCTTTTAGCAGAGGGTAGCGTGCCATTTCTTTAAAGAAAGCACCCACGGCATCATCTGCAACCGTTTTGCTATATCCTGCTGACCGAGCCGAAGCAATCTGATCGATCGCATCCTTGACTTCATCCGGACCGCTTAGATCGTCCGCGATACCCTCTAACCCATCGAAATCAGTGTCCCCTTCATTCGGAAGCACTTCTGAAAAATCTATGTCTGGCTCCAAGTGCTGAGAGTCAGCAGGATTTGAGTCGGCTTCACTAATCACAAAGTCCAAAGTACGATTGGGAAGAGTTTCTGTGCGAGAACTGTTGCTTTGCTCGTTCATATCAACGCCGTATTATTGATGTAGCTTTACTCAACGAGTTTTCGTTTCAGAAGAGAATTACTTTCTGCTGCTTCCGTATCTTTAGAATTAACGATTTCAGCCATCCAAATTAATATTAAAAAAATGAACGTTGACACCGTAAATCTATAAGCTACAAAAGGCTAAAGAAGAAACTAAAACGCTTGAGAAAGGTTAAGTCACGAGAGAGACAGAAATCTACCTTCAGGTGCCTTTCTAGAATTAGTTCTTTGCTGATCCTTTAATCAAAAGCTCAGGTCGGAAGCTGAGGTTCAACACGTTAAGATCAACTTGACGAATCCTCGACTCCATAACAGAACAGGATGGAGATCCTTGAATGCTTTAATTCTCAGGATCACTTTAGATTCTAGCGACGACACCAATTTTTTTGGTATGCCGCGCAACTAAAGTGCTGCGGCAGCGTTTTGTTATTTTTTGTTTGCTGCTATAACAGCCTCTCACACAGAATTAGATTTTCATCTCTACCAATGGTGGGAAAAGCGGCAAGGAAGATCTAACCAAGACGAGTAGTTTCTAAAACTAAAATGAGTAGTTTCTAACACAAAGGGAACTTGCTGCTACGATTTCACAGCGCTTGTCGCGGAGATGCCTTATTCTGTAAACTCGGTCACTCGCTAAAATGAAGAAGTAGTTTACTTGCACTACTTGCTCATATATCTGCACCACGAGTAGTAAATGTGGGGGATCTACGAAGTGAGCGATCGCGCAGCGTTGTCTATCAGCCCCGAATTCTCCGCTCATCGCCAAGGCTTCCTGTCGTTCCTTGGTCACTGAATTTGCGATCAGCGCTGTAGAATTGCGGGTGCTTGACTCCGAATCTATTCCGTCTATGACTGCCAGTATGCTTGACTTCTTCTCTACTGATGCTTCTTCTGGTCTGGCGGAGCTAGGCGCGGCTAATTCCAATCGCTGGGTGGAAGTGTTAGTCGATTGCCCAGGAACACAGGGACTCTACACCTATGCCTTGCCAATCGAGTCTGCCATTCAAGTAGGTGACATTCTGAGCGTGCCATTTGGTACACAACAAGTAGGCGGTATCGCGGTTCGTTTACTGAATGTCTTACCAGATGATTTAGATGCAGATCAAATTCGATCAGTCGATGCGATCGTTAGTGCAGGCTTTTTTCCGCCATCGTATTGGGCGCTCTTAAATCAGGTCGCAGAGTACTATCACACGTCGCTGATGCAAGTGGTCAAGGTTGCCTTACCGCCAGGATTGCTCGCGCGATCGCAGCGTCGAATCCGGCTTCTGGGGAACGCAACAGACGAAACAACCGGATCGCCTGCGGCTCAGCACATTCTGTCTCTTCTAAAATTGAGCAAAACGAAAGATTATTCGTGGCAGTTTATTCAGCGTCAGGTTCAGGGTGCGTATCGAGGGTTACAAGAGCTGTTGAAGGCGAATGTGGTGGAGAGCTATTTAGAACCTCCTGCTAACGTTCGACCCAAATTGCGTCAAGCGGTCACGCTAATTTCTATAGAAGGAGAGATTAGCGATCGTTATCGAGAAATTTTGGAAGTTCTCAAGCGGCAAGGCGGCGAGATGTGGATGACGGATCTGCTGCAACTGTGTCGAACAACCGCGCCGACACTAAGAAAATTGGAGCAGCAAGGCTGCCTAATTTTGCAGCCACGAGAAGTGTTGAGATCTGAATACGCTCCGGATGTGGGTGAAGAGGGAGAAAAATCGCTCACAGACACTCAGGCGGCAGTGTTAAAGGAAATTCGTCAAACGACGGGATTCGCTCAAATTCTGCTGCATGGCGTCACTGGATCGGGAAAAACCGAGGTGTATTTGCAAGCGATCGCGCCTATCTTACGTCGGGGACAATCAGCGTTAGTCCTAGTTCCTGAAATTGGATTGACGCCGCAACTCACAGATCGCTTCCGGGCAAGATTTGGGGATCAAGTCTGCGTCTACCATAGCGCCCTTTCTGATGGAGAACGATTTGATACGTGGCGGCAGATGTTGAGCGGAACGCCCCAAGTTGCGATCGGGACACGATCGGCTATTTTTGCGCCGCTTCCCAAGCTTGGGTTAATTGTTCTTGACGAAGAACACGATTCTAGTTTTAAGCAAGATCAGCCTGTACCGTGCTATCACGCTCGCACCGTAGCCCGATGGCGGGCCGAACTAGAATCATGTCCGCTGATCTTAGGATCGGCGACGCCGTCGCTCGAATCTTGGGTAACGGCACAAGAGAACAAGCCTCAGTCGCATTATCTGTCGCTGCCGCAGCGAATTTTAGATCGTCCGATGCCGACGATCGAGGTGGTAGATATGCGGCAAGAATTGCGCGATCGCAACGGCTCGATTTTCAGTCGATCGTTGCAAAAGGGGCTGCGTCAACTGAAAGACCACGGGCAACAAGGACTGCTGTTCATTCATCGGCGAGGACACAGTACGTTTGTGTCGTGCCGGAGTTGTGGCTATGTGATGGAATGTCCCAACTGTGATGTGTCGCTGTCGTTTCATCACACGCACGAGACGGCAAAACCTCTGTTGCGCTGTCATTACTGCAATCATGCCCAGGGCCAACCAAAGGCGTGTCCGTCTTGCGGCTCGCCTTACTTTAAGCAGTTTGGTAGTGGAACTCAGCGCGTAATCCAAGAGTTAGAGCGGCAGTTTCCAGAATTAAAAGCGATTCGGTTTGATAGTGATACCACACGGGCGAAAGGGGCACATCGGGCACTTCTGGGTCAATTTGCCGACCGTCAAGCCGATCTGCTCGTCGGCACGCAGATGCTCACCAAAGGCATCGATTTACCTCAAGTGACGCTCGTGGGAATTATCTCCGCCGATGGTTTGTTAAATCTTGCCGATTTTCGAGCGAGCGAGCGGGCGTTCCAAACCTTAGTGCAAGTTGCAGGACGAGCAGGACGGGGCGAAGAACCCGGACGAGTGATTCTACAAACCTACTCACCCGATCATCCAGTGATTCAGGCGGTGCAGCGGCAGCAGTATGAACCGTTTGTAGCGGCAGAACTTCAGCAGCGAGAGGCACTGCACTATCCGCCTTACGGACGCCTCGTACTATTTCGGATCAGTGGAGGAAACGCGATCGCGGTGCAGAAAGCCGCAGAGCGCGTGGCGGCAGAACTATCGCCCTCAGAAGAATATGAGGTTTTGGGACCTGCTCCTGCCACCATTCTGAGAGTTGCTCAACGCTATCGATGGCAGATTTTGCTCAAGTTTCCGGCTGCCGATGTTTCTGGATTACCCGATTTGGCTCACCTGCGATCGCTTTGTGGTTCTACCGTCAGCCTCACGATTGATGTTGATCCAATGAATCTGATGTGAGCTTTGCTTCGGGTAAAATTAGCATCGCATCGCCAAACGAATAGAAGCGGTATCCCTGAGCGATCGCATCTTGGTAGAGCGCCAAGAGTCGTTCCCGTCCAATCAATCCACTTACCAGCATTAATAAGCTTGATTTTGGCAAGTGAAAATTGGTAATTAGTCCGTCTACAACGCGCCACTGATAGCCTGGGTAGATGAACAAATTTGTTTTGCCGTAATAGGGGCGGAGTTCACCCGATTGAGATGCGCCTTCGAGCGATCGCACTGCCGTTGTGCCCACGGCAATAATTCGTCCTCCCTTTGCTTGGGTTTGCCGAACTTGCTCTACCGTCTCTTCTGGAACTTCAATCCATTCTCCATGCATCTGATGGTGGCGGATGTCTTCGACTTCCACAGGGCGAAACGTGCCCACACCGACATGCAACGTCACAAAGGCGCGTTGAATTCCCTTGGCATCAAGGCGCTCGAATAACTCTGACGTGAAATGTAACCCAGCCGTTGGAGCCGCGACTGCACCCAAGCGATCGGCATAGATCGTTTGATACTGTTCAGGCTGGGAGCCAGCTTGGGTAATGTAGGGTGGAAGCGGGAGTTGACCAAACTGCTCGACCACTTCTAGCAGCGATCGCCCATCCGACACCTCGAATTTCAAGATTCTGCCTCGGGTTGCTTCATCGCTTGCCACAACTGAAGCCGTGAGATGGACATCTGTTTCCTGGTGAGAGGCAAACACAACTTGGCTCCCTGGCTTCAGGCGTCTACCGGGTTTAACCAACGCTAACCATTGATTGCGCTGCTGTTCCTCCAGAAGAAGAATTTCTACGGCGGTACCCGTTGTTTTTTGACCATAAAGACGTGCCGGAATCACACGGGTGTTGTTAAATACTAGAAGGTCGCCTGACCTAAGGAGATTAGGCAGCTCGTGAAAAACCTGATGACAGTGCTGTTGCTGATCTTGCACCACGAGGAGACGTGACCGATCTCTAGGCGTGGCGGGAGATTGAGCAATTTGCCCCTCTGGCAAAAAATAGTCATAACTGGCAAGTAACTGGTCAGCATCCACAGAAGGTTCCTTCACAGCAACATCCCAATTAAATCATGAGCGGTTGTTCAGTGAGGGTGAGCCGGAGTGCAGGTTCATCATTTACTGGATTGGATCGATCGCGGATATGGGTGAGGTTCCCTATAGGATATCGGGTGCTTCTCCCCTACCGGAAACTCAAGGTTAGCCTGAACATAAGAGGTGTAGCATTTGCTTGGGTAAGGACAGTTCTATGGAATATCTCTACTATTTGGCGAATGCCAGTCTCACCCTGAGAATTGTTGAGTTTCTCCACGGAAGAACTCAGCTGCCCGTCAGCTATATGACTGTCATTCACCAAATCGACGGTTGGGTCGTTAGAGTCAAGATGGATCACGCGCTTGATGCGGATCAAGACGGCGATTTTCAGGCGTTTATGAAAGAGTTGGGCATTCCTTATCAGCCAGGGATTCGGATTCAGATGGTGCTGTGGGGACTTGAAACGGGTCAGTCTCCAGTCGAAGTGATGCAGCGCTATCAGGTTGCGGTGGTGTCTCACGGAATGCCGGATAGTGTTGAAATCGAGGAGTTTCGTCAACAGTTTGTGCAGGGGTTGGGCTACTGTCCTGAGACTCTTGCCTAGAGACTCTTGCTTTATCTGGTTTAGAGTTGTGTGAATGCGTTAGGGACGTAAGTTTGTAGGGTGAGTTCGTGCCCTGCGACGACCTGACTAAACTGAGAACTCTTCCTCACAGCCTGCTTTGATGGAGCCTTCCGGCGTTTAACGATCGCGACATCAAAGCGGCACGGATAATCTGCAAGGTGAGGATATTTCACTAGAAACGATTGTGCTGTTTTCCAAAGTTTTGCTTGCTTTGCGGGCGTGACTGCCAGCAGCCCATCCTCATCCCAACTTCCCTGACTGCGGGTTTTCACCTCAACAAACGCAATCAGGGAATTTTCTTTGGGCAGTTGTGCGACGAGATCGAGTTCTCCAAAGCGGCACGTCCAGCGTTGGTGCAAAATTTGCCAGTCGTGCGATCGTAGCCACGTGGCAACAAACGTTTCGCCTAGGAGTCCTAAGTTAGTTTGACCTAAGTTAGTTTGATCAGAAGGTGTAGGGGAGTCCACATCAGGTACGATCAAAAATGGAATTTTGAGACGCAATGATTGTGAGACGCACGGTGAGACGAGGATCAGAACGATTCACTGCGCCAAGTGTACTCGCGCTCTGTCTCAAACATTCCCGAATATGAGTGCTAATCACCCTTTTGGTTTGACTTATCGAAAATGAGTTGTAGAAACGCTGTCTTTCTCTCGCGTGCTTCGTCGATCTTTAAACGCTTTACCCTGCTTCAAAAGATGCTGAGCGCAGTTCCTACGCCGTTGCGCTTTGCGCTAATCACGCTAATGTTGGCGGTGATGGTTGGAGGACTTTCTGCCCCTGCCTTGGCAGAAGATTTTAACAAGGCATTTTTGATTGGTAAAGATTTTTCAGGACAGGTGCTGACGGATTCAAGTTTTACAAAATCAAATCTTCGGGATGCGAATTTTAGTCATACCGATCTTCGAGGCGTGAGCTTTTTTGGAGCAAATTTGGAGCGGATCAATCTTGAAGGCGCAAATTTGAGCAACAGCACCTTGGACGCAGCACGGCTGACGAATGCCAATTTAACCAATGCCATCTTAGAAGGAGCCTTTGCGTTTAACGCTAAGTTTGACGGCGCAACGATCGACGGGGCAGATTTTACCGATGTTCAGGTCAGACCAGATGCGTTAGCCGTGCTATGTAAAATTGCAACGGGAACGAATCCTACGACAGGACGCAATACCCGCGAGAGCCTCTACTGTGACTAAGCTGTACTGCGACTAGAAGGACTGCGCTAGAGGAACCTTTACTAGATCAGCAAAATTTGTGCGGCGCTGACGATCGAGTTCTTTGAGTCGCTGGTCTTCCGCCTGCATCTTCTGAACGTAGTACTGTCCTAACTCTGGACTGGCGACGCAATCGGTGGCTTTCCAGAGATCCAGAAAATGACGGCGGCGTTTGTCGCACATGACTTGCTCCATTCCCGCAAGAGCAGAGCGGATGACGAGCGGCGATCGTAGAACATCCAGTTGCGTTTTTTCGTCTAGCTCAAACAGCGCATACACTTGATTCATTTCGCGGGGAAACTCGGTGCAGCGATCGCGCAGTTGTTCCATTAGATCAGAGGGATTCTGGTCTTTCTGAATCTCTTGAATTTGTCGCCACAAAAAGCGATGGTGCGACAGGCTAAAGTCTAAGTCCTGAGCCTCCAGCGCTTCGGTAATGAGGCGGCGATGCTCTGGCGACTGAAGATAAATTCGCAGCAGTTGAGATTCGCATTCTTCAAGCAGCGTGCGATCGCCGGGAGTTTGCCATTTTTGCGATCGTCCATGCCAGCGTTGACCACGCACTTGCAGCCGCAAGTTCTCCTCAATTTGCGGCATCAGTCGGCTGTTATTTTGGCTTAACAATTCCGCAGCGTGCTGAATGTAATGCGTCCGCAAGTTAGGATTTGGCAAATTTCCCAGCAACGACACGATTTCTACAGCGGCTTGCTCAAAGTGATTCGGCTGCTTCAGGTCTTTATGCAGCAAGACTTGCTGGATTTGCCAGTCAATCCAAAGCGGAGCCTGATCGAGCAAGGATTGATAGTCTTTGGAGGGATGAGCCTTGAGAAAGTCATCTGGATCTTTGCCGTCAGGAATATTGAGAACATGAAGCCGGACTTCTCCCTGATAGGCAAGCGCAGCAACTTCTCCGATGGCGCGTTCTGCCGCTTGGACTCCAGCGCGATCGGCGTCAAAGTTAAAAATCACGCGCTTCGATTCGCTGTAGCGTAAGAGTTGCCGAACTTGGGCAATACTGAGCGCCGTTCCCAATGACGCAACCGCGTTAGCGATCCCGGCAGCGTGAAGAGCAATCACGTCAAAGTAGCCTTCCACGACCACAGCTTGGTCTTGTTTTGCGATCGCGGCGCGTGCCTTGTCTAACCCAAATAAGGTTTTTCCTTTATCAAATAGCTCGGTTTCAGGGGAATTCAAATACTTCGGCTGTTCGTCGCTCAGGGTTCGACCGCCAAATCCAATCACCCGTCCTTGCACATCGTGGATCGGAATCATTAAGCGATCGCGGAACCTATCGTAGTAGCCATCGCCTGTTTTGCGCGGCACCACCAATCCGGCTTTCTCCACCAACGCCACCGGGTATTTTTTCTGCTCGACTAAATAACCGTGCAGCGTTTCCCATCCGCCCGGAGCATAGCCCAACCCAAACTGCCCAATCGTTGCCGGACTAAGTTTACGATCTTCCCGCAAATAGGTGAGCGCGGCGCGTCCTTGAGACTGATGCAGCGCATGTTCGTAGAATTTGGCCGCGATCGCGAGAATTTCATAAAGCTGCTCACGAACCGATATTTGTCGCTGGAGTTCTTGTCGTTCTTCGACTTGAAGCGTTTGAACTGAAACTTGATATTTTTTGGCTAACTCTAAAACGACCTCGCTAAAGTTGCGTTTCCCGAGTTCCATTAAGAACTTGATGGCGTTTCCACCTGCTCCGCAGCTAAAGCAGTAGTAGAACTGCTTACTAGGACTGACGCTAAAGCTGGGAGACTTATCATCGTGGAATGGACACAAGCCCGTGAAGTCTTTCCCTTGCTTCTTCAGCACAACATGTTCAGAGACGACATCGACAATATCGGCTCGTTGTTTGACTTGCTCGATCGTATCTGGATGCAAGCGAGGAACGTTCATGATAGGGATGAAGAATGAGGGATGAACTTTGACTAGCGTTAGAATTCAGTACATTTATACTTTATCTAATAGTCTAGCTCTAAAGTACAAGATACATGATCATCTTCAAGAGACGCTACAAATAGAGAAAAGATTTTTATTTAGCAATGTTAGACGCTATTGGTAGCAGTTCTTAAAAGTGACACCATCCTCATCCTGAATCTCCTTTAAGTGCCTCGCGCGAGGCGCAGTTCTGAGCGTTGTACCACTGATTGCCACCGCTCGTAGCCTTGAGCGCTGAGATGAATTCCATCTACAGTGTAGGCTGGCATCAACTCGCCATCTTGCGCCACAAACTGAGAATATAAATCTAAATAGGTCGCGCCTTCTCGCTGGGCGATCGCGGCGATCTGCCGATTGATCACCGGAATTCGGGCGTTTTGGATCATCGGCGATCGCGTTGGCAAAATCGACTGCACAATCAGTCGAGCGTGAGGATGCGCTGTTCGCAGCCGTCGCACAATGGTTTGTAAATTCCACACAATCTCTATATCGGTGGCTCCCAACTTCAAGTCATTGACGCCTGCCATCAAATAAATCAGCTTAGGACGAGCTTTCCCAAAAGCAGACAATCGCGCCAGTATGTTGCGAGTCGTATCGCCAGAAATGCCTTGATTTAACCAAAGTTGGTCGCTCGGCAAGCGATCGCTGGGAAACCATAAACTGAGTGAATCACCCAGCAACACCGACAAATCGCGGCTCGATTGCCGAGCAGACACTGCTTTTGCTTCTAAAGCCAGGAGGTCACGCCATTGCTTGTACGTTGGCTGCTGTGAGGTTTGCTGCCACGCATCACTAAAACTATCAATCGGCAGCCGGGTGTAAAGCTTTCCCTCACGAAGAGCGGCGAGGCGTTGAGCATAAAGTTGACCACCCGATCGCGGCGTCGCCCGATTGGCGCAGGGCGCAACTCCACAGGAATCGCGCTGAGGCGAGATGAAAGCTGGGCGAGAAAATTCAGGACGCTGACCGTTTCGTTCGGGGTGAGCAACGGCAGGAAGCACGTTTAGATTTTGATTGACTCGCTCTGGGCGAGTAGCGCTTCGCGCAACTTCAGAGGCACGGTTCAAGCCTTTGATATGGTGAGCAATTTGAGCGAGTGAATTAGAAACAACGTTAAAGTCAGGCTGGGCAATGAATGGGGGAGGAAACATGGGGGACGATGTTCGTACTTAAAGGAAGAGGACAAACGGCGCGTTGCTGAAATGGAGTTGTATTCTTTAACAGAACAAATCGCTTTCTATCAGGAAAAATTCGGAGACCCACAACAGAATATCTGGTTTTTTGAAAACCGCACGCAAATCTTCTAGAAGGAGCGTGTAAAGCCTTAGTACAGAAGGTTTCAGGAACCTAGACCAGATGAAATGTAGGACGACACAGTAGGACTGATTTAGTAGGGCTGATTTAACTTAAACCGTTAGGAAACATCCATGACAGAATCTATAAACCAAAGACTTTTTCTAAGCGCCACCTCTGTGGCTCAGCTAGCGCGAACCGTTCCGATGTTGATAGGAATCCTGCTTGCCTCAACGATCGCAGCTTGTACAAATACCCCTTCATCGACTCCTACACCCTCAACCCAAGCCCAGTCTGTGGAATTGCGGGCAGACGGAGTAGGTGCAATCGCGATTGGGATGACCGTGAATGACGCATCTACTGCGATCGCCTCGCCCTTGCAAACATTACAAGGAGAACCCTTGCCTAAGAATCTTGCTGACCAAAGCTGCTATTATGCCAAGCCCCAAACACTAATGCTCAAAGGAGTCGAACTCATGCTGAATCAAGGCAAAGTGGTTCGAGCCGACATTGTAGATGAGGGTGGTATCAAAACTGCCGTAGGGTTAGGAGTCGGAGCTAGTCAAGCTGAGGTTGAAAAAGCCTACGCGGGTACTACTCAAGTGATGCCCGATAAGTACCTTCAAAACGGCAAAAACCTCGTTGTAACGCCTGCTAATCAGCCGAACTATCGAATCATTTTTGAAACGGAGAATGACCGTGTAACGGCTATCCGCGTCGGACGCACTCCCGAAGTTGAGTTGGTTGAGCGGTGTGGCTAGATCGAGTCACAACTGTTTTTATTGATACAATCTTCTCCCCACTCGACTGAGGCTCGCGATCGCTCCTACTTCTTTAATTTGAGTCTATGAAGGAATCAACTCGTGACGACGCTTTCCTGGTGTGTGGACTTGGAGGACTAGGACAGAACTGTGTTGCGGTTCTGAAAGAATTTGGGGTTATGGTTAACGCGATCGACATCGCCGAAGTTCAGCACTGGGAACTGCCAGAGTTACCTGCCTCAATTGACGAATTTTTTCTCGGCGATTGTTGTCAACCTGCGCTTCTAGAACAAGCTGGACTGGATCGCTATCGAGCGATTCTGCTTGTCACCAGCGACGAACAAACCAACATTGAAGCGGCGTTTGCGGTGCGATTGCTCAACTCTAAAATCCGGATTATCGCTCGCTCTGCCCAAGAGAATCTCAACGAACTGCTAACTCAACGCTTACAAAACTTTATCGCCTTTTTGGATTGCTAGTAGCAGGGATTGCCTACGGCTACGACATTATCCCGATTTTGCATCAACGAGCGGCTCAGCAGCGTGCTCAAATGATGCATTCAGACGACATTCGCTTGCAAATGAGCGATCGCTTAATCGTAATTACGCCAATTGAAGGACTCAAAAGCATTGAGCAGGGAGTATTAGCGCCGCGATCGCACACGGTGCAGCTCGAAAGAGCGATGTCTCACGATGCAGCGTTTGATGGAGCCGTCGCGATCGCACGGATATCAGGATGCGACATCAGCACTGCTAGAGGATTAATGGCTACATTACCTATTCAGTTGCCATTCCCATTGTATTTACAGCAAGCAAATCGATTAGTTCGGGAATTAAGTAAAGTGCAAGTTGCAGCGCGGTTGATATGATGCGTTGCACAATCAAATAATGCATAATTAGATAATAGATTTAATAGGTTTAATTGTTTGTAATGGCAGCGCAAATGAGAATATAGTTCCTGCTCCAATCTTGCTTTGAACTTGAATTTCACTGCCCATCAACTTTATAAACTGACGGCTGATCGCTAATCCTAATCCCGTTCCTTGTCTCGATTTACGCCCTGACTCTGTTTGCACAAACGCCTGAAAAAGTTGATCTAATTCATCTGGGGCAATCCCTGCTCCAGTGTCTTCAACTTCAAAATGCAACTGCTCAGAATTTCTTTGAGCCGCAGGACAGGAAAAAACTCGTAGCGTAATCCGTCCACTATCGGTGAATTTAATTGCATTATTCAGCAAATTGATCAAAACTTGCCGCAGCTTTTGCCCATCCGTTTGAATAATTTTTGGCAGATCAGGAGCATAAACGCAGCAAAATTCAAGTCCTTTTGCCACGGCTTGAGGGCGAAACATGAGTTGCAACGCTTCTAATTCGGTCCACAAGGATACAAGTTCTAGCTCAGGTTCTACAACTTCTGCCTCTAGTCTAGCTAACTCCAACACGCTGTTAATCAGATCCAATAAGTGTTGTACGCTGCGATCGATAGTCGATAATCGCTCTCGATGTTTTGGGTTGAGTGATTTGTCGTAGGCAATCAGTTCGCTACTGCTATAAATAATGGATAGTGGCGTTCGCAGCTCGTGATTAATATTGGCAAGAAAAGTGGTCTTCGCTCGATTGGCTGCCTCTGCTTCTTGCCTTGCTCTTTCCAACACTAAGTTTTGCTGAATCAGTTCATGAGTGCGTTCCTGAACTTTGAGTTCTAGCGTTTTTGCATAGTCACTTAATGCTTGATTAGATTGCTGCAACTGTTTCCACATCAGCCGTCCTCGACTGGCTAATCCAGCGCCACCCAACGCTGCGATCGCTGAAGCGGTCGGGAGCCACCAGCCGCCTAGAAACAGAATATACACCCCCCCAAATAATCCAACTACCGTCAAGGGAATGGCAACCATGCCTGAACGGGGCGATCGCAGCAGTCCGCCCAACCCAGTGCCGACACACGACCATAGAAAAATCCAACTCCACTCAAGCGGCTCAGGAATGCCCCTTAGCAAAGGCCCTCCATCGAGAGCAGCGCTGACTAACTGGTTAGCAAGACTCGCTTGCAGTTCTACACCCGATGATTGAGTTTCAACACTCGTGGTTTGGGAGGTATAAAACCGACCTCCCAAACTGGCAGCCGTAGCCCCAACAAAAACAATCCGCCCGGCGATCAAATTGGCAGGAATTTTATCTTGCAAAACATCCGTTAGCGAAATTCTAGGGAACTCTAGATACTCTCGACGGACGTTCGTCAAAATCTGATAGCCACCAACATCGGCTCGCACATACCCCCCTTCGTGGGTTTCTAATGCTACGAGTTGTGTTTTGCCCAGCCGAATGCGCGTCCCATTCGGATCAATTCTTTCTGGTTCAATCTGCTTCGACGCTAAGTAGATTAAGGCAAGCTTTGTTCCCAACGTGAGAATTGTTTTGGTCTGCTTTCCAGACGAGCTACTAATGCGCATTGAGATTAACCCGCGTCGAATTCTCCCGTCGATATCGGGGACTAAATCACTAGCAGCAACTTGATCGCGATCGCGCAAAATCGGCGGGGGTGCGATCGCGGAGTCATTGGGCGCACTCAGCACTTTCTCCACCCCAATTAAGTTTGGAGTCGTAGCAAAAACATCTAATAGTGCCTGATGCCCCGGTTCGACCGGCAGATCGCGATAGAGATTTAACCCAATGACGCTTGGGCGACGCTGCTTGAGCTTTTGCAGCAGCGTTGCTAATGTCTCATCCGAAATCGCAGAACGACGCAATCGCGCAATATCCTGCTCATCAATCGTGACCAGCACAACCCGACGATCAATCGGCGCAGTCGGGCGCAGCCGAATCCATTGATCAAAGGTTGCTAGCTCCAGCAGTTGGAATGCTCCTGTCAATTGCAGTGCGATCGCCGTTGCCGAAGAGCCGATCGCCATTGCACCGAAGCAACGCCATTGAACAAATTTCTCTCCCAACCTTCGCCACATAGAGATGCTGATAAGGGTGCTCGGCAGCGTGAACTATCTGTCGCAACGCTCCAAAGGTTCGGAGCTACGCCTTGCGCTAATTCATTCAAAAACTTTAGAGCTAGGCACTCAGTTTGTCTACCTGCAAAAAAACTTCTACTGTCAACCGAAATTACCGAAGTTTCCATACCACGATTTGGCATTGGTATAGAGCTAGCGATCGTCGTTGATTGAGATTAGTTTCCCTCATCTCAGCGCCTACTCTAGGTGTATTGAGACGTATTGAACCAATCTGCTTGGGGATTGAGACCTAATAGCTGAGACTTCCGATCTCACTCTAGGCAACCGACAAGGATGGTACAAGGTAGAGGATCAAGGACGAGAACCACCCCCAACCGTACTACCAGGCGCTCCTGATCCTGGTGGAGGATCAATGGAGGCTGCCCTTGTAGAGGTAGCGACGCCACAAGTGAACATTACGCACGTTAAACCAATCATGAGAAACCGAGGCAGGAAGTGAGAACGCATTTTGTCTTTAACCTAATTGTTGAGCAAGTTATTTAGCGTGAAAGCGAACTCCACTTGGTTTGCAAAGGCGCTGGATCAGTTCAAGTAATTTAGGTTGGAATCCTAACCGACCTGATTGAGTAAAGCTTCATATCATGTCAGCCGTTCAATGCTCCTTTTCCTAAAAAGAGCAAGAGAAAGTCACACTTCTAAAAATGGCGACTGAGCAACATAACAATCAATTGATACCAGTGCTGCGCAATGTCAAATCTGAGTTAATACAAGAAGACCGCTTGACTACCTGCCATGATTGACCATAATTCTCAGGATGTTCACGAAGTTTTCTTGAAGTTACTTTTTAGTTAAGATGAAGAAAGCGAGTAGTTTCTGTTGTAACAAGATTGACATCTCGCTTAAGTATTAGCACAGCAAAGCTTAGCGTTCTGAAGGGCCATTTGAACACTAAGCAAAAAGTTTTGATTTGATGACTTGAGTGTAAACAATTAAGTCTTTGGCATATTGACAAACCAAAGACTAAGTAGTTCAACCAAATAAAACGTAAGATGAGGAGGATGAGATTGTTTTGAACGATGCCTGCTCCTCTGCAAATTAACCTGAACTTGGAAGAAGATCGCACCCTGCGTGAACTCAGCTACGCCGAT
>JAHHHP010000073.1 GCA_019359275.1 Myxacorys chilensis ATA2-1-KO14 | reverse complement strand
TAAGTTGGAATAGGCTGAGGGGACTCCTCCATTCCAACAGATTCACCAGCCAAAAACAACAGATCTATAGCATTACCAAAGCCACCATCGACCCAGATTCGCAGCAAGCGAGGCAAGCGGGGACGCTCTTGCTCAACCTGAGAGAGCAATTGCTTTGCACCTTGCCGCTCTGAGTATTCGCCGCCACGACCTTGACGGCAATCAGCAATCCGAGCGTATCGACTAAGGTAAAGCGTTTGCGTCCTTTGGTCTTTTTGCCAGCATCGTAGTCCACGTCCTGATGCACCATCACAGCACTCGCCACCGTTTGCGAATCGAGACTCGCTGCACTCGGACTGGGAAGACGGTCTTCGCCCACTCTAACCCATTGCACTAACTGGTCATGAATCCGTTTCCAACTGCCATCGGTGCGCCATTGGCGAAAGTAGTAGTAGACCGTGGAATAGGGCGGGTACTCGTGCGGCAACAGTCGCCAAGCGCCGCCACTGACGAGGACATACAGAATCGCTTGCACCACCAACATCAGATTCACACTCCGAGGTCTGCCAGCTTTAGCAGCAGGAAGGAGCAGTGATTGGAACAATTCGTACTGTTCAACCCTGAGTTCGGTCGGATACGCTAAAGTCATTGCTGCTTGGGGGCTGTTGAGGTTTGATTATCTTTCAGCCTAAACTCCAGGAGGTTTCTTGAATTACGAGTATCACAAGCTACTTCCTAAACATCCTCTTAAGGTTTTGACGCTTGCTTTATTTGACTTGGGAACCAGATAAGAGGATTGTATATGTTGAGAAAATATACCAGGCGATTGCTACTGCAGAATGAATGCAGTGGATTGCAGGATACGAGCATGACATTATCGGGAGAGACTTCAAATGAATGCCCTACCTGGAGTCGCTATCAAACACAAAATCTATGAAAGCTCAGCGTCTTTAGTATATCGGGGGATTAGAGAGGCAGATGGTCAAGCGATCGTCATCAAACTGCTCAAACAAGACTACCCTTCTCCCCAGGAATTAACGCGCTACAGGCAGGAATATGCCATTACCCGGTCCTTGGATGTAGAAGGCGTAATCAGAGCATACAGCCAACAGGACTATCAGCGCACGCTCGTCATTCTTCTAGAAGATTTGGGGGGAGAGTCCCTAGAGTATTGGATGCAGCAGCGCCCAGAGGCTTTCTGCCCCATGCCTGTATCTACTTTTCTTCCTCTTGCCATTCATCTCAGCAAAATTTTGGGCAGAATCCATGCTGCTAACATCATTCACAAAGATATTAATCCTGGCAACATCGTCCTCAATCCAAATACGGGCGTTGTTAAAATCATCGACTTTGGGATTGCAACTCGCTTCAGTCGCACCAATCCTACGTTCAAAAGTCCCCATGTATTAGAAGGCACCCTCGCTTATCTCTCTCCAGAGCAGACCGGGCGAATGAATCGATCGATCGATTACCGTAGCGATTTTTACTCGCTCGGAGTAACGTTCTATGAATTGCTCACCGGGCAAGTGCCGTTTCCGACAACGGATGTTCTTGAACTCGTCCACTGTCATCTTGCCAAACCCCCCATATCCCCGTGTGAATTGGATCCTAAGATTCCCAAGCCAGTTTCAGACATTATCTTGAAACTGATGGCGAAGAATGCCGAGAATCGCTACCAAAGTGCTTGGGGCATCAAAGCGGATTTAGAGGATTGTGCTTATCAACTAGAAACAAGGGGTCAAATTAATTCCTTTCAACTAGGTCTGCAAGATGTTTGGGATCAATTTCAGATTCCACAAAAACTGTATGGTCGGGAGGAGGAGATTTCAGAATTATTAGACGCGTTTGAGAGAGTAGCAGGGGGAGATGCGGAGAGAGACCATATCCCCGCATCCTCGTATCTTGGTGTACCGACATCTTGTGAAATGATGTTAGTCTCCGGCTATGCTGGCGTGGGCAAATCAGCGTTAGTACAAGAACTTTACAAACCGATTACAGCAAGGCGCGGGTATTTTACCTCAGGTAAGTTTGATCAGTTGCAGCGCAACATCCCCTACAGTGCAATTGTAGATGCCTTACGAAAACTGGTGCAGCAACTGCTGGGTGAACCGGATCAGCAAGTGCAACAGTGGCGATCGCGCCTTTTAGATGCTTTAGGAAGTAACGGGCAACTCATCATTGATGTCATCCCTGAAGTTGAGTTAATTACTGGCAAGCTGCCCCCCGTCTCGGAAGTTGGAGCAACGGAAGCGCAAAATCGCTTTAATCGATCTTTTCAGCAGTTTATTCGGGTGTTTTGTGCTGAAGATCATCCACTTGTCATCTTCCTGGATGATTTGCAGTGGATTGACTCCGCCACCATTCAGTTAATCGAGCTAATGTTGCTCGATGAGCAAACCCAATCGCTGTTTCTAATTGGAGCCTATCGAAATAATGAAGTGAGTCCAACGCATCCATTTGCACTAGCGCTGGAGAGACTGCGGCAACAAGAAGCTGTAGTTGAGGAGATTGTCCTGGCACCCTTAATCTTAGAACCGTTGGCTCAGCTAATTGCCGAGACGTTGCATCAGGATACTAATACTGTTCGTATCCTGGCTGAATTAGTGTTACGTAAAACCGGGGGCAATCCCTTCTTTGTGGGTGAATTTTTGCAATTGTTATACAGTGAAAATTTGCTGAGCTTTAATACGGAACATTTAAGCTGGCAGTGGAACACTGCTCAAATTGAGGCTCAGAATATCACCGACAATGTAGTGGAGTTGCTGCTTCTCAAGTTGAAAAAACTGCCAGAAAACACTCAGCAGCTTCTTCAATTAGCCGCTTGCATCGGAGCTGAATTTGATTTGGAGACGTTAGCGATTAGCGCAGAGCGCAACTCTGAAAGAACCGTCTTTAAGCAATCGCCTAAAACAGTTTTTCAGGATTTGTTAGCAGCCATCCAAGCTGGACTCATTCAACCCCTCTCTGAGTTAGACGAGAACTTGTTAGTTCAAGAGTATAAGTTCTTGCACGATCGCGTCCAGCAAGCTGCCTATGCTCTCATTGATGAGTCGCAGAAACAAGGGGTACATCTGCAAATCGGTCGCAATTTACTCGAAAAGACTTTGCCAGAGCAGCGAGCAGAGCGGTTGTTTGAAATTGTTGACCATCTGAATTATGGAATCGAGTTAATCACTGAGCAATCCGGACGGAATGAGAGTGCCAAACTGAATTTGCAAGCAGGTCAGAAAGCGCTAGCAGCGACGGCTTATGAAGCAGCTTTCCAGTATTTCGATGCAGGGCTTAAACTCCTTGATGTAGAGAGTTGGCAGCGTGAGTATGACCTGACTTTGGCGTTACATTCAGAGGCAACAGAGGCAGCATACCTCAGTGGTCACTTTGACGAAATGGAGCGGCTTGTAGAAGAAGTGCTCAACCGTGCGAAGACGGTGCTCGATAAAGTGAAAGCTTACGATAGCAGAATTCAAGCATGGCTGGCGCGGGGAAACCCTAAAGAAGCCCTTAAAACTGGTTTAGAAGTGCTGCAACTCTTGGGAATTAGTTTAGTAGAAGCTCCAAGTCAGTTAGATGTTCAAGCAGGATTAGAGGAAACCGCTTCACGATTGGCTGGGCGGGAAATCGAAGATTTGATTGATCTGCCAGAGATGACTGAACCTGTGCCACTGGCAGCAATCTACATTTTAGTCAGCACAGTGGGAGCGGCTTTTAATGTGTCACCCCCTCTGATGGTGCTGATTGTTTGCAAGATGGTGAATTTATCGATTGCTCATGGAAACGCTATCTGGTCGCTGCTCGGTTATGCTGCCTATGGCATGATGCTCTGTGGAGTTGTACAAGACCTTGAACTGGGCTATCGATTTGGCAAACTATCCTTAAATTTAGCGAAAAGATTAAATAACAAGAGAGGTAACTGCAAAGCATTGCTGATGGTGAATTTCCATATCATTCACTGGAAAGCCCACCTTAAAGAGACGTTCCCTGCTTTGGCGGATGCTTATCAAAGCGGGATAGAAAGTGGAGAGTTTGAATTTGCGGGTTATTGTGCATTCAGCCTCTGTTATTGCCCCTTTTTTGCAGGACAAGAACTGACAGAACTGGAACAACAAACAGCAGTTTATCGTAAAGCTGCCAGTCAAATTAGACGAGAGACTCCTGCCACTTGGCTGGCAATGTTGCAACAAACGATCCTGAACCTGCGAGGTCAATCTGAAAATCCCAGTCGCTTAGTGGGTTGTCTCTACGACGAAGAGCAAGCACTATCACAGGCGATCGCGGTCAGGGATGGAACTAGCCTTCACTACTTTTACTTAAATAAGCTGATTTTATGCTACCTGTTCGGAGATTATGAGCAAGCTGCAAAAACGGCTATTTTGTCAGAACAATATTTAAGCGCAGCTACAGCATTAGTCTCTGTACCTCCATTTCATTTCTATGACTCCCTCATATTTTTGAGCTTGTTTGCGGATGCTTCAAACTCTGAAAAAGCAGCTTGGTTAAACCGCGTTAATGCCAACCAGGAGAAGATGCAGAAATGGGCACACCACGCCCCCATGAATTTTTTGCATAAATTTCAGTTAGTTGAGGCAGAGAAAGCGCGAGTTTTGGGTCAGTTGTTTGAGGCAGAGGAGTTTTACGAACAAGCCATTGAAGGTGCTAAAGAAAACGAGTATCTTCAAGAAGAAGCATTAGGATACGAGTTAGCTGCCAAACATTACTTGGCTCGTGGTCGAGAAAGGTTTGCTCAGCTCTATATGAAGGAAGCCCATTACTGCTATAAGCGGTGGGGAGCAACCGCAAAAGTCAAAGATTTAGAGACTCGCTATCCACAGTTTTTTCCTCAGTCATCGAATGTGGCTCCCACACCAGTTCGCACCACGGCTGGAACGACTTCCAACACCTCACAGGTTGCTTTCGATTTAGCAGCGGTAATGAAAGCATCTCAAGCAATTTCAAGTGAGATTGAGCTAGAGCAGTTACTTCATTCTTTAATGCAGATCCTAATTGAAACTGCTGGGGCACAAACTGGATGTCTGCTTTTAGAAAATGCAGGTAAGTGGACGATTGAGGCAGCTTGCGAACTTCGTGATGGGGAAAACGTTTGTGCTACACAAGTGCTGCAATCGACTCCGATGGCGAATCGTTTACCTGAATCCATTGTTCAATATGTCATTCGGACTTATGAGCCAATCATCTTAAATGATGCAATTCGCGAAGGTAATTTTATCAATGATCCCTATATTCGACACCATCAAACTCAATCGGTCTTGTGTTTGCCACTACTGAATCAAAGCAAGCTTGTTGCTGTGTTGTATTTAGAGAATCAGTTGGCAACGGGGGTATTTACACCGGAGCGATCGCAACTTCTAAATCTACTATCTACTCAGGCAGCAATTGCGATCGAAAATGCCAAACTTTACTCAAAGCTCCGCGCCAGCGAAAGTCAGATGGCTCAATTTCTAGAAGCGATTCCAGTAGGAATTGGCATCATCGATGCAGCAGGTCGTCCCTGTTACGCTAATCAGCGAGGCATTCAACTGATGGGTAAAGGGATTGATCCTTCCATGCCACCCGATCAAATCGCAGAGGTTTATCAAATCTATGTGATGGGAACGGATCAAATCTATCCGACTGAGAGACTGCCAATTATCCGAGCCTTGAATGGCGAACGCACCACCGTAGACAACATGGAAATTCACCAAAACAATGCAACAGTTCCAGTTGAGGTATGGGGTACGCCAGTCTTTGATGAACAGGGCAATGTGGCTTACGCGCTAGCAGCCTTTCAAGACATCACTGAGCGTAAACAAGTCGAGCAGCTATTAGCTAATTACAACCGCATCTTAGAGCAAGAGGTTGCAGAACGAACAGAGGCTTTGCAGCATAGCGAAGCCGCACTGCGCCATCGGGAACGGGAACTACGGTTAATCACCAACGCCCTACCGGCTCTAGTCGGCTATGTAAATGTCGATCGATGCTATCAATTTATCAACCGTACCTATGAGGTCTGGTTCAACCGTAGCCGTGATGAAATTTTGGGCAACCCTGTTCGTCAACTTCTAGGTGAGACGATCTACCAACGGATTGAGCCGTACATTAATCAGGTGTTTGAAGGACAAACTGTATCCCTGGAAGCAGAGATCCCTTTTCCGATTGGTAAACGGTACATCAGCGCCATCTTGATCCCTGATTTTGATGCCAATGCTCAAGTGAGAGGATTCTACAGTCTCATCACAGACATTAGCGATCGTAGACGCGCCGAACAAGCCTCAATTCTGGAAGAACGCAACCGCATGGCAAGAGAAATTCACGATACATTAGCGCAGTCTTTTACAGGCATTTTGCTCCATGTCGGATCTGCAACACAAATGCTGGTAGATGATTCGGGATCTGCTCAGATATATCTGGAAAGGCTGGAAAGGATTGATGAATTAGCTCGAACCGGACTTGCTGAAGCTCGTCGTTCAGTGATAGCACTTCGTCCCCAACTGCTAGAAGAGAGTACTTTACAGAGTGCGCTGCATCACCTCGCAACTCAAATGCGGTCAACGACTAACACCACTTTGATCTACGAAAGCAAGGGTATAGTTTACTCTCTTCCAACTGAAGTGGAAAATCACTTGCTACGGATTGGACAGGAAGCTTTAACAAACGCCATCAAATACGCCAATGCTAGTAAAATTCTGGTTGAGCTAGTGTATGACGATGCTCAATGTCTTCTGCGTATTAAAGATAATGGACAGGGCTTTGAGGTTGGGAGCATTTCGTCCCTTGGTGGCTTTGGTTTGTTGGGAATGAGCGAGCGAGCGGAACGAATTGATGCACACCTAGCGATTCAAAGCCAACCTGGGCAAGGAACAGAAATTATTGTTATTGTCAACCGGGAGTGAAAATCACCATGAGTCAATCCACTAAAATTCGGGTTCTGATTGTTGATGATCACTCCCTTGTTACAGAAGGATTGGCAAACATCATTAACTACAATCCAGAAATGACAGTGGTTGCTCAAGCGGAGAACGGGCAACAGGCGATCGACCTGTATCGTGAGCACCAGCCTGATATCACCCTCATGGATTTACGAATGCCGAAAATGGGAGGGGTTGAAGCCATTACTGCGATTTGTGCTGAATTTAAGTCAGCGCGAATTATTGTGCTAACAACCTATGATGGCGATGAAGATATTTATCGAGGATTGCGAGCAGGTGCTCAGGGCTATCTGCTTAAAGATGCAAAACCAGATGAACTTTTGAATGTAATCCGCATCGTTCATAGTGGTCAGCAGTATGTTTCTCCGACCGTGGCAAGAAAACTGGTAGAACGGACGAACAACCCAGTACTCAGTGAACGAGAGCTAGAAGTGCTCCGTTTAATGGCGCGGGGATTGAGTAATCAAGACATTGGAACTGCTCTAAATATTGGTGAAAGCACTGTTAAATCACACGTGACTCACATTTTGAGCAAGCTTGGAGTTAGCGATCGCACGCAAGCCGTCATTGTTGCTGTTAAACGTGGGCTTGTTAGTTTATAGATTTGACTTCGGTTCAGAATTAGATTCGGACTTTAGTCGGAGAAAAACTACTGCTTTTGATGGATTACTTCATCCATCCTTATATTGTGCAAAATTATGGACTTTCAGTGGACGACTTGTAGGAACCAATTACCTATATTGAATTCATGCAAACGCTAACAGCAATTTAGTTGCAGAGTTTAAGTTTGCTCTACACGGTCCGGAAAATGGTTGATGAGCGCGAGTATCATTCCTTATTTGTCCCACCTTCAATTCGGGATCACACTCAAGGTATGTTAAGTGCCGCTGTTGTACTCGTTATGTATGGTGATTATGAATGTTTTCAGAGCGCAAACGCCTATCGGTTGATTAAAGCTGCTCAACAACAGTTAAGCCCTTCTTTTGAGGAAAATGATGTGTGTTTTATCTTCCGCCATTTTCCCCAAGTACAAATTTATCCTCATGCTCAACGGGCAGCAGAAGCAGCGGAAGCGGCGGCAGTTCAAGGTCAGTTTTGGCAAATGCATGAGATGCTGTTGACCCATCAGCAAGCGTTGGAAAATGCCTATTTAGTGGAGTACGCCAATCGTTTAAGACTCAATATTCCTCTATTTTTACAAGGATTATCCAAAGGAGCCTATGTGAATCGTATTAATACAGACATTAAAAGTGGACAACAAAGTGGAGTAGAAGCCGCACCAGCTTTGTTTATAAATAGAATTCGCTATCGCAATTTCTGGAGCATTGAGCATTTGATGAAAGCTGTTATTGCTACACGTAATTAAAACGCCGAAAACTGATTCACACAAACGGAGATTTTCAATGCTTTACATCACTGTTGGTAATGATTAAGTTGCGTTTTAACTTAAAGAACTTGAGTGATCTAAATTGAGCGATTACACCGCAGGGGAACTGCTTCGCATCGCAGAAGAATGACAAGTAACCAATCTGAATATCAAATTTACTAACTCAAAGGAGATCAAGATGAGTAGCAATCAAGTAACCAGTCAAACCATGAAACTCGAAGTTGTGGTATTGCCCGTCTCCGATGTTGATCGTTCCAAGGACTTCTATAAAACGTTGGGGTGGCGACTGGATGCCGATTTTGTCACCGATGAGAACTTCCGGGTGGTGCAATTGACTCCTCCTGGCTCAGAGTGCTCCATCATCTTTGGTAAAGGAATTTCGTCAGCTACGCCAGGTTCAGTTCAGGGTCTGTACCTGATCGTTTATGACATCGAGGCAGCCCGCGCCGAACTCGTCGATCGGGGTGGCGAGGTGAGTGAAGTGTTTCACGACGTCGGCGGGATCTTCCCCCACGCTGGAACCGAAGGACGGGTATCGGGTCCCGATCCAGAACGTCGCGACTATGGCTCCTATGCCTCGTTTAATGATCCAGATGGCAATGGTTGGGTGCTTCAGGAGATAAAAGTGCGGAAGCCCGGACGGTAACAGGACATCGATCGCTTAAGGACACAAGCGAAGTTCACGACAGAGATGATGACAAGGAAATAGGTGGAGAAGTAAAAGAGTGGAGGAGCTACCCCCTTGTAATGCTGTACTAGCCAATAAGTTTTGGAGGATTTACAGATGAAGATTTTTGTTGCCGGAGCAACAGGGGCGATCGGTCGCCCAGTACTCAACCAATTACTTGCCAAAGGACACAACGTTGTCGCGCTGACCCGCTCGCAAGAAAGAGCACAGTCATTAGCGGCACAGGGAATCGAACCAGCGATCGCAGATGTATTCGACCCAGATTCAGTTAAAGCAGCGATCGCCCACGCTCAACCGGAGGTGGTGATTGAACAACTCACCGCTCTACCCAAGACTTATAGTCGGGAATCAATGAGTGCGGCAGGTCCTCTGAATACGCGCATTCGGTTAGAAGGGGGAGCCAATGTGCTGGCAGCTGCACAGGCAGCAGGAGTGCGCCGTTACCTGAGACAGTCGGTCGCCTTCTGGGGAATTCCCGGTGCTGGATTGGCAGATGAGGCAACACCGTTATCGCTTGATGCTTCCCCCGCTGTTGCCGCCGATGCTCGCCTCGTCACTGAGATTGAACGTCGTTTATTGGAATCCAATCTCGAAGGAATTGCCTTACGCTATGGTTTCTTCTATGGACCCGGCACCTGGTTCAACCCGGATGGTGATGTAGCGCAACAGGTGCGGCAGCAACAGTTTCCAATTGTGGGAAATGGTGATGGTGTATGGTCGTGGTTACACATTGAGGATGCAGCGATCGCCACTGTTGCAGCAGCAGAGCAGGGCAATCCTGGTGTTTATCTGATTGTGGATGATCAGCCTTTAGCAGTGCGCGACTGGCTGCCTGCGTTTGCTCGATCGCTGAATGCTCCACCCCCGCCACCGGTATCGGTTGAGGATGCTCTCAAAATGGAGGGTGGTGCGGACAGTGTTTACTACCAGACTCAGATGCGAGGCGCATCGAATGCCAAGGCAAAACGCAAACTGAATTTTCAGCCGCGATTATTGGAATGGGTGGTTGAGACTGCTGTAACTCATGCTAGTTAACCCGTTGAACAATTCAGCCCTCAGAGAAGGCAATATGAATTCCTCTCAACGGTTTTAGCTGGATGGCTCAAAACCCAACAACCATAGACTCATCATGTGAAAACTCGAAAAGTAGGAGAAATTCATGATCGCTGCCAAAATTCTCGCTTTTGCCGGGAGCGCTCGCCACGATTCCATCAACAAAAAACTGGTGAAAATTGCCGTTGAGGGAGCAAAAGCCGCAGGTGCGGAAGTGACCTACCTGGATTTCCGCGATTTGCCTTTACCGCTCTATGATGGGGATTTGGAGGAGGCTGAGGGACTGCCAGAGAATGCCCTTAAGCTCAAGGCCCTAATGAAAGCGCATCAGGGATTCCTCATTGCCTGCCCAGAGTACAACAGTTCGATCACCCCACTGCTAAAAAATGCAATCGATTGGGCATCACGTTCTGAACCAGGCGAACCTCCATTGGAGTGTTTCGCAGACAAGGTTGCGGTGTTAATGAGTGCGTCCCCTGGAACGTTGGGAGGCTTACGAGGATTAGTTCATGTTCGTTCCATTCTTGGCAACATTGGGGTTTTGGTGTTGCCAGCTCAGCAGGCAATTAGCAACGCGTATCAAGCGTTTGATGAGAATGGCAATTTGAAGGATGAAGCTCAACAGACAAGTATCCTGCAACTTGGTAGCAAACTTGCAACGGTGACTGCCAAACACAATCCCCCTATCTAATTATCAGAGGTGTTGTCATGAAAATTGTTGTCATTGGTGGCAGTGGGCTAATTGGTAAGAAGCTTGTGAGCAAGCTACAGGATCGCGGACATGAAGCGATCGCGGCGTCTCCTTCTTCAGGTGTCAACGCTGTTACAGGTGAGGGACTGACTGAGGCGTTAGCGGGTACTCAAGTTGTTGTTGATGTGACGAATTCACCTTCCTTTGAGGATGCGGCGGTGTTAGAGTTCTTCGAGAAGTCATCCCGGAACCTGCTGGCAGCGGAGGCAGACGCGGGTGTGGCTCATCACGTTGTAGTATCGATCGTGGGTGCCGATCGCATCCCGGATAGCGGCTATATGCGTGCGAAAGTTGCTCAGGAAAAGTTGATCCAGTCCGCAGCAATCCCCTATACGATCGTCCGCGCTACGCAGTTCTTTGAGTTCATCGAGACGATCATCGCTCAATTCCCCAGCGATGAACAAACAGTTCACTTGCCCCCTGCCTTTATCCAGCCCATCCTGTCGGAGGACGTTGTTGACGCGCTGGTCGATATCACACTAGGAGTGCCAGTCAACGGCACTATCGATTTAGCGGGTCCAGATCGGTTCCATTTTGAGGAAATTATCTGCCAATTCCTGAATGCAACTCACGACTCACGTCAGGTGGTTGTAGACAGTCACGCCCGTTACTTTGGTGCAGCGTTGAACGATCAGCTCGTTCCGCAGGGCAACTCGCGCATCGGTTCGACACACTTTGAGGACTGGCTCAACCGCTCGATTGCTTAAAGATCAGCAATGAGAATTCAATGCTGACATCGGTTGAATTGGGAATACAAAGCCCAACATCCCACAACTGCTGAGTTTTGCAACGCTCAACTCAACCTATACAGGTCTAAGCCGCGCTCGGCTTGATTCAGATAAGAGTACGTCAGACGGATTTATATTCACCAATTCGTGTTTGCGTTTGCATTCACGCAAGGAGAACAGAAGTGTTAACTAGATTTTTCCATAGAGTTGCATTTGTGACTCTCTCCTTATTCATGGCACTCTGCATATTCGTAACTCCCCCCGTATTTGCAGCTTCAGCCGATTTGTTGGGTGAAAAGGTAACGTTGGTCTTCGATCGTGCCCTTCCCAATGTGCCCGGCAAGAGCATGAAAGTCCAGATGGTTGAATATGCGCCAGGTGTCTCATCGCTCGCTCACACCCATGCCGCCTCAGCTTTCATCTATGCAACAGTTCTAGAGGGTGCAATTCGGAGTAAGGTCAATGATAATCCAGAGCAGGTGTATCACGCTGGTGAGAACTTCACTGAACTACCTGGCGACCATCATCGTGTCAGCGCCAATGCCAGTGATACTGAACCCGCACGCCTGCTAGCAGTGCTTGTCGTCGATACCAGTGAACAGAACCTGGTCATAAACGACAAAGAGTGAGACGCAAAATTGCAAGAATTTTTACGACTGGGGGCGGTATAACGCCTTATCTAAGGGAGCGTGGCATGATGTCGTCAATTGAGGAAGTGACAAAGACAATTAACCTAATCATTGCGCCTGTCGTCACGATCACGACTTGTGCCATCGTGGTAAATGGCTTGATTATCCGGTACGGTTCTCTCGGCGATCGCCTACGCACCGTTAGCCAGGGACTGAGCGACTTGCAGGAGTCCGATCTGGCTCACAATCGGAACAAAGCTCAGAGGGTACAAGAACTTGAATGCCTGCTGAGGGATCTGCTGAGGCACCATCATTTTGTGCATGATGCCCTTGTTCTTACTTATACTTCCATCCTAGTCTTTATGGTGGATATGCTGGTCATTGCCATAGCAGTTGCCACTAATATCAGTTGGTTAGCACAGATGGCACTGATAGTCTTTCTTAGTGGAGTTGCCGTTTTATTTGGGGGAATGGTTCTGATTGCCTACGAGCTTCGCACATCTCACTATTCCATTCAATTAGAGGTGCATCGTACTTGTCGCCTGTGCCGCCACCAACACACCAAACTGGTAGGAAATTGAATATTTAGTTCTGACAATTTCAGTGAATCGGGATGATAACAACATCACCGTTGCCAATTTCACTCAACGTGATGTTCGTGAGTAGGACAATCCAGAATTACTTCATCAGGTAGCTCATCTGAAGCATATCAGGTCTAACGACTTCACGTCCTGTTGCTTTCTCCAATCCGAATGATTAAGTCGCGTTCTAACTCAAAGAACTTGAGTAGTTTGGATTGGGCGATTACCCCGCAGGGGGAACTGCTTCGCATCGCTGAAGAATGAAATTAACCGAGATGGGCAGCAAGCTCACCGACCTAAAGCCAACACACTACACAACACCTAAAGAGGACACACCATGAAAACGCAGAAAGTATGGTTCATTACGGGAGCATCCAGAGGCTTTGGGTTAGAAATTACCAGAGCAGCCCTGGCAGCAGGCGACCAAGTAGTAGCGACGGTTCGCAGCCAGCCCGCACAACTCGCTGCTACCCTAAACAACCACCCGGATTTGTACGTGGTGCAGATGGATGTCACCCAGGAAGACCAGGTACAAGCGGCTGTCAACCAAGGCATTGCCCGTTTCGGTCAGGTTGACGTCTTAGTCAATAATGCCGGGTTTGGCATGGTTACGGCGATCGAAGAAGCCTCGGATGCTGAAGTTCGTAAACTGTATGACACCAACGTGTTTGGCCTACTCAACGTGACGCGTGCCGTATTGCCCTACCTGCGCCAGCAAAAGTTTGGGCGGGTGATCAATATCTCGTCCTTGTTTGGCTACGATGCGGTTCCAGGCTGGGGATTGTATGGGTCCAGTAAGTTTGCGATCGAAGGTCTCTCGAAAGGGCTAGCGGTCGAACTAGCACCGCTCGGCATCCACGTCACAGCAGTAGCTCCCGGTCTTTTTACAACTGACTTCCTGAGTATGGAATCCTATGTTGCCGCTAAAGCCATGATTGCTGACTACCAGGAAACGGTAGGACGGATGCGGAGCGGAGCCGATGCGCTACACGGGAACCAACCCGGTGATCCGAAAAAGTTTGCTCAGGTGATGATCCAACTTGCCGATACAGAACATCCACCGCTGCATTTGCCTGTTGGAAAGGATGCGGTCGACCTGTGCCGGAGCAACGTCGCGAAGATCGTACAGGAAATCGAAGCATGGTTGCCAGTCGCGACCAGTACCGACCATGATCACCGCGTAGCGGCTTCGACCAAAGCCTGACCTGCAACATCCACACATTATTTCCAAGGGAGTTCTACTATGGGCACTGAACAGAAGGTTGCCATTATTACCGGCGCATCGCAGGGCATCGGCGCGGCTCTTGTCAAGGCGTACCGCGATCGCAACTATCGGGTCGTTGCAACCTCGCGCTCGATCGAGCCGTCGGACGATGATCAGGTCCTAGCGGTGCCGGGCGACATTGCTGATCGAAAAACCGCTGAGCTTGTGATCTCCAAAGGTGTGTCCCACTTCGGGCGCATCGACACGCTCATTAACAACGCTGGCATCTTCATCGCCAAGCCATTTACCCAATACACCGAGGCTGATTACGAGGCGTACTTGGACACCAATATCGCTGGCTTCTTTCACATGACGCAACTCGCGATCGCCGAGATGGAGAAGCAGGGCAGCGGTCATGTCGTGCAGATCTCGACGAGCCTGGTTGACAACCCGATCGCTGGCGTACCCTCTGTGCTCGCGTCGCTGACAAAGGGCGGACTGAATGCCGCGACCAAATCCCTCGCGATCGAGTATGCCAAGCGCGGTATCCGGGTGAACACGGTTGCACTGGGTACCATCAAGTCGCCAATGCATCCTGTCGAAACCCATGCGCAGCTCGATGCCCTGCACCCGATCGGTCATATAGGCGAGATCTCTGATGCCGTCGATGCGATCCTCTACCTCGAATCAGCCAACTTTGTGACGGGCGAAATCCTTCACGTTGATGGTGGACAGAGTGCGGGACACTGACACCGCCTTGCACCCAGGGAGCGTCAATGACGCTCCCAAATAAGATTGCTCGATCGTCCAACCTGCTGACCCAGGAACACATACCATGACCCAACTCGAAAAAGGCATGATCTACGAACTACGCATTTATCACGCCATGCCCGGACGACTACCCGCGCTGCTGTCGCGCTTCCAGAACCACACGTTGGGAATTTGGGAAAAGCATGGCATCCGCCAGGCAGGATTCTGGACAACGCTAATTGGCGCGAGCGAGAGTAGGCTCACCTACCTGCTTGCCTGGGACAGCATGGCTGAGCGCCAGGAGCGGTGGAGTGCATTCCTCACCGACCCCGAATGGGTCGCAATCAAGTCCGCAACCGAGAAGGACGGTCAACTTGTGCAAAACATCAGCAGTGAGTTGCTGGCACCGACCGCCTTCTCCTCAGTGAAATGAGCGGTGGAGGCGTGACGGAACTCGAACGAACGATCGTGCTCATAAAGCGGTGATGGAAACGGACAAGAAGCAACCTGAGTGAATTCGATTTTGCAAGCGAGGTAGACGCAATGAAGATGAATTTTGAGAGCAAGTCCTTTGAGGATGAACGTGACAACTATCAACGTGGAACTAATGACCGCGATACTTTCGCCGAACGTGTCCGCAGCAACCAGCGCCAGCTCACCTCTGAGCTAAGGCACCAGTACGATTTTATTGTTTGCGGATCTGGATCGTCTGGCTCGGTGGTTGCCCGCAGACTGGCCGAGAATCCGGATGTCAGCGTTCTGCTGCTTGAAGCTGGAGGTAGCGATGATCTGCCAAGTGTCCTGGAAGCCAATCAATGGCCGCTGAACCTTGGCAGCGATCGCGACTGGAGCTTTCAGGGACAGCCGAATCGACATGTGAACGGTCGTTCGATTCCGTTCTCGATGGGCAAGGTACTCGGCGGTGGATCGAGCATCAACATCATGGTTTGGGCACGCGGACACAAGCAGGATTGGGATTTCTTCGCCTCCGAAGCCAACGATCCAGCCTGGAGTTATGAATCCGTCTTGAAGATTTATCGCCGCCTGGAAGATTGGCATGGCGTGCCGGACCCGATGTATCGCGGAACGGGAGGGCCAGTCTTTGTCCAGCCCGCACCCGATCCAAACTCGATCGCACCTGCAACGGTCGAAGCAGCGCGATCGGTCGGAATTCCTACGTTTGAAAGTCCGAACGGACGCATGATGGAAGCGGCGAAGGGCGCTGCTATCAGCGATGTGCGAGTCCGCAATGGCAAGCGCGAATCGATATTCCGCTCCTATGTCTACCCTTATATGGATCGGCCAAACCTGACGGTTCTCAGTCATGCACTGGTCACACGGCTGACGTTCCAGGGCAAGCGGGTCACTGGCGTGGAGATTGCTTATCGTGATGCGATCTATCGCATTGGTGCGGCAGTCGAAGTTGTGCTGTCGCTCGGTGCAATCCATACGCCGAAAGTGCTGATGCAATCCGGTATCGGCGATGCGGCTGAGTTGCGGCGATTTGAAATTCCTGTCGTGCAGCACCTTCCCGGTGTGGGGCAAAATTTTCAAGACCACGTTGCCTTTGATTGTGTCTGGGAATATGAAACCGCTCTCGAACCCAGAAACAACTTCTCCGAGGCAATCTTTTTCGCGACGAGCCAGTCCGGGCTTGACAGTCCAGACTTATTTGTCTGTCAGGCCGAGGTGCCAAAATCCAGTTCTGAGAATGCCGTCCGGTTCGGGCTGCCTGATGCAGGCTGGACGTTATTTGGGGCGCTCTCGCACCCCAAAAGCCGAGGCCGTCTGCGCCTGACGGGAGCCGATCCATCCGACCCGATTCTGATTGATGCAAACACTCTGTCTGACGCGGATGATCTCAAAACCGCGATCGCCTGCGTAGAACTCTGCCGCGAAGTCGGTAACTCCGCTCCGCTTCGTCCGTTTGTCAAGCGTGAAGTCATGCCAGGTAATTTGAAAGGAGCCGAACTCGAGCACTTTATTCGAGATGCTGCGACAAGTTTCTGGCACGAAACCTGCACCGCGAAGATGGGTCGAGATTCCATGTCGGTGGTAGATAGCAACCTGAGAGTGTATGGAATCGACAATCTCCGGATCGCGGATGGATCGATTCTGCCGCGAATAACCACGGGTAACACGATGGCTCCCTGCGTGATCGTCGGGGAGCGGGCAGCGGAAATTCTACAGCTCGAATACCAGCTGCAAACCCCTGTAAAAACAGTCTCAGTTGCACCATAAAACCACCGCACTTTTCATTGGTGAACGCACATTTAAGTCGCGTGTTAACTCAAAGAACTTGAGTGGTGTGGATGGGGCGATTACCCCGCAGGGGGAACTGCTTCGCATCGCAGAAGAATGAAGTGTAACCAATTTGAACATCAAACTTACTAACCAAAAGGAGAACAAGATGAGTAGCAATCACGTAAACAGTCCAAACATGAAACTCGAAGTCGTGATGTTGAACGTTTCCGACATCGATCGCGCCAAAGCATTCTACGAGAATCTCGGCTGGCGGTTCGACATCGACGTGGTGGAGGGCGACTTCCGTGGCGTGCATTTTACACCGCCTAACTCGGATGCCTCAATCCTCTTTGGCAAGGGACTCCCTCCAAACAATTCTGGCTCGGTGCAAAACCTGGTCCTCGCTGTGGACGACCTCGACGCCGCCCGCAAAGACTTGAGCGATCGCGGTGTCAACGTGAGTGAGATCTTCCACTATGCTGGCGGTCCCTTCAACAACGCCGTGGAAAGCCCGCACGTCAGTGGACGCGACCCGGAAGGCCGTTCCTACTTCTCATTTGCCTCGTTTGAAGATCCGGATGGAAACGTCTGGTTGCTCCAGGAAATCACAACACGGCTTCCCGGTCGCCTATGGGACTCTACGCAAGCAGGAGACATGGACATTGCAACCCTTGCAAACCTTCTCCACGAGACGGCAGAGCGCCACGACTACTACGAGAAGACTCACGGCGAGCATCATTGGTGGGATTGGTATGCACCTTATCTGAGTGCCCGTCAGAATGGCAGCAAACCAGAAGAGGCAGCCGCCGCCGCTGACCGTTACATGGAGAAGATTTTGCCTGCTCTTTCCAAATGATGCGCTCACAACGGCATCCGCTAGGTCGGGTTCTGGACAATGCTGATCGGCGAGAGTACCCAGCTCACCGATCATGCAGCACATCAGTAACACGTTGCTGGCGGAGATCGCCTTTTCCTCGCTGCATTGAGCGATGAGGCGAGCGACGGAACTCAAATCCACAACTCGCCCCACCATCACAACTGAGTCATGCGGACAGACAATCCGTAACCCCAGTTCAATCCAATTGGAGAAAGATCAATGTCCGACAAAATTCACCATCAACGCCGCCGCTTCTTGGGCATTGCGGGCATGACGATCGCGACTACACAGCTAAGTCGATTCGGTTCTGCAAACGCCCAATCGAGCCAAACAAAACCCAAGGAAACCCCCACGACTCGACCCAGAGTTGTGCAGTCCACCGACCCAACCACAATCCGCCCCTTCCACATCAACACGTCGCAAGAGGCGCTTGTCGATCTCCGCCAACGCATCGCGGCGACCCGCTGGCCCGAAAAGGAGACTGTCGCTGACCAGTCGCAGGGCGTGCAGCTCGCGACGATGCAGGAACTTACGCGCTACTGGGCAACAGATTACGACTGGCGCAAGGTCGAGGCAAAACTGAAAGCCTTGCCGCACTTCATCACCCAGATCGATGGGCTAGACATTCATTTCATTCATGTTCGATCGAGGCACGAGAACGCATTGCCGCTTATCGTCAACCACGGTTGGCCCGGCTCAATCATTGAGCAGCTGAAGATTATTGATCCACTTACTAATCCCACGGCCTATGGAGGAAAAGCCGAGGACGCATTCCACGTCATCATCCCGTCGATGCCGGGCTATGGCTTCTCCGGCAAGCCGACGAGCACCGGCTGGGGCGTCGAGCGCATGGCACGTGCTTGGGACGTGTTAATGAAGCGGCTGGGCTACACCCGCTACGTCGCTCAGGGTGGTGACTGGGGTGCGTTTGTAGTCGACCTGATGGGTGTGCAGGCACCTGCGGGATTGCTCGCCATCCACACCAACTATCCTGGTGCCGTTCCAGCCGACGTCTATGAGGCGCTCCTGGCTGGCGACCCGGTGCCATCTGGTCTCTCGGCTGAGGAACGACGCGCCTATGAGCAGCTGGACAAAACGTTGAAGCAAAAGGTTGCCTACGCCAGGTACATGGCGGCGCGCCCGCAAACGTTGTACGGCATTGCAGATTCACCCGTCGGACTGGCCGCTTGGCTGCTTGATCACGATGATGCTGGCGGTCAGCCAGCGGCGGCGGTCGTCGCGGCTCTAACTCGGACCACGAGCACCACGGGCGAACTGACTCGGGACGAGATCCTCGACAACATCACGCTGTATTGGCTGACGAACACGGGGGTCTCTGCGTCTCGGCTCTATTGGGAATATAAGGGTGGCTTTTGGAACGCCAAGGGCGTCTCCATTCCGGTTGCCGTGAGCATCTTTCCCGGCGAGGCATATCAAGCCCCGCGAAGCTGGACCGAGCGGGCCTATCCCAAGCTCATCTATTACAACCAGCTCGACAAAGGCGGCCACTTCGCGGCGTGGGAGCAACCAACAATTTTTGCTCAGGAACTCAGGGCGGCGTTTAGGTCGCTGCGTTAATTATGAAAAATATCCTTACCAGTACAGTCATTAAAGTTGCCGCTGTGCAGATTAGCCCCGTGCTGCACAGCCGACAAGGGACCGTCGAGAGGGTCGTGAAGAAGAAGATCCGTGAGCTAATTCCACCGCACCTCTAACGCAACGACAGGGAGGTCAGTGTGTGTTCGAAGAAATCAATCCTAATCGCCGCTACTTTCTAACAACTATGATTAAAACCATTGCTGCTACCCAGCTCGGCAGGCTCAGTTGCACCAAACAGTACGCTACATCGGCAACGGCTGGATTACCGATTGAAGGCGAACTGCCCTCTCTTGTCGGCGCGATCGCGTGGCTCAATTCGCAGCCGTTGACGGTCGACGAACTACGCGGAAAAGTCGTGCTCATCAACTTCTGGACTTATACCTGCATCAATTGGCTGCGCCAACTCCCTTATGTTCGCGCGTGGGCCGAGAAGTATAGGGATCAGGGACTAACCGTAATTGGGGTGCACACGCCCGAGTTTGAATTCGAGAAGAATATGGATAATGTCCGCCGGGCCTTGACGGACATGAGAATTGATTATCCGATCGCTGTGGATAACGATTATGCGGTGTGGCGCGCTTTCGAGAACCATTATTGGCCGGCCCTTTATTTCATCGACACGCAAGGGCGCATCCGTCATCACCACTTCGGCGAGGGCGCGTATGAGCGATCGGAACGGGTCATTCAACAACTCCTGTCTGAGGCCGGAACTGGTCGTGTCGGTCAGGAAATGGTCGAAGTCGACGCTCGCGGTTTTGAGGCTGCCGCCGATTGGAATAGTCTGAAATCGCCTGAAAACTACCTTGGCTACGAAAGAACGCAGAATTTTGCGTCTTCCAGCAGCGCGGTGTTAAACAAGCCTCATTCCTATACCGCCCCCACGCAATTGCAACGTAATCAATGGGCACTTTCAGGCGATTGGACAATCGGAAGACAAGCCATTGTCCTGAACAAGTCCGGCGGGCGGATTGCGTACCACTTCCACGCACGCGACCTTCATCTCGTCATGGGGCCGGCTCAGCGAGGAACGTCCGTGCGGTTTCGCGTGCTCGTAGACGGGCAGCCAGCAGTCGCGGCTCGTGGACTTGACGTTAACGAGCGAGGCGAAGGCACGGTAACCGAACAGCGTTTGTACCAACTGGTCCGGCAGCCGGAGCCCATCCGCGATCGCCAGTTTGAGATCGAGTTTCTGGATGCCGGGATAGAGGCTTTTGCGTTCACGTTTGGTTGATCACGCAAACAGATACGTCCTCGCAACGAGTGACAAGAAGGTAAATGATTATGACGATGAAATCCACACATGACAGCCCAATCCTTGTGACCGGAGCGGCTGGCGATATTGGTGCGATCGGCCGCAACCTCACTGCAATGCTGCTCAACAAGGGACATAGGGTGCGCGCCCTAGTCCGACGAGAGGACGAACGCGCTGAAGCTCTGCGCCAGCTTGGTGCTGAGGTCGTGCAGGGTGACCTGACCGATCTTGCCTCGATGCACCGCGCGATCGCAGGGGTGGCGCGCATCTATTTCGGCATGTCGGTTTCGGCGGCGTATCTCGAAGCCACGGTCAACACTGCTGCAGTAGCGAAGCACCACGGTGTCGAGGCCTTCGTGAACATGTCGCAGATGACGGTGACGCAGATGAGCATCACCGAGACCACTGACAGCCCACAGCACAAGCTGCACTGGCTGGCGGAACAGGCATTAGCGTGGTCGGGGCTACCGATCGTCACGGTGCGGCCGACGATCTTCCTCGAAGGCTTCTTCCTGCGTCTCGCCGCTGCTGGCATCCGGGACAACGACGAACTAGCACTGCCACTAGGCAACAGTAAAACCTCACCGATCTCGGCTGTTGATGTGGCACGCGCCGTTTCCGTGATCCTCGACGACCCTGCCCCGCACATTGGTCATATTTACAATCTGACCGGATTTGAGTCAGCCGATCTCAATCACTACGCCCGCGTCTTTTCCGAGGCACTCGGTCGAACGATCCGCTATCGTGATGTGCCGCTCTCCGGATGGACTGATGCGCTTCGTGAGTTTGGGGTGCCAACGCACCTCGCCCACCACCTCGCGGTGATGGCGGAACTTCACATGCAGGGGCGGTATGACCGCATGACGGATGACTTGTACAAGCTGACCGGCAAGACGCCGACGAGCATGTACGACTTCGTGAAATTCCACGCCGCTGAATTCACGCGAAGTAAAGTCACGGTTTGAGGGGCAAGCCGCTCGTAGTGCTAAGACCTCGGCTGGACGCTCGCTGAAATATCCCGCATCGAGTTTTGTTGTCGGCTGAAGCAAGTTGAGCTAATCCAATCGGCACAAGATCAATGTCTGAAACAATCAACCATCAACGCCGCCGCTTCTTGAGCATTGCGGCCATAACGATCGCGGCTACACAGCTAGGCCAATCCGGTTTTGCCAACGCCCAATCGAGCCATACAAAACCAGCCGTTCTGGGCATGATGAAGTCGGGAACAAACACATCGTTCGACTCACTCAAGCAGATCAATGCTGGTGTCCTGAATGTCGGATATGCCGAGGTTGGTCCCGCGAATGGCCGTCCAGTCATCCTCCTGCATGGCTGGCCCTACGACATTCACAGCTATATTGATGTTGCCCCGTTATTGGCGTCAGCAGGGTACCGGGTGATCGTCCCGTATCTGCGCGGCTATGGTACGACGCACTTTCTGTCGAGCGAGACGTTCCGCAATGGGCAGCAGTCAGCACTTGCGGCCGATATCATCGCGTTGATGGATGCGCTCAAGATCGATCGGGCGATCCTCGCTGGTTATGATTGGGGCGCGCGAACAGCCAACATCGTCGCGGCACTCTGGCCGGAGCGCTGCAAGGCTCTCGTTTCCGTGAGTGGTTATCTGATTAGTAGCCTTGAAGTCAACAAGATGCCATTGCCGCCGCAGTCTGAGCTCCAATGGTGGTACCAGTTTTATTTCGCGACGGAACGCGGCAAGCTCGGCTACGAAAAATATCGGCACGATTTCAACAAGCTCATTTGGCAACTTGCCTCGCCGCAATGGCACTTCGATGACGCGACATTCGATCGCAGCGCTGCATCGTTCAACAACCCGGATCACGTCCAAATCGTCATCCATAACTATCGCTGGCGGCTCGGCCTGGCCAAAGGCGAGTCGAAGTATGACGAATTTGAGCAGCGACTAGCCGCAGCCCCTGCGATCGCCGTGCCCACCATCACGCTGGAGGGTGATGCCAACGGTGCGCCGCATCCAGATCCCAGTTCCTATGTCAAGAAATTCTCGGGCAAGTATTCGCACCGCACTGTCAAAGGCGGCATCGGGCACAACCTGCCGCAAGAAGCACCGCAGGAGTTTGCCAAAGCTGTGGTCGAAGTTGACAGTTACTGATCGGGTTTAGCCTGCGTCGGGAAACAGACAGTTTGCAGCAAGGAAAACACCATGACCAAACTGAAAAAAGTACATTACAAAACCAAAGCCCGTACCTCAGGTGCCTTCGTCCTGTCGCGACTCCTCGTCGTACTCTTTGCAGCAACGGTGTTTCTGGCACTGCCCGATCGCATACTTGCGCAGCAACCCGCCCAGACTGATGCACAAGCCCAGGTCTCGTCCAAAGCGATCCGCCCCTTCCGCGTTCACGTTTCGCAAGCGGCGATCGACGACCTCCGTCACCGCATCAGGGCGACCCGCTGGCCTGACAAGGAGACAGTCACCGACCAGTCGCAGGGCGTGCAACTGGCGACGATGAAGGAGTTAGTGCGCTACTGGGGAACGGAGTACGACTGGCGGAAAGCCGAGGCGAAGCTGAATGCATTGCCGCAGTTCGTAACGAACATCGATGGGCTGGACATTCACTTTATCCACGTCCGTTCTCGTCACAAGAATGCGCTTCCGGTGATCCTCACGCACGGTTGGCCGGGCTCCGTGTTCGAGTTCATCAAGGTCATCGGTCCGCTCACAGATCCAACTGCCTACGGAGGCAGCGCCGGAGACGCTTTCGACGTCGTAATCCCGTTCATACCGGGCTATGGCTTCTCCGGCAAGCCAACCGGCACTGGTTGGGATCCCGACCACATCGCCCGAGTCTGGGCGGAGCTGATGAAGCGCCTCGGGTACACTCGCTACGTTGCCCAGGGAGGCGACTGGGGCGCTCCCATCTCCAGCGCGATGGCACGCCAGGCACTGGCAGGATTGGTCGGCATCCACCTCAACTTGCCAGCGACGGTACCGCCCGAGGTGTCTGCAGCGCTCGCTGCCGGTGGGCCCGCGCCGACGGGATTGTCCAAGCAGGAACGCGCAGTGTTCGACGCGCTCGACGCGTACCGCAGGAAGAACAACTCGGCCTACTTCGTGATGATGACCGCGCGGCCACAGACCGTTGGGTACGGCGTGACAGACTCACCAGCCGGGCTCGCGGCGTGGATCCTCGTGCATCCAGGCTTCACGCAGTGGACGTTCGGCAGCAATCCCGAAACGTCGCCGACGAAAGACGAGGTGCTGGACGACATCACGCTCTACTGGCTGACGAACAGCGCAACCTCGTCAGCGCGGCTGTACTGGGAGAACGGCGGACGGAGCGTTACTAGTGCGGCTGCACAGAAGACCGCCGAGATCTCGCTGCCGGTGACCATTACGGTATTTCCGGAGGATGTCTATCGAGCTCCAGAGACGTGGGCCCGGCGCGCCTATCGCAACCTGATCTACTTCCATGAGGTTGACAAGGGCGGCCACTTCGCCGCCTGGGAGCAGCCGCAGCTCTTCTCTGAGGAGATTCGTGCGGCGTTCAGGTCACTGCGTTAGTGGAAGAGCGATCGCCGATCTGGATCAATCAAGGTATTCCTAACTCTGAGTTAGAAATCGTTGAAGCAGCGATCAACAGCAGACATTTCACATTCACTAACTCACGCATTAATCAGAGCAATCTCATGACCCAATCTTTCTGGTTTTTTGGTTCTCGCCTCAATATCATTGCCGATCACACAACAACTAGCGGTCAGTACGATCTGATCGAAGGCTACTTCCCACCTAATACACAAACACCGCTCCATCGTCACACCCGCTATTCTGAACAACTCTATGTGCTCGAAGGAGAGTTCACAGTTTGGGCAGGTGAAAACAAATTTGTACTCAGTGCTGGTGAAAGCTTTTTTATAGCTCCTTGCACACCTCATGCGATCGGCGTATTCAACGATCAACCTACTCGTGGATTGGTTGTTGCTGCGCCCAGTAGCTTTGCTCGGCTAATTGCAGCAGTCGGCACTTTGGATGAAACAGCAGCACCGGATCTGGCACTATTTGAACGCATTTCTGCCGAGATTGGTGACGAAATTTTGGGTCCACCTGAAGCTTACCCGTAGTACAGGGTATAAGAATATAGCAATCCTCCGCGACGCAATGAACCCACTACGGACAGCAGACAAGGAGAATCGGATGACTCAATATGATTACATCCGATTCTCAAGTGAATGTCGAGAAATAAACATTGCAACTGGAATAGAATTTAACGAAATTTAGCAGCATTCAAGCAATGCAATTGCTCACCCTATCAACAGAGGTAACGATGGAAACAGCAGATGTGATTGTGATTGGCAGCGGTCAGGGCGGAGTTCCACTCGCGGCTGACTTTGCCAAAGCAGGTCAGAACGTCGTTCTATTTGAGCGCGATGCATTGGGCGGCAGTTGCATCAACTATGGCTGTACGCCTTCTAAAGCCTTTCTAGCCGCTGCTCATGCCGCAGGTCGTGCTCGACAAGCCGCAAAGCTCGGCATACACGCGCAGATTGAAGTCGATTTTTCTAAGGTGATGGAGCGTGTGCGTGGCATTCGCAGTCAGTTTAACCAGGGTACTAAACGGCGGCTGGAGAGTGCCGGGGTTCGAGTCGTCTGCGCTGAAGCTGCGTTCACTGGAGAGCGAACGGTGAGCGGCGGCGGTGTGACGGTGCAGGCTCCAATCGTAGTCATTAACACTGGGACATCCTCTACCATTCCTGACTTTCCCGGTTTAGCGGGAACGCCGTATCTCACTAACCGAAACTTCTTTGATTTGCAGCAGATTCCGCCCCGGTTGCTCGTAGTTGGCGGGGGCTATATTGCCCTGGAGTTAGGGCAAGGAATCGCGCGTTTAGGCAGCCAGACCGAATTAATTGTGCGGGGCGATCGCTTGCTCGCTCAAGAAGAATCTGATGTCAGTGCTGTGCTTTTAGAGGCATTGGGGCAAGATGGAATTGGACTACACTTCAACGTGACGGTTCAGCAAGTTGCTTACACGAACGGTGTGTTTAGCCTGACGCTGAACACTGGTGAAGTACTCGATGGGGAAGCATTGCTGATTGCAATCGGACGCAAGCCGAATACTGGGGCATTAAATTCTGCTGTGACCGGCGTTGAATTAGATGCACAGGGGTTTATTAAAATCGACGATCAGTTTCAGACGACTTGCGCTGGCATTTATGCGATCGGGGACGCTGCCAAGCAACCTGCCTTTACCCACGTTTCTTGGGAAGACTATCGCCGCTTGAAAGCCATTCTGTGTGGCGAACACCGAACGCGCCACGATCGAGTCTTAGGCTATGCCGTGTATACCGAGCCGCAAGTGGGTCGAGTGGGGATGACGTTAGAGCAGGCTCAGAAGCAGGATATTGCTGCCCGCGAAGTCACCCTGCCGATGGCTCATATCGCTCGTAGCATTGAATGGGGACACGATCTGGGCTTTTACCGCATGGTCATCAACACCCAGACGAATTTGATTTTAGGAGCAACGCTGGTTGGATACGAAACTGCCGAGCTAGTGCATGTCTTTTTGTCCCTGATGGAAGCTGGAGCAACGTGGCAGGTACTTGAACAATCGGTTCACATTCACCCAACTTACGGTGAAGCATTGCCCAGTCTCGCAAGGCTACTCCTTGGAGACGACATGCCAACCTGTCCCAACATGTAAGAAAGGAGCAACAATGACGACTAATTTGAAGACGGGTGAGCGCTTTCCTGATTTTGAACTACCGGCAGGGCTGTTTCATTGTAGGAGAGGAAATATTCGCTGGAGTTGATTGGCGAGTTGTCGCTTTGCCCTCGCCATTAGACCTCTTGCAGATTAGCTAACTTTGGCAGCTTGAGTTTGCTCAAAGTTGTACAACGCCGCAATCAAATTACACCGCAATCCAAAGCGTTTGCGACGATTGCGATAGCGTCCCGATAAGATGCGAAACACCTTCAAGCGGCGATTAACATGCTCAATGCCCACCCGTTCTCTTGCAAGTTGTCGATTGTACGCTTTGTCTGCCGCCGTCAGTTTTCCCTCTCTAGGTTTCTTCTTCGGCAAGCGGCAGTGAGCATGCAGCTTCTGGAGGCCCTGGTAGCCTTTATCTTGCAAACTTTCGATCAGGGGATGGAAGTGAACGCCAGACGCTTTGAATAGCTTGAAGTCGTGCGGTCGCCCTTTGCCGAAGAAGGTGCAGATCACTTGCTGGGTGGTTGCATCAATCACCAACTGGCTTTTGAGCGTATGCCCTTTCTGTTTGCCGGAATAGAACGCGCGTTGACGACGTTTTGGGCGCTCAATCGGAGTTTCGGTGACATCGATAATGACCACGCTCGGTGTCCCAAAGTCGCGCCCTAACTGCCGTTTTCCCGGTAACCGAAATCGCCCAGTTCGCATCAGGGTACCTCCACCCAATGCACAATTCGACAGACCGTAGACTCGCTAATCCCCCAACTTGTGCTGATGTGAAAGTAGGTGCGATATTCGCGCCAGTACTCTAGCGTCACTAGGATACGAACACTTAAATCCAATTTTGGTTTAGCTCCAGGTTTTGGGGTCGCTCTCCATTCAGGTTGCAGGGCTTTGACCATTTCCTTGAACGTTTCTCGCTGCACCCCAAAGCGGCGCTTAAACTGTTTATTCGTCAGAGTTTCAGCTACTGTAGAGTTCATCATCAGGACGTATTTGTTGAATTTGTTCTGTCCTGATGTTTCCTGATTTTGCCCCCCGCTTCAACCTAGCTCCTCTTAATCTGCAAGAGGTCTATTGTGGTTGCTGGCTGTGCCTGGCGAATGCTGCCGAAAGACTTGCCCAAGTGGAAGACGGTCTACCACTACTTTCGAGCTTGGCGGTTAGATGGGACGTGGGAGCGCGTTCATGCTCAACTGGTGCAGTGGGAACGAGTTGT
>JAHHHP010000068.1 GCA_019359275.1 Myxacorys chilensis ATA2-1-KO14 | reverse complement strand
TAGTAGATCACAAAGGCACTCAGCAAAACTTCCTGGGCTTCGTGTCGCTCTATTGTCAAGAGCAAGGAGTCGTCTTACAAGCAAAAGCCTTTGAGAACCAGCACCAAAGCGAACTCGAAGTTGTTCAACATCTGCTTGAGGCGCTTCACCTTGAAGGCAATATCATCACCCTGGATGCGCTGCATGCTCAAAAAAACAATTCAGTTGCTCTTAAAGCAGGGTAACGACTTTCTGATTGCGCTTAAAGGCAATCAGGGCAAGCTCTTCCAATCGCTCCTGACGATGCGACTCGAGCAGCCTGCACAACAAATTTGGCAAGCGCACGAAGTCAGCCGTAATCGAACAATTACGCGAACCGTTCGAGTGTATCCCTGTTCCGGTCGGCTTGAGCCAATGTGGAGTGGCATTCGCACTGCCATCTGTATCGACCAAATGGGCACTCGTGCTGGCAAACCCTATCATCAGCGCCGCTGGTTCATCAGTTCGCTCTCTGCCAGTGCCGCTCAGTTTGCTCACTGGATTCGCCATCACTGGCAGATTGAAAACGGCTTGCATTGGGTTAAGGATGTTGTGTTCCAAGAAGATGCCTCCCGCTTGACTCATCCCAATGTTGCTATCAATACCTCGATTTGCCGCAACATTGTGATTAATCTGCTGCGGCAAAACGGCTTTACCTCGCTCACTCAGGCCCTAAGAACGCTGGCTCACGATATTTCTCGCCTTTTACATCTCACACAATAAATTAGCCCTGCATACCCTGGTCTGTTAGATTGGGCAGGTTACTTCTCCCGATCGCTGGGTAAACTTCAAGTTCTCCCGATAATCCACTGGGCAATCAATCACGGCAGGCACATTCTGCTCTAGAGCTTCTCTCAAAATTGGAAGTAGATCGGCGCAGGACTCGACTCGATAGCCCTTAAGCCCCATGCTTTCTGCAAAGCGAACAAAATCAGGATTAGTAAATTTAATAAAGTTGGAATGCCCAAACTGGTTTTGTTGCTTCCACTCGATTAAGCCATAGCCACCATCGTTAAAGATAATCGTGACAAATGGAGTCCCGATTCGGAGGGCCGTTTCGAGTTCTTGGCAGTTCATCATAAACCCACCATCCCCTGTAACCGCGACGACTTTCCGATTCGGATGAACCAGCTTTGCCGCGATCGCACCCGGAATTGCAATTCCCATCGCCGCAAAGCCGTTAGAAATAATGCAGGTATTTGGACGGTGGCAATGATAGTGTCGCGCCATCCACATTTTATGAGCGCCGACATCTGAAATTACGATATCGTCGGCTCCCATCACTTGCCGCAGATCGTAAACCATCTTTTGTGGCTTAATCGGAAAAGCATCGTCCTTCGCATATTGAGCATAGTCCGCACGAATATCGGCTCTCAGGTTTAACGCCTGAGGATCAGGTTTGCCATCGCGATCGCAGCGATATAAAATTTCTTGCAACGCATCAGAAATATCACCAACGACTTCGGCAATCGGCATGTAGCTGCTATCGACTTCAGCCGGAGCAACACTAATATGAACAACGGAAACATTGCCTTGAGGATTCCATTTCTTAGGCGAGTATTCAATTAAGTCATACCCGATCGCAATCACCAGATCGGCTTGATCAAACCCGCAGCTAATATAATCACGCTGCTGTAATCCTACTGCCCACAATGCTAGAGGATGTGGATAAGGAATCACGCCTTTACCCATAAAGGTATTGGCAACAGGAATGTTTAATCGCGTCGCAAACTTCGTCAGCATTTCACTCGCATGAGAGCGAATCGCTCCATTTCCGACGAGGATTAATGGATTTTTGGCGTCATTGATCGCGATCGCGGCTTTTTCAATACTGTGAAACGAAGCATAGGTTTTTTCACTATCATCTACCAGAAGCGGTTTTCCCTGAACGGGCATTGCCGCAATGTTTTCAGGCACATCGATGTGAACGGCTCCCGGATTTTCACTTTGAGCAATCTTAAATGCTTTTCGCACAATTTCTGCCGTATTGCTAGGACGCACAATTTGGGTCGTCCATTTCGTGACTGGCGCAAACATCGCCACGAGATCAAGATACTGATGCGATTCGATGTGCATCCGATCGGTTCCGACTTGCCCCGTAATCGCGACCAAGGGAGCGCGATCGAGATTGGCATCAGCCACACCCGTCATCAAATTGGTTGCGCCAGGTCCTAACGTCGAGAGACAGACGCCCGCCCGTCCGGTCAAACGCCCGTACACGTCTGCCATAAATGCGGCTCCTTGTTCATGGCGAGTCGTAATAAACTGAATCGAAGAGGCCTTTAGCGCCTCCAGGACATGCAAGTTCTCTTCTCCGGGCAACCCAAACACATACTCTACGCCTTCTGCTTCGAGACAGCGCACTAATAGTTCAGCCGTATTCATTTCGCTCATTTCATCCTCCTAGTTGGAGGGATGAGGGATGAGGGATGAGGGATGAAAAAATGCGAACTCTTCTTTTCATCCTTCATCCCTCATCCTTCATCCCTACTATTTCACCCACACTGTTTTAACATTGACAAATTCATACAAACCTTCTTTTCCAAGTTCGCGCCCAAAGCCAGAACGTTTGATGCCGCCAAACGGCAAACGCGGGTCAGACTTGACCATACCGTTGATAAAGACCGATCCGGAGTCAAGTTCGGTGATGAAGCGATCGCGCTCTTCATCGTCCTGTGTCCAAGCGCTAGAGCCAAGTCCAAAGGGAGAATCGTTGGCGCGAGCAATGGCGGCTGAAATGTCAGGAACTCGAAACAGAAGTGCGACCGGACCAAAGAATTCGTCGTACTCTGCTAGGCTTCCCTGGGGAATGTCAGATAGAACGGTAGGTGGGTAAAAATTTCCAGACCGATTCGCTTCGCTGAGCGTTGGAGAGCCACGCATCGGTTCTCCGCCGATCAATAAGGTTGCGCCTTGGTCAATCGAGGTCTTGACCTGCTGATCTAAGTCCTGAAGAATGTCAGGCGTGGCTAACGGGCCAATCTCTGTATCGGGATGCATTGGATCGCCGATCTTGAGAGCTTTGTAGCGTTCGATCAGTTTGTGGGTGAATTCATCGGCGATCGCGTCGGCAATAATAAACCGCTTTGCCGCAATGCAGGACTGTCCACTGTTGATCATGCGTGCCGTGACTGCTGTTGCAACCGCCGCCTCCAAATCTGCACTCGGCATAACGATGAACGGATCGCTGCCTCCCAGTTCTAAAACAACTCTTTTAATTTGCTTACCTGCCGCTGCCGCTAAGCTTGCTCCAGCAGGTTCACTGCCAGTTAAGGTGGCGGCTTTGATCCGATCGTCGCTCATCAACCCGGCGATCTTATCGGCTCCGATTAATAGAGTTTGGAATGCTCCGGTTGGGAAGCCCGCTTTGGTAAAAATGTCTTCGATCGCAAGAGCGCACTGCGGCACGTTCGAGGCATGTTTAAGCACGCCGACATTGCCTGCCATCAGCGCAGGAGCCGCAAATCGAAAAACTTGCCAGAAAGGAAAATTCCACGGCATCACCGCGAGAATGACCCCCAAGGGCTGATAGCGGATAAAACTGGTCGAGGCATCGGTCTGGGCTGGAACGTCTGCGAGAAACTTGGGCGCGTGATCGGCGTAGTAACGACAGACCGAAGCACATTTTTCAACTTCCCCGATCGCCGCTTTGATCGGTTTGCCCATCTCTAGCGTCATCAGTTCAGCGTAGTGCTGTTTCTCATTCTCTAATTGGGTTGCCGCTTGGTGCAGCCACTGCGATCGCTGATGTAGCGGTGTCCAGCGATAATCTAAAAATCGGTTGTGAGCCAGTTCCACTTTGGCATCTAGCTCAGCGTCGGTTAGTGGATCAAAGGCTTGTATCGTTGCTCCGGTGCTGGGATTAACTGTAGCGATTCCCATGTCCCGCTCTCCATAACTCAAGGGTACTCAGCATTTCTTTTACCTCAGAATTGCCTTTCTGCCCTTATTGTCTGTCGGATTTCATGAAATGTGTCGTAAATCTAGCAGAAATGTCACATTTAGTATTTCAAGATATACTTTACTGGTGCTATTACCCTAGTTTGTATTTCATAAACTGAGTACCATAAGTACTTCTTTCAAAGCTTTTTGTTTAAACGTTGCGAAAACCTTAAAACTTTCTGCTTTGTTCGGCAGCGTTCAAAAGTCATGGTACGTTGAAGACATATTAGAAACTTGACGCAAATCTATAAGTTTCTTAACCAGCTTGTTATAATTCTTTACAGACCCTAGAGATTTTTACAGAGTGTGCGGATTCGTCAAAACGTACAAGTCTGGTGACTAGAGAGATATAGACAACCTGCGAGATTGGGCAAACTTTTCTAGCTCACTTCTGACGCTTGAATATATTATGTCTTTCTAAGTCTTGCTAACCCTAAAGTTTGAGCATTGCTTGTTTACGAATAAAGGTCTGGTCTATCTCCCTTAACCCTGTCCCCAAATGTTATGTGTATTCCGTCTCGGAAACCGTTAATTCTTGCTGTTGACGACAACGAAGATAATTTATTTTTACTGCAATATCAGTTGCAAGATACGATTGATTGCTCATTAATGACTGCAACTGATGGCAAATCTGCGTTAGCAATGATTGACGGCAAAACCCCAGACCTGCTGTTGCTCGATATCGTTCTGCCCGACATGGATGGCATGGAAGTGGCGCGACGCATCCGAGAATGTCAAAAGACAGCCGGTCTTCCTATCGTGGCGCTGACAGCATCGGCTCGAAAAGAAGATCGCGATCGCATTCTGGAAGCAGGCTGCAATGACTATCTCAGTAAACCTTATGATTTGACTGATTTAGAGAAAATTATTCAGCGTCATTTAGTGTGTCCTCAGAATCTTTAGGACGGCGCTGACTTTGAGAATCTCGGAATTGGGGAGCATCCTCTAATACTGCAATCGTGCCAGTGCGCCCCGTATCAAATTTGGCATCAGTTAGCACATCGATCACCTGCACTCCGACAATTTCTTCAATCAGTGCTTTCAACTCAGGGCAAATCGCTTTATCTAGATCGTCATGAACTTTCTCGGCCAGATCTTGTTGCCCCTGTTCTACCAAAACCTGCTCCGGTTTTGTAATAGAATCTTCTAGAATAATCATAATTTTTCCGTCTGAAATGTGGCACTGCACCTTGCTAGGTTGATGACCTAGATTGGAGCGGTAAAGCGCTAAAACTTTTTGTGAAAGAGAGCGCTCTACTTGTCCGCGAGTCGGTAAAGAAATAGATGTCATAGCGTTAAAGTTAGTAATACAAAAATCGAATACGGTAAGATTATTATCCTGTGTATGCCTTGCGCTCCAATCTCTCCAGAGAAAGGTTTTGTAGTATCCAAAGGAGTTTCAAACGAAGACGGTCTCTCGTTTTCTCTCTAACATACGAGCGAAGAGGTAGAGGTAGAAGCAAGGACATTATTCAATTGCAATTAGCAGAATGAACGCGCTGAGAATGAATTTGAGTTGTAGTTTTTGCTACTTCATCTTGTTTCAATCAAACCATTCACGATAATGAGCGCGATCGACAGCGATATCAAAATTCCCAGTACAAATCCGGGTAGAAATGTGAGCAACCCAATACCGCGTAAGAGCCACGTGATCACGGTTAGGGCTAATACTCCAATAAATACAACTTCTCTAGAGCTGGCAGGTTGGCGCACGGTTAGTCCTCAACAGATATAGTGCTTCTGAATACTTCATGCTACACGACTGCTTTACCCCAGTCCCGAAATTTAGTTCTGATAACTTTGAATCAATAGATTTCGCGAAATCTTCATGCAGACCTGATTCAGCTTTAACTGTTTTACAACAGGTTTGTTGCTATGGTTAACGGTAAGTTCAGGTCAAGTCTGATGAACCGTTGAGGAGTAGACTCTATGAATCAGGTGACAAGTCGTGGAATAGCGATCACAGGGCATAACGCCGAGGGAACCGCGATCGCGATTTCAAGCATTGATCCGACACGCATTGATCCGATCCTGCTAGGTGGGGAAATTCTTCTCAAAACTCATCCCTATTCTGCTTGGGGCGGGGCGGTGACAGCTCAAATGTACCTTCCCCTCGAGGCCGCGCAGGTTTGGCATCAGCTAACTGACTACCCTCGCTGGACACAGTACTTCCCGGACATCACCCGCAGTGAAGTGATTCAGGTGGTTAAAGCTGGCTCTCTAAAACGGCTGCATCAAGCGGCAAGTAAAGCGTTTTTGTTTTTCACGGCTCAAGTTGATATCTACCTCAAAGTGTTAGAAACGCAGTATCAGCGCATTCAGTTTTCGCTCGAATCAGGAAGCTTTAGCGATTTCTCGGCAGACCTCCAGATCAAAAGTTGTAACGGGGGAACGGTCTTGACCTACTTAGTACAAGCAACCCCGGTGATTCCTGTTCCCAGAGTACTGATCGAGCAGGCGATTCAGCTAGATTTGCCTACAAATTTGCGGCAGATGCGGCGAGTCATGTGCGGCTAGTGCAGCGGGGGAAGTTTAGCAAAGCCAATCGTTCGAGTTTCTACTAAAATTATCAATACTGTCTGAGAGAATCTCAAAACCGTATGGATACTGTAGACCTGAAACGTGACGTAGACTTGTTATCTTCGCGCCTGGGTAAAACCCAGGACTATCTTTGACGTTCCTGCTCTGACTGCCAAAATCCAAGACCTGGAGCAAATTGCGTCGCAACCCGATTTTTGGGATGATCAAACCCAAGCCCAGCGATCGCTGCAAGAATTAAACGATTACAAATCTCATCTTCAGCAGTTTGACCAATGGAAAGCTTACTTGGCGGACGCTGAAGCCACGCTAGAACTGCTTGATTTAGAACTAGATCAATCGCTGCTTGAAGAAGCCGAGGCAAAAACCACTCAACTCAAGCGCGAACTCGACCAGTGGGAACTTCAGCAAATGTTGTCAGGCCCCTACGACGCGAAAGGGGCCGTTCTTACCATCAATGCTGGGGCAGGTGGAACGGATGCGCAAGATTGGGCAGAGATGCTGATGAGGATGTATACCCGTTGGGGCGAAGCGCACCGCTACAAAGTCCACCTGATGGAGCTATCGGAGGGAGACGAGGCAGGCATCAAGTCAGCTACGCTAGAAATTGAAGGGCGCTATGCCTACGGCTATCTCAAGTCAGAAAAAGGAACTCATCGTCTGGTGCGGATTTCACCCTTTAATGCGAACGACAAGCGGCAAACGAGTTTTGCAGGGGTTGAAGTCATGCCGATGATTGATACTTCGGTTCAGCTCAATATTCCAGATAAGGACTTAGAGATTACGACAACACGGGCAGGCGGAAAAGGTGGGCAGAACGTCAACAAAGTTGAAACGGCGGTGCGGATTGTTCACAAGCCGACCGGGTTAGCGGTGCGATGTACCGAGGAGCGATCGCAGCTTCAAAACAAGGAGAAAGCCCTGGCACTTTTGAAGTCAAGGCTGCTTGTAATTGCCCAGGAACAACGGGCTAAGGAAATTTCTGATATCCGAGGCGACATGGTAGAAGCGGCGTGGGGCACACAGATTCGCAACTACGTGTTCCATCCCTATCAGATGGTGAAGGATCTGCGTACAAATGTTGAAACAACGGCGGTTCAGGATGTAATGAATGGAGAATTAGATCCATTTATTGAGTCCTATTTGCGACAGGAGAACCAATTAGTCGAGGCGTAATCGTAGTGGTACGGATTGGATAGCAGATATAACAGATGGTATAACCAGCATTGCATAGGAAAACCTATCAAGTAATAAAAACGGCGTTTCACAAAGAAGAATGATTTAAGTGAATCGCGGAATCTGTTTGCAACTGTTCAACGCCCTCTAGATGTATTGGGGCCACGGCGATGATGCTGTAAAGGACAAGTGAAAAAGATCAGCTAGGGCGATGGTGCGTCTGGAGCAAAGTTTATTGCAGCAATTTTTGGAGTTATCGCTTAAGGTAATGCAAACGACACAGTAAGTTTGTCTTTCAAAAGTATTTGCGACATAACCTTTGAGTTTGCCACACACTGCCAAATTTTCAGGTTTCCAAAAGTATTTATGTACGGCCCATTTTTACGAATCATTTAGGACTGCTATAGAACTCTATCCCTAACTAATTTCTTAACGAATTTAATTGTGAAAACTAGTTTCTCAAATTCTCTAAAACCCACTATATTTTGAATAAAACTGTAGATTGCAGTTCTATTTTCAGAGTCAGCTTTAAAGTCTGGATCTAGCGACAGGGTTTTTCTCAATAATTTTTTATAGCTACTTGGGTTGACTTCAATATACTCTCTAGCAATGAGAAAGTACGATTGTGCTAAAGCTTTTTGATACCTTTCTGAAAACTTTCCTGATTGATTTAAATTGTTTTCAATCTTTCTATTAATGAAAAGTTGGCTTTCTAGGTATCTAGTTTTAGAAGAGGTGGAAACTGTTACATCTCCATAACGTCTATAAATTGAGTAGCATCCTGGTTGATAACCAACTTTTGCGCCACTCATCACTACAGATATAAAAAAATCTTTGTCTTGCCCAGCTTTTAAGGTTTCATCCCATCCATTAGATTGTTGTACTGCTTGTCTCGTAAACAATAAACAAGCAGGGCAAACCCACCAAACAGACAACAACGCAGCAAGAATATCTTCCTGTTCTCCCGAGACTTTTACATCCTCCAAAATAACTTTGTCATTTGGTAAATGTCGCTGATGTCGCCAATCACCATAGACAGCATCCAGACCTGTTTCTTCTAAAAAACGCACTTGGCGCTCAACTTTCTCGGGCAAAATGTAGTCATCTGCATCCAAGTACTGAATGTACTCACCTTTAGATAGAGCAAATCCACGGTTCCGGGCATGGTTTCCACCTCGATTGGATCCAGTTTCCCAAATCACTCTATTTGCATAACGCTTAATAACTTCTAGAGAGCGATCTGTTGATCCATCATCAATTACAATAACCTCGATGAATGGGTATGTTTGCTTCAAACAACTTTCAATAGCTTCCGCTATCCATCTTTCAGCGTTGTAGCAAGGGATTATAACAGATACGAGTTTACTCATATTTTTGGAGACCTTTTCTCAAAGAAATCTCTATACCCAAAATCAACGTCGCCTCGTGGTATACAAAACCGAGCGAAGGTTTTGATCCCGTAATTTTGCAGTCTTATGGTGTCAAAAGGTTTGAAGGATTTTTGCGGAAACCAGATTTAGCTACTAGGTTGAACCAGCAGTATAAACGGTGGTTGAGAGGCAATAATGGTGGATGGCAATCTAAGATGCGATCGCTACCATTTCTTCAACATCACTCTCAGATTGTTCACTCTCAGCATCTCGAACAATATCAAGATCAATATCAATTACTGTCATTTGTAAGCCCGCTTTAGGAACATTACCATTGCTAGAAATAAAAGGGTTCGGTTCGACATTACCTGTACAGATGACAAGCGAGCCTTTCTTCAAAAACTGAAGTTTGCGCCATGCATAAGACTTTTCCCAAATACTCAAAGACACTGTGAACGATTCCTCACGGTTGCGAGGCTTCTGAACATACAAAGTGACTGAAGCAACTTTAGCCTGCTCACCATTTTTCAAGTCAACAGTTTTAACTTGAGCGTCCGCTGCCAGGTTACCACTAACAATCCACTTATTCAACCCTGCACTAGACATGGATATATCTCACAACTTCTACTGCTGTAGAGTGCCCAAAGCTCTTTGAACAGCAAACAGAGAATAGAAGACACCCCATAAAAAAGCAGTAGAACTTATTGCTCTACTGCTCAACTTTACCCAGCTTAAAAAGCTTACAGACCGACTAGCTCACGGGAATCAAGCCCAGTCAACTGCTGTGCGATCGTGAGTCGTGTTTCTAATTTCGCCACGCTAAACTCGTTGCGTAGATGCTCTAAATGTGCCAGCGCATTGGCTTTCTCGGTAGAAGCACGGTTTAGAGCATCAACCGCACGTCCATACTCCTGATTGACTTGCAAAACTTCAAAGCGGCGGGCTTTGCGCTGATTGTCATTCTTAAGCGCCGTCTCAAATGCGACAACCATATCCGCATTGCCTTCTAATCGGGCAAGATGCTGACGGATTTCAGCGATATTGAGCTCTAGCTCATTGACATGATGAGCTGCTTGCGCGATCGCAGCGGGATACTGATCTAAACGAAATTTCATGACTCGACATTCCTTGAACGTAAAAGGGTCAGCAGCCAAAGAGCCGCAACGGACTACAGACTACGAACAACAAAGGCTACGCACAAATTAGGAGAACTAAAGACCTAGAAGCAGCTATGCGACGAGTTCTTGTAGCTGAGGCAAGGCGCGATTAGGCAACTCAGACATGCTTGAAGGCGGCATCTGAGCTTGGGGCGCAGCTTTCTCCAAAACCTGAACTTCAATATTTACAGCAACCAAGTAGGAACCGGACTGATCTCCCACAGCTTCAGCAATTAGCTCAGCAAAGGCAGGACGATCGGCAGTGATCGGATCTCTCAAAGAGCAGCGATCCCATTCGTACTTGGCGGCAGGGTCAAGGTGCAGAATGTAATGCTTCGTCATGGAATAAGAACCTGAATCATCTGTACTAATTGTAGTGCAGATTCACACCAATTGCAACTGGTGGTAAAGAGGGTTGAAAGCCTTCCTAAGCAGCGATTCGCTCTAAATTACGCGACGCATTCGCCCCGCCTTTTTGGGAGTCCTCTGTCCCCAGTCGTCGCTGATCGGCTCGATCCCAATAGGCCAGCATCAGCGCGATCGCAGTCGTTCCAGGCAGCTTAACCTCATACAGAAACTGGTCTAAAATCTGGCTCCGTTGAAGTTGAAAGTGATACCCAGAACTTGCAAGACGCTGTGTGAACTTCTGAGCTTGAGCAAACGTCTCAAACCCAAAATAGGTTGCTTCCTCAGAATGAGGAACTCGGCGAAACGGAGTTCTAACGACTAAAACTCTGGGTGATAGATATTGTCCAACTCGCCCGTTCTGAAGTGAAAAGAAACGTCCGATCTCCATAGGTCAACTAAGCTCTAGATATCTCTATTGTAGTTAATCGTCACTACAGTTTCCGATAGAGATTTGGCGTGATAACCGCCTCTAAAAGCTGACGCCCTGATAGCGAATTCTGTCATAAATGCACGTAGCGAGCGCACTCCAACAGTCTCAATCATCAGCGCCAAAATGTTGATCAAGAAAATTTAGCGCATGATTGCGGAGTTCGTAGTAGTGAGGGTTTTCTCGCAGGGCGGCGCGATCGCGCGGATGGGCAAACGGAACGTCTAGAATCTCGCCAATTTGGGCGGCAGGTCCGTTCGTCATCATCACAATGCGATCGGACATATACAGCGCTTCATCCACATCATGCGTCACCATCAGCACGGCTTGGCGATGGGCTTCCCAAATATCCAGTACTTGTCGCTGAAGCTTGCCGCGAGTCAAGGCATCAAGTGCTCCAAACGGCTCGTCCATTAGCAGCATCTTAGGACGAATTGCTAACGCCCGTGCAATGCCCACCCGTTGTTTCATGCCGCCCGAGATCTCATCGGGATATTTGTTAGCGGCTGGCATCAGGTTGACCATGGCCAGATGCTCATTCACCAGACTAGCTTTCTCGGCGCGGGATGCGTCTTTTAACACTTCGTCTACCGCTAACCGAACATTTTCACGTACGGTAAGCCAAGGCAACAGCGAGTAGTGCTGAAACACCATCATGCGATCGCTGCCTGGTTTGCGAATTTCTCGCCCTTCCAGCGTCACGAGTCCAGAGGTTGACCGCTCCAATCCTGCCACGATCTTGAGTAGGGTGGATTTACCGCAGCCAGAGTGCCCGATCAGCGATACAAACTCGTTCTCTTGCACAGTGAGATTGATATTGTGGAGGACAACGAATTCGCCCCCGTTTCCTGTGGGATAGGCTTTGCTTAAGTTTTTAATCTCTAAGAATCCAGCCGTTTCTGGCTGCCTGTCGTTAGTATCTGCTGTTTGCAAGGTTGACTTAGTCATATGGTTTTGCAGAGTAGTTTTGCAGAATGGTTTTGGAGGGTGAATAGGTAAACGAAGGGTTGAGCGGTTTGAGTTTCCCTAACTGAAGTAAATCGGAACGGGGCGATCGGCGCGAATCTCGAAACTTTTGAGATAGCCCACTGGATCACTTGGATCAAAGCCTTTTTTGTCAATAAACACTTCGGGAGGTTCGATTTTGTAATCGTCAGTGGGACAGGGAATGCCCATTTCTTTAGCAACGTCCCGATAAATATCTGTGCGCCAGCCTTGAGCCGCAAGCTGATCCGCGTTCTTGGGAATCTCTTTAATTTGCCCCCAGCGGGCCGCTTGAGTCATCAACCAAAGACTTTCCGATTGCCACAAAAACGTTGACGTTTCTCCTGGCTTTTGCGGCAGGTTGGGCGGCAAATCGTAAAATATGGTCGTGTCTTCGGCTTTAACGGTGCGGTCTTTGCTATCAAAGCCGCCGTAATTGTAGTTGCCGACGATTCCAGGAGCTGTAAATTTGTCAATCGCTCCAGTTTTTGGTTTTGCTCCGGTAAACGATCGCTCCGTGATCAGTTGAGCCACTTCAACGCGATTCTCCGGTTTGCTGCAATATTGACAGGCTTCGATCATCGCTTTTAGCAGCGATCGATAGGTTTTGGGATTCTCTTTAATAAATGATTCCATTACACCCAGCAAGCGATCGGGATGCCCAAGCCAAACTTCTTTGCCCTGAGCAAAGGTGAAGCCAACGCCAGCATTTCCAGTAATGGCACGAGTGTTCCACGGTTCGGCAACCATGTAAGCCTGCATCGCTCCAATCCGCACGTTTGTCACCATTTGGGGAGGGGAAACAATGATGATGCGGAACTCTTTGAGCGGATCAACGCCTGCTGCCGCCGCCACATAGCGCACGAAATATTCGTAGATGGCAGAACTCAGGACGACTGCCCAAACCTTGCGCTCGTTGGGCTGACGCTCAAAATATGCCCGAAATTGTTGGCCAAATGCTTCTAAGTTCCCGTTATATTCCTGCCAGGGACGCAACCCAAAGTTCCACATGTTCCGGTTCATCGTCATCGCATTGCCGTGGCGGTGAATCACCATGCCTGCACATAAGGGAGCATGACGCGCTCCCTCTGCCCCAATTCGGGCGTTTGTCACTGCTCCAGACACGATAGGCGAGGCGTCTAAGCGCCCGAAAATCAATCCATCACGAGAGGTTGCCCAGCTTGCTTCACGATTCAAGCGCACGTTTAGCCCATATTTGTGAAAGAAGCCTTTTTTCCAGGCGATCGCAAAAGGAGCGCAGTCATTCACTGGTACATAGCCGACGGTGATATCTGGTTTTTCTAGCTCAGATGGTTTTACAACTTGCTCGATTGCCTTTGCTTCTTCAGTCAATCCAGCGGCAGATCGATCCGCACTGATATTGCAAGCTCCCAGCGCGACTGTTGTTGCAGTTGCACTCGCGCCCAGCAGAAACTCGCGCCTAGTCCAGGAGTTTTGGGTCGTCATAAGTTTTGAAATGCGGAGTAGGTTTGAAATGGAGGATGTAGCGGGTGATAGGAGCAGGGTTTATCCCTCTTTCGGAGTTCGGCGGTGAGTGATGAGCGCTTCAAGTTGCGCGATCGCGACATCCAGCAACAAGCCAGTAATACCAATCACAAACACCGCCAAAAACACCGAACTGAGATTCAAGCGGCTCCACTCATCCCAAACAAAAAAGCCGATCCCAACGCCGCCAGTTAGCATCTCTACCGCGACAATCACCAGCCAAGCGATCCCTAAACTAATTCGCAATCCGGTGAAAATGTAGGGCAAACTTGCAGGCAGAATGATTTTGTAAACCTGCCGCCACGACGGCATTTCTAACACTCGTGCTACGTCAAGATAATCTTTAGAAACACTGGAAACTCCTAAAGCGGTGTTAATGATGGTTGACCACAAAGAGGTAATGAAAATTACAAAAATTGCAGAGGGTTCCGCCAAATTAAAAATAGCGAGAGCGATCGGTAGCCATGCTAGAGGTGACACTGGCTTGAGAATCTGAATGATCGGATTGAGGGCCAGTAGCGCAGGGCGATACATGCCGATCAGAAAGCCGAGAGGAATTGCCACGACGGCCCCTAGCAGAAAGCCCAGCAAGACCCGTCGCAAACTCGCGAGTAACAGCCAACCAATTCCTAAATCACCTGCACCACCTTGATAAAACGGGTGCGTAATGAAGTCCAGATTATTAATAACTGCTTCATGAGGATACGGCATCAACTCATGCCGCAGCGAAGCAATTCCGTACCACAGTAGTAAAATTCCCAGAAATCCCAGTGCTGGATAGAGCACTGTATCTCGCAACAGAACAAGCTTTGTCCGCTTCCAAGTAGCCTGACTGAGGGCGACAAAGAGCGCCATTATGCTGAGTTGAACCATAATTCAGTGCTTTAAGGGTTGAGTTCAGTTATGCCAAACTGAGCAGTCTCAACAAGAGACACTGACGAGCCAAAAGCTCTTCAGTCCTCTCTCAATGCCGACGAAGTTAGCTGACGGGCTAGAGCTGGGAGATGCCCTCTAGGTAAAGTGCCATCACACAATGGCGTTCCTAGTTCGCCCCAAGAGTTGGTTCCTCCGCTTCAACCTTGCGAGCCTTATAGAGACTTGAACAACGCTGAATTAGGCTGACTGACTTCAGTTCAATCTCCGCGTAGAAGCAAAGATAGTTAAGGAAATTTAGCAAAGACGATCGCGATGCGTCAATCCCCCACAGGTTAAATTGGGCAGGTCTTAAAACACGCTGATTGAGACTACCGATTGAGCATTCTGTTTTAACTATTTTGATTACGAATAGATTATTCGCAGATTCTGAATAGTATTGAGAACGCTATTACTATATAAAGATTAACTCTTTCTACAATACATCTGTTAACTATTTCGTTAACAAGTAAGAATTGAATAGTCAAATTTTGTATTTCTGTTAAATCATAAAAGGACTTCAACGATTATATGAATGACTTTATGATGACTTGCTAGAGTTTGTGGACCGTTCTGTTAAATCGTCAATAAGCTTTGCTGCTCACCTTGACTTCAGAGGCGACTTCAATGCACTTTGTGTAGAGGAGTATTCCGAAGGAAGTACTTCTGCCTCTGATTTTGGCAAATCCTCTAAAAAACTTGAAGATCTCCGAGTTTTAGATGGCTTGTTTTGAAATTGCAGGCTAATTTGTTAAGAGGGATTTTACAGATCCCTATCTTTCATTTGATTTATCTAGAGGAATCGAATTCATGGTAGCGACTCCAGAGCGCTTGAAATACGAAGTCAAGGACATTTCTTTGGCTCCTCAGGGCAAGCAGCGAATTGAATGGGCTGGGCGTGAAATGCCTGTGCTGAAGCAAATTCGCGATCGCTTTGCGCAAGAGAAGCCGTTTGAGGGCATCCGACTCGTTGCTTGTTCTCATGTGACGACCGAGACTGCAAATCTCGCCATCGCCCTTAAAGCAGGCGGCGCGGACGCCCTTCTAATTGCCAGCAACCCATTGTCTACTCAAGATGACGTGGCGGCAAGCTTAGTCTCTGACTATGGCATTCCTGTTTTTGCCCTGAAAGGCGAAGACAATGCGACTTATCACAAGCACGTGCAAATCGCGCTTGATCACCGTCCGAATATCATTATTGATGATGGCTGTGACGTGGTTGCAACGTTAGTTCAACAGCGCAAGCATCAGCTTGAAGATATCATCGGAACCACTGAAGAAACGACGACTGGGATTGTTCGCCTCAAAGCGATGCTGCGCGATGGCGCACTGACCTTCCCAGCAGTCAACGTCAACGATGCAGAAACAAAGCATTTCTTTGATAACCGTTATGGGACGGGTCAGTCCACCCTAGATGGCATCATTCGGGCGACCAACATTCTGCTGGCGGGTAAAACCATTGTTGTTGCTGGCTACGGCTGGTGTGGCAAGGGTACAGCAATGCGGGCACGCGGCATGGGCGCTAACGTGATCGTGACTGAAGTCAACCCTGTTGCTGCGATCGAAGCGGTGATGGATGGTTTCCGAGTCATGCCGATGGATGTGGCCGCTACGAAAGGTGATATTTTCATCACCGTTACGGGCAACAAGCACGTGATTCGCGGAGATCACTTTGACTCGATGAAAGATGGTGCGATCGTCTCGAACTCGGGTCACTTTGACATCGAGATCGACCTCGAAGCGCTAAAAAATCGTGCCAGCGATGTGAAGACGGTTCGCAACTTCACCGAGGAATACAAGCTGAAGAGCGGTAAATCGGTTGTTGTGTTGGGCGAAGGTCGTCTGATCAATTTGGCGGCGGCTGAAGGCCACCCCAGCGCGGTAATGGATATGAGCTTTGCAAACCAAGCGCTAGGGGCCGAGTACCTGGTGAAAAACAAGGGCAAGCTGGCTCCTGATGTGTATCCTATTCCAACTGAGTTGGATCAAGAAATTGCGCGTCTGAAGCTGCAGGCGATGGGCTTTACCATTGATTCTCTAACAGCTGACCAGATTGAGTACACCAACTCCTGGATGACTGGAACCTAAATCAGCCGCAATTTGTATTGAGTTACGAATTGCTATCTTTGTTTGATATTTCTCTGAATCGGTATAAATAGGTTGCTTACAGCAGCCTATTTTTTGTGCCAATTTTTTGAGAACAAAAATCAGGAGTTACGAATTAGCAACGGATTTAAGGTACTTCTGGAGGCTTCGCTTGCGGATGTGACAGATTAGCAGGTGATTTAGTAGCCCATCCGGTTCTCACGAAAGTTTGGGGCGGTCGTTTGATAGATCCATCATCAAATCTAAAGCAAACCCCGGCCTGATCGAGTTAGACTTGTGCAGATCATAGAAATTGACGAATTTTCTGGAAAGTCACATGAGTGGTGAAGCAAATGACGGCATTGATTCTCCATCTGGGGGACATTTGACGATCGAAACTGCGATCGCAAACCTACGCGGTGAAGATCGGGGTCTGCGAATGTATGCTGCTTGGTGGCTTGGTAAGTTTCGAGTAAACGAGCCTGAAGCAATCGAGAGCTTAATGGTCGCGTTGGAAGATGAGTCCGATCGCACAGAGGCGGGAGGATATCCGCTCCGGCGAAATGCAGCGCGTGCGTTGGGGAAATTGCGCCATCCGTCAGTACCCAATATGGCTGTACCTTCCCTGATCAAAAGTTTAGAGTGCTCAGATTTTTATGTTCGAGAAGCCGCGGCTCAATCGCTAGAGCAATTGGGCGATCCGTCTGCGATTCCAGTATTGATGCGATTGCTCAACAATGAGGTTCCTGGAACGCTTCCTTCTCCAGTAGACTCTGATCTCGTCCAGCCTTACGATGCAATTTTAGAGGCGCTGGGGGAATTACATTCGACAACTGCTCCTTTTGATTCGAGCGAAGTGCAGCGTGCATTTACCAAGTTTCTTGACCATCCGATCGAGCGCGTTCGATACTCAGCGGCTCGCGCCCTGTACCAACTCACTCAAGATCGACAGTACGGCGATCTGCTGGTTAAGGCACTAGCGGGGCATAATTTGTCATTGCGTCGATCGGCATTAGCTGATTTGAGTGCGATCGGGTATCTCGCTGCTGCTGATGCGATCGCGCAAACGCTAGCAGAAAATAGTCTCAAGCTGATTGCGCTCAAAGGCTTACTCGAACACCAGGTTAAACAAACCCCACTGCCTGAGCTTTCGGACGGAGCGGTTCATGTCATGACCTTGATGGATTCGTTGCTTTAGCGGGCATCGGCACGTAATCAGAACTGTGTGTATAAGAATTGTAAGCGTCAGTTTTTAGAGTTTATTGTCTGAAGCGCTATTGCAATGCATTCACAATGAGATTGAATTTAGCTATATCGAATGTATTATCGAAATCAATCACAATACCGTAAATAATTAGCTCAACAAAAACTCAATAAAGCAACCGAAGCTATGGAAAATAGAACAGAATTAGTGACTTTAAAATGAAGACTCAAAATCTGCTGCGTCAGTTCTGCTCGTCTCTTGTTCATTTCCCTTGTTCAGTTTTCATAGTTGTCAGCATTGAGTAAGCCAGGTCAAATAGAATGGTTTATGTTCAGATTGCGCTTAAACCTTTTCTCATGACTGATCCTCAAGTCCTCCAGTTAATTCGTGCTGTTGACGACGCAGATTCCGCGATTCGTCTTTTACAAGCAGTGCAGGCATTGGCAGAAGTGGCCTCTGAAGCTGAAGTTCCAGTGCTGATTACCGCATTAGGCTACAACAATCCGGGGGCGGCTGTGGCAGCTGTAGATGGACTCATTCGCATTGGAGAACCTGCCGTTATCCCACTTTTAAAACAGTTGGATGACTATGACTATGGCGCTAGAGCTTGGGCAATTCGGGCACTAGCCGCGATCGCTGACCCACGCGCATTACCGACCTTGTTAGATGCCGCAAAAAACGATTTCGCGCTGAGCGTCCGTCGTGCCGCAACAAAAGGATTGGGAATTTCACGCTGGGAGCAATTACAACCTGATCAGGTGGAAAAAGCTCAGCTTCAATCGTTAGAAGCGCTCCTGATCGTTTCACAGGATCATGAGTGGATCGTTCGCTATGCGGCAGTCGTAGCACTGCAAGAACTTGCCCTCTTCAATACTCAATCCCCCTGGTTGGCTCAAATCGAAGCCCAACTTAACACCCTAGCAAACCAAGACGATAATGCTGCCGTTCGTGCCCGTAGTACACTCGCCCAACAGCGAATGGCCGCCGCTCGCAACGAAAGCAACTCTTAGCCTCCGTTCTGCCCTCGATCGGTTAGTCCTGTATGAATAATTTTGCGGCTACAGCATTCTGGATTAACGCCTCTGTAACTGATGATAGAGTGATAGCTTAGTACGCTGGGCAATAGTTCTAATTGTGGTTGAGTGTTTGTGCCCACTAAGGAGCATCGCTTAAAAATTAGAGTATGAATTGTTTATTGAATCGATTAAACTCCACAGTGAAGATTAATCACATTCAACATTGAATTCTGAATCAATGTGAATATGATTTTGAACTCAATCGATTGAACTAAGAGGATTGTGCCGTGAATTCTTCTAAACCTGTTCAAATCATCCCCGTTACAACTGCCCAACACCAAGAAATCTTTTTAGATGTGCCTGCGCGAGTGTATGCCCATGATTCAAACTGGGTTTCACCGTTGCGGAGCGACCTTATCAAAGAGCTTTCACCTGACTATCCGTTTCGCCAATATGGAGAGCTTCAGCCATTTATTGCGGTGAAGGACGGAGAAGGAGTAGGTCGAATTGTGGCGATGGTGAACCGACGATTGATTGAGCGTGAGGGAAACAACGTCGGACTGTTCGGTTTTTTTGAATGTATTAATGATGCCGCGATCGCAACGTCTCTCCTCAACTCTGCTTGCGATTGGTTACGCGATCGCGGCCTAACAGAGGTTCGAGGTCCGATCAACTTCTCGACTCAAAACTCCTGTTTCTTTCTGGTCGATGGCTTTGATTCACCGCCAATGGTGATGATGCCCTACAACCCGGCTTACTACCCAGAATTTATGGTGCGCGATGGCTGGCAGAAGGCGAAAGATGCTTACGCCTACAATCTGCCGTTAGACAAACCTCTATCGCCTGAATTTGAGAAGGGTTACAAAATTGCGTGCAAATCAGGAGTAACATTCCGCTCCATCCGAACTAAAGGAGATGACTTTACCCAAGATGCGATCAAGATGTACAAGCTCTACACAAAAGCATTTTCAGGCAATTGGAGTTCGACACCCCGAACGCAAGACGAATTTTTAGAACAAGCACAATCGCTACAAAGCTTAGTTGATCCAGATACATTTCCGATCGCAGAATACAACGGTGAAATGATCGGTTTTTTCATGAGTTTGCCGGACTATAACATTGCGCTAAAGCATGTAAATGGCAAGCTAAACTGGTTAGGCATTCTCAAGTTTCTGTGGTATCGCCGTCGAATTGATCAAGGTCGCGTGTTTGCGATCGCGTCGCTTCCCGAATTTCGCCGCAAATTAGTTCCGCTTGGATTAATTTATTTAGGATTGCAAGGCGCAGTTCAAAAAGGCAAACCTTACAAGCAAGCAGAACTATCTTGGATCTACGAAGACAATGCTCCATCCCGGAAATTGATTGAGGCGTCGGGAGGCACCATTTACAAGACGTACCGCATTTACGAAAAATCTTTGTGAAATTCTGCACATTTAAATCCACGATCGCGATACTAAAACACTGATATGAAGGCACTAGTTACAGGGGCAAATGGATTTACCGGATCGCATCTTGTCAAAGCGTTGCTCAAACGTGGCGATTCTGTCGTCGGAGTCGTTCGCAAATCCAGTAATCTTTCTCGCCTTGCCCAGTGTCCTATTGATTTCGTCTACGGTGACATCACTGACCGCGCTGCCCTGAATCAAGCGATGGCGGGTGTAGATGTTGTCTTCCACACGGCCGCTTATGTCGAACTTGGACTGGTCAATGCGGCTGAAATGGAACGAGTCAACGTAGACGGAACTCGCGCCGTTCTAGAAGCTGCACAATTAGCTGGCGTTCCTAAAATGGTCTATTGCAGCACAATCGGCATTTTTGGTGACACGGAAGGCAAAACGATCGATGAAACCTTCAAACGGGAACAGACCGGATTTTCCTCCGCCTACGATCGCACGAAATACGAGGCTCAGCAGCTTGTTGATCAAGCCGCCGCGAATGGCTTTCACATCGTCAGCGTGCTGCCTTCAGGAATTTTTGGCAGCGACGATCCACATTTCAAACCTGTGTTAACTTCGTTTCTCAAAGGGCGTCTGAAACTGTGGGCAGGGGGCGACAGAATTACTGGAATTGTTCATGTAGACGACTTAGCCAACGCGATGATTCTCGCTTCAGAGCGCGGACAAGCGGGAGAGCGCTACATCATTTCGGCAGGTGATCTCTCCACTCGTGACATGTTCGAGATTTTTAGCCAAGAAACTGATATTCCGCCCCCTCGCGAAGCTCCTAAATCCCTCGTTCGAGTGGTGGCTAACGTTTTAGATGTCGTAGGTCGTGTTTTCTCGTGGCAACCGCCGATTGACAAAGAACGGGCACATTATGTCTACGATCGCTGTGTGCGTGTCGATGCGACAAAAGCGCGACAACATCTCGGCTGGACTCCGCGATCGCCCGAAGAAACGTTGCGAGAACTCGTTCGTCCAGACTTAGAACGCTCTTTCTAAAAGTGGTTCACAAACACTCGGATAAACTAACGTGCAGACAGATGTTCAGGAAGTCTTTGTTCTGGCAAATGCACCGTGAACGTTGAGCCAACTCCGACTGTCGAGGTCACTTCAATCGAGCCACCGTGCAATTCGACTAACTGTTTCGTCAGGGCTAATCCTAATCCTGCGCCTTCATACTGACGATCGTAAGAGTGATCCAATTGCTGAAACGTTTGAAACAGTAGCGATCGCTGTTCTTCAGAAATACCAATGCCGCTATCTTCAACCTGCAAAATCGCTATGTTGTCATGAACATACGTGCGTAAGGTGACGCGCCCCTGCTCTGGCGTAAATTTAATCGCGTTGGTTAGCAGATTGATCAAAATCTGCTGAACTCGCTGAGGGTCGGCTCGAAACTGGACATCTACCTGATCTGGTTGAATCTTGAGATCAAGTTTGACGTGTTTGAGATCGGCTCGTGCTTGCAGCGCTTCAACGACATGGCGAGCAATCTGAGTCAAGGAAAATTCTTCAATCTCCAACGCCATCTTTCCCGCTTCAACTTCAGATAAATCTAAAATATTGTTGATCAGAGAAAGCAGGTGTTCACCCCGACTTTGAATCGTATGCAGGTACTCTTGCTGCTTTGATAGCGGCAATCCAGACTGCTGCGCCTGTTCCTGACAGCGCAGTAGAGTTGCTGCCATGCCAATAATTGTGGTTAACGGCGATCGCAGTTCGTGGCTCATCGTGGCTAAAAATTCTGACTTGGCTCGACTTGCCGATTGCGCCGCTATCAGCGTATCGCACAGAGCTTGCGTCCGCTCAAACACTTTCTGTTCAAGGGTCAGCGTTTGGGCGTGCAGTTTCGAGTACAAGTTGGACTGGTGAATGGCGATCGCAAGATGTTCTGCAATTTGATGCAGAAACGCTTTCTCGTTTTCTTGCCAGTCTCGCGCTGTGAAACACTGATGGGCAATGAGCAATCCCCATAGGTTGTCCTGAACCACAATTGGCGTGACTAATTCTGCCCGTACTTGTGCTTGAGGGGAGAGCTTGAGCAACTGCTGCGTCTGAGAGGAGATTTGACCATCGACGATCGCCCAAGTCAGATCCTTTCGATGAGTGCTCCAGAGGTGCTGCGTCTGATCGCCGTCGTCTTTCACAAGGTGAAGCACTGAAGGAACGGTGTCACTTCTACGGGATTCGTAAGTAATTCCGTCTAACTTGGGAATGGTCTCATGCGCCGGAATTTGAGGTTCGGAAGACAGCAAGCAGGACGGAGCCGAAATATCAAGCTGATAAATGATTAGCCGATCGGCGTTTAAAAACTGACGCACCTGCTGAACGGCTGTTTCAAGAATCACAGGTAACTCTAGGCTCTGGCGAATTAATGAGGTCACTTTATGGAGTAAGCGCTCTTGTTCAACTTGCTGTTGCAGTGGTGGTTCAACGAGAACAGAGCCTGACTGTTCAACAGTCGGCGCAAACAACGTTTCAATCAGTTGCAGCGTAAATTGACTTTGAAGCTGAGGGTCGTTTGGCTGTAAATGCAGCATCGCATTAGCAATCTGCTGTCTTAGAAAGGAATGCTCTGACAGATCAGAAGCGAGAGTAGAGAGAAAAAGCGCGATCGCGATCGGATCAAACGTTAGCTGCAATTGGCAGGCATTTTCTGACGCGAAGGGCACAGAGTTGCCTTCTAGGAGCGCATTAAACCCCGAAGAAACTACAGCAACAAAACTGTCAGTCTGCTGTTCTAAACCTTCTACATTTGACTCGGTCAGAATCAGAGCGTTTGGCTCACCCATCTGCTTGAGTAAGCTGCCGACTTGATAGAAATGACTCCAAGCAAGGATGCGGTGAACGCTACGAGTCTGGGAGCTATGCATATATGGTACAGATCAGATGGCGTGAAGATATGCCCGCTTAATTGCCAATTAAACCGATATATCTCTGAATTACTTTTTAATAATCGGGCGAGATGCCTACCGAAAAGGAAGTTCAACTTGGTTGAAAAGGTAATTTTTATATCAACGCTTCTGAAAAAGCCCTACTGCTTATTATGCGACACAATCTTCTGCTACACACTATCTCAATCTATAGAAATCATGTGATTAGTTTGCCAAGCTGCAAGGGATCACGAGGACGTGACGAAAACAAACGGTTGATACTACTGACTCAATTAAGAAGATCGTGCCTAAGCAGAAATTGCGGTCATAATAATGTTTGATTTGATAACGGCTAAGCTACGTAAAAATGCTGAATCGCTCATCGACAAACTTTAGGTATCTGCTGTGGAGCATCATTTGCTGCATTGGCATTTGGATGATTGTGACGGCACTCCCTGCCGGATCACAAGAAACAATTGATACGTTAAAACAAAAACAACAGCATGTCGATCAGCAGCGATCGCTGGTACAAAAAGAGCGCGATCGCGTTCAAAAACTTGAAACAAAAGCGCAAGGAGATTTGAAGGGTATTCGTAAGACGATTCAAGCCACGAGTAGCCAAATTCAGACGAGTGAAGCAAAACTCAAATCTACAACTAATGCTTTAAAGAAATTAGAGCGATCGCTTGATGGGGCAGAAAAAGTGTATCGCAAGCGCCAGTCTGCTACAATTTCACGCCTACGATTTTTGCAACAGCAGCAGGGTGCAAGCGGTTGGGCGGTATTGCTTGAGAGCCAAAACCTAAATGATTTTCTCGACCGGCGTTATCAACTGAAACGGGTGTATCAAAAAGACCGTAATATTCTGACCAACCTAAAAACTAACGCCGATCGGTTGGATAATCAGCGGACTCAGGTAGAGCAGACCAAAAACGATATTGATCTGATTACTCAAGAACTCCACGCACAAAAATCAGAGTATGAGCAGCAGGCAACCTATCAAAATCAAGTGGTGAATCGGCTGAGAAGCGATCGTCGTGCCCTCGAAGCCGCAGAAGCACAACTGGCAAAAGATTCTCAAGGCATTAGTGAGTTGATTCAACGACGGGTTGCCGAAAATCAAAGACGCCTTGCGGCAGAACGCGCCAAAAATGGTGATGTGTCGGTTGTGCTAGGAACAGAACAGTTTGTATTTCCCAGCGATGCGCCGATCAGTAGTTCCTTTGGTTGGCGAATGCATCCTATTTTGGGCTACCAAAAATTTCATTCTGGAATGGATTTTGCTGCGGACTACGGGAGTACAATTCGGGCTGCCGATCGCGGAACCGTTATTTTTGCCGGATGGTATGGTGGCTACGGAAATGCGGTGATTATCGATCATGGCAACGGCATCACGACGCTTTATGGACATTCTAGTGAACTCTATGTGGCGGAAGGGCAATCGGTTGAGCGCGGACAAGCGATCGCGGCAGTAGGCTCAACCGGATTATCAACTGGGCCTCACCTCCATTTTGAAGTCAGAAAAGACGGTGAACCGACCGATCCAGCAGCTTACCTTTGATGAATCTTGTCTTGATGACTCTCAACTGAAAATTCGATTGACCGTGCAGTTGAATCCAGGCAGTAGCGGAGACACAATTTGATCACCAGAAAGTAGCGTCGTCGCTAAAACAAGGGCAACGTTTTCACGTCGGTAAATTTGAATTTGCTTCAGTTCAAGATCAACAATCCAGTACTCCTGAACACCCTGAACAGAGTAAAGACGCAGTTTTAGCTGTCTATCCCGTCGGTCATTCTCGGCTCCTGGAGATACAACTTCAACGACTAACTCTGGTGCGATCGTCAGATGCTCTGCTCTATCTAACGCTACCGATAACCGCTCCTTACTGATCCACACGACATCAGGAATCACATTATCGCTGTCAGTAAAAATGATGCCCGCTCCAGGCACAACCTCTCCTAACCCCGTCTCATCTGACCAAAACTCCAGCACACTACAGATTCTACTAATTGCTCTTTGATGAGTCCATCTGGGCGCACGAGTCACAAGTAATTCTCCATCAATAATTTCGTAGCGCTTACCGTTCTCTGGAAGTAGCTCTAGATCGGCAGTTGTCCAATGCATCCGCGCCTCTGTCTGACCTGCTTCTGTTTGGTTGACTTCTAGCTGACTCATCGCTAATTCACCAAATCACTAGCTTTAGTATAAAGAAAACAGACAAATAGACATTTACTAAGTTAGGACTTACGTGCTCAGTGGCATCACGACACTGAACCTTAAACGATATTGAACCTAGACTCAATCATAGAAGCAACATTCCCCACGCTAGAAGCAAGGTTTCTCCCACTAGAAGCAACTTTCCTTTCACCAGAAGCAACTTTCTTTGCGACGGAAGCAACCTTACCTTACGCCAGAAGGAGAGTTCCTTACGACAAAAGCGACCTTCCTTACAGCAAAAGCAACCCTTCCTTCCACCAGAAGCAGCTTTCCTTGAGGTAGAAGCAATCTTCCTTGCGACGGAAGCAATCTTCCTTATGCCAGAAGCAACCTTCGTTACGATGGAAGAACCCTCGTTACCAAAGAAACTCTGTTTGTAGAGACCTGTGGCTGCACTTATAGCATCGAAACGATTTATGTAAGTCCTATGAGGGGTTAATCACGACTTCTAGACTGAATGCGATCCTTCAGAGCCAATTGCAGCTTCTAAATATTGCGCTATTCTTCTCACGCGATCGACATCAAAACTCTGCAATTTGCTCAAACTGTAAAAATGAGTTCTACAGAAGTCTAATGTTCTCATGACATACGGCTTTAGCACTTGTAGGAATGCCTCTTTTAGCAGCCTATAATGCTATGTCGCGTTCATTGCACAATCACCCAAGATCTCTCTATGACTTCATCCCTTCGCTTCCTTATGTGCGCGCCCGACCATTACGACGTGGATTATGTCATTAATCCTTGGATGGAGGGCAATATTCACAAATCGTCCCGCGATCGCGCCGTTGACCAGTGGCAAAAACTACACAGCGTCATTAAAGATCATGCGATCGTCGATCTTGTTAAACCTCAAATTGGCGTTCCAGATATGGTATTTACTGCCAACGCTGGCTTGGTGTTGGGCGACGTTGCCGTTTTGAGTCGCTTCTTTCACAAAGAACGGCAAGGGGAAGAACCGTTCTTTAAACAGTGGCTTGAAGAGAATGGATTTACAGTGCATGAATTGCCGCCAGAGTTGCCGTTTGAAGGCGCGGGGGATGCATTGTTCGATCGCGAAGGTCGGTGGTTGTGGGCAGGCTATGGCTTTCGCTCTGAACTGGATTCTCATCCCTACCTAGCAAAATGGCTGGATGTAGAAGTGTTGTCATTGCGGTTGATGGATGAGCGTTTCTACCATTTAGATACGTGTTTCTGTCCGTTAAAAAACGGATATTTACTCTACTATCCCCCTGCGTTTGATGCGTATTCTAACCGCTTAATTGAAATGCGGGTTCCTGCTGAAAAGCGGATTGCTGTTGCCGAAGCGGATGCAGCGAATTTCGCTTGTAATTCGGTCAACATTGATGATGTAGTCATCATGAATCAAGCGAGCGATGACCTTAAAAAGCGCGTTGCTGAAGCAGGATTTCGCGTGATTGAAACGCCATTGACAGAGTTTCTCAAGGCGGGTGGTGCAGCAAAATGCCTGACTTTAAGAGTGACTGAACCTGTACGAGTAGAGCTTCACGCAAGCGCGACAATCGAAAGCCGGACAATTCGGTTGGAGGGTCACTTGCTGGATTCAGGCTTGATTAATCGCGCTTTAGATGTTGTGGTTGAGGCGGGTGGAAGTTTTCAAGTCCTCAACTTTAACTTGGGGGTGCAGCGGCAGAGTACCTCTTCAGCAGACGTCAAGGTGACGGCTCCATCGCATAGTGTGATGGAAACGATCATGTCTCAATTGATCGACTTAGGTGCACTGCCTCCGCCTCAAGAAGTGTGTGATTGCCTTCTTGAAGCTGTCGCTCAAATTGGTGTTGCGCCCGATGATTTCTATGTGACTACGATCTATCCAACTCAAGTGCGCATCAACAACGAGTGGGTCACAGTAGATAAACAGCGCATGGATGCCGCGATCGCGGTGTCTGCCGATTCTAAAACTGCTGAATGTAAACTGTTGAGAGATTTGCAAACGAGCGATCGCGTTGTCGTCGGCGTCGAAGGAATTCGGACGATCCGCAAACCCGAATCTCGAGAACAGCGCAATACTCAAGAATTTAGTTTTATGGGTGCAGGCGTGTCGAGTGAACGCCGAGTGGAGTTAGTGGTTGAACAAATCGCTTGGGAACTGAGACAGATTCGCGATCAGGGTGGGCGCGTCGTGGTGAGCGCAGGTCCAGTCGTGATTCACACAGGCGGTGGCGAGCATCTCGCTCATTTGGTTCGTGAAGGATATGTGCAGGCGTTGCTCGGCGGCAACGCGATCGCGGTTCACGACATGGAACAGTCGCTCATGGGCACATCGCTGGGGGTAGATATGCAGCGGGGCGTCTCGGTTCGCGGTGGGCATCGTCACCATCTTAAAGTGATCAATACCGTTCGCAGATATGGCAGTATTGCCAAAACCGTTGAAGAAGGTGTTCTCGACAAGGGGATTTTCTACGAGTGCGTTCGTAATCATGTTCCATTTTCATTAGCGGGATCGATTCGAGATGACGGACCGTTACCAGATACGCAGATGGATTTGATGAAAGCGCAAGAAGATTATGCTCGTCTGATTGCTGGAGCTGACATGATTTTAATGTTGTCTTCCATGTTGCACTCCATTGGGGTTGGAAATATGACTCCTGCTGGAGTAAAAATGGTGTGTGTCGATATCAATCCTGCTGTTGTGACAAAACTCAGTGATCGCGGCTCTGTTGAATCTGTAGGCGTTGTAACCGATGTAGGCTTGTTCCTTAGCTTGCTAATTCAGCAGTTAGATAAACTTACAAGTGCTTATCAAATGGCTCAACGAGTCTAATTAGGAAAGACACGATCGCAAACCTGTTAGGCTTGCGATCGTGTCTCTATTCCAACCTATCTATTCTTAGGTTGCGATGCGATTGGTTTGCTCGGTCAACTCTAAAAGCTGCTTTGACAGCTCTAGTGTGAGCATTTCAGAACTGAGATACCGCCAGCGCCAATTTCCTGCATTCTGGCTTGGGTCATTCATTCTAGCCGTGTGATCAAGCCCTAGAATATCTTGTAATGGGATGATAGCTAGACTGGCAGTTGATGCCATTGCAGTATGAATCATTTGCCAATGAATAATCTCTGAAATTTCCTCGGCTGAATCATGACCTAGGTAGCGCAAAACATTTTGCTTCTCTTGATCACTTGCCTTTCCCCACCATCCGATCGCGGTGTCATTATCATGGGTTCCAGGATAAACGATTGAATTGGGAACGTAACGAGTGGGTAGATGAACATTGTTTGGATCGCCATCAAACGCAAACATTAAAATTCGCATTCCAGGAAACTCAAAGCGATCGCGCAACTCCTCAACCTCTGGAGTGATAATCCCTAAATCCTCCGCCATGATCGGTAGAGTTCCAAGCTTTTCTTTCAAAGTTTCAAAAAACTCGATTCCCGGTGCTTTCACCCACTCTCCATTCATGGCTGTTACTTCCCCGGCTGGAACTTGCCAATAGGCCTCAAATCCACGGAAGTGATCAACCCGAACAACATCGACATATTGTAAGGTTGCTTGAAAACGCTTAATCCACCAATCAAACTTGGTTTCTTGCGATCGCGGCCAGTCATAAACAGGATTCCCCCAAAGCTGACCCGTCTCACTAAAGTAGTCGGGTGGAACTCCAGCAATAAAGGCAGGCTCTAACGTTTCTGGATCGAGTTTAAATAGCTCAGGATTTGCCCACACATCAGAGCTATTGTGGCAGACGTAAATTGAAACATCGCCGATAATGCTGATATTTTTCTGGTGAGCATAGTCTCTCAACGCCGACCATTGCTGAAAGAATTTAAACTGCGAGAACTTATAGAACTGAATTTTTGTCTGGAATTTCTCTTTTTGTTCACGAATTGCATCAGGATCTCGTCGTGCGATCGATGTCTCCCACTTTGTCCAAGGCTCCCCTTCATGCGCCTCTAAAAGCGCCATAAATAAAGCAAAGTCGTCTAGCCAGTAAGCCTGCTCCTGAGCAAACTGCTCAAATAGAGTGTCTGGCTTAAAGCGAGAGTACGCTAGCTCAAGTAACTGAATCTTGTAAGGAACAACCTGATCGAAATCAACGCGATCCTTCGGAGCTTCGCGGAGCGAATCGCTATTTGAAAGCGGCTTCAACTCCTCTCGACGCAGCAAGCCCTCTTCCATCAATCGTTCTAAATCAATCAGCAGTAGATTTCCTGCAAATGCACTAAAGTTCATAGTGTAAGGTGAGTGTTCGTACCCTGTCGGTGCTAAAGGTAGAATCTGCCACCAGGCCTGACCACTTTGCTCTAAAAAATCAATGAACTTATAGGCTGCCTTGCCTAAATCTCCAATTCCAAATTGGCTAGGTAGACTAGTTGGATGCAATAAAACCCCACTACTTCGCTTAAAAGTCGTCCTAGGAACTACTGTCTCAATATTACTCATCCTGATCTAATGCAGCTTGTACTTGCATCACTAAACTATCTACCTCTACAGGCTTACGAATGACTCCAGTAAATTGAACCGGATCATTGATCGCAGCCGCAGGAGAATCGTATCCCGTCACGAATAAAATTGGAACCGAATCAAGCTGATGATTTTGGCGGATTCGATGAGCAACTTCATACCCACTCATGCCCGGCATCATGATGTCTAGCAATACTAGATCTGGCGGTGCAGATTCCATTTTGACAAGAGCTTCCCAACCGCTATCAGCAACGTCTACCTGATAACCCTCGCACTCCAGAAGAGTTTGAAGCAAAAAAGAATTATCAGCCACATCGTCCACAACAAGAATGCGAGTCATACCCAAACCTAGCCAAGCTCGATGAGCGCTTCGTCAAAAACTTTGAAACTGATCTCAACTCTTCATATTGTGCTAACGCTTACTGCTCCACTGCCTCTAGCATGGGAAAGATTATTTGGGATGATTCTTCACCTCAACACTAAGAAGGACTACTCTCCTATCTGAAGCTTATGGAGGCGTTGAAATTATTAAACCTGCGATCGCGGTCACGCCCATCACCAGAACCCAGCGTCTTCCATTCTTCCACTATGGGTTAATCGGTTTAGTAACTGCCCAATCTGTTTCTGAGCTTATGTTTGAGCTTATCCATTGTCTTTTTCCAATTTTCTTGCAGGAACAGCTTGACACCCTTATATTTCTATTGTTATATTGGTCAAGCGGTCGAGAGGAAGCCAAGCGAGAGCGAAGCGGAGAGCGAGCGCCACCGAACCAAGAAAACTGCATAGTTTAGAAGTCAGAAT
>JAHHHP010000067.1 GCA_019359275.1 Myxacorys chilensis ATA2-1-KO14 | reverse complement strand
AATCACCTGAGTCCCATCACAATCTGGGCAATGAACGGGTTCTAAAACCATAAGTTGGAATAGGCTGAGGGGACTCCTCCATTCCAACAGATTCACCAGCCAAAAACAACAGATCTATAGCATTACCCATTATTTACTACAGAGCAATATCGAGCAGTTTGCTCATTTTTAGGTCTTGTCTTCGACGTGCTCCCTCACCTGAGATTTCTAAGCGCGAAAGCTCTAAAATGGGGGTGGAATAGACAGGAGCATCCGACATTAGTTAAGTGCCGGGATTTTTATTGGAGTCTTCACCATTATCGCTATCTTTCCTCCGATAAATCACAGGTAAGAAATCTTGTTGAGCAAATCAAGACAGCCTTTGATACAACACCGTATCCGGGAGACGATCAGCTTTGTGGCTCAGATCAAGGAGATGAGCCTGCGGAATATGCACTTGAGTTCCGAGGACTAAATTGGAGAACAATTCATCCAGATTTCTTATCGCATCATTATGCGTCTTTGAGTTTCTTCTCTGATGAGGCGTTTAGGTATTTTATTCCTGCCTACCTCATTGCAGATCTCATTGAAACTGATTCCAATGCTGGTCCTGTTTTTCACCTCACCTATGGCTTAGTTGCAGATGAGCCACTTCAAGTGGAACAGGGGTTAATAGAGCCTAGCTTGTTACCTGACGACCTTCCGCCCCTGATGGAGAATGAATGGATGGATACTTTTGATTGGTATCAAATAGCAGTCCATAAATTTTCCCATTTCAACCTTCAAGAAAGAGAAGCTATAGTAGGGTATCTGAAGTACCAGGCATCTAATAGTGAGTACTCAAGAAACGAGATAAATCAGGCATTGGAAAAGTATTGGTTGAAAATGCTTTCATGAGACGGGTTCATGAGACAAGTTATATTCTTGATGTAATTCTCGTAAACGTAAAAGACGACCAGCACAACGGCTCTATCGCACGGGAACGAAGTTTACTAGTTGTCAAGGTTTGGTTATTAAATTACAAAAGCTATTTACGTACGGTAATAGCCCGTTATGCTTTAATACCCACTTCCAATTTAGGTAGGTTTGCTGTGAGGCTTTAGGTTTTGAACTTGCCTAAATTCAGTCCAAAACCTAAATTCCAAAGCGCTACATTTCTCGAACGCTCGGCTGACCGTCTTTCACTTCCCCAACCAGCACAACATCTGCAACTCCGGCAAAGATTCCATTCTCTAAAACGCCCGGAATGTTGTTCAACGTTTGCTCCAATTCCTTTGGATTGTCGATGCGATCGTACTTCACATCCACTACCAAATTGCCGTTATCGGTCACCACCGGGCCTGCTTTTTTCACGCCCATTCGCAACTCTGGCTTCCCGCCAAGTTTTTTAATCGCATTCATCACAGGCGTCACTGCCATCGGCAATACTTCGACTGGCAACAAGAACGTCGAACCGAGATGATCGACTAACTTGCCACCATCGACGACAACAATAAACTGATCTGCCAAACAATCGACAATCTTTTCTTGAGTATGCGCCGCCCCGCCGCCTTTGATCAGATTCTTTTGCGGATCGACTTCATCTGCTCCATCGATCGCCACATCAATCTTCTCAATTTCATCGAGCGACACAAGGGGAATCCCATACTGACGCGCTAGCACAATTGCTTGAAACGACGTTGGCACGCCTTTGACATCTTTCAGTTCACCTGATTGAAGACGTTCTCCGATCGCTTGAATAGCATAAGCTGTTGTGGAACCAGTTCCCAACCCTACAATAGAACCAGATTGAACTCGCTCTGCAGCCGCATATCCAACCTGCTGTTTCATCAATTTAACGGGATCAGTTTCAGCGCTCATATCGATTGTTTAAACTTACAGAATCAACAGTCAGTCTACTAGATGCCATGCGCGAGAATGAAGAGTTTCGGCTAGAAGACGATGCGTTACTGCGCTCAGCGCTTGGGCAAGGAGAAGAATTTGCCCATGCTAAGGAGTTTGAAGCGGCTCTCAATGCCTACGATCGCGCCTTAGATCTTCAGCCCGATTCTGCGATCGCATGGCATGGACGCAGCAAAGCGCTAACTGAACTCAAGCAACTTGAAGCGGCACTCATTAGCGTCGATCGCGCCCTCGAATTACAGCCCGATCTGATTGAGGCATGGATTCTGCGGGGACAAATTTTTCAAGAGTTAGAGAATTCAAAAGCCGCGATCGACGCCTTCAATCACGCTCTCACGCTTGATCCAAACTGCTCTGAGGCTTGGTTGCATCAAGGCGAACTGCTTGCCCGAACTCATCCCCGCAAAGCGCTAGAGAGCTACAGTCATGCGATCGAATGCAATCCCAACGAAGCCGAAGCGTGGCGACGGCGAGCCACATTATTGTGGGCATTGAACCGACAGCACGAAGCGTTGGGCTGTTATGATGCCCTACTTGAGCAATCAGGGCAAGCGGACGATTGGCACAGTCGAGGCAATGTGTTGTATGGGCTCAAACGTTACGATGAATCCATTGAAAGCTACGATCGCGCCCTTCAGCTTAACCCGGACAACACGCAACTTCTCGCCAATCGCGGAGAAGTCTTACGGAAGTTAGGACGGGTTGACGATGCGATCGCTAGCTTTGATCACGCCATCAAACTCCAGCCCAAAGACTCGAAACTATGGCATCGTCGCGGCTTAGCCTTACGACAAATCGGGCGACTTGAAGGCGCGATCGCAAACTTCGACAGAGCGTTAGCGATCCAGTCAAACTTCTGCGGGGCAACTCAAAGCAAACTATTCACCTTAATCAAACTCAAGCGGTTAAAAAGCTATCTATTCAGTAAGAATCCGATTGAGAAAATGAAACGTGCAAACGATTTGCATAATATTGCCAACGTTTTCATCAAGAGTAAGCTTCCTGGTTGTGTTGTTGTTGCGCTTAGTGTTTTCTTTAGCGTTTACTACATTGGAGCGCTTCCCAGCCGATTAACTGCGATCGCGGTTGCTTCAGCATTCCTAATCATTTCTCTTTTAGGTGACTGGCTGGACGAAGCCAAACGCTGAACGGAAGTTCAACTAATTGTTCTAGTGAAAATTAAAATCTATCTTAGGCAAGGCGAAAGATAAAACGCGCACCCTCCATACTCAAAAGTGTTACCAACGTTACCTAATGAAATTGCTATGGCATTAAAACTACACGTTCCAACCCTAAACAGCCCCGATGATGCAGAGAACATTAAACAAACAATTCTGACGCACGAGCCTGACGCCCATATTGATATTGACCTAGACCAAAAAACAATCACCATCGAAGCAAAAGCGTCTGAAGAAACCTTTAAGCAAGCTGTGACCGCAGCGGGTCATGAGATAACCGGATACTAAGTTAATTAACGGGCTTGCTGGATGAAGTAATCTAACGTTGCGTGATTAGCATCCAGCAATGCCACTTTGGTTAAGCTAATGAGTTAAGCTAATGCCACTTTAGTTGAGATTAAGCGGCAACATTTTCGGTAGGATAGGGGGCACGTTCACATCCCTTTTGACATGGCAAAGTTCTATCCAGAACTCACTGAATCCCTCCAGCAGTTTATTGCTCAGCAACACCTCTTCTTTACAGCAACCGCCCCGACCGAGGGGCGAGTCAATCTATCCCCCAAAGGCATTGATACGTTTCGCATTCTTAATTCTCAAGCCGTTGCATACCTTGATTTAACGGGTAGCGGTAACGAGTCTAGTGCCCATCTGATTGAAAATGGGCGAATGACAATTATGTTCTGCAGCTTTCAAGGCGCTCCCCTCATCTTGCGGCTGTATGGTCGTGGTCAGGTGATCCACACAAGAGATGCGGCTTGGCAAGAACTAGCTCCATTGTTTCCACCGATTCCAGGTACGCGACAAATCATCAAGCTCGCCGTCGAGTTAGTGCAGACTTCTTGTGGAGCGGGCGTTCCTCTCTATGATTTTGTCAGCGATCGCGACGCCATTGTTGATTGGGCAATCCGAAAAGGTAAAGACGGGCTGCAAGACTACTGGCACGCCAAAAATCAAGTCAGTCTCGATGGCTTACCAACTCATTTGCTGGATGAGTCCTAACGATGGGTTTCCTGAAATGAGGTCTAAGTCCGTGAATATAAAAACTACGTATAGGGATCTTCGATTTTTTGAGAAATCGGAGATCTTTGTACAACGACAGATGTAAGAAACTCTGTTTTCTATTTATAACGAATGAGGAACATCAGGGAGAGTTTTCCATCCTTTAAAGCAAGTGTTAACGTGGCTGAGAAAGTGGTGCGTACCGTGTGATCTTGCTCTAAAATTCATCAACCTGATTCATTAACCATAGGTTACGAGTTGTTCTATGCACTTGCGATTTTCCCACGACCTTGAAGCTCTTCTCAAACGCATTTCAGAAGAGCCATTGACGCTGGCTGCAATTTTGGCGCAAACATCAGAACGGGGATTTAGCCTAGCGATCGCACTGCTCGTAATTCCATTTCTGTTTCCAGTTCCACCCGGATTAACCAGCTTTGCGGGTGCAGGATGTGTGCTGCTAGGAATGCAAATGGCGCTAGGGAAACGATCGCCTTGGTTACCCAAGAAGGTGGCTCAATTCAAATTTCCTCAAGCCTTTGCTAAACAGCTTTTACACAACATCCGTCGAGTCATGCGCCTCTTAGAGAAGATTACTCGTCCTCGCTTCAGCCGAGTGACTAGTAATCCTTACGTCTGGCGATTCAATGGGCTATGCATTACTTGGTTAGCGATTTTGCTGATTTTGCCAATTCCCTTTACGAATCCGCTCCCAACAACAGGAATTCTACTTCTTGTCGTCGCCATGCTGGAGTCGGATGGCATTCTCATGTGTGCTGCTTATGCGCTCACCGTTCTGATTACTGCCGCTTGTGGACTAATTACTTACTTACTTTGGCAAGCTCCTGGTTTTTTAGAGCAATGGTTGTAGAGAGTGATCGAATGTAGAGAGTTATCGAGGATAAAACTCTACGACATCCCGTTTGATCTTGATATCATATTTGCCAAAAAAATCGTGCCCTAGCAATCCGACATCCATTTGGTCTGCGATCGCAACTTCTAAATTGCTAATGGTCAAGCCACTCACTGACATTGATTGAATGCGAGCAACCGGAAACTGCACAACACTTCCGTTAGCAATACCTGCTTCCAGTGTTCTAATCGGTTTAATGTTTAAGTGCTGTGCGATCGCTTGAGTAATCAGCGAGGCGCTGGCTCCAGTATCAACAATCATGTCAACGGGATAGGCTCCATTTAACATCACCTCAATCACAGGTGTTGACGCGATGCGACGTTTAATTGGGACGCGAATCACACCATCGCTACTGCGCTTGCTAACTTTTTGCAGAGGCGCTGTTTTCTGAACAGGCACATCACCGCCGCACAATTGCCCTAAACCGACGCGCTGACCTGATGAAGTGACCCAATAACAGGGGTCATCATAGGTGAAGTTGAGGAAGAGTTGAGTTGCCGTCGCCCGATGAACGATGAACATGGGCATCGCGATCGCCATTGACAAGGCTAGATACCGTGCGGTTCTCTTAGCAGCGCGCCTTGCGGGAATCGTAACTGTAGCTGAACGCTCAAACCGTGACTGATGCATACACTCTGAATTTCCGATACTCACGATCGTCTCTTTATGGAGAGTACACGGATTACAATTTGAACTAACAGTACGTAGATGCTTACGTAGATTGTTTGGTCATTGCCGCAAGCGCTCCTGTCAGGTCAACTCCGCCATAAAAGACTGATGCAAATGCTAAAAAACTCAATAAAGTCAATAGTTAAGAGAATCAGTTTAGAGATAGATAGGTGGCTGCAACAATAAATAAAAAATCATTCAGTCTCCCGTCGCAAATGTCACTAATAAGCACAAAACATTGTTAGCGGGATTTAAAGACTGAATCATTCTGATTAATATTCTTTACAATTTTGCGAGTGATCAGCAGTATTGCATCTCTATTTGTGAAGATTGATGGATGAAAAGGACTGTTCGCGGTCTCAAGTGCCAAGATCGACCCTATCGAAACTGTGACGAAACCGATTACTCAATGCTAGATTTTCCACTCCTATTTGAGTTTTCTCGTGCTCATTGTGTCGCGATTTGCGCCTTCCTCGTTCCTGCAAACCTGTTAACCACGATCATAACGCTGACGTTGACTGGGTTGCACCGTCCAGCAAGACAGATCTGGATTAGCGTTGCGATCGCGGCTCTGTTTGCTGGAATCATGGTCTTCCATGTGCTCACGTGGTTCATGATTGGCGTTGTGATGCCTCCGACTTACATTTTGCTCGGATTGGGTTGTCTTTGCTTAGCGATGAACCTGTGGGCGCTTCTGGGTCGGCGTAGCCTAGCTCAACTGCTCCATTCACTAATTAAAATTTGCACTAGAGTAGATCTGCCCCTCTCTCTCGATCTGCATGAGCGATTTGCCCAACGATCCGTCAAGCGGAGTTGATCCCTCTGAGTTGGATGAAGACTGGATTCCTGACGTAGAGCCATCTAATATTGACGAACCGAGAAAACGACTAGTGAGAAGTGTTGATCCGTCGAGTCCCATCATGATGGTGGAGACGGCATTTCTAGCCAGTGCTTCTAGCTTAATTTGGCTCGTCAATTCTTATTTTCCGATGGGTCCGGTGCTGCAAATCTTTTTTCCAGTGCCGATCGCGCTGTTGTACTTGCGATGGGGCAACCGTGCCGCTTGGATGGGAGCATTAGTATCAGGATTGCTGCTTTCGGTGTTGATCGGGCCTCCCCGCAGCATTCAGTTTGTGATTCCGTTCGGACTGCTGGGTGTTTTGCTGGGCGTACTGTGGTATCGACGTGCCCCTTGGGTGATTTCAGTTCCGATGGGCGGACTGCTTAGTGTCCTTGGAGATTTCTTTCGGCTGTGGTTAGGCTCTATCTTGCTGGGCGAAGATCTGTGGCTCTATGGAACAGTACAAGCCACTAATCTTTTGGAGTGGATTTTTACAAAACTAGGGCTGCTGGTTCAACCCTCTCTTGAAGTCATCCAAACCGCTGTTTTTCTAATTATCGTTATCCGCAGCCTTGTTTATGTTCTGATGGTGCATTTAGTGGCCTGGTATCTTTTCGACCGATTAAATTCACCAATTCCGCGCCCACCTCGCTGGATTCAAGTCATCTTTGACAATGATTGATGCCGGACAATGTATTGATGGCGATGTATTGATGACGATGAATGATTTTGTTTCGGTCTATACTCAACCGACTCAAACTCGCCGTTGGCTGGAGCGACGTGCAGGACAGTTGCCTTGCTTTGTTTGCGTGTTGGGCTTTACCGAAACCGGATTAATTCCAGACATTTCTGCAGCAGGCGCAACTCCAGACGATCGACGGTTTACTGCGATCGCAGATGCCGAATTCTTGATCAATGGCGTGCGACCTAATCCAACTTATCCACTCCCCCCTCTGACGGCGGGGGCATCTCCAGTTCTAATTTCTCGCGCCGTTATTGAAGCGCTTTCGATTCCAGTTCAGATCTTTAACGCTGGATTGCCTCAACCTCCCACGGTTCCTGCGATCGATTTAGGCGGAGAACCCGCTTGTTGCCTCAGCACAGGACAAGCTATGAGTCGGAATCTCGGCGAGCATTTATTTCAGCAAGGATTGAAATGGGGTGAAAAACTAGCAGCTCAATATTGGGATCGGTACTTAGTGATTGGGGAATGCGTGGTTGGCGGCACAACCACCGCTCTCGCTGTGCTTTTAGGCCTGGGAATTGACGCGATCGACAAGGTAAATAGTAGCCATCCAATCTGCAATCACGCGCAAAAACTGGACTTGGTGCGACGGGGTTTAGCTGCAAGCAGAGAGGAGACTCATCCTCTTGCACTAGCGGCGGCAGTTGGCGATCCCATGCAAATTGTGGTGGCGGGCATGACGATCGCGGCCAGTCGAACCTGTGGTGTGTTGCTGGCAGGCGGCACTCAAATGCTCTCGGTTTACGCGCTGGCTCGCGCGATTACTACCCATGTTTCTCTCGATTGGCAGCCCGAAAACGTTGCGATCGGAACTACGCGCTGGGTGGCAGAAGATCCAACAGGCGACACGATTGGACTTGCGCAAGCGATCGGTTCTGTTCCACTTCTGGCGACACCGCTTAGCTTTGCATCCTCTCGATTTGCTCAACTTCGGATGTACGAGCAGGGGTATGTCAAAGAAGGCGTAGGAGCGGGCGGATTAGCGATCGCAGCCCACCTCTATGCAAACTGGAATCAGCAAAAACTACTAGGTGCGATCGAGCAGTTAGTGGAGCAACGAAGAAAACTAGAAGAAAGAAAAAATCAGCCTTAACAATCTCTTCTTTCTTCTTTCTTAACTAATGAACTCGTCGAGCTAATAACTGTTCTTCAAGAGCAGCAATTCGGTTATAGGCAGCCGTCAGTTGGGCAGTCAATCGTTGAACTTGAACTTCTAGAGAGAGAGTTTTGTCTCCACTGTGAGTGGATGGATCAGCCTGTCCATCATCTAAAAGTACGTCTTTGTGTTCTAAGGAGTCTATCTGACGGTAACCAACGCTGGCATAACGCCCAGAGCCACCACCAAAGGAAGCCCGGCTCATCGGGTTCCCTGGAGCTACTTTCATTTCTGCAAGAACTTGAGCAAGACTAAGGCTCAACTGTTCAACGACTTGATGAACAGAGTCAACCTTGCTATCGAGCGTGTTAATTTGCGTTTGTAGCGTATTCATTTGCTGACCTGTTGCCCTTACGTTTTCTGAAATACATAGTAGACAAAAAAAGCAGTTTTTCTAGTGAATTTCCGATTCATTTAACCTTTTGTTTTTTTATCAGAATATAGCTAAACAGAAGAATGAGTAGCTGCTTTATTGCTTCATCAGATTGTAAACAAAATAGCAAAATTAATAGTTAACTATTTCGTTAGATTTGAGCCAAATAACTGGTAGTTCAGACAGAGCTTAGTGTCTAGCATCTTTGATCTAATAACAAGCCGTAGCGAGATAGAAGCGATATGTTAAAAACTCAGGCTGAGTCCATTAATAGGTACCTTAATTTCTATTAATAACAAGTAACTTCAATTCTGATTGGTGTCGCATGTGATCCCTTTACATAGCCAAAAGTTTAAGACAATAACTTTCCTTATAGATGAAAGTTTTTCGTTTAGAATCAAAACGTTGCACGTCAGACAGGGAGCGAGAATGCAGATTCCTAAATTGGAAACACCGCGCCTGATCTTGCGTGAATTTTGTGAAGCAGATCTAGATGCCTATGCAGAGATGAGCGCTGATCCAGAAGTGATGCGCTACATCGGCAGAGGAAATACACGCTCTCGCGAAGAGGCATGGCAAGGCATGGCAATGATGCTAGGACATTGGCAATTGCGAGGTTATGGAATGTGGGCAGTCGAAGAGCGACACACAAAAGGGATGGTGGGGCGAGTGGGCTTTTTGAACCCAGAAGGCTGGATTGGGTTTGAACTTGGTTGGATGATACACCACGCCTTTTGGGGACAAGGCTATGCTACAGAAAGCGCTAAAGCCGCTATGCGTTATGGATTTGAGGTATTAAATCAATCGAATATGATCAGTTTGATTCGTCCCGCAAATCTTGCGTCTAAACGGGTTGCTGAGAAACTTGGGGAAACCGTTGAAGGCACAACGGAGGTTATGGGAAGTGATGCAGTGATTTATGGGATTGATCGCGATCGCTGGCGAGCGATCCAAGATTGAAGACGCTGGCGAGCGATCCAAGATTGAAGACGCTGGCGAGCGATCCAAGATTGAAGACGCTGGCGAGCGATCCAAGATTGAAGACACGGCAAGCGATCCGATAGGACTGACGCAGAAGTTTCTCCTTGGTGCGTTAGCCCAAACTAAAATTTGCTAAATTCACTGCTTCTGTCACACTCGTAGATACGGCTCGATAGGAAAAGTAATGCTCAGTTTTCAAGAATTTTTTGATGCTTGTTCTGGCGTCTGGAAAACCGAAAGAACATATCACTCTATGCCCAGTGGCGACATCGAGCGATCGTTTACCGAGTTTCATGTTGATCGCTTAACTGACATCGAGGCACAGCGCATTCTTACGCCATCTAAAACCTTTCAGATTGATCCCGCTCAACTTGAAAAGGGGGGCACGTGTCCGGGGTTCGCGATCGCGTTCGATACCCTGTCTGAAACCGGCGAACGAGTCGCGATGAGTCTTAAAGCCCTGTTTGTCCCCGATCAGTATGTCACCCATTCTGCGCCAACAGAGGCTTTGATACTGCCAGTTGTGTCTCACGTTGCGGATGGTGAGACTATTCAAGGATTCTATTTACGCGATCAAGGCTATTCTGAACCAGGCGAGATCGCGGGTCGGTTCACTTATCAGCCGATGCGCCAAACCTTGGAAATGACAACGCCCTACAATCGATCGATCGCCGTTGATCAAATGCGTCTCATTTCTCCTGATGTCCGCCTGCGAACGATTGTGACGTACAACCGTCCAGAGCCGGGACAAGTGCCTTCAGAGATCACGCTGATCGGCTTTGGCGTTGAGCGAAAATAGAAATAGAACAAGAGCTTGGATGTGAGGCATGGATCGACGGAGTTTTTTAGTAGGAACCGCTGCCCTTGGGGTTTCGTTAGCGGGATGCAGCCCCGCACCGAATGCGTTGCGGGTGCGATCGCTGCGAGATTCGGTTCCAGCGCAAGTGGTAAGCCAATTTCATAAACAGTTTAATCAAGCGGCGATCGACTTTAAGCCAGAAGATCAGCTAGGAGACGTGTTTGCCCTGCTGCAGAAGTGGAAGCAACAGGGCAATCTGCCCACTCCGTTTTCTCTTCCAAGCTGGATTCCTTTCATTGGCAATCGGGATGTCGCTGCTCCCGATTTAGCAACGTTAGGAGATTATTGGCTGACTACGGCGATTCAACAGGGATTGATTCAACCTCTGGATGTATCGGCATGGGAGCAGTGGACGCAACTACCAGAAAAATGGCGTGCGATCGTAACTCGCGATAATCAAGGTCGCCCTGCTGAAAACGGTAAGGTTTGGGGCGCACCCTATCGGTGGGGCAGTACTGTGATTGCCTACCGGGCCGATATTTTTCAAGAAAAAAACTTGACGCCGCCCACAGATTGGGCTGATTTGTGGCGAGAAGAGTTGAGGGGACGAATTTCGCTGCTCGATCAGCCCCGAGAAACGATCGGGCTGACACTCAAAAAACTTGGTAAGTCCTACAACACACCGGATCTGAGCAAGGTTGAGAATTTAGAATCTGAGTTAAAAGCCTTGCATCGGCAAGCCAAATTCTATAGTTCTGAAACCTATCTACAGCCGTTGATGCTAGATGACATATGGGTCGCGGTGGGCTGGTCTTCGGAGGTTTTGTCCTCTAGACAGCGCTCCCCTGGCCTTAAAGCAGTCTTTCCGTCTTCAGGAACGGCTCTTTGGGCGGATGTGTGGGTTCGCCCCGCGACTGTGGCTACCCAAAATCCAACCCTGTCTCAATGGATTGATTTTTGTTGGCAACCTCAGATTGCGCCGCAGCTTTCCCTCCTGAGTCAAGCGGCATCCCCGATTCTGACAGCGCTTAAGCCAGACTCTTTGCCTGAAGCGTTGCAGCGTGACCCGCTTCTATTTCCCGATCCTAAAACGTTGCTCAACCGCAGCGAGTTTCTTGAACCGCTCTCTCAGGCTACGGTCGAACAGTATCGTTCTCTGTGGGCAAAAGTCCGTCAGGGCTAGTGCGTCCCCGAATGCCGAACTTGCCTGTAGAATCGAGCGCTAAACTACACGCTAGAGAAGCTTGTGACTTTAATTTATCTGACTTTAGTTTGTCTGACTTTGGTTTGTCTGACTTCAATGAGTCTACGGTTTCCTGAGTGTTGGCGACATCAGTGTTGAACGCGCAGGTGTAGGCCGCTAAGAGTGTGCCTTGGCGATTGAACACGCGGACATTGTGGCGGTAGTCGCCTGCAACGGTTCCGAGGCGATGCACAAACTGATAGCGTTCTAAATAGTCGAGCAAACTCCACACTTGCTGATTGACCAAAAAATCGACGCGATTCGATTGTCCATTCGTTCCAGGACACGCCAACCAGCGATCGATCAGTCTCCGTCCAAATTGGGCTTGGGCGGAAATTTCGTCTCTTAGCCACCAAAAGCTAGGAACGGTGAGTCCAGATTCTGACATTGAGGATTCCGTCGTGCCTCTGACAGAAGATGAACAGGAACCGTCTCGCATTTGAGCAAAGACAAATGGCTCGCTTGACGGAACTAAAGCGGATTTAAAGGAAGGGGCTACCTCTACGGCATTAAGTGCTTTGTCCGAGATCACACTCTGACCCATGCTCATAGCAAGCAGCAAAACACCCATTCCCAATACCTTCCGTGCCAGCACCACAATAGACCGGGCTGTCTGAGTCGCTAAACGCTCTTCTTCATTCCTCATCCCTCATCCTCCCAATTCAGCTCGAATCTCGCACAAGGTCAAGCACGATGGCAACCACGTGATCAGGATCGAGCGGTTTTGAAATGTGGTGCTGAAATCCTGCTGCGATCGCGCGTTCTTGATCCACTTCACTCGCATAGGCTGTCAGCGCGATCGCAGGCAGCGTCCTTCCAGTCGCCCGAATCGTCTCAATCAAACCGTATCCATCCTCTTCTGGCATGCCAATATCACTGATTAGAATGTCAGGATTGAAGCGTTCTAGAATGTTCAGAGCCTCTGATGCGGAGTCGGCAACTTGAACGATCGCACCTGAATCTTGTAGCAAAAACGCGACGATATCTCGCGCATCAAAATCATCATCAACGACCAAGGCGTGGAGACCAGCGAGGGGTGATGGTCGTCGCGAGGACTCTGCCGTTTCACAAGTCGGCTCAGTCTCTTCGGTCTTTAGCAGCGGAATCTCGACGGTGAAGGTTGCGCCTTGGTTGTCTCCCAAGCTTTCTGCCCAAATTCTGCCGTTGTGCAGTTCGACGAGTTGCCGCGCGATCGCAAGCCCTAGTCCTAACCCGCCAAATTTACGAGTGGTGGAGCCGTCTTCTTGCCGAAAGTACTCAAACACATGCGGTAAGAACTCCGCATCAATGCCGACACCTGTATCTTTCACCTGAACTCGCGCTTGATTCCCCACTTCCGTTAGGGTTACGTCTATTTGTCCTTGCTCTGGTGTAAATTTGATGGCATTGGACAAAAGATTCCAAAACACCTGCTGCAATCGACCCGCATCTCCCAAAATGGATCGAACATTTGGATCAAGCGTCACGTTCAGTCGAATCGCTTTCGCATCTGCGGCAAGCCGAATTGTTTCGAGGGCAGCCGAAATTACGAAGCCTAGATTGATGGGGAACTGATTTAAGGTCAGTTTGCCGCGCATGATGCGGGACATATCCAGCAAATCTTCCACCAGTTGAGACTGCAGTTTAGCGTTGCGCTCGATCGTGTTGACGGCATCCTGCGTTTTTTCTGGGCTGAGCCGCCCGCTTTGCAATAGCTTTGACCAGCCTAAAATCGGATTGAGCGGCGTCCTCAGTTCGTGAGATAACACCGCGAGAAATTCATCTTTGAGTTGGTTGGCGCGTTCGGCTTCTTGACGAATAGCCTGTTCCTGAGCCAAGGCACGCAGACTTTGTGCGGTGTAGCGATCGCGCTCCTCCACCGCACATTTTTGATCGTGAATATCCGTACAAGACCCATACCATCGGATAATCTGCCCGTTCTCATCTCGCAGTGGGAAGGCGCGTCCTAAGAACCAACGATATTGCCCGTCACTGGCACGGCGAAAGCGGTACTCAATCTGATAGTCCTTGCCAGTACGAATCGACTCGTTACACAGGTCAATACAGTGTTGCAGATCATCGGGATGTAGCACAGGCTCCCAGCCCCAGCCCTGGCTCTGCTCTAAGGTCATGCCCGTATAGTCAAACCAACGTTGGTTGTAGTATTCGAGCCAGCCATCGGGTCGAGCCGTCCAGAACATGTTCGGCATTGAATCGGCAAGTGCCCGGAAGTTCTGCTCACTCTGTCGCAATGCTTCTTCGCCTCGCTTACGATCGCTAATGTCAAGAACGAAAGCGACGTACTCTTCTTGCGCTTCGCCAATCAGGGTGTAGCCTATCAGCACCCAAACTCGGCTACCGTCTTTACGAATGTATTCTTTTTCGTAGGGTGCACAGGCTCCGCGCGCTTGAGAGTCTGCGATCGATTGCTCATCAACTGGCAACCATTCGGACGGAGTGATGTCTGTCCATCTCACTTGTCCTGACTCAAATTCTTGACGGGAGTAACCGATAATCCGCAAAAATTCATTGTTGGCATATTTAATGCCGCCGTAGATATCTCCAAATGAAATGCCAATCAGGTCAGAATCGACAAATTGGGTTAATCGGGTCTCGGTATCTTGTAGCGCTTGCTCGACGCGCTTGCGATCGGTAATTTCCTGCACAACGCCATTGATGCCTAGCACCCGTCCGTCTTCTACAAACGGATAGTAGCTCGACCGCCAAACTCGCTCCACTCCAGGCTGAGCGCGATTAGTGCCGACCACTTCTAAATCTAAGATCGGTTCGCCGGTTTCAATCACGTGCCGAAACAGGGGTTCAACGTGATCCGCAAGTTCGGGCAAAACCTCCCGAAACGTCCGCCCAACATGCTCGGATGCAGGTGTTCCATTGATCTCGGTCAGGAGGCCATTCACCCGAACATAGCGAAAATCAGTATCGACAAAATACAGCCCAATCGGAGCCGTCGCATAAATTGCTTCGATTTCTGCGAGCCGTTGGTGAGACAACCGTTGCGCCTGTCCTAACTGAACCGCGATCGAAGTCATATTGTGATTAAGTACCTGATTGAGGCGATCGAGTTTCGCTTCAACTCGGTCAAGGTCAGCTTTTGACTGCGATCGCTCTAAATCTGAGCCAGCGTTAGAGGAGCCGTCTAAACAGGCTGGTGAGACAACTCGCAGCGTCGTCACTACGGCATAAGGAGTCGTGGCATCTTGAAAGAGAGGATTGGAGTCTAGCTGTAGCCACACCAGCGTCCCGTCTGCACGATAGAATCCGAGCACGGCTTTCTGGCCAGGTTGACCGGGGGCAGCGGTTCCGTCGGAGTTCTGCCCCGGAGCGATCGCAAACTGAGCGATCGCAAAAGGTGAACCATCTGGGCGAATCGTTCGTCCCAAAGCATCCAACGAAGTCTTGCCAATAATTTGCTCAGATGGGTAGCCCAACAATTGCTCTGCTGCTACATCGCAAGCTTGAATCGTTCCGTCTGCCGATTGCAGCACCATGCCAGCCTTATCACTGCTTAGAGACGCAGGCTGAACGTTGCTATCAACGCCTCTTGCTGCCTGTGACACGGAAAATTTCTCTTGCATTCCAATCTGACTCTAAAGATTGTTACGTTTTGTCAATTTCTTTTCATCAAATTATAGACCCAAAGGAACCAGCATCTATCGTTTGAAATAGCTTGCCTCTTATGGTAAGCGCTATTTCTTGAAACGTCTCTAACGATTAGGCAGCACGGTTTGCTCGGATACAATAATGAGGACGACAAGGCTAATTCACCCTCAGAAAGCTGCCGCTTAAGACCATGCTCAATCCGCTTCGCCCGCTTAAATATTTGCCGTGGATTCCACTACTTCAGGCATCTGTAGTAACCACCATCTTTGCGATCGCGGTTGATCTGCTCCTATTTCTCAGTTTTCTTGTGCCTGTGGTTCAAACGGTTGCCCTGCAACTGCTCAACTCTCCCTTAGAAATCCTGATTCGGTTAGGGGCGGCGGTTGGGGTGGGAGCGCTAGGAGTGGTGGTCTTAAAGCGCTGGTTTCGTCAAATTATCGTGACAAACTCCGTTCTGTGGGCGCTCGTTCCGTGTTTGCTGCTGTGTTTGTTTCTAAAATCAGTACTGGGTCTGCCCGCTCCGTTGCTACCAGCATTGGACTATACCGTTTTGATCGGCGTTGTTTTGGGCGTGTTTTGGAGAGGACGACGCTACTAATCCTGCCACTGCTAATCTTGCCAAAGTCGGCGTCCTGCTTTGCCCTTTAAGCGATCGTGCGTATCGCGCAGCAAGGTCGGAATATCGAGCGCTTCGGGGCAGCGAGGCAAACAATCGCCACAGTCGCTACACCGATTAGCTTTGCTTCCGGGAAACCAGTGTCCGGCATTTTCAAACATGCGATAGCGGTATTCTCCAAATGCCGTCATGTCATAGCCCACGGCTAAATTTCGTAACCGCAATACCTCTGGAATATGAATGCCTTCAGGACAGGGCAAACAAGCATAGCACTGGCTACACAAGTCGCTTTGCAACACCGCTTTCTGGTGGTCTTTGAGACGAGCAATAACACTGGTTTCATCTGAGGTCAGCTTCTCATCGCGAATGGTGAGAATAGCATCTAACTCGCTTGGGGTGGCAGCTCCGACACTGAGTGTAGTGATGCGTGAATCGCTGAGAAGAAATTGATAATTTAGCTCCAAGGGAGAAAAGGGCTGACAGAGGTCAATCAAGGTTGGCGGCGGTGTGTGCAGCAGTCCTGCTTTATCGGCTGGAGAGATGATAAATACGCCCATATCTTTTTCAGAAGCGCGAGCGATCGCAGCTTCATTTCTCCTGAAAAAGAGTGAGTAATGCAAATTGACAAACTGAAACAAATCAGTTTCGATCGCAGCTAAAATTACCTCCAAAAATCCGTGGGTTGAAAATCCAACGTGGCGCACTCGTCCGTCTGCCTGTGCGTTTTGAACCGCTCGCATACACCCGTCTTTCGCCGTCACCCAGTCAAAATGCTCCCACGTGTTTAAGCCGTGAATGCCTAAACTATCGAGATAGTCTACTCCCAAGCGCTGCAACGACTCGTCGATCGATCGCTCCATTGCATCAGCATCGAGCGTTGGCGGAATCTTGGTTGTTAGGTAAAGCTGTTCGCGTGTCGGCCTTGTGCCTTGTGCTAATCCTCGAATTGCCGCTCCCAAAAACGCTTCGCTCTGTCCGTAGCCCCTCGCTGTTTCAAAATGAGTGATGCCGATCGCGATCGCACGCTGCACTGTTTGCGCCGCGAGTTCTTCAGACGCTAGGCGCATCGTTCCTAGTGAAAAGACAGAGTAAGGTAAGTTTGTTTTGCCGAAGCGACGGTAGTGCACAGTCTTCTACGTGAACCCAAAAAACGGCCTATCCGGATCTCTGAATTTCTCGAAAAAATTGGAGATCTTTACAGTCGAGCTTTGCTTCTGGTAGTCGGTTGACGAAGCACGAGGCTTGATTTACTGAGCTTCCCCACTACTAAACCGTCCTTTCTGAATCAGATCATCGGGACTCAGATTGGAAATAAAGTCTCGGAAAGCACGGCGTTCAGCCTCATCCGCATCGCGATCCACCGGAATTGAGGCATCCGCGATCACTTCTTCCATCACCCATATCGGGCTGTTGGTGCGGAGAGCAATTGCGATCGCATCGCTTGGGCGCGAATCAATTTCACGCCGAGCGTCGCCCTGCATCACAACTAACACGGCATAGAACGTATTATCTTGTAAGGAATGGATAATAATCTTCTCCAGCACCATATCCCACGCTTCCATCAAATTCACAAAAAGATCGTGAGTTAGGGGTCGTGGAGGAGTCTGGTTTTCTAAGACGCTGATAATTGCTTTCGCCTGATCTTGTCCGATATAAATAGGAAGCGCTCGTCGGTCGATTGAATCCTTTAATAGAACGATCGGGCTTCGAGTAGCAGCGTCTAACGCAATTCCAGCGACCTTCATTTCAATCATCGGTATAGCCTCTGAACTCCTCAGGCAAGGGGATACTGCGATGTCGGGACAGGGAGCCATTAAAGACTCCTCACCCTGTAGAGTAGAAAAATCTGAGGGGGTGAGCTACAAGTATGCCCTGTCTCCCTTGATCCTAAATGATCAAGCCCAAAATTTGACAAAATACAGGACACTTCTATATTTCACCGAACACCTAAAATTAAAATCAGCGGTGATGAGGATATTACTAGACCTCAAATGGGGGCAAAAAATATCTTTTGGCTACTCTTTTGGCTACTGTGTAAGATCTCATCACTTCCTGTAGAAACGCGATTAATTGCGTCTTTATAACATGGTAGCGAAGTTAAGCAACAGGTATATAACACTACGCTCTTCTGAAAGTACCTCAAGTTGGTTGGTAGTGCGTAAATCTTGATCAAAAAAGAAAAATATACGTGGAAGGCAGGGTGTAGCGTAAAGTAAGTTCCCTTCTAGTCTTACTACACTCTTTAGCCTCATGTTTACCGGACTTATTCAAACCGTTGGAACATTGACTTTGCTTAACGCTGAGCAAGTTGAAATTGCCTGTCCTGACCATTCTGCTTCTCTAATGCAGGATTTAGAGATCGGAGATAGTGTTGCTATCGATGGCATTTGCTTAACCGTGACGGAGATTAAATCCAACGGCTTTATTGCTGATGTGTCTCCAGAAACGGTTCGTCGGACTACGTTGGGTCAGACTGACGACGGGACAAAGCAAGTCAATTTAGAAACGTCGCTACGAGTAGGCAACAAACTCGGCGGACATTTCGTAACCGGGCATGTTGATGGAGTAGGGACATTTCAATCGGCAATTCAGACGGCGACATCTTGGGAGATGACGTTTGCCACTCAGAGCGCATCTGTGGCGCGGTATATTCTTCCGAAGGGAAGTATTTCTGTGAATGGCATTAGTCTGACGATCGCAGATTGTGCCCCAGATGGCTCATGGTTTACGGTAGCGGTGATTCCTCACACCTATGCTGAAACCAACCTATGCCACCTCAAACCTGAAGGCTGGGTCAATTTAGAGGGTGATATTCTCGGCAAGTATGTTGAAAAGTTTTTGGGATCGGGACAGTCGTTATCCGATGCGATTCCCGATCGGATTTCCCCGACGTTTCTGGCCGAGCATGGCTATATGTAGTCGAGTCCTGTCGGAACCTATCGAGGTGATAGCAACGGATTTGGTAGCGGATAAACGGATACAGATTAGGCATCAGTACAATTTTTAATCTGCTACATTCGATCCGCTGCCAACGCAAAACCTCTCCACCAGTTCCGAAAGTTCACAAAGCGGACTCTGGAAGATTGTTCGCTTCTTGCAGGTTAATTAGCGGCTGTTTTCTGAGGAAGCTGACTTTGGCTGACCTGTAGCGATTTTGCCAATCTCGCCACAGACTGCTCTAGAGCAAATCCAGCATCTTCCGCCACCCAAGTACCATCTTGCATTTGTTGACGCAATTCAAAGTGCAGGTGAGGTCCAGTCGAGTTTCCAGTGCTGCCTACTCGCCCGATCGCGGCTCCTTGCTGAACAATATCACCAGGTTTAACAAACACTTCTGATAAGTGAGCGTAGAGGGTTTGTTGTCTTCCATCGGTGTGTTCGATCCCGATCGCGACGCCATAGCCGCCCATCAAGCCCGTCATAATTACCCGACCCGCTAAGGCCGCCAACACAGGAGTTCCCATCGGTGCCCCCAGGTCGGTTCCGGTGTGAATGCGCTGCGCTCCGGTGATGGGGTGAATCCGCCAGCCAAAGAACGAAGTAATAGCCGTCGGAATCGAGAGCGGAAAGAGCAGGCTCACGTTCCCGTTTCCTGGCATTCCGAGGGGACGAACCGTGCGATTGTAATAGGACTGAACAGTGCTGTAAGCACTGCCGACAGAACCACCGTTCCAGCCAATGCCGCTCGACGACAAACTGACTGGGCCGACCTGCACCTGTGCAGCACCGACTGAATCTGCCTCAGCAGATACTTCAGCAAATTTCGGACGAACTACGCCTGAAATCACATTCGAGATTGTTTTAGAAATGCCTGATGGTTTGACTGCTATAGGCGCTTTAGAAGCTGCTCCACAACTGCCGACTTGTCCCTTCTGTACCGAAAACTCGCACCCGGAGGTTCGCTCTGAGAACACAACCGCGTCAGGCGCTTCATAGTCTTCCGAAGCGGCGGGCGGCTGACCAATTAGGTCGGAAGCCGTATTTGCACGACTAGGCGCGCTTTCCACATTGCGCTCTGCGCTGACCGGAGCGGAGACTCTTTCAGAAGCTAAAGGCGGCGACGTTTCTGGAACTGCCTGTTCGGGAGGTGCGATCGCGGCAGCGGGATTGGGCTTAACCTTAACTACGACTGGAGATTCGAGGGCGGCGGCTTCGTTTCGCACAATGGTAATCGCAGGTGGCTCTGCTGGCAGCGTAGCTGTGGGGGCAGCAGTGGGTGCAATAGAGGATGGAGTAATAGAGACTGACGGCGAGGGAACTTGAGCAAGGGCAACTCCACTGCTAAAGACACTGAGGCTGCTAAGACAACCAAGGCGTTTGATCAAATTTTTACGACTGCACATCGCTTTAGCGGTTGAATTGGATTGCTGGGTCATCTTTGAGTCTCCTCACGCACAGTATGCTGATGGGTATTTATAAAAGTGTCTCGACAAAAAAATGTTTCGACAAATGCTTTGGCACTATCAATCCGACACCATGTGAGTTTATTAAAGTGCCGCTCACAAAGAAATTGATTCCGAGAAATTTCGGAAGTATTTACACTAATTAACCATATCTCTGCCCTATCGTACCGAGTTTTATGAAGATTTCATCGACAGCATTTTGCTGAGCCGCTAAATCAACTTACCGCCTTGAAGTCCGCCTGCTGACGTTAGGCTGCTACCAGTGCTAGCAGCCTGACACAGCGGTCGCTAGTGCCGTGAGCATTTCCAGTGACTCGACCAAAGGTGTCGGTTGTTCCCGGAGATTGCCAACGCCAACATTGGATCAAAATGGCTTTCGTGATCCGGTCAGGCTAAATTCGAGCTTTGAGAATGATCTCACTCAGGTTTGACGCATTTTCAGGACGCGATCGCTAAGCCGCTTCAGATAACTGAAATTCTATTCGTAGTTTCACTGAGGTGAGCCGGAGTGCTTCACAAAGCTTTTACAATTTTCCAAGCAATACATTGGCTGAATTAAGTACATAGCTTCGTCACTTTACCAAAACCGAGTAACGTTACCATAAAATCTTGCTTCTCTTTACCTCTTCATCCTTATGCACACTTGGCACTGGCAAATCTGGAACGATCTTCCCTACCTTACCTGTAGTCTGCTTGACCCGTGGCCGCATGGATTTTTTACCCAACAGTTTGCACCGCGATCGCCATTTGAATTGACGGAGATACTGAGCGCCGATGCTCAGCCTTACCGTACCCAGCAAATTCATGGTGATATTGTCCTTGCCCCGTCTGAAATTCTCAATCCTGACGATCGCGAGGAGTTCTCTCAGGCAGATGGATTGATTTCTGAACGAGCAGATCAAGCGGTGTGGGTCTGTAGCGCGGACTGTACGCCTGCTTTGATCGCCGATGTTAGGACGGGTCAAGTGTCTGCGGTTCATGCGGGCTGGCGGGGAACGGCGCTGAAAGTTATCCCGACTGCGATCGCTCGTCTGCGCGATCAAGGTAGCGATCTACAGGATCTTCGCGTAGCTTTAGGTCCAGCAATTTCGGGCGAGGTCTATCAGGTGTCTCATAGCGTAGCCATTGAGGTTGGTTCGACGATTACGGCGTTGCAAACCGATCTGCCTGACGCCGAAAAAATAGACCAATTACGTCAATTGCCCAATTCGCCCATTTTGCCTGACGCAACGCCGGGACGATCGCGATTAGATGTCCGACAGGTCAACCGGATGCAGCTAGAACAGTTAGGACTGATGCCAGAGCAAATTGCGATCGCGCCTCACTGCACCTATCAAGATCCGACGAATTTCTTTTCGTACCGTCGCGAGAAACTGAAGAAGGTTCAGTGGTCTGGCATCGTCAGTCGCTAATCCCATCCCAGTGGGGACTTAGGCGGACCCTTGCCAATACATAAGTTCTAATATCAATAATCGTAAGGATTCTTCGGTTGGGGCACTGGCTTGAGAGAATTGGCTTGCAGCGTGAGTTGCCGTTTCCCGTCCAGCGTTTCCGTAATCATTTGACCTTCTACTTCTAGCCAAGTATCTGCCGCATAGGCTTTGCGGTCGCCGGTTGTCAGCTTCACAGGCAAACTGACGGGATAGGCGTCTGCCGCACAGCAGGTAATGGCAAACCGAGTCAGCAGAAAATACTGCTCTGACAATTTTGGTGAGTACACTACGAATCCTTGTATCTTCGCTTTTTGTCCAGCGTAAGCATCGGGTTCGGGATACACCTGGAGCGATCGAATCCAATCAATCAAATTCTTGTCTTCAGAGCGGGAAGCGGCCCGAAACGCTTGGGGTTTGACTCGGGTGTAAGGAATGGCTTCTGCCACGCCACGATCGAGAGCCGTTTGGCTGGCAAAGGCTTGGGGGGTAAACACTAGCCCCGCGATCGCCATGATGAGCATCAAGAGACTGCCCCACCCCGGCGGAAACAGGCTGAGGTGCTGCATCGGTGGCATTTGCCGTCCGGGACGACGACTCGCTTTCCAGATAAAAAACGCTTTCAAGGCACTGACCAGCAACAGCGTAACGGCAGCCCCAACGGTCAGCCAACCATAATTTGGGTGAATCAGTAGAAAAAGCTGACCGGTGAGCCAGAACTTGAGTAAGGCAATGCCCCAAGCTGCGATCGCCATCACATCAAGCCACGGAAGAAGGGAGCGAAAAGAAAGTCGAGCCATGAACGGTTAACTGATATACAGGTTTAAAGCGAGCGTCAATAAGAACGTCAATTGGGCAGCGAGCAAAAAGAGGTAAAAGATTGCTCTGGGTTTGAAGATCGACAGCATCAGCCCAACCCCTTTAAGATCGATCATCGGGCCAAACACCAGAAACGCAACCAGAGAGCCGCTCGTAAACGTGGAAGCAAACGAGAGCGCGAAGAATGAATCTACCGTCGAGCAGATCGAAACGACACCCGCTAACAGCATCATTGCCAGAATCGAGGTCACGGGACTTTGACCCAAGCCAAGAATTAATTCTCGCGGCACAAACACCTGAATGACAGCCGCGATCGCGCTACCCAGAATGAGAACGCCGCCCAACTCGCGCATCTCTTGAATCGTGTTGTCTAGCAACAGCCGGAGTCGATAGCCAGTAGGTTTTGTCGCCGTCGCCACCATTGCCGCCTGTAACTCTGATGGGTCAGTAATCAATGGTCTTGCTGACTGCCCCAGGAAATACGTGCCGGATTGCAAGAGAGGAGACGTGCCGCTACTGTAATCGGCTGATGCTTGAGAACGGTAGGACAGAACCGACGCCAACGCAGGCTGCAATAACGGACGAACATCCTTTTGTGTCCCAAATACCCAGCCGATGATCGTCGCGATCAAGAGCGAAAACCCGATGCGATACAAAACGATTTCTGGCTGACCGCGAAACGCCGTCCACGTAGCCCAAAAGACGATGGGGTTGATCGTTGGAGCCGCAAGTAAAAATCCGATTGCTACCGGAACCGGCGCACCCTGCATCAGAAGCCGTCTTGCTACAGGTATGTTCCCACATTCACAAACGGGAAACAGAAACCCAATACAGCTCCCAACCAAAGATCCGAGTAAAGGATTTTTAGGCAAGAGTGCTAGCAGTCGCCGTTCATCGACAAAAAACTGTAGCAATCCAGAAAATAACACCCCCAGTAACAAAAATGGAATCGCCTCAACCAACAAGCTGAGGAAGAGGGTGAACGCATTGTTCAGTTGATTCATTTAAGTCCAGTTGCACCTGTTGTGAGGAGATTGAGGGATTCTAACCTAATTTCGGAATCTGTAATTCGCTTTTCATGAGGTGGGCGTATACTTTCATTGCCCAAAAAGGGGCGTAGCAGACGCGATCGCGCCCCTAATGGCGACCAAAATTACAAATTATTTCTAGTGAATAGAGGTATTTAAACCGGATTAACCATTCGTCTAGCGGCCCTATTGCAAATTGCAGCTTAGGAAGGAAAAATTATTTCTGCTTCAATAGCCTTCAGAAATCTAGAAAAATGCTGAGCGATCGCGAGAAAATCGTTAAAGATTTGTAAACTGTATAGCAGGCATGGTTCAATGCCACATTTTCAGAGGAGTCCCGTATGAAGCATCTAGTTACTGTTGAGCGTGGTTGTCTCATCGGTCATAGCTTGTCGCTGGCGTTTGGATTAGCAGGGCTGCTGCTGGTGTTGCCCAATCCTGACTTTATTGGAGCGCTCCCTACTATTGGTCAGTCGGCCTTTGGCTGGAGCATGGCAAATGGTGGGGTAGCCTATATTCTTTTGGGCGCAATTACTGTCAGCATTTACGCCTATCGAACCCTTGGTGTATGGCATTGGCTGACGTTCATGCTGCCCACGGTGGTTTTGTCGCTAGGCAGCGAACTGTTGGGGACGAGTACGGGATTTCCATTTGGCGCATATGGCTACCTCAGTGGGTTGGGATACAAAATTGCGGGGCTTGTGCCATTTACGATTCCGCTGTCTTGGTTTTATGTTGGCATGTGTTGTTATGTGCTGGCGCGGGCGGGATTAGAGCGATTGAAGTTCCCTCTGTGGGCGACGATCGTAGGCGCGATCGCGCTGGGTTCGGTGATGCTAACGGCTTGGGATTTCGTCCTTGACCCAGCGATGAGCCAAACCCCTTATCCGTTCTGGGAGTTTAAAGAAGTGGGGGCGTTTTTTGGCATGCCGTACCGCAATCTATCGGGCTGGTTTGGCACCGGGGCGTTGTTTATGGCGGTTGCTTCTGTGTTCTGGGGCAAGGTTTCCCTTAATCTTAGTCGTGCTCAGTTGACGGTTCCGTTGGCGGTTTACCTGATCAATTTTGCGTTTGGAGCCATCATTACCGTTGCTCAACTAGATTCTCGATTCTGGATTCCGACAGCGCTAAGTGTGAGCTTGGGTGTTGTGCCTGCGATCGCGCTTTGGGCAATGGCTCGATCTAGCTCCGCAGAGTCAGTGGAAAGCCTTTTACAAACGCCGCTTGCGACTACCAATCGCGGCGATGTGCCACCCGTTACGGTTGGAATTGCTCAAAAGTAAGGCTGAGTCATCGGTTGTTCTAGATAGGGGCGTTCCCATAGGGTCTCTATCTAGAAAAATGGCCGTATTCAGAAATAGTTGTGTTGAGAACTAGCTGTATTTAGAACGATTAGAGGAACAAAGGGGTATCGGATTGACGACCACACTTTTTCGGGTAGGACTCTACAGCCTGGGTTTGATCCATTCCCAGGCTTTCGCATTTTCGGGTGAAGATGCCGTTCTCGCCGGGCTACTGATTATTCAGATCCCGGCGATCGCGATTCTGCTGTCCCGACTTCTCAAAGGCCCGACTCGTCATCCGCCGCTTGAGCCTCGATCACCTCGACCCGGACTGTTTGGACAAGTGAGTGTCGTGGTTCCAACGCTGAATGAGGCGAAACGCATTTCTCCCTGTCTTGAAGGATTAACGCGCCAAACCTATGAGGTGCGAGAAATAACGGTCGTCGATAGCCGTTCGACCGATGGCACTCCAGCGCTGGTTCAAGAGGCGCAACAGAGCGATCCTCGCTTTCGGCTCATGACGGATGATCCGTTGCCCTCCGGCTGGGTTGGGCGTCCGTGGGCGCTCCATTCTGGCTTTCTGGCCAGTTCTCCCCACAGCGAATGGATTTTAGGCATTGATGCCGATACGATTCCGCATCCGGGACTCGTGTGCAGTTTATTGGAAACCGCGATCGCAGAAGATTACGATCTGATCACGCTCTCACCGCGCTTCATTCTCAACTACCCAGGCGAGATTTGGTTACAGCCCGCGCTGCTCATGACCTTGGTATATCGCTTTGGACCTGCTGGAGATCAAGACAATCCGCCCGAGCGAAAAATGGCGAACGGACAATGTTGCCTCTGTCGGCGATCGCTGCTGGTTCAATTAGATGGCTATGCCAGCGCTCGAAACTCGTTCTGTGACGATGTGACTCTAGTCCGCTATGCCGCCGCACGCGGAGCTAAAGTCGGCTTTCTCGACGGAGCCAAGGTGCTAAAAGTCCGCATGTACGACGGCATGAAAGAAACGTGGGATGAATGGGGGCGATCGCTCGACCTCAAAGATGCGGCTACTAAGGGTCAGGTGTGGGGAGATCTATGGTTATTGACGGCAGTGCAGGGATTACCGCTATTCATGCTGCTAATTTCTGGCTTTCTTGTGGCCAACGGAAACACGACGCTCCCAGCTTTAATCTCGCTCGGTGTAAATGGGTTTTTAGTCGCGATTCGGATTGCCTTAAATTGGGCGATCGCACCCTCATATGATCTCTCTCAAGCAACTGCTCGCTGGCTCTTCTGGTTTTCTCCTCTCGCCGATCCCCTCGCCGTCCTCCGAATTTTCCTTTCCTCTACCCAAACTCCCACCCGTTGGCGTGGCAGAACCTACTAGTGGTTCACCTTAAACTGAGTTGAGTCGCCTTATTTTCTATCCTTCATCCCTCATCCCTCCTCGCGAAGCGGGTCGAAGACCTCCCTCATCCCTTCTTCCGATTGTTTCAGATTGTTTCAACCCATCCTCCTAACTGCTGAACCGTTCACCAACCGTAGTAAATTGGGGAAAATTATTCATCAAGCGAGGTCAGGTGACGGGTTCTTAGCGGAAGTTGTCGCCTAGCTGGTTGATGTTTGATAACAAAAGGAAAACACTCATGGTTCAACGTGGTTCTAAAGTCCGCATTTTGCGTGAAGAGTCCTACTGGTTCCAAGACGTTGGAACGGTTGCTTCTATTGATCAAAGTGGCATCAAATATCCGGTGATTGTCCGCTTCGATCGCGTTAACTATACTGGCTACAGCGGCAATGCAAGTGGTGTAAACACCAACAACTATGCCATGAATGAATTAGTTGAAGTCGAGCCTCCAAAGGCTAAAGCAGGCAAGGCTCCGGCGTCAGCATCAGCGGCTGCGAAACCTGGGAAAGTTGAGGCTAAACCAGAAACGCAGAAGAAAAAAGACTAATCTCCTGCGAATTAACTGTTTACTCCGAAAACTAACACTGTTGCATTCATCGAGTAGAATTCAAACAAGAATTCTGCTCGATTTTGTGCGACTTTCAGCTTCATTAAACTAGGGTTATTTCAGGTAGCTGCTGTTGCTCAAACCTCTGTTGCTTAGACTCTTTAAAGACGCAAGCAAAAAAATGTCGCGTTTTACTTGAGGAAAAGCCAGCCCGACCAAAGCAGCAAGTGGAGTGTAACAATTCCCCAGAACACTGCTTGATAAGACCTCTTTTTATTCTTGTGACGAATCGTGCGTTGAGCAACGAACCCTCCTAACCATCCACCTGCTAGTTCATGCAGATGCAATCTGTTTTCTGAAATTCTCCATCTGTTCCGCTTCGCACGAAACTTATCATCCTTGTACAGTGCAAAAGTCCATACACTCATTGTGGGATAGAGAATAAGCGGAATGGGATTAGCAGTTACCAATGCAAATTGGATCGCTCCCCACATTGGCAACGCCGATAGAAGCAATGTTGCCAACACTAGAACTAGATGCTTAAGTACGGTGTTTCTAGATGTGGATCTATTTGTTGAAGCGGAGACAGATTTGGCTCTTGCGCCTAAGATAAAAGCGTTGTCTGCACGAACTTCGTTGTTCTGGTTGAAGGTTGGGTAATAGTAAATTACATCACCTGCCTGCGGACGACGGGTTCTATCTTTCAATGCAGTGATGTGAAGAAACACATCCTGGCTACCATCGGCTGGTTGGATGAACCCAAATCCTTGCTCATCTTTCCATACGGTCAGTTGCCCTCTGTGCAGACCCGGTTTCATTCAAGAAGCCTTAACTTACTACTGCTTCGTAACGTACCCACGCTAAGACTAGAACTAGCAAGCTTTAGGTTCTCTCAATCTATGGATTAGCTCGACCTATGGATTAGCTCGACCTATGGATTAGCTCTCCCAATCCCACACTGGTTTGAACTCGTGATAGCGTGAGGGTGTTCAGCTAAATTCTTTTCCTCGTGCCAGAACTTCCCGAAGTTGAAACGGTTCGCCTCGGCCTAAATCAAGTCACTCTCGATCAAACCATTCAGGGCGGCGATGTGTTGCTTGATCGCACGATCGCGGCTCCTAGCTCTTCCTTAGAATTTGTTGCCCAATTGCAGGGCTTATCGATTGTTGAATGGCATCGCTACGGAAAATACTTGCTTGCCGAACTTTCTTCATCGCCAGCAAGTTGGCTTGGCGTTCATCTTCGGATGACGGGACAGTTGCTATGGTTGAGCCAGAACGAGCCACTGCAAAAACATACTCGTGTTCGATTATTCTTTCCGAACGGGCAAGAATTGCGGTTTGTTGATCAGCGCACCTTTGGACAGATGTGGTTTGTCCCCCGCGATCGCACTCCCAAATCTATCATTACCGGGCTGCAAAACCTGGGGCCTGAACCCTTCTCAGACGAGTTTTCGGAGGAATATTTTGCCCAATGGCTGCGCGATCGCAAGCGCCCGATCAAAAATGCACTCCTCGATCAAACCCTCGTTGCTGGAGTCGGAAACATCTACGCGGATGAAGCGCTTTTTCTAAGCAAAATTCATCCTCAAACGCTGTGTACAACGCTGAGCGATTCAGACATCAAGCGTTTGCGAGAGAATGTAATTCAAGTTCTCAAAGACAGCATTGCAGCTAGAGGCACATCATTTAGCGATTTTCGCGATGTGTCGGGTGTTAATGGCAATTATGGTGGCATCGCTTGGGTTTACGGACGCGATGGAGCAGAATGCCGCGCCTGTACAACACCGATTGAACGCCTAAAGTTGGCAGGACGATCGGCGCATTTCTGCCCTCAGTGCCAACGCCGTCAATCGGTTAACCCTTGAGCCAAGTCTCAATTGGATCGGTTGATTTGACGAGGTGCATTCCTGCCTCTGCAAATCGCCTAAACGCAGCATCAGCTTGCTCACTAAAGTCAATTACACCTGGAACAACAACCGGAGAGGTGCAATCTTCTAATAAATAAACCTTTTGGGCAAGACGCAGATCTTTCGCCTTAATTTCAGTGAGCAAATCATCGATCGTCCACGCAACGCAGTGGCTCTTTGCTTGTCCCGCAATGATCACCGCATCAAAATCAAACAGTGATTGGATGAGATGACTATTCTTCTCGGCGATAAGCTGTCCATCAATACTAGAAAGAACTTCTGGACTCAGCGCAGAGTAGTTTTCTGTAAGAGGATTATTGCCTTTAATCTCAAAGTTCGTCTGGCTGCTGCGAGCGATGCAGTGAAAGAATGTTGCTTCCTCAAAGGCAGAAACTAATGCGTGTCCAATACCGCCCAACATTGAGTGATACGCCCACACCGTTAACGGATATTTTCCATCTTGAGTCAGTTGCTTAGTATAGTGCAGCGCATGATTTTGCAGTGCCTCATAATTGCCGCGCTTTAGACTGTACGCGATCGCAGGATTGACCTTCCAAACTCCATTCTCAACATCGTCTAGGGTAATCATTGTGGCAGTTGGCGTGGGATGTTCTCCTGCCTCATTGATCCAAAAGATCGGATGAAAAATTTGCATCGCCGTGTGCGTGTCCATCGTCGGAGCAATTTCTGTAATGACTCCGAGGTTGCGATAAATGAATTGACACAAGCGATCGCTATCCTCTACCGCTCCCTGACCTGACTGCCCGCCCACAAACAACTCAAAATCAGGAATGCAGAACGTATTTTGCACATCGATCGCCAGCAAACACACCCGCCGATCATCCGATGACGCAGGCTGAATCTGATGCTGCTTTGCCCACTGCTCAGCGTCGATCGCACGTTGCTGGTAAGGAACACGCCAAAAGGTGCCGACTTTCGTGCGATCGTAATGTGCCGGAATCGGAAGCTGCATCATACGGGTATCGCCGCTTGAATGGACTGAGAAACTTAGGAAACTCGTAACTGAGTTACTGATTCAAGAGATCATGGCACGACTGACGTTACGAGATAGCTCAGTATGCCCTAACCCTTCAACTCTTTAGCAAATCTTTATTACCAATTCCCAAACCAGATTTGATGCTGAGTTCCTAACTACTCAAATTTTAACTTCTTTATTTATGAAAACCCATTCTAGAGAACGATTGCACCGCATGCGCGCTAGCACCTAAAGCATGTTTCCTACTACTCCAGTTGTTGCATCAAGAAATGCTGAGACTTTACCGACTTGCGCTTTGGCATTCTCAAACAACGAACGATCTCTATAAGCAGATCTGTTCTTGCTTAGCTTTCCACAAATATTTTGCCGATTCGTTCTAGGCACAAATTTCACCAAAGTGAGTTCCGATACTTCAGATTCATACCGTTTAAATACAATCGAAGGGAAGCGAAAATTGGTGGACGAAAGCAGTTTTTCTAATAGGATATGAAACCTTTCGGAGTTAGGTTCTCTAGTAAGCGAGCTTATCACTCTGTAGAAATACGAAAATTACAACTGAGTGATTTAACCTTTCAATAGCTTCTTGACCGTTTCAAACGAACTACCTAAATAATATGTCTTTAGTAAATCAAAAACTCGATAGTGGTTTTCTCTAAGTGTTTCGATATTCCATTCATTATAAGTCATAAAAATGTAATTAGTATTTGCTCTGTTTTCTATGGAGCCCTTATATTTAGTTTTTTTATCAGGAAACTCTTTATTACTTAGTGATGAATTCTTCTTTCTATCTACTAAAACTACATTTCCAAGCCTGTGAACCCACTTTTTATGATCGAGTTCAGAAATACTAGAGGTTTCTCCTAAAATTCTAGGCATTATATGTTCCACAGAGGAAGTGCTGCCATCAAAGTAAATTCTCGAATTCAAACTACTTGATAAGAGATCTATTTTTAGTAGTAGGTAACGAGTTTTGTTAATTCTTTGCCCTGCGTAGTCCCCCCACTTTTCATTGTCAAGAAAATCGAGAAAGTGCTCAATTTCAACAACAGTAGAAGCTTTTTCGTCTTGATATTCATACTTTAGGACAGGAGAATCAAGAAACTGTGATGCCAGTTCTTTTATATCTCCGGTTTGTTTTGATATCTCCTCCATCTTTCTTAGTAAAATGAAGATTCTTGATTGAAGGTTTCCCTTACCCGTCAACCAGTAAACTGAGCAAAGGTTATCTAACCTAATTAAAAAGTCGCAAATTCTAAACTCTTTGAAGCATGCCCTGTAATGCATTAAGGGAGCAACATAAGCATTCCCGTAAGTTTTTGCTAGTATGTAATTAAGATTTACGAAAAAGTTTCCAACCTCATTGGTACAGATATCATTACTGGTAATAGCCTGCAAATGCTTAGCGTAGCGACCGATGACTTCAAAAGTTCCCTCTCCTCTAGTTAACATATTTCTACCATACATAAATTTGAAGGCTTTGTTAAGGTTTTTGTTGTCATCACTTCTATATTTCATTGTTATAAAAACGATAGCCCACAAGAACTCATCAAATGAATTATATGGTTCATTTATAGCGCTTTCATATTTCTCCCATTTCTCGGCAAATTCTTTTCGGTTGCCCTCATCTTTTATGTGCCTTAAATTTTGTGCTCTTAAGATATCACTTGCTTGTAGTTGAAGACCTCGGCTATTTAGCACCGTAAATAAATTGTAGGCATCATCAAGATTATTAGGAGTTGACAAATATATTATTAAAACTCTCGTACTAGGTTGTGTTGACATTTCAGCGAAGTTCAATCAGCAAGGCAGTGAAATAAACAAAGCTGAGAAAATTCTTCGCTTTCTTCTCAAAACGAGAAAAGACGCGGCGAAAGTGCTTGAGCTTGTTAA
>JAHHHP010000066.1 GCA_019359275.1 Myxacorys chilensis ATA2-1-KO14 | reverse complement strand
TCATCTAGTTCTTGCATAATTCGTTCTAGCTGTCGAAGTGCCAAAGATGAAGGTTGCATTCTCCCATTCTCTCTTCGACTAATCGCTTCGTAAGACACCCCTATTTGCACCCCGAACTGCTCTTGTGTCATTGCAGTTAGTTGACGTAACTCTCGAACGAATCGACTAACCTCCGGCTGTTTTAGGAGATGAGGCTTTTGCAAGGGCATTGCATGCAGAATATGACGTACATCATATCCATAGATTCCCTAAAGGCAAAAAAGTTGCTTTAGCAAGGTTTTAAGGGAAATGTCGCAATGAGTGTCTCACTTGTTAAAGATGCTGCAAACATGAGTCAGGAATACAACAAACCATTAGAAGTGGCTTTTTATTTCACAGCCTTGCTGATTGAACTTCGCTGAAATATCAACACAACCTAGAACATTACCGAATATTGAAATTGCTAGGATTCTAAAAAGATTGAAATTGAACCGGGAGATGAAGTGTAGACAGTTTGTAACTTAAAGCTGCGCTTAGGGTAAGCCTCTCCTAATACATTTTGCAAAGCATATGCTACTTCCCTCTCAGTCTCGGCAAAGTATCGGATTTGATTAGAAGATGCTTTGTCAAGCTGAGGAAGAACCTGAATAGTAGATTTAACGCCTGATTTCTCTAAAGCATCCTTTACTTCAAAAGCCACTTTTTTTTGGTCGGGTTTACTTTCATTATAAAAAATTTGGATTTTATATTCGTTTACAATATTGACTAGGGAATCAAGTCCTGTATTTACTCTTGGATTTAAAAGTGAAGTATTAGCTTCTAAGGTGGTTTGTATTCCAGAATTAACAGAGCTTGCCCCTCGGAGAGCTTCTTGATTTTTGTTTATCTGTTCCTCAATTCCTTGATCTTTAATTTTGTCTTCGTTTAGCTTAGATATGGCGTTATTTGATTCTTCTAGTCTCTTCCTTAGAATATCAATTTGATTTGTAGCCTCAATTAATCTATCATCAGTTTTTTCAAGCTGTTTCTTCCACTTAAAGCCAGCTATTTCTCCTTCCACAAAACCAGCTTTATTTAGAATTTTATTAATAACCCCAGGATTTAGTAAAAGCAGGAGAAATATTAAAAATATTGAAGAATCTCGAAGGATATTTAGAAAGCTTTGACAAATTTCAACTGTGTCTTTAAGCCTAGGCTTGTCTCCTTTCTTAGAAGTAGATTCCATTTGTCATGTCCTTAGTTTGTATCAATTTTCAGCCTAACTATCGATTAGGACGACTCTTTCTCTCTAATACCCCGATTTGATGCACTAGGAAGAAAATCGTCAGCTAATCTGCCAGAACGGATATTTAGACTGCTCTATGTCAGCATAGTGTCTTAATTCCGGGCATTAGACCGACTGTTTCTGCCTAACTCTGGAGTTTGGAACACTTAGATCGACAGATGTTCCGCATAATACCCTTCCGACAGCCGGTTAGACAGAAAACTTCAGTATTTCTTTGAGAAGCAAGCTTGTACTACTCGATTCTCAGATCCCGTTCAATTCGTCTTTAACTGACTTGTCCATTTCATTAACTTCTGCGAAAAACTTAGTGAATCGGAAATCGGCTGTGTTCTTTGTCCTACATAGTGTTCAGCGCTGTTTTCTGTCCTCGCTGATTTTTCGGAGTAACTTTTTTCATTAAGTTATTGGCTATAAGCTGTGATAACTTAGTGAAAAATTTGAGGCTGGCATGGCGTTCCAAAAAGGCGAAAATCCGCATCACCCGCTTCCCGGATCGGTCCTCACGGTTGAACCGATCCGGGATAAAAAAGCGATCGACCGGATTAAGAAACTGTTGCGCGATCAGCCCCGTGATCTTTGCCTGTTTGTGCTAAGCATTAACACTGCCTTCCGGGCGAATGAATTGCTCTCATTGACAGTGGGTCAGGTGCGCACCCTGCAACCCGGCGATGTGCTGCGGGTGAAGCAGAGCAAAACGGGAAAGTTCCGCTCTGTCACAGTGAATGGAGCGGTGGTCAAGGCGATTGCTCAGCATCTCGATACCTGTCCCCTTCCCGATGAGGCGTTCCTATTCCAGGGCAAGCGCGGTTGCTTGACGGTTCCCACTGTAAGCACAATGGTCAAAACGTGGTGTCAGCATGTGGGATTGAAAGGCAAGTATGGTAGCCACAGCTTGCGCAAGACTTGGGGCTACTGGCAGCGACTGGAGCGTGGAACAGCAGTCCCGTTGCTGATGGAAGCGTTTGGGCATGCAACACAGCAGCAGACATTAGCGTATCTGGGGATTCAAGCCGAGGAGATTGCCCAGATTTATGAACTGGAATTGTAATCGGATGGCAGATGCTCACGGGTAATGCTTACCGCCTCATCAAAAAAGGCTTGTTTTCTGATGGAGCGCAAAAAGAATCTATTCCCTTTACCCTGCCTGGGTTTCTTACCCCTTTTTCGCTAGAGGAAGCACAGTTGTCCCCACGAGATGTGCAACCAGTGGAAACAGAGTTCTTCACCTTGATTTGTAGCAGCTTTTCCAATCAGTGCGATACGAATAATGCTTCACTTAGAGCAGTTTCCTCGGTCGTGGCTCCATCATGACGATTCCCAGCGCTGTAATGTTGCGAGTCGGGATCTTAGACGGACAGCACTATGTTTTCTGTTGGAAGAAATACGGAAGATTGCGGGCTACGATCCCTGTCGAGGGGTATTATGCGGAAATCCTGTCGGGCTAAGCGACTAAATTTGGGATCTTAGGCAGAGACTTTCAGTCCAAATAATAGTTCCACGAGAACTGGATAGAAATGTTACCGGTTGGGAACACTACATCCACGCCAGTTCCGTAGAACATTTCGTTGGAACCGACGTGCTGCAAACAGTGGCAAAGTTAACTGCACTACCAACTAAAGTTGGTGCTGCTTGATTTACTCGGTGCGGTTCAACTCAATAGTTAGGTGTCAAATAAAACATCATTCGAGCAGTAGAGAAATACAGTGAAAATAGAAATCACGTGCCGAGATGACAAAAATTTAAAAATAAAGATTGAAGTATACGCCCTTGTCTTTACACCTGAGTCTCGTCAATTTTCGATGCCCTACTGCGAAGGTGATGACTGGTATCGCTCCATGGATTGTCCTGTTACAGCAATTCCCGAGATGCTTCAGGTTCAATGGGATCGTCTTTGGGTTGTTTATAAGCATGGTGATGATGCCCGTGCTTTCAGTGAATGGCTGGTTGAAGCAGAGCAGAAAGCGCAACATGGTTATAAAACAATGAGAGGGTAGTTCAGGGATTCGCTCTAGTATGTTCCACTTCAACCCTAACTGCTCACTGCACCGGACGTACGGACGATCTTCTCCGGTTTTTAGCCAAGCTGGTTCGTACGCTGGTAAGCTCGACGACGTTAGCAATCAAAAAAAGTATTAACCAAATGACCATAACTCAGGATTTTAGTGATTTTCCTAAGGCACTACACAAATTTGCGATTGATCAGGTGACTTGGTTGAACATTCTTGAGTTTGACGAATCAGCATACGCAATTCAGGAAGCATCAGATGCAGAACAAAAAAGACAATTACTTCTTGAAAATGATCCTTATGGATACTGGGTATGGTGGTTGCGTTTTTCAACAGGATTTGAAGCACTAATAAAATCTGTTTTTCTAAGCAATGAAATTTCGCTTATCAGCAAAAATGACCACCTAAAAAAGGGGGTCACAGGCTCTGAGGAATTACCAACACCTGAAGCAGCGAAGGTATATGGATTCATTGAAGCAACGAGAGTATTGGTATCAATTAATGTATGGCTCCAACAGGAATTAACTCGGCTCAATATTAATCATCCTTACGAAATCAATACTGGAACGCTTGGCAAATATAAGAATAATCTTGAAAGACTAGAGGCAAAGTCGAAGATTAGTAGCGCAGAGCGCATTTTTCTCAAGGATGCTATCACAGTGTTATCAGATATTCGTCGTAATGTGGATGCTCATGTGTCTTTAAAGTCGCAAATAGGAGGTAGCATTAATGGCGATTTGTCTCAGTTATATATTCCATCCATCAACATTCTGCTACTTGCATATCAAAGATAATTGCTAACAATCTGCTCTGAGGTGTACTGTATGGTCATGTTCTTAGGACTATCCATCCTGCACCAACCCTTATTAAAAACCGACCGTTTTTTGATAGAGCGTTTTCCCTTCTCCCATCGCGACCTGAAAGCTAGGAAGATCAAAGCCTTCAAGAGAAAGCTGAAACTGCCAAAAATATATCCCTTTTTTGATAGGGACTATATTAGGCAAATCGACACATTCTACGTCACGATTTCTGAGATCGCGAAAGTAACCTGATTGAGTAGAATTGGTGCCGTCTGGGATCAATTTTTTGGAGCCCTGCATTAGAAAACTGCTTTAATTGATTGAGACATGAGGCTACGAATGAAGGGAATTGTGATTCGGAAGGCGGACCCTGGCGAATATGACGCTGTGGAAAGGTTCTATGGCAAAGTCAAATACCCAGGCAGTTTGAATTCGACAGCAACCGTGTTTGTTGCACTCGAGGATCAGCAAGTGATTGGCACAGCTCAACTTTGTCCGGAAGCTGGATATGTGGCACTACGGGGTATGCAAGTTGAGCCAACCTTTCAGGGTCAAGGTATTGGTTCCAAACTTCTAGAGCACGTCGTGATCGAGCTTGCGAATCAGCCATGCTACTGTATTCCTTGGAGCCATTTGCAGGCGTTTTATCACCGCATTGGATTTGAAGAAATTACAGCACAAGAGGGTCCAGTGGATGTACGGGAGCGTTACACTCGCTATCGCAGCCAAGGATTAAACGTAATTTTAATGCGGCGAGTCTGACCGGATTGTTAAAATAGCGGAGAATTATGACTTGGAGCTTTAAGATTCAATCTCGCTGATTACCTCTTCAACCAGTCTCATCAGCTTAGGGAGTTGCTTGCTTAGCGATCGACGCTTAGGAGTCAGCGTCTCAGAATCACTCATCGACTCCCACTCCTGCAACTTCTTGAGCGCCTGATGCAAAATCTTCTTTTCAGAAACCATGACATCTTGTCGTGGTTTTTTATTTTGCTCCTCATTCAGATACCGTTGAACCGTTCTCAGACTCTTTCCCACAATCACTTCTAAGGCAGGACGTAATGCTTTAGCTCCTTTCGCGGGTCTACCAGGCTGGTCGACATAGCCCGACGATCTCAGCCGATTTGCCAGCGCTCTCACCTCTTTTGGTGTATAGTCTCGGCGATGCTCGTTCTCCGCAATTTCGACTTGCAATGCCCGGTCTGGCTCTTGTTCTGCGTCAAAGGGTAAAACTTGCACCGGAATCAGATTAGACAGAAAAAGCTTTTTGTAAGCAGTTGCGTTCTGGTCTCTCAGCAACTTAATGGCTGCCAAACGATGTGCTCCAGCCAAAAGGCGGTTTTGCTCATCCAGAACTAAAGGTTCTAGCAGACTTAGCACGGATATCGACTCCGCCAATGCTTCAACGTGAGACTGGTTCAATTCACGAGTATTCGTTTCTCGCTCGAGAATATCCTCAAGTGCTCTCACTGATTGCACTGAGTTCATGTCGCTCTTTACGGGGTTTGTGAGTTTCAGCAGACTGCTCTCTTTACTTTCCGGCTCTGCATTTCCCTTCGCTGCCCGAATGATGGCATCAAAATTGCTCATGACAATATCTCTTTTCCAACCTTTTGATAATCTTCCCAGCCCTGCTTTGCGCGAGGATCGTCAACTTCATTAATCGGAACGCCCAATAGCGCAGAACGCTGAAATGCGATGAGTCGTCGAATACCTGTCTTAAAAACTGGAAGCCCTGCCTGAGTCAGGCTTACTCGTGCTTTCTCTCCTTCCTTTGAAGGCGCTGGAGGAATGATGGTGAGTAAGATTTTATAGCGATCACTATCCAACTCCACCAACGCATCGACAGTGAGCATTAAGGCATCAAGCGCAAAAGCATCAGGACTCGACGGAATAATTAACAGATCACATCCATCTACCAATGCTTTGAGGTCTTCGTGGCTTGGTCTAGCAGGCGTGTCAATCACAATATGCTCGTAACTCCTTGCATATTTAGCAGCCTGACGTTCATCCACCACTTTAAAGGAAGGATTGCCACGGGTTGCCCAATTTGTAACAGATCGATTTACATCTCCGTCAATGAGCAGTGTTGGAGCTTTCTGCTGTAAATAAGCAGCAAGATGAATGGCGGATGTACTCTTCCCAACGCCACCCTTGAACGATGCAACTGTAAGAATCATGAATGGCTTACATATTCCTATGATTTTCAAAGCTTCTGAATTTTAGCTGAAATATTTTTGAATACTGTCTTCGCGTAAGAAGTTGATGCAATCTCTGATTCTCACTTCTAAATCTACAATTTCCTACCTCACTTTGAAACCATGACATCTTGTCATGGTTTTTAACTAGCCATTAAAGCCATTAAAGCAATTGAAGTGATGCTGAATCGCTCTTCTACCAGCGATATAGTAATCCGTGTCCCGAAATGAGTGACTGCTGTGCCTACTGCTCCTTCCGCTAATTACGATGCTCCTTGGAAAGAAGCGCTAGAACGCTATTTCGAGCCATTCCTCGCCTTCTTTTTTCCTCAGATTCATGCTGAGATTGATTGGCAATTGAGCTACGAATCGTTAGACTCAGAGTTTCAGCAAGTGGTGCGGGATGCAGAGATCGGCAAGCGATTTGTCGATAAGCTGGTTAAAGTGTGGAGACGAGATGGACAAGAAACTTGGGTTCTGATTCATGTAGAAGTTCAGAGTCAGTATGATTCTGAATTTGCTAAGCGAATGTACACCTACAGCTACCGAGTCTTTGACCGCTACAATCGAGAGGTCGTGAGCTTAGCAGTATTAGGGGATGATCAACCCAATTGGCGACCGCAAACCTATCACTCCACATTGTGGGGCTGTCGAGTTGGAATTGAGTTCCCGATCGTCAAACTCTTGGATTACGAATTGCAGTGGGAGTTTTTAGAGCAGAGTCTGAACCCTTATGCAATGCTAGTTCGAGCGCATTTGTATACTCAGAAAACGAGCGGTGATTCTGAAGAGCGGTTAGCGTGGAAGTTGCGACTGGTTCAAGGAATGCAGGCGTTAGGATATAGTGAAGACACCATTCTAGAGCTGTTTCGGCTAGTCGATTTAATGATGACGCTACCACCAGAGCTAGACCAAATTTTCGACACTGAAGTTCGCCGTTTTGGAGCTGAAAATGCTATGCCTTACCTGACGACGATTGAGCGATTTGCGATTGAGCGCGGCAAATTACAGAATGCCCGTGATTCGGTGACAGAAGTTTTGGATGTGCGCTTTGGGGAAGTATCACCAGAATTGATCGACCAAATTAATCAAGTGGAGGACTTAGATCGATTAAAGCAATTGCTCAGGCAAGCGACTGTACTAACTTCGCTCTCAGAATTTCAAACTCTGCTGCTGAATGAGTGATACTTGCGGACTCTCTAAGCTGAAGCACTGTCACACATTCAATGTAAATACCGTTTTGGACTAAAACTGGCTTAAATTACCATTGGGTAATCGTCTACAACTGCATTTGTCGTCGAGCAATTGTCATAGCGGTAACGGTAGAGCAAGCTTTTAGCGCAGAATTTCTGCGATCGGAGCAGCGGTACGTTGACGTGGTTAACCGGGGCAAGAGATGGCAATTAGCAATTCTATTCTCTGGCTGTAGTGCAACTTAGCTTTGCAATTTCGACGATGCGCTTCTATGGTTTTCTTAAAAACCGTCTCATACTCTTGGTTTAGAGAGATTCAACATTCTGTGAGTTCTGACTATTAGAAGGTGCAGCATGAGTCTCAAAATCTCATATTTCTTTGCAAAAATCACCGTTTTAGAGAGGCTGGAAAGGCGCGATCGCGCTTTATGGATCAAGCGGACTTCGCACTCCCCTACCACCACGATTGAGAACGTGAGTGTAAATCATCGTGGTCTTCACATCCTTGTGCCCCAACAATTCTTGAACGGTGCGAATGTCATACCCCGCTTCTAACAAATGTGTCGCAAAGCTATGACGAAAGGTATGGCAGCCCACTCGCTTCTGAATCCTTGCGGCAAAAACCGCTTGCTTCAAGGCTTTCTGCACTCCGCTTTCATGCAGATGGTAGCGATTGATTTGTTCGCTTCGAGGGTCACGACAGCGACGGTCTGACGGAAACACGAACTGCCACACCCACGATCGCTCCGCACTCGGATACTTTCGAGCTAGTGCATACGGCAAATGCACGGCTCCATGGCCTTGAGCTAAATCTTGCTGGTGCAATCGGCGTACCCGTCGCAGATGCTCCTGTAGAGGTTCGTTTAGACTGGTAGGCAGCATCGTGACTCGACTCTCAACCCCTTTTGGCGTGCGAACGATGATCTGCTGTTGAGCAAAATCGAGGTCTTTGATGCGGATGTTTAATCCTTCGTTTAACCGTACTCCACTACCATAGAGAACTTGCACCACCAGTTGATAGACCCCGCTGAGATTGCCAATCACGTCTCTAACTTCATCTTTGGTCAAGACTGTCGGCAAGTAACGGGATTGCTTGGCTCGAACGGCATCAATGGACGCATCAAGTTCCTGCCGCAACACTTCGCGATAGAGGAACAAAATGGCGCTGAGCGCTTGGTTTTGCGTGGAAGCGGCGACTTGTTCTTGAACGGCAAGATGCGTCAAGAATGCTTTAATTTCTGGACTTCCCATCTCTTTAGGATGGGTCTTGTTATGGAACAGAATGTAGCGTCGAATCCACTGGATGTAGGTCTGTTCAGTCCGATAGGAATAGTGCTTCACTCGCAACAAGTCAGAGACTTGTTCAATCAGTTTTCTGGGTCGTGGTTCCATCAGGGCGAATCCCAACTCTATGATTCTGTTATTCGGGATCTGAGGCGGACAGCTACAGGTTCTCTGTTGGAAGAAATACGGAAGATTTCCGCCTAAGATCCCTGTCGAGGGGTATTCTGCGGAAATTGTGTCGGGCTAAGTCGCTCGATTCGGACTTAGGCAGAAAGATTCGGGTTAAGTCCCTCAAATCGGGATCTTAGGCAGAAACTTTCAGTCCAAATAATAGTTATGCAGCTTTATCCCTTGAAGCGTGGTTGAAAAGCCATTTGTGGAACAATTGTAAACGGATGTAAGTTGAGGGGATCAACTGGATGTTATGGCTTGTTGTACCCCTTGGGGTAGTGATTGGAGTAGTTGGATTTGGAGCAATTTATCAAACACTTGCTACAAGTCGCGATCGCCGAAGGTTTCTGCCTCCTGGAAAAGTAGTTCAAATCAACGGTAAAAGTTGGCACTATCAAATAATGGGTGAAGGTCGCCCAACAGTCATCGTAGATAGTGGAACCGGAGGTACTCATCTAGATTGGCAATTAGTGCAGCCTGAAGTTGCCAAATTTACAAGAATCTTAACTTACGATCGAGCAGGCTATGGTTGGAGTGATTCAAGTTCAAAACCTCGCACGGCTGAGCAAGTCGTTGGTGAATTGCGGCAACTGTTGAGAGAGGCTGAAATTGAACCGCCTTATGTCTTAGTAGGAATGTCTTTAAGTGGTTTATTCACTCGCTTGTTTGCCTATCATCACCCAGAAGAAGTCGCTGGGATGGTTTTAGTGGATGTAGCTCATGAGCGAATGTATGAGGATGCACCAGTCGAATGGGTTGAATTGAACAAACGACTTGAAGGACTGTTAACCCATGTGGTGCCAATCATGGGACGTACTGGTCTGCTTCGTTTGCTCGTCACGTTTGATTCTTTGCCGATGGCGGCTGGTTTATTCCAAAAATTTCCGCCTTCAGTGCGGTCGCTTGCTAAAGTACTCTATTCTCAAACCCAATTTGGGAAAACCTTTGCTCAAGAATCGGCTGCGGTATCAGTTAGCATGAACCAGATCGAACAGACACGCCAGACAAAGTCGTTTCCTGATATTCCTCTCATTGTTTTGTCGGCTGGAAAGCCAGACTTCGACATAACCCAAGAAGTACTTGAGAAGCTGCAAGCATTACATGCAGATTTAGCCAATGAGTCGCTCCAAGGCGTTCACATTGTTGCTCACGAAAGTGGACATGCAATCCAACTCGATGAACCAGAATTAGTCATTGATGCAATTCATCAAGTTGTTGAAAAAGTGCATTGCAGTAGCGCCGCATAACAACCCTGGTGCAGCGGATTGCATAAAGCTACTGGTCGTGTTGCAAAGGTATCGGCAACCGCTGACCAGGAACGTTATGCCGCTGAATCTTGGGTAGGGACAGCAATCTGAAGATTACTTGTGAGTGTTTGGAAGCCGGACAATACTCGTTTTGTAGTATTATGTAGTATGCCTAGCGAGTTCACAGACTTTTGTTGCGATCGCCTATGAGCCAGCAAACCTATCTAAAAGTGCCTTTTGTTTGGGAAGAGCCGGAGCGGTTGATTGAAGTTTCGTCTCGGTTGACCTTTGAACCAGTCAAAGCAATGGACGATCAATTGACTTCAATTGTTACGCGGATAATGGCTGAATCAGTCGATGCGAGTGATCGCCAGAGAGCATCAAACCCTGATCCTCGTAAAACGACTGAGATATTTTTGAATTCAGCAAGAGAAGACTTCGCGTATCAAGATGACTGGTGGCAGTTTGGGATAAACGAAAAAGGGGAAATTGTAGGGTTTGTACTTCCGGTCATTTTTCCAGGATGTGCCAAAGAGGGTTTAGAGGAAGGAACAATCTACTATATGGGTGTTTTGCCAGAGTATCGAGGACTTGGTTTGGCAAACGACCTTTTATCCAAGGGGACACAGACCTTGCAACAGATCGGAGTCTGGCGAGTCTTTTGTGACACGGCGGTGGATAATGTGCGGATGATTTCTGCGTTCAAGCGGGTTGGCTATCGCCAGTATAGTGAACCTTATGAACGCCCAGTTTAGTTGATGAGTTTGCGCAGCATAACAACCGCAATGCACCGGAACGATTCAGTATGGTCTGTTAGATGCCGAGGTCGTCTGTGTCCGGTGATTACGAACGTTAGCCTGCAAAGTTATCTGTCAAGGTTATTCGTAAAGAGATAATGAGATGCCAGACTCAGTTTACGATTAAAGAACAATGCTATGGGGAGTACGAATTTTCTTACCTTACCCGACGAGCGACGGTTAGCCTATGCAGAGTACGGCGACCTCAACGGGCATCCCGTTTTCTATTTTCATGGTGGCGGAACCTCTCGTTTAGAGCCATTGTTGTTAGGCGATGAAGTATTTATCCGATTAGGCTTACGACTGATTGCGCCAGATCGTCCGGGAATAGGACAGTCAGACTTCCAACCGAATCGCGGATTTTCTGATTGGACGAAGGATGTCACATTTCTTGCCGATGCCTTGGGGTTAGACAAATTTTCAGTGTTGGGTGTTTCGTCGGGAGGCGGCTATACTGCTGCCTGTGCTGCAAAGATTCCCAATCGATTACATTCAGCCGTGATCGTTTCAGGAGCATGGGAATTTACAACTGCGGATTTGCTGAAATACAACCGTTGGAGTTTGATTTTAATCAAGTATTTTCCCTGGCTGTATCAAGCCTCAATGAAATTGACACAGCGATCGCTTAATGGTCCTCCAGACAAACTATTAGAAACTTTAAAGAAAAGACTTCCGGCAGCAGATTACGCGGTATTAAAATCGCCAGATCAGATAAAGAAAAGCTGTGAGGCTTTGAACGAGGGACTGCGTTCAGGAACACGAGGAACCGCTTGGGATCTTCAGCTTTACCTCAGAAAGTGGGACTTTAGTTTAGATGAAATTCGGATGCCGCTGACATTGTTCTATGGTAAAGAGGATAGGAATGTTCCGCTTGATCTGGTAAAGCGAATTGCTGCAACTCTCCCAACGACTAAGCTGGTGATGTATCCAAATGAAGGACATATCTCAGTGGTGGTGAATCAGATTGAAGCGATCGCCAAAGTGCTCGTGGGTGAATGAAAGACCCCGTCCAGGTTTGTGTTGACTCAGCAAGCGGCTAACAACGCCCGTGAACCCGTCCGTTTAAAGGTTATTAGTTGAGTTCGAGAGTCCATTCGCGGCGGGTTACGGGCAACGTTGTGCCGCTCATATTTCAGGTTGTGGCGGTAGTTTAAAAGCTACTTGTCGATGTTGAGGATTAGATTAGGTTAGATGGTAGGGCGATCGCATTCTCTAAGCCCTAAACTGCAAGCCCCTTCATGACGACATCAACTAATTCATCAACAAAATCTTGGGTAAGTGGTGCGTGCCTCAGCAGCAAGCGGTAAAAGAGCGGGCTATAGAGTGCATCGATCGCAACTTCTACATCCACATCAGATCGTAGCTCTCCGCGCTCAACGCCTTTGTTAAATACCTCACTGGCAACTTTACGACGTGGCATCAGCCAGTTGTCTCGAAATGCCTCCATCAATTCAGGATCTGTCTGTCCGCCACCAATCAACATGGCAATAATCTGTCCAGGCGGACTGAGCAGTACTTTTACCAATTGCTGCATTTGTAACCGAATGTCTTCTTTGACAGAGCCGCGATCTAGGAATGTCAATTCTGGATTGACCGCTGCTAGAAATGCGTCCATGACTAAATGGGCTTTGCTTGACCAGCGGCGATAGATAGTGGGCTTCCCAACTTCAGCACGCGCCGCGATCGCCTCAATTGTCAGATCGTTGAACCCTGTTTGATTCATCAGTTCATAGGCAGCCTCTAAGATGCGCTGGTGAGCCTCATCCGATCGAGGACGACCCGGACTTCGAGAAACGGAAACTTTTTTATTTACCCTCCTTGACATGATCTGCCTCCTTAAGATACTTTAGTTACGTGACGTAACGATATTAAAACAGAGTTTGCTCCAACAATCAAGTCCGTAGACAAAAGTGCTGGTCTTGAAAAGCCAAGTGAAGTAGTTGTAGCCAATTAATTAACGTTACGTCACGTAATTGCTACTTTTTTGAACGGAGTGCCATTATGACTGCATTTCACCTGAGTAGAAGGTATCCCAGGCAAGGAAGTTCTTCTATGCACCCAACCCAACGAGCTACACCGCAGCGTTACAAAATGTTTTTGCTGACTTGGCTTGCCATTTATCCCCTAATTACAGCAATTCTCTGGCTGTTCGGCTCGTTTCTCTCCCTGTTTCCGCTGCCTCTGCGGACTTTGATTTTGACTGGAGCGCTGGTCTACTTGATGACCTACATCGTTATGCCGAAGCTGACGAAGTTGTTTCATCGCTGGCTCAATTCAAACTAAAGAGACTGCTTCGATGATAGATCGCCGAATTCGCCCTCGCTCTGACCGGAAATACCTGACGTTGAAAGGAAAACCATCATGCAAGCATCGCCAATCGCACCCACAGTTATTTCAGAGCCGAAATCTGGTTTGACCCAGATTGACTGCCCTCAAAAACTGCATCGCAGCACAACATGTCCAAGCACCCACTCAGTGCTTCAGGATGACACACCAGATGATGACATCTGGCAAGAGCTTGAACTGATTCACAGTTGGGTTGGTGTCTAAATCGAAATCATTCAAACCTAAGCAAGGATAAAATTATGACGACTCAAAACCCTGTATCCTCATCTAGCCTGAGTTCTCTGCAAATCGACCATGTTGCGCTCAATGTTCCTAACTATGAAGAAACCCTTGCGTGGTATCGAGACAAGTTGGATGCAACGATCGAACGAGAATGGACAGTAGGCATTTTCCCAGACCTGAAACTGGCGTACTTGAACGTCTATGGCTTTCGGATCGAAATTGTGAGCAGCACTCAGTCACGTTCTGGGATGCCTGTAACTAAAGACTTTGGCGAAGGATTACGCACCAGTGGTATTGGACATTTCTGTTTCCGAGTTAATGACGTAGATGCACTGCTGGCTGAATTGAACCGACGCGGGGTTCCAGCCTTTGTTGGACTGGGTAGCTACCCTGATGCTGGAGTTCGGCTCTGTTTTGTGAAAGACAATAACGGCAATCTCATTGAGTTTGTCACTCCCTTGCAAGATTCTGTGCAGTAATTTCTAGAGGACTTCATCATGAATCACGAGTCTCAAAAAACGACGATCGCAAACACTGTTCAACTGGGTAGTGATTTGAGTGTAAATCGTCTTGGCTACGGTGCGATGCGATTGACCGGACAGCCTGGAAACTTTGGTCGCTATGCTGATTGGACAGCCGGAAAACAGTTGCTCCGTCGTGCTATTGAGCTAGGGATAAATTTCATCGATACGGCAGAATCCTATGGTCCCGGATACAACGAAGAACTGATTGCATCCGCACTCTATCCTTACCCAGACGATCTCGTTATTGCAACTAAAGGTGGTGTTCTCAAAACTGCGCCTGACAACATTCGTACTGATGGTTCACCCAATAGCCTACGACGCAGTTGCGAAGCCAGCTTGAAACGCCTCAAAGTCGATCGAATTGGACTCTATCAATTGCATCGTCCCGATCCAAATGTGCCTTTTGTAGAATCCATAGGGATGCTGGCAGAACTGCAACGAGAAGGTAAGATTCGCCATATTGGATTATCAAACGTGACGATCGCCCAGATTGAAGCAGCACGGCAGATTGTTGACATTTCTTCAGTGCAAAATCGATTGAATCTAGCAGAACGGAATGGGGAGGACATACTGGATTACTGCACTCAGCACAACATTGCATTTATTCCATACTCACCCCTTGGCGCGCACCCACTGAAACGTGGCGCACCCCTTGCCAATGCTGAAGGAATCCTAACAGAGATTGCGGCTCGTCAAGATGTGAAACCGAGTCAGATTGCTCTGTCTTGGATGCTCCATCGTGCGCCAAATATCATTTTAATTCCTGGAACTACTACGATCTCACACCTCGAAGAAAATATTGCTGCTGCATCGATTACACTCACAGCAGATGATATTAAACTTCTAAATGAAGCTCAGGTATTTTAGCTTTATGTTGGGTCATAGCGGTGCTGCACAACAACGCTGTTGCAGCGGACTGTCGAAAACCTCTGGCGTGGATGCCAAACTTGCTTGCAGCCGTTGAACAGCAACGTTGGGTCTCCTATCGTGGGCTTTGACGGTTCTAAGCTTGTGGCTAAACCGATGTCACAACAGTTGTTTCCCTCATACGCTGGAGGTGTTTTTTGTTAGAAGCCCATTTTGCCGCAGTTGAGAAGACTATCCTTGCCATTTCAGAAGTTGCAAGTAATACAGGACATAACTTGCATCGCGGCACTCCGAGAGAGGTTTTCATAAAGGATTTCTTGGAAGACCACTTGAGCGAAAGGCTAGGCATTGGAACAGGGGAAATCGTTGGTGCAGACTCAAAACCACGGGAAAGAAGAAGCCAAATAGATATCGTAATTTATAGAAAAGAGTATCCTCGCCTGACTATAGGGGGAGGCATAAATGTTTTCTTAGCAGAGTCTGTCGTTGCGACGATAGAAGTCAAATCAATACTTGATTACGCTTCTATTGAACAGTCTGTGGGGGCTGCTCATTCTGTAAAAAACCTGAAGCGTAGTTTTTTGTCATCTTTCGAGACTGGGCATGAAAAGCCTGGAATTCTAAGTTATCTAGTTGCTTATGATGGCCCTACAAACCATGAGACTATCGGAAAATGGCTCACCGAGGCCCACAACGCACTTGGAATCCATCTTCCTTTACTACCAGACAATCATAATGACTGCCAACGTACACACTGGCCAAGCTTAGATGGCATTTTTCTATTAAATAGAGGGTTCCTGCAAGCTGATACGTCTTCAATCTCCTATATTACAGATCAACATCGAAAAGAATATCCAAACAGGCAATGGGTATGGTGTCATACGTCTAAAGGGAATCTATTTGTTCTCTTCATGTTGCTTACTCAAGCCGCAAGCGCTATTGAAGGCAGATGGCTCGATGGGCGTCCTTATCTTGAGAGCTTCGCAATAGATGGTGTTTCTCTTACAAGTGGAGTCTAGGACACATCCCGTCTGACTCCCATCGCGTAACAGGATTAGTATGATCGGATTGCTCAAGAAAGAGGTACGTGGCTTTACGTGCAATGAGCAGGCCCAACAACCCTGGTGCAGCGGATCGACATACACAACTTGAAGAAGTTGCAGCGCGATTGGCAACCGCTGACCAGAACCGTTCGGCGGCTGCGCGCGGCTTGGCCGGATGTGCAAAACTACAGAAGATGGCACTTTACGACCATATTGGACAGAAATACGACACAACTCGTCAGGCTGACCCATACATTGCCAACCGTTTGGCTCATCATCTTCACATTCAGCCAGAGAGATATTACTTGGATGTAGCTTGCGGAACTGGAAATTACACGCTTGCCTTGGCTCAACGTGGTGGTTCGTGGCACGCCGTTGACCAGTCGCCGCACATGATTGCGGCGGCTCGTGCTAAAGGCAAATTTGTGCAGTGGGAAGTGGCAGGGGCAACTTCACTGCCCTATGGTGACGCAATTTTTAATGGTGTAGTCTGCACCTTGGCAATTCATCACTTTGATGCGTTGCTTCCTACTTTCCACGAAGTTCATCGTGTTCTCAAGAGCGGCCCCTTTGTTTTGCTCACGGCAACGCCGGAACAGATTCAGGGTTACTGGTTAGCCAGATATTTTCCAGAAGCCATCCGCAAGGCAGCAGAGCAGATGCCGAGTTTAGAAGTCGTTTCAGAGGCGTTACACGATGCTGGCTTTGCTCGCGTCGAGACTGAACCATATCAAGTTGCAGAGGACTTACAAGACTTCTTTCTCTACAGTGGCAAACATCGGCCTGAGTTGTATCTTGATGCTCAGGTTCGTGCGGGTATCTCAACTTTTGCTTTGTTTGCTGATGCTGCGGAAGTGGAAGCGGGTTGTGAGCAGTTAGCTGCCGATGTAGAATCAGGTTATATAGAGGAAATCCTAGAGCACCACAAACAAACGAGTGACTACTTATTCACCATAGCGACAGCATGACCGACATAACAGCCGCCGAACAAGGCGCTGCACCCGACCGCTTACAGCTTCGTTCGCTACGGTCGTTCCTCCCTTCGCTCTCTGCGCTTCCAGCGGCGGGTGAGCTTGGCCGTTATGCCTATGAAGAATTATGAGAGCTGCTCAAGAGGGCGTTTAATTCGGGTAAAGGTACTCTTAATTTGAAGCAAATATGGTGTTTATTCTTCCTGTGCTTGTACAAGCAGACATTCAAAAAGCATTTAATTATACTCCCCAGGAAGATCGGTTTTTATAACAGTAACTCCGCCAAATTTCTTTCCTGACATTCTCAGTAATTCATCACCTGAAAATTCAAAACCAAGTTTTAGTGCTATTCGCGCAACATCATCTGCAGTTGGTGCCTTGAGCACCTCGTTCTTAAGTGCAGGTTCAAACTGCATTTTCTTTAAAAACGCCTCGAGTTGATCTAAAGCCATATTTGAAATTCCTACAGCGTTTCCCACTCTGGTGAGGTGCGAATCAAGACCTTAGATCAACATATAGCAAATGCTTCAGGGCTTTTACTATCCCTCATCAGACTGAAAAGGGCTGTATTCTCGTTAGCTGCTTATGTTAAGCAGGGAAACTATTACAGGCTTCAAGAAAGTTTTACTATTCTTTTAAGATATAGGCAATGAGTGGAACTCCCAATTGCAAAACCCTTTGTTGAGGCGGTACAACTAACACATCGCGCAGTCGGCTTTTAAGAGTTAAGTTTCGCTACTTTTAGTACGCCTAGTCCTAACTACTCTCATGTAGCGTTCTATGGAAAGACAGCAAGGGATGAAGTGCAAGCGAAACGGAGACAGCCTAACAATCCCGTTGCACACCGACCGTATCAAGTTGGTTGGTGAAGTCGGAAAAGTTCTAGCGGCGGGTGAACGGGGTCGTTAGGCATCCTATAGTTAGTTATTGATTAACCTAAAGCTAGATGAGTTAGGACTTGAGTATGAAGATAGGCTTTTGGGGCAGTGGTAACATGGCGCGAGTGCTCGGAGGTGCTTGGTCAGTGGCAGGGCATCAAATAATCTTCGGTTCACGCGATGTGGCAAAGTCTCGTGGAGTGGCAGAGGAAATTGGTACAGGTGCGACTGGTGGAACGAATGACGAGGTTGCTGAATCTTGTGAGGTCATTGTCAGCTCTATACGTGCTGTGCCTTCAAGTTTCCTGGAATCAACCTCAATGTTGGTAGGCAAAGTCATCATAGATTTGAATAATCGGGATTTTCCTCGTGAGTACAAGCCTGAAGAATTTCTCGATTCTTTAGCAGAAGCAACTCAAAAAGATATTCCCTCTGCCAAAGTTGTAAAGGCATTGAATAACCAGGCAATGGAAGTTTTCAACTGCGATGCGGCAGCTCTCAGAAATGCAGGTATACAAGCTTTTATCGCTGGAGATGATGATAGTGCCAAACAAATTGTTATCGAACTACTGAACGATATTGGACTTAAGGCTGTCGATTTTGGTTTATTGTCTAATGCGTGGTTATTAGAAGTGCAAGCAGACATTCTCAGAACTTATATGTTTGCAACTGGAAATGCTCTTGTCACACCCGGTTTTATTGAGGCTCCTCGTGCTGAACCAAGATTTGGAGAACGCCGTAAAGGTACATACTAAAATGCCTAACAACCGCGCTGAACCGGAACGTACCAAAATGGCTGGTTGAGTTGCAAAGGATATCTGCGTCCGGTGAGCGCGACCGTTATCCCTATCTTAAACCTCCAATTTTGAAAAACGAAACGGATGAGCGTACCGCTACAAGAGCGTCAGCCTTTCAGCTTCTCAAAATTCGTCTCGTAATCAAATTTTCACCCATAGCACTCTTGCATGAGCTTTGAGGATAAATTAATTTCCTCTCCTACATAGGCAAAGCCACATCTATTCTTCAGTCTTTACCTGCTATTGAGAAAGAACAAAGCTAAATTTTAGTGAGGGCAATCCAGCATCTTGTTCTATTTTTCAAGTTTTGGTTAATTGCACCCACGAGCAGAAGTCCCAGTTAAGAACCCTGCTTACAAGCCAGAGCGTGAGGGCTGCACTTGTTGCAGCCCAGGGCAGGTTAGCCCGTTGCTTCTCTTTCCGTACGGGGCAAGGTCTTGGATAACACATCGCTTGCGCCAAGAATCAGAGCTGGGTTCTCTCAAGCGTCAAAAGGGAATGGATCAGAAAGCATGACCGGCGTCCTACCATGAGGAGAAAGCCCATCCACGTCGAGAAGGGGACTGATAATGACTGCACGAGAATTTCCGAACTGGGAAGCGCTGTATCAGGACAAACCGGTTGAAACCATGCCCTGGTTCAATCCCACTTTAGATACCGATGTCGAGAACGCCCTCCTCACCCTTGGCTTGAGCACGGGTTTGGTGCTGGATTTGGGAACCGGACCGGGAACCCAGGCGCTCGCGCTCGCCGAACGAGGCTTCCAGGTGACAGCGACTGACTTGTCAGAAACCGCCATTCGTGGGGCAGCCGCCAAAGCAAGCGAGCAGGGAGTAGCCATTTCCTTTCGGCAGGATGACATCCTCAACAGTCACCTAGACCAATCATTCGACTTGATTCTCGACCGAGGATGCTTCCATGTGCTGTCCCCGGAGAGCAGAGGCGTTTACGTGCAAACCGTCGCAAATTTGTTAAAGCCAAAGCGCTACCTCTTATTGAAATGCTTCAGCGACCAAGAAACCCGAGAAGCAGGTCCCTACCGGTTTACCCCAGAGGAGATTCAGCAGATCTTTAGCGAGCGATTTCATCTGCGTTCGGTTGAGCAGACGGTCTATCAGGGCACCCTTGATCCCCTTCCCAAAGCCCTCTTCTGCATCTTGGAAAAGCAGTAAGGGTTTCTTCACTGCGATCGCTGATTCAGAGAATAAGGTCGAGATCGTGCTGCCCCTGTGGAGTGTAATGTTACAGTTTCCCAAAATCCCGTACGGTTACGCTTCTCCCACATCCGCATTCTTTCCTGAATAGCGGCAAAGAATTACGTTCTGATGAAGCTAAATTCTGCATTTCAGCGTACAATCTGATCCGACCGAACTTCTCGTTCGGTCACCTCAAAAACGCGAAAACCCTCGACGGCTGGAATCCGCGAAGGTTTTCTCAAAAATTGAACAGCCCGAAAGACTGCGCGATTAGTCAATTGCACTCTAATCTTAGCAGTCTTTGCGGGAAATAGCGCTATGGTTTCCCAAAAATATGACTGCTCTCCCTGCTGCCGACGCGCAGCGCTCTCCCTTACTGCCGTCAAACCCCCTCGGACAACGGCTTTGTGAAACCTTCCCCTACCGCTGGCACAGCATCTCGGGCGAGAATGCTGCCGAGCCCGATTGGAAAACTAACACCAAATACCCCCTCCGTCCCCGCGTGCTCTGGCAGGGCTGGAACGATCCGAACACTCTAGTCGGGGTGCGCTTTGGCTCCACCACGAGCTATGCCCTGGTCGACCTCGACCGCACGAGCCTCTACCATCCCGCCAGCAATCCCACCGGGCTGCCGCTGATCCTAGCCGCCTTAGAAACCATCGGCATCGTCCGTTATGTCCTCCTGAGATCAAGCCATTCCGGCGGCTTACATCTCTATCTGCCCCTACCTTACGCCGTCCCCACCTTCGGACTTGCACAAGCGATCAAACAGTGCCTAGAAGCCCAAGGCATAACGCTCGCCGCCGGACAAATCGAGACCTTCCCCAACACGAAAGCCTATGCCATACCCGGCACCCACATCGAGTACAACGCCCATCGCCTCCCCTTACAACCCGACAGCGGCTCCTGTCTACTCGACCTCGACAGTAACCCCATCGGCACCAGTCTAGGACAATTCTTCCGCCACTGGGACAACGCCGCTGCGGGTCAAGACCTCGAAACCTTGCACGCAGCGATCGCCGTCGCCCGTCGTAACGGCAGCAAACGCAAACGGCAGCGCATCGCCGCCGTAGAAGCCTGGCGAGCCGATCTACAAACCGAAATCAACGAAGGCTGGACCGGTTCTGGACAAACCAACCACCTCCTAAAGACGATCGCCTGCTACGGCGTCGTCTTCGAGAGATTGCAGAGCGAAGCCCTAGCCGAATTTGTCCAAACCACCGCGATTAACGCCCCTGGCTACGAAACCTACTGCCGCCACCAGCACGAAATCACCCAAAGATCGATACTCTGGGCGAGAGCCGCCGAGAAATACTGGTGGGCATTAGGGAGCGAACCGCAGCGCAGCCCTAAGCATTCCACATCCAACGGAGGCGAAACCAGCAACGTGATCCCCATCAACAAAAACCAACTGCGAGCCGAAGAAGCGAAACAACGGATTCGAGAGGGCGTCGAGCGCCTCCAGAGCACTGGACAATTCCCCGCCGATGCCAGCAGCCGAGTGCGGCTACTCGTACGAGAAGCCCACACGAGCGTACAGACGCTGTACCGCTACCGCGAACTATGGCATCCAGAGCACTTTACCCCGGTCGAAGAGACAGCGTGTGTAACAGCAGAAGTGGCAAGCGATCCCAGCGATGCAGCCACAAAATCTCCTGACCGGGCAAAACCGCGAGAAACAGCGCCGGAAGGGGAGTTACACACCTTAGAGGAAAATATGAAGTGTAAGGCAGAATTAGTCTATGATTTTCCGGCTGACTCCTCTGTTCCTGAAGTCTCTTCTGCTTCTGCTAGAGTGTTTGAGCTTAGAAGGTTAGATGGGCAAGGATATCAATTGGATGCAGACTTTCTAGAGAAACCCCATGAGAAAACTCCATAGGTGAGTGAGGAAACTCGAAAAGAAACTTGATTGAAAATAGTTATTTCCACAATATGCTCTTACCAGTGGAAAATCTGGCTTGATAAAAATCAATTGAAAAAAGTCGTGCGAGTCGAAGTATTTTAATGGGCAGTTGATGTGTTGAAGATCTGCGTTGATTTCCTAAAATTTTAGCTTGGAATGAAATTTTGCTTTCACTCTTTAAGCGCAATTGCATAAAACCTTGACGTTGAACAATTACTATTAGGGAATAGGCTCATAGTTTTGTGAATTCGTATCAAGCTCAAGCTTTAGATTCACTGCAATGAGCCCCGCAATTTGCTTCAGCACTTCACAACTGAATTGGTTTTGAGACGGAAGGGGTTGAGGGAGAACCATGAGCGATATCAGAACCTGACGTGTATTAAAGGTTGCAATTGCAGCACTGAGTTCCTATGACATCGTGTCTACGGTAGGTAAAGCGTTATGTCTTAGATTTGCGGGGATGCGATTACAATGGCATCCCCGCAAATTGACTGATACTATAGAGTAGTTCTTTTGAACCACTTACCCATGAAACTAAAACTTGGATATGGTCGTGTCTCAACGGTTGAGCAATTTTGTTCCCAATCTCTAGCGCGACAGATCGAGGATCTCGAGCGTCATGGAGTCGATCAAGTCTTTTGGGATATCGAATCAGGTAACAGCCTAGATAAAGAAAACTTCGAGAAAGTTATTGAGTTAATCAAGCAAGGTAAGGTTGATACACTCGTGGCATCTGCTTGGGATCGCTTGTGTCGGAACCAGCAGGTTGCAGAAATGCTGAAAGCGGTACTACGGGAATATGGAGTGAAACTTTTTTTGATAAACCAAGGATTTGTGGATTTGGATACAGCGATGGGGGAGCTAAGTGCAGATTTTCAAATTCTTTACAGTGTTTTTGAAAGAAAAATGATCATTGAGCGTGTCCAACGTGCGCACGCAAATCGACGAAGCAAGAACATTGCCTGGCAGGTCGTCCCATTTGGTTATAAAAACATCAATGGTGTGTATGCCTTGGATACTGATCCCTGTGTTTGCCCGTTAGAAGAGAGACCACTTCACTATGCAGAGCTGGAGAATGAACCCGATAGTTCCCCTCAGTTGCTGTGTTGGAGCAAGGCACAAATTGCTCGGGAAATGATCGAGGGTTTTCTCGAGCTGAGAAAGGCGGCAAGAGTACTAGAGCGAGTACATGCCCGATTTGGACCATCAGTGAAGAAGGAGCGTAAACCTATTCCAGGTTTGGTGTTGCCTGGTTCGGTTTCTGGTCTAAAACGATGGTTACGTAATCCCGTTTTGCAAGGACATACCTGCTATCAAAAGTATCCTAGGAAGGGAGCTTACCCAGATATTAGTGAGTGGAAAATTACTTCCAATACGCATCCGGACCAAGTTTTGATGCTCGAGGAAGAGTCCAAGGAAATTGAGGAAATCATCAGCTCTTCTCATGGCAAGATCGGGCAACCCGACAGAGCTTTTTACTTAACAGGAAAAATAGTCTGTCAGGAATGTAATGGAAAGTGTAATTTGACCAGTAATGGGACCAGTAATAAAAAACACCGCTACTATGGCTGCGGACATGCAAGAACTTACTGTAATAATCGTAAGCTGACCAAGATTGAATATATAGAAGAAGCGATCATTTATCAGATTGCTAAAAGGGCGAATGAGATTCATTTTGAGCATCAGGATGCACTACCAGAGATCCCTGAGTCCAGTCGAATAACTGAAATTAAGCAGAAGATCGCGGATATAGAAAAACTCGAATGGGCAGCCTACGACCGAGATTTAACAAAGCTCAAGAAAGATTTGCAGAGAGAATTAGAAACTGAGATGAATCGACCGCAAGAAGTTGCCCAACAAATTATTCGTCATCCTCAGGCTCGCAAAATCAACTTTTGGTATACCTTAGCCAAAATTGAACGGGAGATTTTCTATGGCAAATTGGTGGAGAGCGTTGTGATTAGTAATGGAGAGGTCACGACGGTAAATTTACGTGTTTGATACGATCTGCTTCTAGTTTTCTGTTAGCTGGAATCGAGGATATTGAGAGAATGAGTAAATTACCTTTAGATATTTTTTCAGCAGCTGTAGAACGCTTCACCAAAGCAGAGGAGCTTGCACTTTCAGAATGGCGAAGAGCGTGTGATTGTGCTGAGCCTGGTGCGCATCTAGAGTGCCGTTATTGCCCTTATTACAAAAAGCTCGGGCTACTGCTCCAATCCCAGGTTGCTTGTGAGGCTGAAGCTGAGCAAGAGTTTGCTACTATTATGCCTCTCAAGAATGAAGAACCAGAGTCAGAGATGACTAAACAACAAGCTCTGCAACTATTTGAATTGGGGTATCCAATTCAAGAGGTTCAACATTTGTTGAATATTCCTGCTCGCCGCGTGATTAGGAAGTGGCTTCGACAACGGGAAAAGCTACCCGGGTTTTCGAGCCCGTATTCTGAAGACTTAAAACGGCAGAGTGTATCAAGGTACATTGATGGTCAAGCCCCGAAGCAAATTGAGGATGAAACGGGTGTTCCAGCGGATGTAATTGTATTTTGGGTAACGCAAGCCGGGGTTAGAAGAACGGGTAAATATACTGAGGAAGAAAAGCAAAATTGCTTGGAGCTATACAAGGGTGGAAAATCTTCTAATAAAGTTTCTGAATTAACAGGAATTTCTGCCAAAACAGTTCGCAGCTGGATTTGGAGGGCTGGTATTACTCGAGAGCAGAAACAATACTCAGAGGAGGAGAAACAAAATTGTATTGACCTCTACTTAGAAGGAAAGTCCTCTAATGAGGTTTCCGAAATCACAGGCATTAAAGCTGGAACAATCAGGTCTTGGCTCAGAAAGTTAAACCTAAGTCGAGGAAGCCAAGGGAGCCCCGGGCACCCCTCTGTTTGATTAAATTGAAATTTGTCCAAATTCTTTTCAGTGACAAATGCTCTAATGACGGTTACTGCTGCAAGTGGGCGGTGTATCACTTCGCTCCACTCCCACGCTTCGCAGCTCAATTTTGCTCAACAGCATCTGAAGGGTGCTGTTGCTTTTGGACGCAGCGAACTGTAGGGAATCAGACCCAAAGAGATTGAATCCTCATCATGCCTTGTATTCGTTATCGCTGCGTTTCTCAAAATTCTCTGGCAAATGCGATCTAGGGGATTGCGTGGCAAAAGACTCTTATTCGTCAGCAACTCGTTGCTAGTAACTGACGTAAGACCTGTCAAGTAAGGGCAGCCTGTTTAACAGCATTGGTGATTAATTCCCCATCGCTCGGATGTAATTCTCTCGGTGCAATTCGAAATAATAATCCCCAGTTAGGCGTTTTCATATTGTCGAACATTCGCAGCTCCTTGCTGATAGAGAGAACGGGGACACCAGCTTCCAGTGGGACGTTTGCAACCACCTTGACTTTGACCCGACAGGGAAAGAGAGCCTGTTTCCAAATTCTGGAAAGGTCGTCGTAGGGCTCAGAGGTAACTTCCAAAACTGCGATCCAGCGAGAAACTCCAGTCAGGTAGCCAAGCAAGTAGTCACCTGGCTTGATACGCCTTACTGTGTTCTGGCGAGTTTCGGGAAAGCCCATCACTTCGGCTCCAGCGTCCTGAAATTCTTGCCAGGTCGTTGTGTTGAACAGACTCAACCAGTAGGTGCGATCGCTCATCTCTTACATCTAGGTAGCTTACTCCTCATCCTCAGTATCGCGCCCCATGCGGTACTTAATGTCATAGTTGACGATAAAATCAAGCTCCTCGCTTGTAAAGCCGTAATGCTTCGCAAGCACACGATCAATTTCATTAACAACCGATTTAGCTTCGCGGGGCTTGAATTGCTCTATTTGTATAGCACCTGTTTGACCATGAGTAATATTGATAAAGGTACTAGACGAATCAAGGTAATCTTGTAGCTGTTGTGAGAGCCTAGAAAAATCTTCAATTTCTAGAGTTTCTACTACAGGAAAAGTTTTATAGTCTGAAGGATTAAAGTCTCTGCAATTAGTTCTAACTTGATAGAACCAATAGAAAAGAGAGCTATTCAAAATCACAATTGCTCTATCTCTTATAGAAGCACTATCAAAACAAATAAAGCTTTCTCGTGTTGAAGAGGACTCTATTCCTTGCCTAAAAAACTTTGGAGGTCTTGCAGTAATAGTAAACCAATGCCCAACCCCTGTTATTTTGTAATAAACTCTATAGTCACTTTCGCCTGTAGAAATCCAACTGCTAAAACGCTTAGATGTAATAGACATCTTATGGAGAATACTTGATTCAACAGACGAACTGATTTTAGGGAAGCAAGTAAGATAAGCGTGTTCAAAACTCTTTGTGTAAGATAAGCAGTTGAATAGTTTTTTTCTTTCTTCCTTGTACCATTTTTTATATGAAGTTACATATAGTCTTGCCCTTTCCTGTTGCTTATATTTTTGCGAAATTGTAATTGCTATCCTTGCATGATGAATTCCATCAAACAATTTACTGGGTCTATCATCATAGGTACTACACAATACAATTGAGGAAGTATTTAGCAGAAATTCCCTAGCAGGTTGCATTCTTTGCGTAGAAACAAGAGGCTGTTGCACAACAAACCCTAGCCAAGCTGAATCTCTCAGCATGACAATCGATCTTTCTATACATAAGGCATATAAGTTACCGCAGGATTCTGTTCTGAAACCTAAAGGCTTATATACGGATCGAACTTTAGAAAGTTCAACATAGGGCGGATTTCCAACAATTACATCAAAACCGCCTCGATTCATAATGTTATAAAAAGCAACGAACCAGTGAAATGGTTGATGAGTAATTAGCCAACTTTCAAAAGATGTTTTTTTCTTAGATAAACCAACTTCATAGGTGTCAGCTAGGTAAGAGTTCAGTTCTTGGTTTAAATCTCGTAAACGCTGACGCAATTGAAGTTTCGCCAACTTAAATTTTTCAGCATTTATCCCGCGATCTATTTGCATAGCGCGGAACGATTGAAATGCTTGATCTACCTCCATAGCACTTTTATCAATGCGTTCCATATCACTAAACAAATCTAGTTTTTTCTGCTGTTCTCCCTCGACAGCTTTTCTAACCTCTTCATAATTAGCGAAACCAACCAGCGTATTGCCTGCTCTGATGTTGAAATCAATATCAGGTAACGGTTCTAAGCCATAGTTCGGAGCATAAGGATCTCGCTCTACTTGAGATACCAGCTTCAAAAATAAACGAAGCTTACAAATTTCCGTTGCTTCCTCCATAATATCCACCCCATATAGGTTACTGAGGATGATGGATTTGAGAATGAAGTAGCGGCGGTTTGGGTGCTGTGCGACTCGATCAAGAACCTGGCGAAAGTCACCAAAGGTTTCTGGGTGATGTGGATGATCAGATCGCTTCAAATCATCCAAAAACACCTGCATTCGCTCTAAGCAGGCATCATACAAAGGGTCCAAAATGTTCAGTGCAGCAAATAGGAAAGCACCTGAGCCACAAGTAGGATCAAGGATCGAGACTTGGCAAATAGCATCGTAGAACGCCCGAAGTAGTTCAGACCCTTCACAGTTCTCAATAACGTCTTGGGCAAACTGTCGGATATCTAAGTTGAGAGTAATCAAATCGTCAATAGAATGAATCTCTCCTTCTGCAAGCTTTTGTCGTAACTCCAAGCACCGTTGGCGGCGGGCAATATGCTCCCGCCATGTTTCAGTCGGTAGAGCATATTCACTATTAGCAGAACGGTTCCATAGCTGTCTTTGAAAAACATCTAGAATTCCAGAGGCGATTGTATCTGGGAGAGGCAAATCTACTCCCTTTTGCATTGCCATGTAGATGTAACGGTTGGGATTATCTTTTAATAAACGCCAAACACTTCCATCAGGATGGAAGGCGATGCTACAGGCTTTTTCTGCTGCATTAAATAGGAAGGGAATAATAGCGTTTTTACTGATATATCCCGTAATGTCTTCTTTCGTATAGTATGCTCCTTTCTGCTTTTGTTCTTTTTCGTTGATATACTTCTCAAAAATGTAGCCCAACACATCAGGATTAATTTCACGATCGTTATGCAGAGGGCGATCGTCCAGATGCCACTGGTACTCATCAAAAAAATCAAAGATCTTTTCAAATGCCTGGTCTGGAATCTGAATGTCTTGGTACGTTTCTTCTAACTGGTGAACCTCAAACAAACCGCCATTTAGATAGGGAACTTTGCCAAGAAGCTTCTCTAGTTCAGAGGTGCGCTTTGGATCTCCTAACCCACTGTGGAACAGCTTTAGCAGGAAGTAGCGATAGAACGAGTGGAAGCTGTCTTGTCCTTTGAGCGACTGGCAAGCTTGAAGGCGATCGCGCAAATAGTTAGTGTTGCCATCCAGAAAGCCCTTTTTCTGGATGAAATAGACGAACATCAAGCGGTTCAGCATCAACGAGCAGTACCACTCCTGATCAAACTGGGAGCGGATGCCGGCGATAAACTTGAGAAACAGCCCATGCTCCTTCTTGAACCGTTCGTAAAACTTCTTCGTTATCCGATCTACATCGAAGGCTCGACGACTGCGGCTAGTAGAATCTACAACTGTTATTCCGCGCTCTTCATCCTCAAAAGAAAAGGCTAAAATCTCCAGTTTTTGGAGTAAAGAATCCCCGGATTGGCTCCTATGAAACTGGTGGAATCGATTGGCTTTGGGCTTACCTGGATCACGTCTGACCCACTGCCACACCTGCTCAGTCTCGCTCTGGTCAATGTAAATTAGCACATTCTCCAGACTGTAAAGAGAAACTTCCTTGTGAATCTTGGTGCGGATTACAGAATTGGGAATTGCCCCATCTTCAGCCAGACAGGTATAAACGACCTGCCCCCGCTTCTCAGCAACGGGCTTAAGCGTATAGGACTTGTTCTCGATCAAGAGCGGAAGGGGTTGAGAGGGGCAGTTATCCCACCCCAACTCTTCAACAAATAAAGGCTGAAATTGAAATTGCTTTAGGTATTGCCGCGATCGCTCTAAATCAATCTGCATAATTTCTAGCCCTGCCCTTCAAAAAGTCCCATTGAACAGATAATCTGCGGCTCTCGCGGCTCGTCGTCCTCATTGACCAGACACAATCGGTCATCCATACGAAGTGCAACCACCAAATCCGCTAGCTGCTGGTCGCTCACACCGCTTTTGAGTTGACGATTCAGCGTGTCGATTGCAGACTGCCGCAACGGATAGCGATAAACTTCGTCGATCGCCTTGAGCAAGTCAGCCGATTCAAACAGTGTTCCCTTCACTTCTTCTGCATGACGCTTCAGCCGCTCATAAGTGCGAAATCGCGCCCCTGACGGTCTACCAAGCTGACCGCCAACCCGCTTTTCATCTTCCACAATCAAATTGGCTCCTTTCTCTACCAGTTCATGATGCTGGGCATCACGGGGTAAAGCTGGTGTCTCTGGGTCGCAAGCCGCCATGCGAAGAATTGCCAGTTGAGACTGGGTAACGCTATTTCCCTCTCGATCGACCCATGCTAGGGCATCGTTGCCTTCTGTGGTTCGCATATACAGCAACACCCCTTCTGGTTTCGTTGCCGTGGAAAGATGAGTACGAGTTGAGTAAACCACGTTGGGCAATTGCTCGATCGCTCTTTTCAAAGCTGGATTAGTGTCGGTGGCATTTTTCCAGATTTGAAAGGCTTCTGAGGTCAAATCAACTTCGCTATCCTCCTCGCCGTCAAAAATTCCAGCTTTCTCGTGATAGAGGTCGAGAATCATCTGGTCAGCCGCATCTTCAAAGAAGGCTTCGTCTGTGCCTACCACCTCAGCGTTTTCCTGAAGCCTGCGCCGGAGTCTGCCCCGCAAATTGATTAATCGCTCAACCCCTTCGGCAGGAAGAAAGGAATAGCAGAAAATTTCGTCTGACTTCTGTCCAATTCGGTCTACTCGTCCAGCACGTTGAATTAGTCGGATAATCGCCCAAGGCAAATCATAATTGACAATAATTGCGGCATCCTGAAGGTTTTGACCCTCACTCAACACATCGGTTGCAATCAAAACTCGAAGTTCATTGCTGGGGGGAATCGTGTCGCGCTTGCCGTTGCTCTCTGGGCTGAAGCGGTAGGCAGTCATGGTTGGGTCAGCAGAATTCCCTGTCACATATTCAACTTGAGCCAGCCTCCGGGCTTTCAACTCAGTTCCTAAAAATCTAGCGGTGTCAGCAAACTGACTAAAAATCAGCACTTTGCGCGTTGGATATTCTTTTTCCAGTAGTTGAACCAGTGCCATAAATTTTTGGTCCTGCTCTGCGTCCCAAACCGGGCAAAAGCTCAGCACACCAATTAAGGAGCGGGCATCTCCAAGCAGATGAGTTGCCAACCGTTTTGTGAATAAATTGGGGCGAACCCACTTAAAACGGCGTTGATACTGCGAGGCATAAAGGCTGTAAACCTCAGCCGCTCGACGACGATACTCGGTTTCCGCCTGGGCAGACAGTTCTTCTGTGGAAGCGTCAGCCGTTGCTTCATCATCAGCCTCAGCATCAAATAAGGTGGCAGCGATCGAGTCAGAGTCCTCATCGCTATAGCGAGTGTCCAATAAGTCAGCTTCTTGTGTGCCGATCGGGATGTCTAACTCGTTCTCAATGGCATGGAGATAAATAAAGTTTCTCAGAACGTGGCGTTCAATCGATTGAATGAATGCTTGCCCACTGCTTTCGAGTCGTTTGAACAGGTTGGTGCGGCAGAATCCCATCAGTCGCCGTCCTGCGCGAGACAACCCACTCAGGACTAGCTGTTCTGCGGCGCTGGGAGGTTGAGCGTGGCGAGATACTTCGTAATTACCCAGCCCGTAGCGCGGCAGATTGAGATCGTTGATGACCTGCACAACCTGATCTGAGTAGAGGCGGGCATAAGGGTCAGTTGATGGGCTACCGATCGCAAATCGGGCAGTTTTGGGCAAACGGGTTGGGAAATAGGAGCGCGAACCATCCTGAAATTCTAGGTATTTGCGCTCATCACCGTCATCAACCTTGGCGTAATTATCTTTGATGAAGCTGCGAGTGCGACGAATCATATAGAGCTTCATCAAATCCCGCCAGTCATCGGTAAACTCACTCTGCTCAAAAGCTCGCAAGGATTTAACAGGAATTTGGGAGTGTCGCCGTCGAAACTCCATCTCGTTGCCTAAGCTGCTGATTAGTTGCTCCGGTCGAATGCCCAAATCTTTGTCTTCAGGAATGAACAATCGCAGTTGGGCAGAGAGATCCAAATAGGTTTTGTTGTAGGGGGTGGCGGTAAGAAGGATACATTTACTTTCGTTGAAGGCAATGTACTCTTGAATTGCTCGATAACGCCGCCCTTCGCGGTTTCTCAGGTTGTGGCTCTCGTCGATCAGCACGACTCGATAGCGTCGCAGGTTGGGTAGCTTCGTTTGAACTTGGCTGATTGGCAACACTTCGGCAATGAGCCGATATTCACGTACATAGTCCTGCCACATCTGTACCAAGTTTTTAGGGCAAATGATCAGCGTTTCAAGAAATGAGTCTTCCTGCAAAATTCGCGCTAGGGCAGTACCAACTAGCGTTTTTCCCAAGCCAACCACGTCACCAACCAGCACCCCACCTCGCTTGTTGACATGATGAGCCGCAATTTGGACAGCCGCCTTTTGAAAGTCGAATAGACGATCGCCAAAGTCACGAGGGATTCGGTACTCAGATAAGCCAGTACGAGCTTCTTGAGAAAGATGGTAAGCCATCTTTAAATAGACGTGGTAGGGCGGAACCAGTTCTTCTCGTGCCCAACTTTCGTCGATCAGTTTTACCAGCTCGTCTGAAATGTCAACGCAGAAGCGATCACGCCAACGATCGTCAAACCACTTTTGCAGCTTATTCGTTCCATCTGGTTCAAGCACATCGACGTTTAATTCGCCCTGTTTGCCCAAACCTGCCAGAGTTAGATTGCTACTGCCTAAGAACCCAACGATCGGAGAGTTAATCGCATCAGGATGGTGAACCAAATAGAGTTTGGCGTGTAGGGTGTGGCGTAGAAATAACTTGACGATCAGTTTTTTAGATTTTAGTTGGGCACTCAGTCGCCGTAATCCTGCTTCGTCCTGATTGGTTGGCGCGCCAACCATAAGTTGTTCTCGAAACTCTTCGGCGATACGCTTTTTGAGCCGAACCGCTTCACCCTGATCAATGCCTTGATTACCAGAGCCGAGAGAACGGGCAGCATGAAATTCGTCCTTGGGGAGAGTCTGCATTCCCACCAACAAACGGCAGCAGCTTCCTTCACCGCCCGAAAACTGCTCGATCAACTCATCCAGCAGCCGCCATCCTCTGAGGTTGAAATAGCCAACGCAGAAGTCAGCCCGTTTCGCCGCTCTTAAGTTGTCTTTAAGGGCTGGCAAAAGCTTTAGTTCGATGTTGTCGAAAATTCTTGGCATATTACCAGCCCTAATTTTTCTCGCTTTTGAAGAAAGATAAGCTCAGCAACTCTTGGTTACAGTCATCTAGTTCTTGCATAATTCGTTCTAGCTGTCGAAGTGCCAAAGATGAAGGTTGCATTCTCCCATTCTCTCTTCGACTAATCGCTTCGTAAGACACCCCTATTTGCACCCCGAACTGCTCTTGTG
>JAHHHP010000065.1 GCA_019359275.1 Myxacorys chilensis ATA2-1-KO14 | reverse complement strand
TTGTGGGTCTTGTAACATTCAAGTAGCGTCTCACGCTAGACGCAAAAATACCAGTCAACTCACATTCTTAGCCTGAACCATTTAAGACAGAAGAGTGCATAGGGTTTTTATGTTCAAACATTAACGAAGAAGTTCGACTTGACTTGCGACAAGCACGAAAAACCAGTTGTCCATCCTTCTAGTAGTGGAAAATCATCATGATGTCTTCGCACTCGAACGAAAGCAATGCAATCGAAGTGAATGGAATTCGGTTTGAAACGGTGATCAACGATCGTACTGTTGTCATGCCTCCATATGAACCGAGGGCTGAAGTCCAAGTCGGCTGTGGTATCCGACTGACCAACATGGCAGAAACGGCTCAATCCGTATGGCTCTATTCAATGCACCCTGAGTTTCGAGATGCTACTAATCAACTTGTACCAGGGAGAATGGTCGGTGCAGATAGGAGAGTAAAGCCTAACTTATCTAATCTTAAAATTCTCCAGTCTGGAGAATCTGCTTTATTTATCTGCCAGTGCACGTTTCTATGGTGGAACAACTTGGTGAGATGTGCTTTTACCGAAAAGAGCGGAAACATTTGGGCATATGCAGATCTTAATCCTGACCTGTACTCAATTCAGTTTGTTTACAACAGTACTCTTCGTCAACAGGAGTGGTTTTGGAAATTTCTCTCAATAGAGGATCGTACTTCACTTGGTCAAGCCGCAGCTGTGTGGACTGGAGAAGTTACGACTTCCCCAATTCAGTTCCGCATAGTTACCGATGTAACCTAGTCAAACTGTTCAAGCGTGAGCTTCTGCTGATGCCGAGCAATGCTTTCAAAGAATAAAGGAATTAGGAGATATTCAATGCGCCATCAATCATCTGTCCTAGCGACACTATTGATCACATTCTGCAACATCTTGTTTTCTCGCCCAGGGCATGCCGCATACATTGACTATGGCAGTGGAATAAGGTATGGCGATGCAGGCTATATTGTCCCCCGTAGTAGCAGAGGTAAGACTGTAGCTGTTGGTACTGTATCTGTGAATCCCTTGCAGATGCTATCACCAGGAGGGACACCAAATCTAACACGTTTGCTCAAGGACAATAGAAATCTTGGGGGATGGACGTTTATTCCTGGACAGTATCTAAACGCAGTGTTTTCAATTGGCGACTATTACCCTTGCGTTCCAGATAAACAATGTGCTGGGTTTGACTTTTATGACTCTGATGTTGGTGCTACTATTGAAGTAAAGTATCAACCCGCTAGTCCTGATGAGCCTTCAACCAATTTGGTGAACTGGATTCAACGTGTATGGAGTAATCACGGCTCCGTCTTGGACGTGCATGGCGTCGAAGAAGACAGGATCGACAGCGAAGGACCTGAGTTTCCCTTCTATGCGCCACTCGACTTTAATGACCCAAGTTATTTTAATGATACACCCGGTCGTGAGGACAACGATCAGTCCCACTGGTGGAATGCTGAATTATTTTTAGTGGTTCCTCGTACTGCTACAAGGGTTGAAATTTATGATGGCATGAGCTGGGGATGGAAAAACTCTGTAACAAGGGTGAAAAAACAGCAACTTTGTGCTGCTAACTACGTTTTAGTTGGGAAGGACTGTGTCCCTCCAGTTAGCTGGGGAGAGTTCTGCATTCATTCAACCACCCAAAAAGAATACCCGATTTATGACAGTTCATGGTGGGGGCAATTTGGCTATGGCTGTGACTGGAGACCCAGCTATAGCGACAACTCGGCTCGAATGAGTCAGATGAGCTTGACTGAACCAGACAGTGATTCGGTTAGCACGAAAGACTTTAGAAATGCGGCTTCAGTGCCAGAGCCAAGCGCAATGGGAACGCTACTTGCAGTAGGAGTGTGGGGGGGAGTATCCTGGCGCAAACGCAAGCAGAGGGACTCTGAGTCAACATCTCGTGTCTAAATTCCGGAGCAAACCTTCCATGTCTCAGCCGCTTGTCTCAATCATTACCACAGTCCGCAACCGGGAGCAGTACTTAAGTGAGACGATCGAAAGCGTCCTTAGTCAAAGCTATAGTAATTTTGAGTTGCTGATTTGGGATGATGGCTCAACAGATGACTCCATTGAAATTGCTCGCCACTATGCGGCACAGGATAAACGCATCCGAGTTGTTGCAGCAACTCATCACGGGCGAGTGCGCGCGTTAATTGGTGGAATCTTACAAACCACAGGGCAATACATCGGATTAGTCGATAGCGATGATCTCCTCGCGATCACCGCACTCGAAGAAACCGTTGCCGTACTAGAGACGAATGTTCGCATTGGCTTAGTGTATACCGACTACCAAACTATCAATGAGCGAAATCAAATTTTAGGTTATGGCAAACGTTGTCAAATCCCCTACTCAAAAGAAGCCTTGCTACTGTCGTTCATGGTCTTTCATTTTCGCTTGATGCGACGCAGTGTTTACAAGCAAGTGGGTGGATTCGACGATCGCTTTCCATTGGCGCAAGATTATGACTTATGCCTAAAACTATCAGAAATCACCGAAGTCTCACATCTACAGCGCCCCCTCTATTACTACCGAGTGCATGATGACTGCGTGTCTTCGCAAAAGAGTATTGAACAGATTCTGTGTTCCAAGCAGGCGATCGAGAATGCGATGCAGCGGCGAGGATTAGCCCAACAGTACGAGCTACAAATGCGAGTTCAGGCACATTTTAATTTGCTGCCTCAATCAGGAGCTGGCGCTCCCTCTCTCGATTTTGCTCAACCTGTTGAAATCGACTCTGCCAAGATCCAAAGGATCGCGGCGACTACTCATTCAAGTAAATTAAATCTGTGGGCACTTTCTGCTGAAGCGCTAAAGTGCATCACACAGTTTATTGAATCGCATCAGCTTCGCACGGTCGTCGAAGTAGGCAGTGGAGCTTCAACGGTAGTGCTGGCAGAACTAAAGCAAGAGGGCACGATCGATCGATCGATCACCCTTGAACATGATGCCTATTGGTATCAAGATACTGTGCAGCGCTTGCAGCAAAAGAACTTACTCGACCGTGCCGAGGTCGTGCATTGTCCTTTACACGTTCAATCAATTAACGGCGACCCAAGCTTGTGGTACAACCTTTCTGAAATTACACCCCTTGCAGCTGATTTAATTTTGGTGGATGGTCCTCCCCATACGATCCAGCCATTTGCTAGGTATCCGGCTCCGCATTTGCTTCACAGCTTTATTCGCCCTGGCACTTGGTTGATTTTGGATGACTATCACCGCGACGCAGAGCGAGAAACGGTGAAACGATGGTTGACTGACTTTCCAACGCTTCGGCTGGTTGAAGTGATGGCGATCAACACCGGATTAGCCATTCTTCAGTTCAGCTAAGGTTGAGGCTGATAGCGATCTTCAAATAACGAGTCTCTGTCATTTTAACGACTTTGATTTGTCCGGGCAAGATCATTGAACTGTTTATACTCTGGCTATGATTCAATCAACAGGTATTGAAGCGATAAACCATTTAAGGTTTTACATGACCTGTCGATTAACAGTAGTTTCAAAGCGGGCGTTCTTAAATAAGCTCCAATGGCTAAAACTTCTAATGGGATGAGTTGAGAATTCTATGATCGGGTTATTCTCTTTTGCTGTATTCTGACTGAGCGTTAGTCTACCTGCCAATCTTAATTGGTTCTCTTATGCCGCGAAACTCGAACACCTTATCTTCGACCGAAAAAGTTAAAGTTGCTTTAGATTGTTTACATCGTGAACTGCTCGGTGATACTAATGCAAGTAAGACGGTCGCTCAAAAATATGACCTTTCGACTCGCGCTGTGACAACTCTGAAGCATCAAGCCTTGGACATCCTGCAACAGGGCTTTAATCCCTCTACACCCGCTGCTTCCACCAGTGCCACTTCCGTTAACGATCAGACGCTCGATCAGGCGTTGAACATGCTTCTTAGCTCTTCTCCGACAAGCGAAGTGCAGCAAGAGGAGCTAGAATCAGAATTAGAAGAAGCGGATGGCATCACGATTGAGAAGGTCTTTGCAGCAATCGTCGCGTACAACAAATCGAAGCAAGAACCGCCGATTTATATCTCGCAAGGCATTCTCCAGAAGATTAGCGGTCAGTCTGCCGCTGAGGTGAAGGTGTGGTTTGCTCAACATGAACTAGAAATCAATGAGCACAACGCCAAATATGACCTCACGCCTATTACCAACAGAAGAATTAAGCGTGATTTTAACTACAAGGAGGAGTTAGGTTTAGAAGAAGAGAAATAATCCTCTTTTTCTTTTCATCGGCTTTGAAATGGTGAGCAAGTGTCCCTGATTGGTGTAATTAGTTGAGTTATGTCGCAGAAAACTATAGTTGGGGTATGTCAATAGCTTTGTGTCAAGGATCAAAATTACACTGGCATACGACCCCTTGCGGGTATCTCGAAGAGCGCGCCAAATTCAATTGCAAATCGGTTTAAAGCAGGCTTCCAGTTTGTAATCGGCATTGTCCACTTTTTTGCTACGTTCTGCATCGCTAGATAAATGACTTTGAGTGCTGATTCATCAGTCGGAAAAGCTCGATGATTTTTGATCACTTTTCTCAACGTCATGTTGAGTGATTCAATCGCATTGGTGGTGTAGATGGCGCGTCGAATGTCATCGGGAAAAGCAAAGAACGGAATCACTCTTGCCCAGTGGTTCATCCAGGAGCGACTGATAATCGGGTATTGTTTGTCCCACTTTTCGGCAAAGGCGACTAATTGCTGTTCTGCCTCAGCTTCGGTAGCTGAGGTGTAAATCAGCCGCAAGTCAGCTGCAACCGCTTTACGGTCTTTGTACGACACATACGAGAGCGAGTTTCGTACCATGTGAACGATGCACAGTTGAACTTGAGTTTTAGGAAACACCGCTTCGATGGCATCAGCAAATCCGGTCAGTCCATCACAGCAGGCAATGAAAATATCCTTCAAGCCGCGATTCTGGAGTTCAGTTAGAATCGAAAGCCAGAATTTTGCGGATTCATTCTGCGTCATCCACATCCCTAAAAGCTCTTTGTTGCCAGAGAGAGTCACACCCAGGGCAAGGTGAATGGCTTTATTCATCACACGCCCCTCGTGCCGCACTTTGACCACAATCGCATCAAAATAGACAATTGGGTAAACTCGGTCAAGTCCGCGACTTTGCCACAGTTTACGTTCTTCCTCAACGGCATCAGTGACTTTAGAAATTAAGCCAGCCGACACTTCGACTCCATACAAGTCTTGCAGTTGCGCTTGAATATCGCGCACACTCATGCCTCTCGAATACAGCGACAGAATCTTGCCATCAAATCCGTCAAAGCGTGTTTGTCCTTTAGCAACGATGATTGGCTCAAATGCTCCGTTCCGGTCGCGTGGAACCGCAATTTCCGCTTCGCCAAACTCGCCCTTAATCGTCTTTTTGCTGTGCCCATTGCGGCGATTGCGCGGCGTGTCATCTGTGACTGGCTCTTGCCGTTCTTCCTCCAAGTGATGTTCGATTTCCGCATTCAGACAGCGCTCGACTAACGCCGCCGTCAATTGCTTCAAAATGCCGCCCTCTCCCACTAAATCTTCAGGACTTTGATAGTTCTTGAGCAATTCATCGAGTAATTCAGGTCGAAAGGTCATAATCGTTGTGTTTTTGGTTCAGTGGTTATTAGATCAAACTTTTGAACCTTTGACACAAAATAGTGTACAAACCCTATAGTTGTTCCACTAATAAAAGATAAACCTTAAAGCTTGAGATTCTTCTACTGGAAGTACCATACCTCAAAACTTTTGCGACAACCCGACTAACTACCCTATCGGTCACGACCGCGCCTCTATAAAAATTCACGTTGGTTCGAGGGTATTCAACCTCGAACTCAAATGGAAACTGTCAGATCTGAGTACTCAAGTCGCGGTTTCCTTTGACGTCTTTCATCATTGCAAACTTTCTCTTTTCTATCTTCAATCAGGTAGCTTAAAATAACCTCTGCAATTCATGCACTCGTTCAATAAAGCCTTCTCGCTGCCTCGATAGAGACACTAATTCTGTCATTCTTGCTCTGGGTCGCAAAAATTGCTTCACTTCATCAAACACTTGACAAAATCGTTTCGCACTCTCAATCGCTCCAAAACCAAGCATTGAATAGTAACGTTGCTTGACCTCTCGATGGCTCGGTTCGATCGAATTTCCCAGACATCCCCTCACTTCATGCTCAACATTCATTCCCAATTCCTCGTCAATTGCTCTTGGGTACGAAGCCAGACTATATGTCACTACTCGTTGAGGCGGTTGTTGTGCGACCTCATGTGCCTCAGCAAAGAAGGTCTTTGCCGCTGCCATGTCTCGTTTCTCGCTCAACTGCACATCGACTAGATTCCCATCCTCATCGATGCCTCGATACAAATAACACCATCTTGCCTTGACTCGGATGTACGTCTCATCCACAAACCAGATCTTGCCCACCTTTCCCTTGCGTTTGGCACGCAACTGCTGGGCAAAAATGGAAGCAAAGCGTTCTTCCCAATCCCGAACCGTTTCATGGGTAAACTCAAACCCACGCAACAGAAAGAATTCGGCAATATCGCGAAAGCTCATCTTGTAGCGGAATCGACACAGCAAGACTTGAAAGACAACAGACCTCTTACAAATTGACCTACTGAAGCGAACTGCGACCGCTCAAAGTTATACAAAGCCGCAGTCAGATTGCAGCGCAACCCGAAGCATCTGCGGCGATTGCGGTAACGTTCTGCCAAAATTCGGAAGATCTTCAAGCAGCGATTGACCTGCTCAATCACCACCCACTCCCGAGCAAGCTGACGGTTATACACTCTCTCTGCTGCTGTGAGCTGTCCCCTACGGGGTTTCTTCTTGGGCAAACGACTATTGGTATGGAGCTTTTGTATCCCCTGATAGCCCTTATCCTGCAAGCTTTCGCACTCAGGATGAAAGTGGACACCGGAGGCCTGGAACAGCTTGAAGTCATGCCGTCGTCCTTTGCCAAAGAAAGTGCAGATAATCTGTCCGGTGGTTTGCTCAATTACTAATTGGCACTTGAGGGTATGTTTCTTCTTGCCAGTGTAAAACCAGCGTTGATGGTGCTTGGGACGCTCAATCGGAGTTTCAGTCACATCTACAACGACCACGCTTGGCGTGCCAAAGCCTCAGACTAGCTGACGCTTGCCAGGTAAGCGAAACCGGCGTGAGCGCATCAGGGCGTCTTCTATCGAGTGGACGATTCGGCAGACCGTGGACTCGCTAATCCCCCAGCTACTGCCAATGTGAAAGTAGGTGCGATACTCTCGCCAGTATTCCAACGCCACCAACACCCGATCTTCCAGTCCTAATTTGGGTTTAGCACCAGGTTTAGGACTTGTTCTCCAGGTTAGTTTAAGGGCTTTGACCATCTCTTTGAAGGTATCTCGATAGATACCAAAGCGACGCTTGAAGTGGGCAGCAGAGAAAGTTTGAGCTATTGTATAGTTCATCATCAGGACGCTTATCAATTGCAATGTCCTGATGTTCTTCTCATTGTCGGTGCTTCGTCCAACCTGTCTCAAGCCAATCTGCAAGAGGTCTAATATCGGTAGGCACCTCGATCAAGTTGAAAGGTATAGCTGTGCGTTCATTAAAGGTACGACAACAATTCTTGCAGTGAAACGTTGCATAGCCCAAGTCAGCGGTGCGTTGCAATCGAGCGGTGTGAGCCGAGCAGCAATGCGGGCAATCCATGAGTTAGCTGGGCGGGAGATTGAGGGTGTAGCCAATTTATCAAGTAGGGGCTTCTGCCCTCAAGTTGAGTATTCAGTTCTGACAGTTTCAGTCTAAAGAAGTGCGATCGCGAATCAGAAATTCCTCGAGCATCAGTCACAGACTTTACCTCGATTCAGCAGGTCTGGCTCAAGCACTCCCATTACAAAGCGTGAATACCGGTATTCACGCTTCTGAATTTGAGAAATATGAAGTGCGAATACCGGTATTCACGCTTTTGGATTTGAATTAGCTAAAGAAAGCACTCAAACCTTGCGATTTACCAGTATTATCATTTCATCGACTTTTGAGAGAGCCTTCTAAGATCATTTGCCCTCTAAGTCAGCGACAGAAATCATCGGATTTATCCCAGCACCAAAACCACAAAAGTTTAGAATTCACGTTCCTTCAATACTGCTATGCCTGCCCTATCGACCTCTAAAAAGAAAGCCAAACCCTCAGCCAAATCTTCCACTTCGCAACCCATCATCCAGCCTCTTTTGGTTTCAATCCTGAATCAAAAAGGCGGAGTCGGAAAAACCACGATCGCCGTCAATCTCTCTTATGCCCTAGCACAACGTGGCATCGAAACCATTCTGATCGATGGCGACCCAAACCGCAGCACGCTAGTGGGAGCGCGATCGATTGTTTACAGCGAAAGTGTTCCGCTGCGGGTCATGAGCGAAACCGCCTCAGTCGGACAAACTGGAAACTGCCGCCACTTTTTCGTCGATACCAAAGCTCGACCCGAACCACTTGACCTCGAAGAAATTGTGCAGCGCTCGACATTAATTCTGATTCCCAGTTCAACCAAGCAAGATGAACTGCGCGTCACAGGTTCCACAGTGAAACTCTTAGATTCTGTTGGCAGTCAAAAGCACCGAATCGTGCTCAATCGCGTCCATCCAAACACCCGAGAAGAAACCCTGACCACCTTCAAAGCCGGATTAAGAGCACAAGGCATTCCCGTTTTTGAATCCGTAATCCGTGATTATGCTGCTTACGATGAAGCCTTTGGTCGAGGAATCTCGATTGGACAACTGCGGGGTAAGACAGTCGAAAAAGCATGGTCAGATATTCAGCAATTACTTGAGGAGATTCTCAATGGCTAATCGGCTTGCAGCAGCTTTGCAAAACATTGGGTCCATGATGCCCACCGCAGATCTCGATAACCTGCCCGCGCCAAAGACTGAGAAAAACGGCAGTGAAGCCGTCATCCGATTACGCTTATCAGACATTGAAATTAGCGATCGAGTCCGACAGTCCCATGATGAAGTATTAGTCCGTTCTTTTGTAGAAACATTTCGCTCCTCTGGATTTCGAGGGGTTCTCTGGGTCCGCCCTACCGCATCAGGAAAATATAAGCTGATTGCCGGCGGAACTCGCTATCTTGCGTGTCAACAAGCAAAGATTGAATGGGTAGATGCACTCGTGTTTGAGGTCGATGCGGCTGAAGCGCTTGATCTTGAGCTTGAAGAAAACCTGAAGCGACGGGACTTTAACGATTTAGAAACCGTTCACGGCATTCTCCGATCGCTAGAGCTTGAATTATCGCTGTCTCGTGAGCAAGTCATCGCCCTCTTTAGCTGGAACTCCCGCAATCGTCAGTCCGATGGAACGCACCGCCCTCCCCGCAAAGATAGCCTCCTAGCGACGATTCCCCTCGAACAGCTTGAAGCGTATTGGGCCATTGTCGAGCGTAAATTTGAACGACTCGGACGCTACCGGCCTGAAGGATTTCGGGTCAACTTTTTGCCACTGCTCAATCTTCCGCAGTCCATTCAAACTGCGATTATGCAAGGCCACTTAGAAGGATCAAAAGCGCGTTTGCTCGCTCGAATCACAGATGAGGAAGCCCGCGAGGCGTTGCTCGAGCAAGCGATCGCAGGAGGTTGGTCCCGTGATCAAATCACAGAAGCGGTTAAGACTTGGCGTGAAGAACAAAGTCCAGAATCCGCGGATCAAGCTGAGCCGTTTTCGAGCCGCGTTAAATCCGTGATGCAGCGTCTTTCTAAAGCCTCTTTAACCGGGCGATCGCGCACAAAAGCAGAACGATTGCTGAAGGAGTTAGAGGCCTTGCTGGACGCTTAGGATGGTGGATTAAAATCCTGAGGCTAGCTACTATGTCCTAATACCGAATGCGGCTGATACGGTTCCTCTAGCTGTTTGCACTCCTCTTCACTGAGCTCGATCTTCAGGGCGAACAATGCATCTTCCAGAGAAAGTGTCAAAATTGAATCCTTAACAACCTGAGAAACAAGGCTTGAATGACAAGAATAAGAAAGCTTTCTGAATCATTTCGACTCAGCAGATTGAAACATGACTTCTAACGGCTGCACTCGCTCAACATTCAAGTCTTAATTCTGACACTTTCCAGAGCAATATACCTCTTCAGCAAGCATCATAGCCCCGTTGTCGCTCCCTAAAGTCTGGAGTGCCAATTCTTTCGTGACAGAGCGATCTCTCCATCCAGATTCTCGCAAAGGGAGTTTTTTGGTAGAGACACGTCAGAAAACGCTAGAAGGAAAAGACGGTTCGGAGAGTTGCTGTAAAAATGGTGTCACCCTTGAGGTTGCTAGGATTGGTGATGACTTGAAAGGCTGGAGAAATAGATACACTGTCATTCACTCGAAAGCGGTAAAACGCTTCGTAGTTTGTCTGCTTTGCGTTAAAGAAGCCAAGTAAGTCATCTTGTAAACTGAGGGGCTGACCGACAGAAATTCCAGCTAAATCGCCTGTTCTAAAAGTATCTGGGAACGCAAGTCCTGCTGACCAAGCGATCGCTTGAACATCGCCAGGAAAGTTAAACGCATACCCAAATCGACCAAATAATCCTAAATGTTTGCCTAACGCCAGTTCCAGGTTGGCTCCTAAAACCTCATATCGGCTGCCTGCTTGAGTGCCACCACTATATTGAAGCCGAATGGCAACGGCTTTAGAGGGTGCAAATCCTAATTCAACGATACCCAGATTTGGAGCATCAAAAATGCCGCCCCGCTCAGTGTTACTATCAAATACCGAAGTGGACGTTGTCAGGGTTGACTGCTCTGCTCGGTAAGCGGCATTGAAGGTGAACCAGCTTTGACCAGGATTCCAGTGAAGTGCGGCTCCTGCACCTGGTGCATCATTGGCAAGGAGAAGTTGATTGTTGACCAGTCCGTAGGTTGAGAAATTGGTGGCGCGGTTGTTGGCGTACCGATTGAAATCTACATAATCGGAAATGTAACCTTGAGGAAAGAATGAGACTTGTAAATCTTGAGAGATGGGAACGGTGTAACTGAGGCGATTGACGCTTAAGCCAGAAGTTACGTTATTCGAGTAATCGAGGGCGCTATTGGTTTGCAAAAAGCGGCTGACCCTTCGACTCGATTCGATGCCTTGGAGCAAAGTCTGACGAAGGCTCAAGGCTTCTGATGGGGAGGCCCCTTCTTCGAGACTAAGCGTTGCAATAATTCCAGCATAGGCATCTCGAACTTCATCGACGGTCTGGAATCTCGCGAGTCCAATTCCTAAATCATCCAATGTCACGCCTAAAGAACTTAGAGGAAAAAAAATGCGCTCAAATCGTCGTTGAATCTCAGCTTCTCTAAGTTGCACAAAGCGATCGTTAAAGGCCCGATTTTCTTGCTGTAGAAATCCTGCGGCGTCGGCGTTCGGTGTGCCTGCTTGCAGTTGAGTGAGGAGCAAATCTTTGCCACTGAAGCTGGTTTCTAGATTGAGGCGCGATCGCTGTAAGAAAACTGGGTTTGCAGAGTCACCTGCTTGAGTTCCGCCATTGACTGAAAAGATCACTTGTCCGCGCAACTTCGTCGTGGTGGAAAACTGCTGAGATTCTAGTTTCGCGGTTCCAGATTCTAAAGCGTCTACTCGACCTTTCAGCGCGGCTAATTCTGTCTTGAATTCTTCCTGTAAGCGTTGCAGTGTGGCTAAATCTTCTTGACGAACTTTATCGGCTAACCCTGCTTGAATCAGTTCGTTTACGCGATCGAGGGCTGCATTAAGTCCTGCCGCGAACTCGTAGCGGGTCATGGCGCGATTGCCGCGAAAGGTTTTGTCAGGATAGCCTGCGATCGTGCCGTAGCGTTCGACCAAAGATTGCAGTGCCTGAAATGCCCAATCTGTTGGCTGTACGTCTGAGAGTTGAGAAACCGATGTGACTTGAGGTTCGCTCTCAGAACTATTATCCAGAATGGGTCCAAGTTCTCCTGCTGAAGCCTGACGATGCTGAGTGACAATGCTCAATGTACACAAACTGCCAACAATGCATAAATGAACTTTGTTCATTTTCTCATCACTCCTTAAAGGTTGCTGTCGGATTCAAACGATGAAGTTGCTAGGATTGCTCAAATCATCCACAGAGATGTTGTCAAACAAAATGAAGGGGACGGGTCTAAATGCAGCATTGTTAGGACCGTCTGGGTCGATCTGAAGTATGGCTAAGTTGACGTTGGCTTGACGGAAGCTGATAATGCCATCAGTAATCGGATTTGAGCCGTAATAGTTGATGCTTTGAAAGACACCAGAGAGAACAATTTTGTCTTCACCAATGGTGAAATCAGTAATGCGATCGCCCGCCTCGTTGATGTTTTGGTAAATGAACTGGTCTTTGCCACCGCCACCTGTAAGAATGTCACCAGCTTGAAGTCCAATGATTCGCTCGGCAAGGTTTGTTCCAACCAAGACATCCCGCCCCGGTGTGCCAATGATGTCTGTTATTGGAGTGGGGGTTGGGGTTGGAGTGGGAGTTGGGATTGGAGTGGGGGTTGGGGTTGGAGTGGGAGTTGGAATCACCTCAATTGTGACTGTTGCGGGTAGGGATTCTCCAAGTGAGGTAGTGTCTTTATATGTAAAGCGATCAGTGCCAATAAAATTGGGTGTTGGAGTATAGCGAAAGGAACCGTCTGTGTTCAAAGCTAAAGAGCCATTTTGTGGGGAAGTAACTAAGGTTGCATTGAGAGTAGCAGAAGTTGGATTCGCGTCATTTGCTAAGACTCCTCTACTTGCATCAATGACAAGAGGCGTACTTTGGACTGTGCTGTAAATATCTTCCTTAGCAACGACGAGTACTCCTGAACCGTCAATATCCGGAGGGCGACGAGTTCCCAAAGTGCCTGCTTTGATAAATACAGCAGAATCATACCGCCCATCACCTACATCCTTGACCTCAATGATCAGAGTGTTCATTTTGTTTTTCTGTAGGGGAGCTTGAAAAGTAAGAGGAACGGTATAACCATCTAAACGGGTTTGGTCGCTAGCAGGTCCAGTATTGACGGGATTATCAATGTAATAGGGCTTGCCACTGGCGGCAGGAGAATTGAGGAGATTGTTGATAGTGACTAATTTGTCATTTGGGTCACCACCCGGAAGAGTAGCAAAGTTAGTTCCATTCAATGAGAGTGAGAATTGATCGTTGAATGACCTTCCCGCAAATTCTTTGAATTCTTCAGATCCGAAAACATATTGAAAATATAAAGTATCTTTACGGTCATCCGCGAAAAAATCAATTTTGAGTTGAATCTTGTCTCCCTCCTCTCCTCGTGGATCTCCTTCTGGAGCAATCGGAGGAAAGTCTGTACTTAAGTCTTTCATGAAGTCTGCAACTGGACCACCTGCGTAAATGTTTCTACCATCGGCAGTATTAATACCGGGTAGATCACTGACCCGCCCAGTACTAAGAGCAATTCCAGTGCCGAGTTTAAAAGGATCGCTGCTGAAGGAGCCAAAGGCGCGACCATCACCGATCAGGCTGACATTGAATCGGCTCAGTCCTTCTAGACCAGTTGTGTCGTTTTGGATAGCACTTAGGAGTTGAGTGCGATCGCTGTTTTGCGTGACTTGAAAAACCATGAAGCTCTCTACAACACGAATGAGGTGAACGTTAGATCTGATGAAAAAGTAGACGATCTATTGACAGCACATTGCTGATTAGTCTGCTCTATAGTTTGAAGTTAATCAACGTGGAACAGGAGGAGGAGTAGGGCAGGGCAATCCCACAAGCGTAAACAGTGAATTCTTTGAGGGATCGATGAAACCATAAGAACCGAGCCGTTCCAATCCTTGACCCTGGATAACCGCGATCAGATCGGCAGGTAGAGTGCCTGCGCCTGCTAAGACATCGGGATTTCCAGCGTAGAGAGCAACTATTTCAGGATTTCCACTATTTCTAACTTTCGCTGAGAATTCTTCTGGCGCTTCCCTGAGATAATAATTTCTGCCCTCTACTAAATCGTCAATGCAGCGGTGCAATTGAATTTTATCTCCCTCAGTGGAATTGAAATCTTTAATCCAAGCATAATCACTATTGCCTGAATTGACGTAAAAGGTACTATTCTCATCTCCAAGCACAAACGTATCTGCATCTCGACCACCCGTTAGGCTGTCCTTATCACCTGAAATCTCTCGCAATCCAATTGAAAAACTGCTTCTAATTCCCTCAGCGGGAACCTTAAACCGAAGCGGTTTAGTAGTGAAGTTAAATTCTTTGGGTAAGGTTGCAGTGATGCTATAGTTCCCGTCTTGCAGTGAACCGAAAGAGAAAGCACCGAATTCATCTGATGTGACGACTTGAATGGGTTGCCCATCTTTCTGGAGTGTAATAGTAATTCCTGGAATGCCTGGTTCATTGGGTTCAGCCTCACCATTCCCATTTCTATCGTTGAAAATAAATTGAGATGGTCGCATGGCTAGGTCAATTTTGAATGGAATCTGACTGGTACCAATGAGAGTATCGTTGCCATCATCAGCATCGATGATGTCATCCCCTAAACCGCTGTTGATCGTGTCATTTCCGGCTCCAGTAAAAAAGACATCACCTAAGCCTTTTTGGTTAAAGTCGCCACCAAACAAGTTATCGTCTTGACTCGTACCAATAATCAAAAGCCGTTCGATGTCGGCAGTGTTGAAATTGATTTGAGAGCGTAGGGTTTGGTTTGGATCATTTCGGAGCAGGATACCAGTATTAAATCCGCCAGATACACCAGCAGTGCCATAATCATTGAGCGAGTAGTTAACCGTCAGTCGATCGGTTCCATCACCACCAGACACATAGTCAATTTCGCCATTACTGAAACCAGGATTGATATCATTACCCTTGCTATCGCCAATTAACACGTCGCCATAGGCAGAACCCAGTATATTTTCAATGTTGTTAAAGGTATCGTCCGTTGCTTCTCCCCGGCTACCAACATTGCTCAAATTAACAGTGACACCGCTAGTTGCCTCAGCATAACTAACAGTATCGCCTCCGCCTGTTAGATCATTTGTGAGTGATTGCAATTCTCTGCTGCTATTGTTTCCTCCATCTAACTTGTCTGCTCCTTCTCCTCCAATGAGCAGATCATCGCCATCCTGCCCATTGAGAACGTCATCTTCAGCTAATCCGCGCAAGATATTATCTTGTTTGTCTCCATCTAACTGATCGCTATATTTAGAACCTTCTAGATTGAGGAATGAACTGTAATCCAACCGAATTACTTCCGTCGGATTGTCGGGGTCTGGCTTGCTCTTGCTAGGGTCTTGCTTTCTCTTAATCTGATCGCCTTTGGCAAACCCACCCGATCCGCCAGTCATTAAGTTAACTTGAACTCCTGCTCCATCATCAGCTAGCTGATAAGACAACCAATTTTTATCGACTCCATTGCTCAAATCATCCATACCGCCATCCAAGATATCGGCTCCACGCCCAGCATAGATTACGTCATCGCCCAAGTAGCCATCGACGTTCCCACCCTGCTCCCCAGAAACTAATACATCGTTAAAAACGGAACCTTGAACATTTTCAACATTAAAGATGCTATCACCCTCTGCCTCACCACCTGACCCACGATTCGCCAGTAAAGGAGGAATCACAACTCCAAAGCTAGGAGAACGAGGTGCAGTATTTTGATTGGATAGATTGATGTAAACTGAGGCGTTGGAATAGAGATAGCTAACTGCATCTATGCCTTCTTTGCCGTCAATAGTGTCGGCTCCCTCTCCACCCAGCAATACATCATTTCCGATTCCGCCTTGAAGTACATCTTTTCCAGCACCAGCATCTAGAACGCTGCCAGAGGATTTAGCGGTCAGGATGTCATTATATCGAGAGCCTTCGACATTCTGGATGTTGATTAGAGTATCTTGAGTGCCATAACCATCTCTAGCAAAGCCAGTTTCTAGATTGACTTCAACGCCTGTTTGGGTATCATTTTTAAGACTGGGGTCTTCCGCATAAACTGCTGTGTTAATTCCGCCTCTACCATCTAGAATATCGTTTCCTTGACCACCATTGAAGAAGTCGAATCCAGAACCGCCAATTAGAGTATCGTTTCCACTATCTCCGTTGAGTTGACCGCTGGCGACAATATCTTTACTACTAGTCAAAACACCTAACAGTGATAGCTCAGGTTGATCAACGAACTCAACGAGATCGTCTGCTGCCCCCGCGTTGATTACAATTAATTTGACATCTTTATAGGGTTTATCCGCAGGGTCTAAACCTGATAGAAGCACTTCTCTATTGAGGGGTGTACCTCCTTCGTCCTTAACAGGGTCATCAACAGAATATGGCTCTGTTGCTGTCAGTTTGATGATATCGACACCGTTAGTACCATCTCGCTCGATCACTCCTTGTCCAGCTAATTTATCTCGCGCTTCTTTGCTCAAGGGCGGATTCTGGAAGTTATACTTTCCATCGCATAATGAATTGCCTGATGAGTAGTCAATCAGACGCACTCTTGCTAAATCAACGCGCTTAGTGACGCTAAAGAAGCCGAAACCTAGCTTAAAAGAGGCAAAAGCGATAACTCCAAGTTCGCCAGAAGCTTCTAAAGCACATAACGGATCTGCAACCTGTTCTAAATATGTCTTTGGCTCCTTCAGTCCGACTCCAGCATTTAGAAAAACACCACCTCCTGCGGCAACCGTCACGATCCCAACACTCACGCCAGCAGAGACATCGACTTCTCCTGATAAGAGAAAGTTTGGCGCGAACTCTTTATCCTTTTTTTTGTCTAAATCAGTGTTCGGTTTACCTAGAAAGAATCCGTCAAGCAGTCGTGTTGGATCTTTGAAGTCATTTGCTTTGTATTCTTGCAACCCTTTACTATCGTAACCGAATCTAAGTTGAGCACCTACTCCGACATTCCCACCGATTAGAAGAACTATCGGTCCAAAGATTGAAATTGGTGGAAGGGCTAACCCTGCATCAAGTGATAGAAGTGGAGTCTGATAATCAAGTAAGTTAATCGGCTCTTTTGGTTGTTCTGCCAGTAATAATTGAACAAAAGGCGATGGGTTTTCAAGAACTGGGAAAAACTTTAAGATTTTACTGATTGCTTCATCTGGAGCGATCGCAGCCGCAAGTCTTTGATTCGGGTCTGCAAATGCCAGAGCAGCCGGACTAGGGGCTTTGATTTGGTCGAGGATGGATGGGGAGCGCGTCTGTTCAGGGGTTAGACCATTAATCTTAAAATCTCCGAGATCTAGCGGCTTACCTAGGGCATTAATGAAGCTAGTAGTTTGATCGAGGATATCGATCGCGTCAAGAAAAGGTGTGATCGTTGAGCCTTTGGTTAGATCGAATTCTCTAGCAAGATCAATAAGCTTAGTTTTGGGTGGTATTGGCAGTTCAGTGTCTTTGATCTGTTTTAAGGGACCATCTGTAAACACCTTGGTATAATTTCGTAGCTCTCCAAGGGTTTCATCAGCAAATGTTCTCCAATTAACTGAAACATTCTTCAATTCAGTTGTGGGGGGTGTAAGTCCGGTCTTACGATCGAATTGCAATCCAGAGATACTGAAATCAGTCGTTAAGGAGGGAAGAAAATCAACGGCTTTTGCCTCAATTGTTAGCTTTAAGTCTCCACTTGCAGTTAGCGTTGGATCACTCGCGACCTTAATATCATTCTTGATGTCAGTGACTCTGACTTGTTTTGTGCTACCTGTAATGTCCGCAGCAAATTTACTGGTTATCTTACTGTCATTGTCCTTTGCCGTCACTTTAAACAGACCTAAACTTCCCCCTAGTTCCAAGGGTTTGTTGTTGGCATCTTTTAAGGTTGTTGTAAGTGTAGCTTCGATTTCATTTTGATTTCCAACATCAATAAACACTCCACTTGCATCTACACCTAAAATAACCTTCACGCCCAAGTCCAACGTCGGAGTGACACTACCATTGAGCGACAGCCCTACGCTAGGCAAGCCCGAACTAGCTCCGAGGGGGACACTATTATTAAAAATTTTACCCAGCTTAAATGTGAACTCGATTTTACTGCTGTCAGGTGGAAACGGGACTGAAACATAATTACCTGCTTCAGACTGGGCATCTCCATTACCTGCTTCAGGCTGGGCATCTCCGTTGAGCTTAACGAGTAAATTTAAGCCCCCAGGTCCAAGCGCATTATAGAGAGCCTCTTGAATTACTGCGGTGCTTTTATCTTGAGTTTTGTTGAGTTCATCAAGAATGCGTTGCTCAACTTGTTCCGCAACTTGTTCCGTAATTAATTGCTCTGCATACGGCTTGAGACTCAATCCACCTAACAAGGGCAAGTTATCTAAAACCTGAGTGCTAATAGTGGATTTGATTGCTTCTAGGATGGGCTTAATCGACTGCGGAATCAGACCCAAATTCTTCTCAGTTGGAGTTGCCATAAGTAATACACAGGTGAATTAGAAGTGGAAAGAGCTAAGTCGGCAAATTGCTTGTGAACTGAATCAAAGTCCCATCAAAGCTCTGATTGCTCTGGCATTACCAGCTACACCGGGAGCTTTGAGAATTTGATTGATAAAATCTTGACTTGCATAGACGGCAAGAGTTCGCGCTTGCATATATCTAGGTCTGCTGGAGTCATCTTTATTTAGACCATTGGGACAAATATCCCAACCATGCCGAGTTTTACCAGGAGGAGCACTGCAAAAAGTTGGTGGAAGAAAGTATCCAGAAGTTAGATGAGGCACTCTAGCGAGCAGCACACCTGGGTCATTTATCGGGGAGGATTGCAGGGATACAGGTGGTTTTGGAATTGTGGTGCGACCAAGCCGAATGTCAATCCCTGTATTTCCCATCTCTACCCAATTAGTATGAGTATAAAAATCTTGGATGGTATGTAGCGTTCCTCCCAAAGCAATTCGTGCATTTCTGCCGTTGGGTGAAGGACTTGTGATTTGACCAATGATATAGCTTTTGAGATTCAGTAAGCGTGTTGTCGCAGCAGGAAATTCTTCATTATCAAAGTGCTTCTCCGCGACCCAGGCATCACCAGTTAGAGAGTCGGTAGAAATATTAGCATCGCGAATTTCTGCGCGAGCTTGACGAGAAAATTTTAACTTCACACCTCCTACAGGTTCTGCAATACTGAGCATTGCTGCTGACGTAATACCGAGATGTCCTGCTTCGTCGGGTTTGAATGCCAGGACCAACTTGGCTGTGAACAGGTAACCAAGTAACAGTAGAACTATAGTAATAGTAAAAGTAACTACAAAGTTTTTGAAAGTATTTCTACCGTGTTTAAAGGCAAGTTTCTGTACTCTAAAGTTCATAGCTTCTTTTCTGGGAATGTAATGATCGAAAAGTTCATTGTCAGACCAAGCTAACTAAGCGCAATCGCATCCCTCAGCGTTGGCTGTAGATGCTTATTGAAGAGAGTTATCGAATGGTCAACCTGAGTTACTAATTGCGATTGGGCTGTTCTTCAAAGATGTTTGTTGCTAACGAGCAGTTTTCTTACAATAGGGATGTAGATTTCTAGGCAAATCCTACCAGACGCGATCGCAACAGTCAGACATGATCTTGCGAATTTGAACAAGATCTTGCTACTGCTTACGAAATTGTTTCGGTGATATTTCCACAAGCTTGCCAAAGTGTTTTGCAAAATGGCTCTGGTTAGAGAACCCGCACTCTAGGGCGATTGCAGTAATAGTTCGCTCCGGTTGCCTCAACAACTGCTTTGCCCGTTCTACCCGTTGTTGAATCAGATACTGATGAGGAGATATTCCAGTCGATCGCTTAAACAAACGGCAGAAATAGTATTGACTCATATCTAACTCGTCAGCGATCGCTGCCAGCGACAAATTCTCACCCAAATGAGCGTGGATATACTCGATCGCTTGCTTCAATTTGAATTTAGATAGTCCGTCTTCATACTCTCGAAAGGTGAGTCTGCGAGTTGAGTAGCGTCGCAGTAGATGAGCTGCCAAGGCTGTTGCCATCGAATCTCCATAGAAACCATTTCCACTCCCGCCAGTATCTAGATCAGATCTCAGTGCTTGGCAAATTTGATAAACGAGTGCGTCCGATCTCTTCGGTTCAAATTGGATTTCAACTCGATCAGGGTCAACCGTCTCATGAGCAACTTGAGCAACAAACGCAGGGTCAAGATAGAAGTGAGTAAAATCAATCTCTTGATCCCAACAAATCTGAGAACATAAACCTGCCGGAAACACTTCAATATATCCGTCTATATAGTCATTTGGGTGATATTGCACTCTGCATAACTGACCTTCCATCACAAGTTCTGCATTAACGGGTTGACGGTTTTTTGCGATGATGATGATATGCTGAAGACTATAAAATGCAGGTAACTCCCAAGCTGGCTGGATAAAATTCGCTAGCTGAATGCTGCTCCACCCTGACCGCTCACTCGTCATGAGAGGTGGATTCGGCATGATTAATGATGTCGCATTTTGTTGGAAATGATCGACGCTCAAAAGCTGAAGATTTGACATTATTTTCGTCTCTCGGTGGATGATCAGAAGCTAGTTTTGTTCACTCATAGCCGCGATCGAAATCAATCTGAGATTTCCGCCATTTCAGATAAGAGAAATTTCTTCCTCTGCCTTTTTTAGCGAAACCGCGATTAGCACAAAGCGCAACTCCGCAGGAACCGCAAAATATTGCACTTTCTCGATTGCCTGCTAAATCTTGCGAAACTGCTGAGGTGTAAGCCCTGTGTGTTGGCGAAAGTATTTGGCAAAGTGACTCTGGTTTGCAAATCCACACTCGATTGCGATATGAGTCACTGTTAGCTCCGGTTGTCTCAATAACTGCTTTGCCCGTTCTACCCGTTGTTGAATCAGATATTGATGGGGACTGACTCCGGTAGACTGCTTGAACAGACGACAGAAATAGTATTGACTCATTCTCAACTCACGCGAGATCGCTTTTAGCGATAGTTTTTCGCCTAAATGCTCATGGAAGTACTCGATCGCTTGGTTCAGCTTGTAAGCAGACAAGCCATCCTCATACTCTCGAAGTTGGTGATTGCGAGTTGCGTAATGCCGTAATAAATGGGCTGACAGCGCGATCGCCATTGAGTCGCCATAGAAACCATCGCCGACTCCGTCTGAGTCCAAGTTCGCTCTGAGGGCTTGACAAATACTGTAAATTACAGGGTCTGCTCTCTTCGGCTCAAACAAGATGTGCACTCGATCAGGGTCGATTTTCTCGTAAGCCACTTGAGAAACAAACGTCGGGTCGAGATAGAAATGCGTGAACGTAACCTCATTGAGCAAGCGAATTTTATAGGGTAAATTAGCAGGAAATAATTCAATACAACTATGATCACTTGGGCAATACCGCGCCTTGCGTGCCCGACCTTCTACCTCAAACTCGACCTCGACAGGTTGGCTTGAACTGACAAGCGTAATGCAGTGCTGCAAAACGAAGAACTCAGGTAATTCCCAAGCAGGCTGACGGAAATGGGCGAGATGAATGTCACTCCATCCTGACTTTTGACTGGTTAAGATCGGTGGATTTGGAATGGCTGGCAGCGTTCCATCTTTTTTGAGTTGGTCGATGCTTAAAGGAAGATTTGACATTACTTTCATCTCTCAGGGGAGGATCAGAAGGTGGTTTTGTTCACTCATAGCCGCAATCGAAAGCAATCTGAGATCTCTGCCATTTCAAATGAGAGGAATTTTTCTCTCTGCTTTCTTTAACGAAACCGCGATCGCAAAATATTGCATTTTCCCAAAAATTCTACTGAGCATCACCAACACGCTGTTGTTCAGATTCAAGAACGTCTGGCGTAGATAATTAAATGATGACGAGCGCATCTCAGTCCGTTGAACCGTAACGCCATCCCTGAGTTTAAAGATTTTAGACTACGGATGCTCTCGGCAAAGACTTCTAGTAAAGTCAAAAACAGATTGTGCCAATTTTTCTGACCGACACATAGCGTGGTTTTTACTCAGTAAGGATGCATTCTCCATGATTTCCTCTGATTTGCCTGCTTCTGTGCTGCAATGGCTCGAAACCTTCATCGAGCGCAAGAGTGTCGATCCAATTGCTCGCAGGCAAACTCGAAATACCGCGATCGCTTGGGAAGATGCAGTCCAAGCTGCCCATGAAAAACTGTGGCGCGTCACGCAGCAAGGCTGCTTTCGGTCTGGAGGTGAAACCGAGTTCTATCATTGGGCAATGCGGGTCGCTTGCTTTGCCATCATTGACTATTGCCGTCAGCAGCACAGCCACTCCCGATATGACAGTTTAGACCAAGTGCTTCCAGGGACAGATATTCCGCTATTAGAGACTTTAATCGATGAGTTCGACGGACTAGATGCGATCGACCGGGCGGATTGGATTCTCAAATTCGTGGAAATAATCACTGACCTGAATCAACGCTATCCAAAACGTGGCTATCTAAAGATTTGGCAAGGACTTGTTCAGGGCAAAACTCAATCTGAAATTGCCTGTGAATTGGGAGTCGAGCAACCCGAGATTTGTAGACGCTGGAAACAAGTCCGGCAGCATATTGTGACTGCTTACAGTCAGTTTGAGGGTGAAACCATTGCCCAACAACAGCAGCAAGACGGTCAACGCCCGCGAACTCGTCGCCGTTCCACAGAAGAATGGTAGAAAAGTGGGCTGGATATGTTTCGGTGAATCTCTATAATTTTCAGCCCTTGATTCGTTTAAGTAAAGTAGACGCTCCATCCGCTAAAGAGGCAATATGTTTAGCATCACGCAAAGCAAGTACCTGATCGTGAGCGACTTTAGCAATCTGCATCCAGCTTCCCCTCCATTAGACTCTCCCAAAGCGGGCGAAATCTGGCAACTCCAACGAATGGTGCGAAGTCCTCTAACGTTATCAGAACTCGACAAACAACGGTTATATTCAGAGCCAGCCCAACAATTTATAGCTGGAGCATCATCGCCCCGTTACGTCATGATTGTGCGATCGTCAGAACCCGATCTTCTGACTGAAAAGCCGTGGCAACTAATTTCGGTCATGGTGTTGTCTCCAGAAACAGATTTCTTGAGTGATATCGATGTGTTAATTCCGTCTACAATTTCTGGCATTAAACAAGATTTGCTGGCGGAGACGTGGCACGTTTTACCGATGTTGGTGTGCAATCTTCGGCAACCGATAGGTCAACGCCTGTCCAGAGCTATTTATGACACTTTGATGAGTGTAGGAGATGCCAACGAGGGGCTAATTGAAACGGCTCCGTTGCAGGAGGTTCGATCATTAGGACTTGCGATCGCACCACCTCTGACGCATCAGCGAGCAGACATTCAAGCTTATCATCAACAGGAAAAAGCATGGAGTGATGTCCTGAGTGTTCCGGTTGCTACCTACCACACCTATTTAGATGCCCTCAGACGAGTTGATGTAGGCATTGCGAAAGCACTGTACATTGAACAAGAATTGCAAGCGTTGACCGTAACGCCACTTCTGCAACGAGTGTCCTTGATGAACTGGCTGCGGCATCAGTTTGAACCTGGATGGGTGGCGATCAACTCTTTAGCTCAAGCCAGATTGCTGCGTTTAGATCCGATTCCGTTGCGAGCATCTGTAGAGTCTAATGACGGAACGAGCGAAACAGAGATTACAGCCTTGATTAAGCAAGTGTCCTCTGCACCCGATGCAATTGAACAACGCAGAGCCGCAAAGCAGTTAGGCACGATTGCTAAGGGGCATGAGGCTGCCATTCAAGCCCTACTAGAGGTGCTGCGATCGACGACGGATGATGAAACACTTTGGACAGCTGTAGAAAGCCTCTGGCAAATCGATCCAGGGAATGCTATATCCACACGACGGGTCAAGCTGATTGATTTAGGGCTGCAAGTGAGTGGGAAAACTGTGGCACTTGCGATCGCGCTGGTGCGAAAGTCGGATCAGCGCATGGGCGTGATGCTGCGAGTTTATCCCACAGGTGATGAACCCTATCTTCCTCCTGACTTGAAGTTGATTTTGATCGATGATGCCAACCAAAGCTATGAAGTCACGGCAAGGCACAAGGATTTATATATTCAACGGAAATTTAGTGCCGATGCCGGGGAAGGCTTCCGGGTGCGCGTCGCACTTGAAGAAGCTAATGTGACGGAAAGTTTTGTGCTTTAGCCAATCTCAGGATCAAACCATGCAACCCAGCGATTGGCATTTGAGCAGCAAACGGTATTCAGGGCGATCCTTTAAAGGACAGGATCTTACAGGCGCAGATTTCCAGAATGCTGATATCCGAGGAGCCGATTTTACAGGCGCAAACTTAACTGACGCGGATTTCACAAACGCGACAGCGGGACTGCCCTTTAGGACTGCGCTGTTATTCCTCATGGGACTGTCAGGATTTACAGGCGCTGCCGGATTTCTATCAAGTTTAGCTGGATTTTGGATCGCCTATCAGTTGACGCTCGACGTTCCCAAGCTATGGGTCTCGATCGTGTTCTACGTCGCGATGCTGCTGATTTTTGGCATCGTTAACCACTACAAAGGCTTGTTCAGCGCCACTGCTATCGTTCCAATCACGGTTGCCGCTGTCATCCCCCTTGCAGGTATCGTGCTGACCCCTGGATCGGGCTACCCAACCGCAGGCAGCGCAGGCGCAGGTATTGCCGCTGTTGCCGTAATCGGAGCTGTGATGGTGGCATTGGCAGCGACCAGCGCCAAGATGATTGCCGGATATACACCCGCTGGAGTCATCATCGCGGCGTCGATCGCGGGAGCAATTGTGGCAGAGCAGTCTGGACACAGAGATGGGCTGATAAGCTTGGGCATCAATCCAAACCCACAGAGCGTGATCAGTCAAACGTTAGTCGGGGCAAAGATGGCAGAAATTGTTGCTGCGACTGTCGCCCTGCTGGGTGTCTACATCGCGGCAAAAAGCTGGACAAGAGATCCCCGCTTTCTCGGCATCACTAATGCGGCAGTTGCCCTTGCTGCTGTGGGTGGAACGAGCTTTCGATCAACCACGCTTACCCGCGCTAATTTCAGTCGGGCGACGCTAAAAAACAGCGATTTTAGACAGGCAACGATGACTCACACGCACTGGCGAAACGCAAAATTGGACTTGGCGCGACTGGGCAACTCAATTTTGCGCCAGCCAGCGGTGCGTCATCTGTTAACAAGTGGTGATGGACGCGGTCAGTCGTTTGCTGAAGCAACCTTGCGTGGTGCCAACCTAATCGGAGCAGATTTAAGCTGTGCCAATTTTCAACAGGCAGATTTGAGCCATGCAACCCTGCACTCAGCCCGTCTCGACTGGGCAAACCTCACTCAAACGCAGGCAATTGCAACGGATTTTAGCTATGCTCAGATGACTGGAGCTTGTGGTCTTGGAACCTGGAATATTGATGGTTCGACTCAGCTTGAGCAGGTGGATTGTCGTTGGGTTTACTTGCTAGAGCATCCAAAACCTGGAACGGACGATCGCGAACGTCGTCCCAGCAGTGGCGAGTTTGCAACTGGAGAATTTACTCACCTATTTCGAGAAGTTTTAGATACTGTTGATCTGATTTTTCGCAACGGAATCGACTGGAGAGCTTTGACACAATCCCTGCAACGAGTTCAAGTTGAACATCCATCGTCCCAACTAGACATTCAGAGCATTGAAAACAAAGGTGATGGCATTGTCGTTGTGAGAATAAGAGCGCACCCAGAGATTGACAAAAGCGCTATTCACAGTCAATTTCTTCAGTTCTACGGGGATGCGATCGCGCAGCTTAATCAGCAAGCCAAAGAATTGAAGCAACATGAACAGGAACTTCAATCCATCCGCTCGGTCCTCGACGACCTTGCTCCACGCTCTACTGACCACAGCATGGTCGTCATCCTTAACATTGGCAAGGGAAATTTTGAGACTGGATTTCCAGTTACACTTCAAATTCTACAAGAAGGAACCGCTTTGCCATCGGTGCAATGTATTGGTGAGTTACCTCCAAACATACGAATCGACCACTCCTATCGAGAGTGGCAATCTGCCTACCGCAGAAGTTTGAAAGCCGCTCGCCTAGAAGTTCCAAGCCAAGTTACAAACGTGAGCCGCGATGAGTTCTTTGAAGAGTGTTTTGAAGCCGCAAATTGTCTGACTAGAGAAATGAACCGCTGGCTTGCCTCTGACTCCTTTCGCCCGATCGAGCAGGAACTCCATATGCGGCTGAGCTGCCATCAACCAATTCGGGTCATTTTACAAACCGATCAGCCCCAACTGCGTCAACTCCCTTGGCAGACTTGGCAATTTTTCGAGCGCTATACTCAAGCCGAGGTTGCATTAAGCAAGATAGTCTATCGGTCACCGGTTCCGATCACAAGAGAGACCGATGTCAATCCTCAAGTGAGAATCCTGGCAATTTTCGGGGACGGTCGTGGCATTGATTTGCAACAAGACCAATTGGCGCTAGCGACTTTAGAGGCAGACGTGACGTTTCTAGTAGAACGCGGACGACACGAGTTGAGTCAAACCCTTTGGAACCAGTCCTGGGATATTTTGTTTTTTGCAGGACACAGTAGCAGTCAAGCCGATCGATTAACAGGGGATATCTGCATCAATTCAGAGCAGCGGCTACAAATTGCTGACCTCAAATCCGCACTGACCCAAGCGATCGCGCGTGGATTAAAGTTGGCAATCTTTAATTCGTGCGATGGCTTAGGACTTGCTAATGCGATCGCTGACTTGCAAATTCCGCAGATGATCATTATGCGCGAACCGGTTCCTGATTCGGTGGCTCACCTGTTTTTGATGCACTTCTTAAAGCGATTTTCACGAGGACAAACCTTTTATCAATCGGTTCGCGAAGCACGAGAGCAATTACAGGATTTGGAAGACCAGCATCCGTGTGCAGCTTGGCTACCGATGATTGTTCAAAATCCGGCTGAGATTCCCCCGACTTGGCAGCATCTGAAGCATCAGGGCAAAATCAGCCAAGTCAAGGGCTCAGACTAAATCGACGAGATAATGCAGCCGCTTGCTGAGGGGATTGAGCGTCACCGTTTCAAGTTGATCGCGCTGACGAGTACACTGCTTGGCTAGAAGACCGGAATCAGCCGGTTGCGATCGCGAGTCATGGGAAGCTTCTCTCAACTTCTACAACGTCGTTGCCTTCGGCTTCCAGAAAAGAATCTTTCTGCGAGGGCAGGTTTTTACAATTGCTCTGCTTGTATGAAGGGCTGCAACACCTGCCCAACAATTGAAGAAAATTGAACTAAGCAATCGCACCAAGGAATCGTTGAACAGCAATGCTTTATGAAGTTGCTGCTGCATCTAAGCAACGGTCATCGAGCGCTGATTTACATGAATGTGCTCTTCGAGTCGGTTAGGACACTCCTGTTCAGGCAGCCACCGCCACCGCTTGATGCAAAACCTCGAATATATCAACCGTTGATCTCGATGAGCGGCTCGTCGAGGTCGCCAGCGATGATTGCAGTGGCGCATCGCCCTTTGATGGCTGTCTATCACAGGCTAACCCAGCCGCGATCGTTCCCGGAGGTCAAGGTCACGGGTGGGAATCAGCCGCACAATGACCGTCTGCTTCAGCATAGGTGTGGTCGGATTCAGCCATGAGGTGATCAGGTGAACTTGGAGCCTCCGAATCAATGAAGCTATTCTTAGCGGTTGTTGGTGTTCAAGATATTGCCTTTCAATCCAGCGTTCTCCCCACATTCCGGGGCCGAAGTGCCTGTTGTTTCGTAGAATGCCGCTTCCGCCGCCGCTTGGTCTGCCGCTTTCGTGTAGCGTCGAAAACTTTGCACCGAGCGGTGGCGCGTTAGCGTCATCACATGATAGGGATTCATGCCCTTCAGCACCAAATTTGTCGCGAAGGTATGACGGCAGCGATGAGCATAAAAATCGATTTCGGTTTTCTCAGAAAGCGCATCCACCACTTTGCGAATGCCTTCATAACTGAGTCGCTGTCCCCGATTGCGCCGCGAGTGTGACACGAACAAGGGACTGACGGGTTGAATCACTTCTCCCTGCTGTTGTCGCCATGCCAAATAGGTTTCTAGTCTCTCGATCGCCGCTGCCGTTAAAGGCACGAATCCTTTGCTGTCTGCTTTGGCTTGACGAATTCTCAGCCGCCGTCCATCGAAGTCTTCGCAATTGAGAGCAGAAACCTCGTTGGCGCGTAAGCCATGCAGCAAAATAGAAATCAAGGCTAGGTTTCGCTCCGGCATCGAGCTTTGCCGGATCGCCCCATAGATTTGTTCAACTTCCGTCTCATTCAGATTTTGAGCTTCAGGTTCGCTCAGTTTAGGTAACTCTACTTCGGTCGTCGGATCAAACGGAAGGTAGCGAGATCGCATCATCCAACCGAAAAAGTTCTTGACCGTTCCCAACACCCGCCGCACCGTGGCATCTGACAAGACCCGTTGATTTGTCTCCCCATCCGTTCGCATTAAATGCGCTTTGAATTGGGCGACCTGGCGAGGCGTTACGCTTGCCCAGCTTCGATCGCTCCAATTGAGAAACTGCTGCAAATCTTGGCGATAGGCGTTTTGGGTTCTGGGAGCTAGCGATCGCGCCTGCAAAAACTCTTCAATCCGCAATTCCCGCAAATCACTCGGTTCTGAAACCGATTTTTCAGTGTGGAGGGGCTCCCGACGGACGGGAAGAATTTGGATTTCTGGAATCACTCTGAGCTTCGGTTCCAAAATTGCCTCCGATTTTAATTACAGATAATCATCATTAGCTGGAATATGACTAGCATACGACATCCACCAAGAAGCAAAATGAAAAGTACGGTAAAATCAAAACACCTCCAGCGCTAAGAGTCATCTATGCCGTCGCCGTTTCCGGGAATGAATCCCTATCTAGAACAGCCTGTGTTTTGGTCGTCGTTTCATACCCGATTCATGGTAGCGATCGCCGATGCGATTACGCCTAACCTGCGTCCAAAATACTATGTGGATGTCGAAACGCGCACTTATGTTGATGAAACCGATGAAGAACTCCTGGTAGGGATTCCAGATGCGCTGGTGCTTTCTCCTACTCAAACTTCACCCTTGACTCCTGGTCGCAACCCCACTCATAGTGCAGTTCAAACTCGTCCCCTGCAAGTTCGTTTGCCGATGCCTGAAGAAGTCAGAGAACGGTATCTGGAAGTCCGGGAAGTAGGAACGGATGCGGTGATTACTGTCATCGAAGTGTTATCTCCCAAGAACAAACGCACGGGTGCAGGACGAACGCTGTACCAGAAAAAGCGACAAAAGGTGCTGAAAAGTCTCTCTAATCTGGTTGAAATTGACCTACTGCGAGGAAACTCTCCGATGCCGATGACAGGTGCGGTTGGGAAATCAGATTATCGAATTTTAGTCAGCCGGGAATCGAGTCGCCCGATTGCCGATTTGTACGGCTTCACCTTACAAGAACCGATTCCCCAGTTCCTCCTTCCCCTGAAATCAGATGACGAAGAGTTAGCGGTGGATTTACAAGCGGTGTTGGGCGGAGTCTACGAACGAGCCAGCTATGAACTGCGGATTGATTACCATCAGCCTGTTCCGCCGCCCAAACTCTTGCCAGAGGAGCAACAGTGGGTGGATGAGTTACTTGCCCCGCTGCGGAGTCCGTAATGCCGAAAGCCCTGCCGGAAAAGTGTCGCCTGTGTGCCAAACTGCCTGCAACGGAGGCGAAACAACGGCACGGCGAGGAGGGCGACGGTTGCTGGGATTCGCGAGTCTGTCCGAATCGCCGCTCCTATGCCCGGCACCGCGATCGGCGCAATCAACAACGCAATCAGAAACGCTGGGCAGAACAAGGACGGATTACGGTTCAGATGGATGATGACCCCTTAGCCGCAGACACAATTGCCCAGATTCGCCAGCACGAAGGCAGGAAGCAGATTCAGTTTGAAACCGAGTTGCCCCATGCAGGCTATTCTGCCGTCTTGCAGGTGTATCGTCGAGCGGTGGATGCACCCCTCGTGGCGATCTCCGGTGAAGTGTGGTGCGGACGAACCAAGGAAGCCGAGATTGCACCCATTGCTTGTGCCACGTTAACGCCTCGTCAAGTCGAAATCTACGTTGAGCGATTGCTAAAGAAACTGAGCGAAGTATACGGAATTCGCAAATTCGCCGCACTAGAAGAACTGGCACCGGAGTTGTATTCGTTGCCGACTGATTAAAGAGGATGAATCATGGCTCGAAAGCAGCAATTTCAACGCTCAAGCCAAGTCGTGCAACTCGAACTCTGGACTGTGATTGAAAGTGCAGGAGATGTTCCAGAACAAGCAGACCTTGAGCAAATCTGGTCGATTCTAGACGTGGCGCTCGATTCCTTGAGTGTGCGATCGCAGTTGAAATTAGCGGGCGATGTGATTGACCGTATGGCGCAGATCATTCACGATCGCGCGTTGTCGACAATTGCAGAAATTCACCATATCGGCACTGCAGAAGGACCCATCATGCCGCTGGGGGCGTTTGACCGCTTTGTGCGGCAATCGATGCAAGTCAATTTGGCCCCCTTTGTTGAGGGTCCTCCGAGTCCACCGAGAGCTTCTCAAGTGGGGAACCCATCTGACTTTCCGGATGATGGGCGCTCTGTGGTCGCCGAAATTGATCAAGCGGCGTTGCTAGAGGCCCTGGAGACAGAACCAGAGCTTGACGAGTTGGAGAGTTACCAAGGCGCACTTGCGCTCGCGCACAGCGAGAATGTTCAGGATTGGATGAGGGCAATCCAGCAGTGTTTTGCAGCGCAGCCGCATCGCTCGATGCTATGGGTCGACCTGACGAGGGCGATGAAGGATCTGGGTACTGCAGAAGAGAATGAGCCCCAACGTGTCTGGGTCAACACTTGGTTAGCCCTATTGCTGGGTGAATACCGACTGGAGCAACGAGGGGAGTTCTATGGAGCTGAAACCCTTTGGGTAACACGGGATTAGACGCTGACCCTGTTCGCCATGCTGGGCGTAGAATTCTGAACCGTTCTGCCAAGCTGAGGAATTTTGAGAGTGCAGGAATACTGGGTTTTCTATATTCATCACTACAGCGCATCGGATAATCAGTTGAAGGACATCGATTGCCACTGATAAATGCTGATGGAGAAGGTGTAACAATTTCTCATTAAAGGGATACTTTAATAGCTACTTCGTACTATTCGTTTAAGAATTGAAAGGTGGCTCAGCGCGGGTAAGTGAGATGCGAAAGATTATTCACGTGGATATGGATGCCTTCTATGCCTCAGTAGAGCAACGGGACAACGTAGCTTATCAAGGTAAACCGCTGGCAGTCGGTGGCTCTCCAAATACGCGAGGGGTGGTCTGCGCGGCTAGCTACGAGGCGAGACGATTTGGCATTCACTCGGCCATGTCCTCTAAAGTCGCGCTTCAACGCTGTCCTCACTTGATTTTCGTGTCCCCTCGGTTTGAGAGCTATCGAGCTATCTCAGCTCAGATCCGCCCCATTTTTGAGCGTCATACTGACATAATCGAACCGATCGCCCTCGATGAAGCCTATCTTGATGTGAGCGAGAATAAGGGCGTTGGTAAATGACGAGATGAACTAAACGGGAATAGGCACATCTCCAAACTTGAGGTAGTGAACCAACAAGCGGAGGGAATGCTTCAGCATCTCAACCGATTTGGAATAGCACAACGTTTTACGATGCAACCGGGCAAGATAATGGCGCAGACGAGTATTTTCGCCTTCGACTCGAATCATGTAAGTCTTGCTAACAATCTGGTCACCGGTTGGAATAAAGCTTGGATAGACCGGATTGCCGTCGCTCACCCAAAAGTAACATTGCCAACTTGAGATCGCGTCCCACAAGGGGCGAAAGGTTGCCGCACTGTGGTCACCGACTGTCCAACCGAGAATCCCAGGTGCGAAGTGATCCACCGCCGTCCAAATCCACAGTTTATTCTGCTTCTTGCCGACGAACGTTTCGAGTTCGTCGAGTTCCCCCACGTGGGGGTTCTGCTTTGGGTCGTAACACTCCGGCAGCAAGGCTCCTGATTGTTCAATCCAGTTCAAAATCGTCGTGTGAGCAATGTCCGTCACACGACTAATGCCTCGCACTCCCATGCCGTTAACGTACATTTTCAAGCACAACCGTTTCACGTCTTCACTGTAGCCTTTCAGTTCGTATTCGGTCAGAAACTGTCGTCCACAGCCGACACAAATGTAGTTCTGCTTGTGTTGGCGATGCCCATTCTTACGAATGTGCGTTCCGCCACACTCAGGACAGTTCATCACTGTTTCCCTCCAACTTTGATTCAATTCCATTATCTATTGTGAGGGATAGAAATATGGAATTCATCTGCTAGTTTACCAACGCCAGAATAAGTCAGGGCTGCCCTATGCGACGGCGATCGCACGAGAGATCAGAGCCGCGATCTTCAAGGAGACAGGCTTAACGGCTTCCGCAGGTGTCTCGTTTAATAAGTTCTTGGCGAAGATGGCATC
>JAHHHP010000064.1 GCA_019359275.1 Myxacorys chilensis ATA2-1-KO14 | reverse complement strand
ACACCCGACGAATACGAAAAGAAATGGAATGAGCAACAGAAGTAGAAATGTGGTAGAAAGTAGATACGCTTAAATCTTTTGTGCTTCTGTCCGAACTAAAGGGGTCACTTCAAGAAGCAACTCAATTAGGAATTCGGATCACGGGCTTGTTGGGCGTGTTGATAGACGCTAAACAGCGATTTCTAATTCCTGCTGTTAAGCCTCTAATGGATCAACTGATTGAAACATCTGAATTTCGAGTATCTCAAAGGTTGTATGAACGCATTTTAGAATTGGTAGGGGAAGTGTAGTGCCAAAGTAGTTTTCAGCACGGTTCGTTATGCAAATTTCTGAGTGAAGGGCAAAGCGATCGTAAATCATTAGCGATCGCGCATTCTAAGTTATTACCTCCACTACAAAGGTGACATCAGTGCTTTGCACAATTCTGAAGAAACTACGGCTGCTCAAGTTTTATCTGTCGATGAACAGCGACGATCGTCCGCAAAAGATTAATTCCAACCGAAGATAATTCACTTGCAGCAGCGATGTTGTTAGGACAGCATTGAGCGATTTTCAACTTCCAACCATCGGCTGATGCTTAGAGTCACGAATGAAATCACGATCAATATGCACATTGAGCCATAGCCGTACTGATTTTAGTTGCGCTGATTCTAAATGTACTGAGTTTAGAGGCTTAGTTTAATTTCATCCACCAATTAAGCAAGAACAGAAGATGTCATCAGAAATGCTGTATCGAGACCTCGGCAACACAGGAGAAAAAGTCTCCGCGATCGGACTTGGTGGTTGGCACCTCAGCTTAAAGCACGTTGATGAATCTCTCGCTATCCAGATTGTTCGTTCCGCGATCGATCGAGGCATTACCTTTATGGATAACTGCTGGGATTACAACGATGGAGTCAGCGAAATTCGCATGGGCAAAGCACTCCGGGATGGCTACCGCGACAAAGTGTTTCTCATGACCAAAATTGACGGACGCTCCAAAAAAGCAGCCGCAGAACAGATCGACGAATCCCTGCAACGTCTTCAAGTTGACCACATTGATCTTGTTCAACACCACGAAGTTCTGCGGTACGAAGATCCGCATCGTATTTTTGACGAAGAAGGGTCACATGCCGCGTTTGTCGAGGCGCAGAAAGCTGGCAAACTTCGCTACATGGGCTTCACGGGGCACAAAGATCCTCAAGTTCACTTGCACATGCTCGAAGTAGCCGCCGCTCACGGTTTTACGTTTGATACCGCGCAGATGCCGCTCAATGTGATGGACGCTCACTATCGCAGCTTTGCCAAACTAGTTGTGCCAGAACTGGTCAAACAAAACATTGGCATTTTGGGCATGAAAAGCATGGCAAATGGAATTCTTTTACGATCAAACACAGTAACGCCGATTGAGTGTCTTCACTATGCGTTGAATCTACCGACATCGGTTGTGATTACCGGAATCGACAGTATGGAAATTCTGGATCAAGCATTTGAGGCCGTGCGAACATTTCAACCCATGAATGATCAGCAGGTGCAAGCATTATTAGCAAAAACTGTAGAAGCCGGAGCGCGAGGAGAATTTGAACCCTTCAAAACCTCGTCGATTTTCGATGGTACGGCTCAAAACCCAGATTGGCTTGGCGAAGAGCCACAACGTATTCAGGAGTTAATGTCTGCGTAAGTTGCTCGGTTAATTAGCGTGGGATAATCAGCATACTTAACTTCCACGAATTTAGACTGTGCAACCCAATAAACAACCTAATAGAAACCGTCGAGTTTTCGCTTGGCTCGATCGAGTCAGAAATGGTAATTCCCCCACCTTATGGAGATCGCTACTGTGTTGGATCGTCATAGGACTATGCAGTGGTCTGTTTGCCAGCCTCTACTGGACAGTGCTGGAGCAGTTCACCCATGTCTTACGGGAGTTTCAAGGCGTAAGCCTGCTGATTGTGATGCCGTTAGCAGGACTCGCGATCGGGTTAGTCATTCATGTGCTTGGCAATCCGGGTGAAATTGGCTTAATTGTCGATAACATTCACTCTCGCGGTGGGCGAATTGAAACGCGAGAAAATCCCTCAATGCTGCTCTCGTCGTTGGTCAGTATTTCAGCCGGAGGCAGCCTCGGACCTGAAGCTCCAATGGTGCAAGTCACAGGTTCAGTCGGCACATGGGTCGCCGATCGCTTGCAGTTGCAGGGAGAGGCACTGCGATCGCTGAGTCTTGCTGGAATGGCGGCTGGGTTTACGGCACTGTTTGGCGCACCCTTGGGAGGAGCTTTCTTTGCATTAGAAATTCTGCATCATCAGCATGTTGTAGAGTATTACGAAGCCATTTTGCCAGCCATTGTTTCTAGCTGTGCGAGTTATGCTGTCTTTGTCCTCATTACTCAGTTAGGAATTGGCCCCACCTGGCATTTTCCCGTCTATTCCATTGAAAAGGTAAATGACTTTGCCTTCGCCATTCTCTTTGGTATTTTAGGAGCGCTAATTGCGTGGATCTTTATTAGCATTTTCAAAGCATCTGCTTGGTTATTTACAAGATTTTCTATGCCTGTTTATGTACGAACCACACTAGCAGGTTTAATCCTGGGTGGTTTAGCCGCTTTTTTCCCTCTGACTCGCTACTTTGGGCATGATGAACTTAACATCATTGTAGAGAACAACGCAGATGCAATCGCATTATTGCTGTTAGCGTTGGCTAAGATGATCGCCATTAGCGTCACAGTAAATGGCGAATGGCGGGGTGGATTCATTATTCCTTTGTTTTTCACGGGAGCTTGTGTCGGCAAAGCGATCGCGCTCCTCGTTCCTGGATTAAATCCTGTCTTAACCATGATTACCACAATGGCAGCTCTCAATGCTGCTGTAACCCGGACTCCTATCAGTACAACATTATTGCTTACGAAGCTAACTGGGTTCACACCCTTTACACCCATTCTTTTTGCCAGTCTAGTCGGCTTCTTTCTATCTCCCAAAATGCCATTAATCAAATCTCAATTGCAGCCCAAGCCACCGCTCGCGTCTTGAATTCGCAGAGTCTGTTTAAACCTAAACCGAGATTGCGAGAACAACGCCTCTAAATCTCGGTCGTTCCTTGCGGAGCCGGAACCACAATATAGCCTTCCTCGCGATCGCCTAACACCAAATTTTTCTCTAAGCCCCAGTACCACCAGTGCGCCGCAACATAGGCACAAACGAGACTATCCAACTGATCTTCCAGCGCTTTCATCTCCATGCCTTTTAGCGGAATTTCGGGCAAATCTTGGAGATCCAGTTTGGGTTCTAATCGGGGCAAGTCTTCTAAAAGGTGTTGACGGAGTTTCATCAGCCCAACTCTGCGATCGCGCACGGTTCCCTTTTTGTATTTAATAATTCGCTCCAGCCGAAACAGATGAATCATCGCTGGATGCGGAAACACCTCAACCTGATAGCGTCCTGGCTGTTGAGGCGTAATCTCAGGCGCATGAACAAATTGACGCGCTTCTAAACTTAAACCAAAGCCAACCGTCCGAGCGGCAAACGGCAAACCCAAATTAGCAGGATAACAGCCCGCATGATAGCGCCCGAAGAGGTGGTGAGCGAGACGGTCGGGCGATCTCGTCCCAGTTTGATTAGGGATGAGGATAGGCGCATCGATCGCAATCATGGCAGCATCTGGCTCGGGAACCTGCTGATCAATCCACCTGAAGATGTCGTCAAACGTCTTCTCTCGCCGCAGATCCACCAACGCTAAAGTCTCACCGTGCAATTCTAAACAACACAACCCGCTCGGATTTGAACTCCAAGCCAAATCGACGCCAATGAACTTCATCATGTCGTAGGTTTTCTACAATTAGCACGAAGCGCAACTGTTAAGCCGCTAGTGATTTTTTTGCTGTCTCAACCGTTCTACCTCTGCTCGAATCGCAGATAGCTGCGCGGTTAATTCTTGCAGTTCCAATTGCACCTCGGTTGACGTTGGCGGCACTTCGGTTGCGGTTGTCGTGACCGTTGTTGGACCACTCATCGCCCGTCGCTCAGCCATAAAATTATCGACATAACTGCGGGCTTCGCGTTCGGTCACTTCGCCTTTGGTTGCCCATTCTTGGGTTAACTCGCCGAGGTCTAATCTCAGTTTGGTAAGATTCGCATCTCGTTTTTGAGGATCTTGAAGAATTTCGACAAGGGAAGTCGTTGCCCCAAGGGTGACGCGAAAGCCCCGTTGCAGCAGTTGCACAACCGTATCAGAATTCATAAGCTTGTCCCAATTCTGCCTATAAAGTGATTCACTGCTCTGATCTTACTGCACTGGCTTCAAGACGGGAGTTACAAGACATTTAAGTTATGAGCCATTTGTTTGATTCCTTGGAAATAGAGCTGAAAAAAGAGACGCATCGATGCGTCTCTCAGGCTGATTCAAGTGATTTGACCCGATTACTCTGACAGACTACATCGTCAATGATTCGGGATTGGTTTCGATTAGTTTCGCGAGATCCTTTAAGAAGGCAGCAGCATTTGCACCGTAAATGATCCGGTGATCACAAGTGATGTTGACCTGCATTTGCCGACGGACGCCGAGTAGACCGTCATTCGTCGCCACAACTTGCGGACTCGATCCACCGATCGCGAGAATTGAACCTTGTCCTGGGGGCAGAATGGCATCAAAGGAACTGACTCCAAACATGCCTAAATTAGAGATGGTGAAGGTTCCCGAACTGTATTCATCAGGCTGAAGCTGCTTAGCGCGCGCGCGATCGACAAGATCTTTCCAGTTGCGAGAGAGCGAATAGAGGTCTAGCTGATCGGCATTTTGCAATACAGGCGTAATCAGTCCACCATCATCCATTGCAACCGCGATCGCAACATTGATGTTCGCATTAAAATGAGTGCCTTGATTGACATAGCTGGCATAGAGCAGAGGATGCTTTTGCAACGTTACGGCAACCGCTTTCGCTAATAGTGCCGTCATCGTCACGCCTTTAGACTTGAGTTGCTTATATAGCTTGTCTAAATTGTCTGTTGTGATCGTATAGCCAACGTGGAACGTGGGAACCTCTAAACTCGCCATCATGTTGCGAACCACGGCATTCTGTAGCGTGTTCATAGGCTGAGTTTGACCCGGTTGAACGGCAACCGCAATTGGCGCAGGCGCAGGACGAGCAGGGGCCGTTGCCGCTACAGGTGGCGCGACGGCTGGTTTTGGAGCAGCGGGAACTGGAGCCGAGGCAGGAACTGGAGTAGGAGTCTTGCCTGCTGCCGATTCAACATCTTCTGCCACAATTCGCCCATGAGGGCCGCTCCCCGATAGCGTTGCCAAGTCAACCTTGAACTCTTTAGCAAGTTTGCGAGCACGAGGAGAGGCGACGATCCGATCGCTGCGGACAGGACTGCTGCCATTGCTGCCGTTGCCATTTGCGCTCACTGCTGTTTCCGCCACGGCAACCTGCTCTTGATCGGCGGCTGACTGATGCTCTGCTGCTGGTTTTGCACTGCCACCAGAGGCTTGCTGTTGCGCCGCTTCGACTTCCGCTTCGGTTTCAGCAAGCAGCGCGATCGCAGCCCCAACCGGAGCCGCTTCTCCAGCAGGAGTGACGATCGCGGCTAAAATGCCGTCGTAGAAAGATTCCACGTCCATGTCGGCTTTGTCCGACTCAACCACCACAACGGTTTCGCCTTTTTCTACTTTGTCGCCCGGAGACTTGACCCAAGAAACAATTTTTCCCTCGGTCATGGTGGAACTCAGAGCGGGCATGAAAATCTCGTGAATCATGGGAGTTGTTTAGAATTAGGTCGGCGGGAAGTAGTGAAGGACACACAACAGATACGCCTCTTGCCGATCAAATTCTATCGGATTAGGGTCAAGAATTTGAACCGCAGGCTACAACTAGAAAGCAGCAGCAAGAGGCGGGCATTACACATGGTATGAAATGGGGCAGGCGATGGAGCAGAATAACGATGGATCACAGCAGCAGTGCAGGCAAGCGAATCTAAATGTCGCCTCGAATCTCTTCAACGATGCCGTCGCGCAGCACGACCTCTACATCCATTTTTGAGATCAAATTATCTCCCGGTTCAATCCGAAAGACGCTGCCAATCTGAGCCTGAACAACTTCCTGATTCAGATCCAACATCTGCACCTGCTGGAGTTGTTGCAAAATTTGATTTTTCTGCTCAAGCAGTTCACTCTTGCGCTGGTTGAACTGCATTTTGATGCCTTCCATCTGCTGAATGGCGTCTGGTCCGGGCGGTTGAATGCCTTGCCGTTGAACTTCCGATAGGACTTGTTGAAGCTGCATGTCTAGCTGCTGCAACTGACCATCTAACTGGTTGAGTTGCGCTTGGAGTTGCTGTTGGGCTTCGTCTTTCCAGCGTGGGGTGACGATCGCTTTAACGTTGACATTACGCTGGAGCAGCAAATGCGATTTAGAGATTTCCATATGCAGTTCAGGTGTAAGGGCGTGGGGCGTGGAAATTGGGTTTCCGATGTCCCAGTCTACGGTAAAAACATCTCGTTAATCATACCTTGGTAGCGTTCCATCACAACATTGCGGCGAATCTTCAGCGTTTGAGTCAGGAGGTTGTTTTCAACGGTGAAGGGTTCGGATAGAAGGCGGAAGGGACCAATGCGATCGTCGGCTCGATATCCGGGACGTTCTTTAACCAATCGAGTCAATTCTTGTCGGTAAAGCTCTTGCACCGCCGCACTATTGAGATCGAGCTTGCCGTCAGCCGACCATTTTTCGAGGGCTTCCATATTCGGGACAATCAGAGCGCCCAGAACTTTCTGATCCTGTCCGACTAACATGATCTGATCGATGTAAGCACTCCTGAGACAGGCGTCTTCAATTGGCTGCGGCTCGATGTTTTCACCGTTGGTCAGCACGATCGTATCTTTCGCCCGTCCGGTAATGACCAAATCATTAAAGGGCGTCACCATTCCGAGATCGCCTGTATCAAACCAGCCGTCTGCATCGATCGCTTTCGCGGTCGCCTCCGGGTTGTTGTAGTACCCTTTCATCACTTGCGTTCCCCGAATCAAAACGAGTCCTCTTTGACCCACGGGAAGGTCTTTGCGGGTTTCTGGATCAACAATCCGGGTTTCGGTGGTGGGTAAGGGTTCGCCGTCTGCGCCGCGAACATTGCGCCACGTTCGACGCACATGCGTGATAGGCGAAGTTTCGGTTAAACCATAGCCTCCGAGAATGTCAATTCCCACAATTTCAAAAAAGTCTTCGAGGTGTTCGGCGATCGAGCCGCCACCACTGACAACAAATACCAATTGTCCGCCAACGCCGTCGCGGACTTTTTGATAGACCAAGCGATCGCCTAATTCGTGAATGACTTTGAGGGAAGCGGCTTTGAGTGCCGCGATCGCGCGGTCTGCGGCTGATGCATCCAACTTGTCTAAATTCAATCCTTTTGCCGTTCGCCGTGCCTCAATGTAGCGCTGACTATTCTTTAAGAAGAAGTTGACTAATTTTTGCTTGTTCTCTGGTTGCTCACGAAACTGTTTCTGAATTCCTTCGTAAATCGATTCCCACAGGCGAGGCACACCCACCATGTAGAACGGTTTGAAGTCCTTTAAATCTTTTTTGACAAACCGAATGTTGGTGTAAATCTGCGTGCAGCCATTGGAAAAAATGAAATACTCAAACGCCCGCTCGTAGCAGTGCCAAATCGGCAGAATGCTGAGAACCCGCTCTCCGGCTTGAGGTTGAACGACAGTTGCCGCTGCCGCCACTTGGTACAAAAAGTTGCCGTGAGTCAGCATCACTCCCTTCGGCATTCCCCCGGTTCCAGACGTATACATTAACGTTGCTAATGTATCGCGAGACTGCTGAACAGGCTGCAAAGGATAGGTTTTACCGAGATCCAGAACCTCATTAAAACTCAGCGTTTTGAGTTCATCGTCGGGAGCCGATTCGTCAGAGAGCAAAATCACAAATTGCAGCGGCAGATCGTCGAGGTTCGGACGAAGTTTCTTGAGCAACTCAAGATCTTGAACGACTAGCGCGATCGCGCCGCTATTTTTCAGAATAAACAGCAGTTCTTCCCGGTCTGCCTGTGCGCCGCGTACTACATCTACCGCACCCGACCGCATAATGCCTTGATCGGCAACTAGCCAACGCGGGCAGTTATCTGAAAAGAGCGCGATTCGAGCCGGAACATCTTCTGCTGCTGGAATGCCCAACGCCTGCAAGCCTGCGGCAAACTGCTGCATCTGCTCGTATAGCTGGGCGTAAGTTAACTTCACCTCTGGCTTGCTGTGCGGATCGTGAACCGCTGTTACTGTGGCAAACCGTTGTGCAGCGATCGCCCACATTTCAGGCAGCGATCGCACCTGAAAATAGGGAGACTGTTCCAAGGTTGGAACGTTAGCGGGGGCATAGGGGGCACGGCTCATGACACAAGCTCCTGGAGAATGAATCGGTAATTTAACGGTATTCTGCCCTCAAATCTAACAACGGCGGGGAGGGACAGAATTTATTGTGGCCTTAATTTGTAGCGGCGATGCGTAATTTTTATTGAGAGATTTAGTGCATCAAGGGCGCTTTAGCTTCGTGATAGTACTGAAGTGTTTTATTAATTTGTAAGAGAAATTTGATTTCAATTCTGAAGTCTCCGTAAATTCTACACAAGATTCTTTTATTATTGCGCCCCCTATGTCAGAGTAAACACTGAATTTGTCTATTGAACTTAAGACTGAACTTGCCCCTTGTTCTAACGTTAAGAGTTCAACATTTCTCTTTCTAAGTGAAGCTGCGATCGCTGCAATGTTGCCCCCAGAGATTAGCGCACGCAATTCTTTATGGAGTTGCGCCAGGAATAAACAAGGGTTAGGGCACCTATGGAAACACAATTAAATAAGGTTGGGTTGGTTGTGGTGATGATCAGCACGATCGCGATCGTCAATGCAATCTACTACTATTCAAACTTGCCCGTAGAGCGGGTAGGATGCGGTGCGACAGAGGTGTTTCGGTGGAGCGATTGGGCATGTTATGTCCCGCAAGGAGAATAATTTAAGTTGCAGACAGGGGTTGAGATTCGCTAGGCTTCTTTTGAATAGGTTTTAAAGAGGGACAGAAGAATGCCGAAAGCAATTTGGAACGGGACAGTCTTAGCTGAAAGCGATCAGTGCGAGGTCGTTGAGGGAAATCAGTATTTTCCACCGGATGCGATTAAGAGCGAGTACTTTCAGGACAGTAGTACGCACACATCTTGTCCGTGGAAGGGCACAGCGAGTTATTACGATGTGGTAGTAGACGGGCAGGTTAATAAAGACGCGGCTTGGTACTACCCGTCGGCAAAAGATGCCGCTAAGAATATTGAAGGCTATATTGCGTTTTGGAAAGGGGTGAAGGTCGAGAAGTAGATTACCTGTTGCTGATATCTAGTGCCAGCAGATTTTGTAGCGGATACGGTAGGTGATGCCAGTGTAAAGTGCTCGCTACAGATAAACGATTAGCGCAGAGCGCAACTCCATAGGAATCGGTAAGGGCATAGCCGTGCTGTGCCCTTATGCAGCTTCTGACCTTTTGCGATCGCGGGCAGAGCTTCCTACTTCATAATTGGTAGTGGAGACAGATCTCCTCCGCCCAGCCTTGTGCTTTCATACAGCTTGGGGTATTAAGGTAGAGCTTTCCTAAACTTCATTCGTTTGAGAGTCTTCTAGCAAGATTTCTGCAACCTCAGGAAAATGCTTTTTCAGACACACATTGCAAATGCCGTGCGTAAATTCTACGTCTGAATGCTGCTTAATGAACTTCTCAACGGTTGACCAATAGCCTTGGTCATCACGAATGCCTTTGCAATAAGAGCATATAGGAATCAGTCCTTCCATCAGCTTGATCTGGTTGAGGGCTTGGGCAAGTCTTGCAGAGACCCGCCGCAACTCTAGTTGAGCAACAACCTGCCGTGCAAGTGCCTCCAGCGCTGTTTTCTGTAGCTCTGACAACTCTCGCGGTTGGCGATCGATGACACAGAGAGAACCAAGAGCGTGTCCCTCGGGGGCGATCAGCGGTGCGCCAGCGTAAAAGCGAATCGATGGATCGAATTTGACGAGAGGATTATCCGCAAACCGCGTATCACAGAGGGCATCATTCACCACCAATGTTTGATTACTCAAGATGGTGTGACCACAAAACGAAATATTCCGAGCGGTCTCATCCACCTCTATGCCTACTTTGGACTTAAACCACTGCCGCTCCGCGTCCACTAAACTAATGAGGGCGATTGGAACCTCGCAAATGAATGAGGCTAATAAGGTGAAGTCATCATACGCCTGTTCTGAGGGCGTATCTAAGATTTGGTATTGTCTCAGGGCTTCAAGTCTCGCAGCTTCCTGATCAGGTTTTCGTGCTTCCATAGCATGGGTCTCTGTTTGTCCAAAACCGAGGTTGCAGTTGCTAGCAAGGTTTGTTGCTTAACCAATGGATAAACTAACCATTCCTTGCACTACCTAAATGAGGCTAAGCAGGGCAACCCACTTGGGTTTGATCTCGTACTATATGACCCTAACGGTCGAAACGGGGAACGAACCGAAAATGTGATGTTGCTTAATGTGATTAAGGTGCTCTTACTTACAACGCGTTTTGATGGTCAACGCGTTTTGATGATCCCTAGAGGTGGCAAGATCATGCCACCTATCCCACAACGGCATCTCACAATAAGTTGATGCACTATCGAGCTATCTGCACTCAATTACCGATCGTCTGAATTGCTCTTTCAACTCGTTTCTTTGCAACCGCATCGCCTTGTTTTTTGTAGATTTCTATCGCCTGCTGCAAGTCTTTTAGCGCCCCTTTTTGATCTCCAAGTAACGCCTTTGCAAGTCCCCGATCTTCGTAGTTATAGACGTAATCTGGCTCAAGTTCAAACGCGCGATCGCAGTCTTCTAACGCCTTTTTGTCTTTCAAGCCTGCTCTGACATAACAACGACTGGTGTAGTTGGCAGACGATTCTGAATTCAAATTGATCGCCGTGTCGCAGTCTGGTAATGCCGCTTTAAAGTCGCCTGCACGGGCACGCGCATAACAGCGAATGTTGTAAGCATCGTTGTCAGATGCATCTTGACGAACCGCTTGATCTGCATCTGCGATCGCGCCTTTATAGTTTTCTACAACGCCTCGAAGAGTTGCTCGCAGAGTATAGACTCCCAAGGCATCAGGTTCGAGTTGAATGGCTTGATCTAGATCGGCTAACGCGGCTTCATAGGCAAACTGCGATTCTTGAACTCTCGCCCGTCCCCGATAAGCGGCAGCATTTTTTGAATTGAGTTGAATCGCTTGGGTATAGTCTGAGATCGCGAGTTTGTGCAACTCGGAAGGAAGCGCTTTCTGAGCTTCTGCTTGATACGCATCTCCTCGCTGTACGTAGATGTCAGCATTTTCTGGCTCGGCTTTTAGCGCACGAGTAAAGTTATGGATTGCCTCTGCTGCGTCTCCTTTATCTAGCTTTTGTTGTCCTAACTCCACCAGTTCGCGGCTAGAGATTGGCTCTTTGCGCGTTGTTGCCAGTGCCATAAACCCGTCAGACTGCAACCGTTCTGTGTTGATTGAAGTCGTTCCGCTAATGCTACGAATACCTCCTAACGTCTCTTTAAGGTCGTCTAAATAAGGCGTTGGCTTTGTGCCAAAAAATATCGGCAGAATGGAGTTATTCACTAATGTTAGAAATGCGCCCCCGTTGACATAGAAATAGCCGGTATTGTCAGTTGGTAGGGGCGCGATCGCGGCCTTAAAATTTGACGATTGCAGTAGGGTTCGATTGGGTTTGACCTCTACTTCAGATAAGGGTGCGCCACCCAATAACGCTAACGTATCTGGCTTTACCCATCCGTGGGTCAACACGCTTTTTTTACTGGACGGTAAATCCCAAGTGGTAAACCCTGGCTGAGTGTTGACAAACGTTTTGCCAAATTTCCCTTGTACAAATCGATCGAGCTTATTGAGGGCGGTTTCTGCTGCCTTGCGATCGCTCGTTTGAACCATAAATCCGACTCCAAGATCCAGATTTAGCCCAGACGCAGGCAAGAACCCTTCACGAGTCGGATAGGCAAACGTGGCATATTCTCCATCCATCCAGGGAAAAATGTCGCGATCGTCTAGTCCAATCAGACTTTGGCTAAACTGCCGAAATTGCTCCACCTTGGGTTTCAGGGTGGGTTGCGTTTCAAACACCAGCGAGAAGGCTTTCCAAAGGGTAGACAGCCCTCGGCTGTTGGAAACCATGTAGTTTGTTGGTGGAAGCTGACCGAGAATTTGATTAGGCGTTGTAAACTGCGCCGCTGTTGATAGTGGCTTTGTCAGGTTAAATCCAATTTGAGTATGTAACCCATCGGGTTCTGCCCAAACGTAGCCATCGATCGCATCGTAAACACCACCCGACAGCGATTCCTTAGAAAGTTGGGGAAGCTGAAGTCCGGGAGAAAACTGCTGGAGTAGAGCTAAATCGTAAGCAAGAATGGCGGAATAGAATTTTTCATAGTCCCCGTATGCGACCATGAGAGATTTAGCAGTCTGCTTTCGCGCCATTGTGCGCTGAAACGCAGGCAAATTAGATAAAACTTTGTTGGCGGCTTGGGCGTCAATGATTTGCTGGACGGCTTCGGGCGAGGTTGAGCTAATGATGTGATTGGGCAGAACCGCGATCGCGAACCCTTTAGGCGCAAACAAAGAGTTCGGTGGAACATCTGACGGTAATTTTGATTTAGGTGGCAGAAGCTCTATTGGTGTTTTGAGATCAGACTGTACGTTAAGTGGCGATGGCTGGAACGGTTCTAGCTGAGGCGATTCTAGGTCTTTGTCTAAAACGTCTAGCGGGTTCTCAGGTTCCCATTCTAAAATTGTGATGCCTTTGTACTGCCGCTCTTTGACGGGTTTGACCCGAGAAGCTTTGACGCGATCGATAAATCGAGCGATGGAAGCAGAATTTTGAGCGGCATCTTTCACCATTGCCACGGTGGTTAACTGCGGTTGAGCCGCCGGAAGATACACGTAAGCGATCTGCTCACCCAGCCAAGGCTGAACATCCGTAGAAAAATTTACTTTTAATGGAGCCGGGTAGAGTGCACTCGGAAACGAAAAATCTTTTGGGAAGAGGCCAAATCTACTGAGACTTTCCCATTTTGAGGCAGTGGTATCGATCAAAATAACGCCGATTGCATCGTCAGGCAGCAGGTTTGCGATCGATGCTTGGCGCAACTCCAAAGGAACCGCCATCTGTGCAGCGGCTGGCTTGCTCGCGACGGACTCCGCAATCGGCTGGATCAGAGGAGGGGCTACAACTTGTGCGACAGGGTTTGCGCCGAAGAAGCTAATCGCAGACAAAACAGGCAACAACATAATTCGTCCGTCATCGTTAAAGTGCAAGCGACAGAAATACGCTATAGAGCTTTCAATCTGAGAGCCACTTTAACCTAATCTTTTCGTTACGAATTATTTTTTCTATGCCACGATCGCATGATTTTTAGTTCGTCCCAGCCGTATCCCTCACCCACTTCTTCACGAATATCGGTGAGCGATCCGTCACCCACGCTGCCAATCGCCTCTAGAATCTTTGCGCGGCGATCGCGCGGGACTAGGCGATCGAGATCGACCTCATAGCCCATCTCTAGAAGCTCTGCTAAATGAGTCATCACGGTAGTCAAGCGCAGGTTTCGCTGCTCGGCAATATCAGCGGGTTTTGTGCCTTGCTGAAACATCTCAAGCGTGTACAGTTGGGTGTAGGTAGCTTCGTGAGCGCTGGGTGCAACAATCGGAGCATCTAATTTAATAATCTTTGGCGTTGGGGTCGGGTCAGCGTCAACGGGTAATCCATTCTCTTCGCGAAACTCTTGAATTTCTGCTAAGAATACGTCACCATATTGCGCGACCTTGCGCGTTCCAACACCAGAAATTTTGAGAAACTGTTCGCGAGTCTGGGGTTGCTGCTGTGCCATGAGCCGCAAACTCGCATTGGAGAACACCACATAAGGTGGAACCGATTGTTCATCCGCTAAGCGTTTCCGCAAGTGTTGTAAACGGTTGTATAGTTCTTCTGATTCTTTTGTGTCGAGTGATATTGATGGTGCTGCTATTGGTGTTGGTTTAACTTTGTCCACAGCAATTTGAACTTTGCGTTGACTCCGTAGAATTTCCCAACTCAATTCATTCAGCATTAAGACCGAGTAACCGTCTGTCGCTTCATCAATCAGACGCTGATGAACCAGCGATCGCGCTAACATTCTCCACTCTTCGAGGGTGCGATCGCGTCCGATTCCGTAGGTTGAAAGCTTGTCGTGTTGGTTTTTCAGAATGCGTTCTGCCCGCGAACCGCGCAACACATCGATCGCGTAGCCAATCCCAAAGTGCTGGTTCTTCTGAGCAAATCGCGCCACGCAGGACAAGAACTTCTGCGCTTCGATCGTCCAATCTTCGAGCGGTTTGGGGTAACGGCAGTTATCACAGGTTTCGCAGTTGCCTGGAAACTCTTCTCCAAAATAGGAAAGCTGAATTGTCCGACGACACTCAGTTGCTTCAGCGTAGTTAATCACTCGTCGAAGTTGCTGAGTCGCAATTCTTTGTTCTTCTTCTAACGCTTCGCCTGTAGCAGGATTTACCTTTTGGCTAATGAGAAATTCAATCGTGCGGATGTCAGCCGTGCTAAAGAAAAGTGTACACTGCGAGGGTTCGCTATCGCGTCCCGCTCGACCCGATTCTTGATAATACCCTTCAATGTTGCGCGGTAAATCATAGTGAATGACAAAGCGAACGTCTGGTTTGTTAATTCCCATTCCAAACGCGATCGTCGCCACAATCACTCGCACATTATCTCGAATAAACTGCGTCTGATTTTCGGTTCGCGTTTCTGCATTCAGTCCAGCATGGTAAGGAAGCGCTGCAATGCCGTCTTGTTTTAGTTTCGCGGCTAGTTCATCGACTTTTTTACGACTGAGGCAGTAGACAATGCCTGCGCCAGGAGTTTCTTTGATTTGTTTGACTAATTCTTGATACGCCGTCTTTCCTTTCGGGCGCACTTCGTAATACAAGTTTGGACGGTTAAAACTGGAAACGAGAACCGTCGGATCGCGTAACTGGAGTTGCTTAATAATGTCCTCGCGGACTCGCTCCGTTGCCGTGGCCGTCAGCGCCATAATCGGAACGGCTGGATACTGCGATCGCAGACACGACAACTGCCGATATTCTGGGCGAAAATCATGTCCCCATTCAGATACACAGTGCGCTTCATCAATCGTGATTGACGAAATGCCCACGCGATCGCGAATGTGCGGCAAAACGGCGTTGGTAAAGTCCTCGCTGAGCAATCGTTCCGGTGCGACGTACAGAAGTTTGATTCGCCCTTCCATCACCGCCCGACCACGCGATCGCCGCTCTTCTGCCGATAAGCTACTGTTCAAGAACGTTGCCGCAATGCCGTTATCGCGCAACAGCTCGACCTGATCTTGCATGAGCGCAATCAGCGGCGACACCACAATCATTAAACCGGGTTTCAGCAATGCGGGAAGCTGAAAACATAGAGACTTGCCGCCGCCTGTCGGCATTACGACTAGCTGATCGCGATTGTCTAACGCTCGCTCAATGACTTCGCGCTGACCGGGACGAAAGCTGTCGTAGCCAAAGTAATGTTTCAGCGCTTGCTCTAGCGAGACAAATTCAGGTGCAATCGACAGGCTGGAAGTCATTAATCATCCTTGTAATGCACTGCTAATAGAATGCTCTAGCAGACAGAACGGAGACTATTCTAGCTTCTCAACGACCGGAATAAAATAGAATCAACTCATTATTGGAGGGCGATATGAATTTAGAATTAGCGATCGCAGCCCAGCTACAGGTTCAAGAGCAACGGTTTCTGCTTTCTGGGATTACTTGGGAACAGTATGAGACGCTGAGAGACTTGTTTGATGATCGACCCAGCCTCAAAATGTTTTATCTAGAAGGAAAGTTGGAACTATTTATGCCATCAGAAGACCACGAAGAGATTAAAACAATCCTCGCTCGTTTACTAGAGTTGTATGCGATCGAGAAGAATGTGCGATTGTATGGCTATGGTTCTGCAACCTATCGAAAGCCGTCAGAAGAACGTGGACTCGAACCGGATGAGTGTTATTACATTGGCAGTAAAAAACAGTTTCCAGATATTGCGATCGAGGTCGTCGTGACAAGCGGACTCCTCGATAAATTGTCAATCTATCAAGGATTGGGCGTTGGTGAAGTGTGGGTTTGGCAGGACGGACAACTTTTTATCCAGCGCTTACGTGAATCTGGATATGAACAAATTTCTCGGAGTGAATTTCTGCCAGAGTTGGATTTAGATTTATTAGTCCGATGTGTTTTGATTCCTGATCAACACGACGCCGCGATCGCGTTTCGAGATGCGCTGCGATCGTAAGGTCTGCCCGTAGACAATCACGCTTGATATTCTGAAGCACTAACATAAACTTTATTCATCATCTCTTTGTCATGGTTGAAAGTCATGGTTAAAACTCCCTCGCCGCGTCTAGCAATTCCTCCATTAGAGAACGGCGATCGCTTAAATCGCTACGAGTTTGAGCGTCGCTACAATATGATGTCCCATCTTAAAAAAGCTGAATTGATCGAAGGAATTGTTTACATGGCTGCTGCATTGCGTTTTGAGAGTCATGGTGAACCTCATAGTCGAATGATGACTTGGCTGGGAGTGTACCAAGCATCGACACCAGATCTTGCATTGGGAGTTGAGCCAACAGTCCGTTTAGATTTAGATAATGAACTTCAGCCAGATGCTGTTCTTTTGATTCGAGAACAGGCAGGTGGTCAAGCAAGAATTAGCGATGATGATTACATTGAAGGTGCGCCAGAACTAGTCGTAGAGATTGCGGCAAGTAGTGTTGCAATTGATCTTCATGCCAAGAAGCAGGCTTATCGTCGTAATGGAGTGCAGGAATATATTGTCTGGCGCGTGTTGGATCAGGAAATAGATTGGTTTTATTTAGAAGAAGGCGAATATTTGAATCTTGAACCTGATTCGGATGGAGTTTTGCAGAGCCGAGTGTTTCCGGGATTGTGGTTAGCGATCGCAGATCTTTTATCTGGAAACATGCAACGTGTTTTAGAAAATTTGCAACAGGGCTTGCAATCGACTGAACACCAGAAATTTGTGGCGAAGAGCTAAATGTATTAGCAATTATGAGGTCTATTAATGCGATTCTTCGGAGCTTGCGTCGCGATCACAGCTTCTGTTTCAGTAGATCACGCGTTTGTTAATGCGCTCATAGGGCTTGTCTCAGTAAATCAAGCATTTCTTTAGTGAAATTGTGGTGCTTGTCTCAGTAGATCAAGCTTCTGTCTCAGTGGATCAAAAGTTTGTCACTACAAGTTGAGATTTTGTTAGTCGTTTATGGTTTTGTTAAAGCGTTTTTTAGGTTTGCACGCTGTTTACTCGCGATCGCAAGTCCTAGACACTTCACACATTATGGAATCGGTAGTCCGATCTCTTTAGCGATGAGCGGTAAAAGTTTGCTGCACGCTTCGGCAAGTTTAGTGGCGTCGGGAAGAGATGCGGCGGTTCCTTTCAAGAGTTTGATTGCTTTTCTGCCTAATCCTTGCTTTTCAGGATCTTGAGCGGCTTCAGCTAAGACTTTCACTCCTTCAAGGGCATCGGCTTTGTCTTCGAGCGATAGGGTCGGTTCTGATTCGATCGTGGCTTGCAGTTCGATTAAGTGTTCTTTGAGTCCAGATTGCGTTGCATCAGAGCTTGGTAGCTGGTTGACGACGTTGGAAACAGCGCCACTGATTTCACCTAGATTGATCGTTGAACCCGTGACGTTTCCGCCGATGTTAACTGTTCTATGTTCGGTTTTATCGTTCATGGTTTGTGTGATGTGAGGTTGGCGTCTGGCTAACTCGATTGCAATGTCTTTGAGATCGGTCGATCGCAGTTGGTGGAGTTGTTTGTTTTCGGCTTCGAGTTGTTGGACACGATCGCGGTAATGTGTATCGAGAGTTTGAGCAATTTTGGCTTTGTCAGCGTCTTCTGGAACCTCGATCGTCACTAAAACATCTTTGCCTTTTTTCTCGATCGCTTGAATCGAGTCGTGAGTGATGCCAGGATTGTCTTGCATCAGTTTTTGAAAGGCTTCGGCAAAGGCTTCTGGATTAATGCCGTTCCGCATTAGAATTTGAACGGTGTTGATGACTTCTTTGTAGAGTTTTTCAAAGTCTCCTGGCGCGAACACAGTGTCGGGATTGTGGGGGCGACGTTCTCGGCTGCCGATCGCGTTGGGTTGGTCGAGCAGAAAGACATATTGACAATCGATCTGATCAAGCGTTGTAGTGTGGTCGATGTTCCACGATTCGAGACAGGCTCCGGTGAGATAGGCGCGGTTGAAATCAGCGCCAATGGCTAAGGTTTCGCGAAGATTAGCATCTTTGAGATTGACATCATGCAATAGTGCATGACTAATATTGGCACGAGTCAGGTTTGCCGCTTCGAGATTCACACCGACAAGGTTTGCGCCTTCTAAATTGGCGGCAACGTAAGACTTTTTGTAGCCGTGCCGCGTAATCAAGAGTTCACGAATGGCTGAACTTTGCAAGATAGAATTACCAACTCTCGCACGGTCTACTTTTTTAGCGTCTTTCCAACAAACACGAGTCAGATTTGCCTCTCGAAAATTGGTGCTTTTTAGCGTTGCATTTATGAAATTGGCTCCGGTCAGATTAGCGTTATAAAAACGAGTTCCACCAATTGATGAGAATGCTACACCAAACTCACGAGCTAATGCAAACTTCTCATCATGTTTGGAAACTCGCCACGCAATATAAATACTTAATAGACTAATCGCGACAGCGCCAGCGCCAGCGACAGCGACAGCGCCAGCGACAGCGACAGCGCCAGCGCCAGCGACAGCGCCAGCGCCAGCGAAAGCGCCAGCGACAGCGCCAGCGAAAGCGAAAGCGACAGCGCCAGCGACAGCGACAGCGCCAGCGCCAGCGACAGCGACAGCGAAAGCGCCAGCGAAAGCGAAAGCGCCAGCGACAGCGACAGCGACAGCGACAGCGACAGCGACAGCTATTGTCATGAATGCTCTAGTTGTCAATCCTTGGCGGGCGATCGCAAGAAAGACAATTGCGAGAAACACTATGACAAGAATTCCTGGAATGATCGTGATTTGTTGTATCCTGTTTGGAATAAAAAAAGAGGTAGTGAACGTCGCATTAATGAGTGCTGCAATAAAGTTAAGTGTTGCTGACACTACAAAAGAGAGCACGAGTTGAGCAAACAACCATCGTCGTTGCAGTCCTGCTTTCGCCTCCGTAAAATTCGCGCCGCTCAGATCTGCCCCGCTAAAGTTCGCGCCCCGAATATCCGCATTCGAGAAATCTTTCCCCCGCAAATCTTGCCCTGTAAAGTTGCGTCCGCGTAGGTTGGAACCAGAGAAGTCTGCCATAGAGCAATGGGGCTACGTGAATCTTGTACCGAATTTTAACTAAAACAAAGAATTTTCTTAGCTTTTCGGATGAAATTAGCAAGACTCGCCTCATCATCATCAATAACAACGCGAATTTTATCTCTAAAGCCTTTCCTCTCCCCGTACCCTGCGGTTTCCTCAAAGTGGCGCTTGGCGCGAATCGCGCGATAAACTAGACCCAACTCTTTGCGAATTCGCCATGATCGCAACTCAGTCGCTCACCCTCGAATCATTCCTCGCCCTACCCGAAACTCAGCTCGCGAGCGAATTTATCGACGGTAAAATCATTCAAAAGCTGATGCTCAAACGCAAGCATTCTGTGCTTCAAAGCGAACTATGCGCCGCCATCAATCAGAGTGCTAAACCCGCTAAAATTGCCTATGCCTTCCCAGAATTGCGCTGCGCATTTGGCGATCGCTCCATCGTTCCCGATCTCACCATTCTGTACTGGCAAAATATTGAGTTTGATCCCGAAGGCGAACCCACTGACGATGTGTTAATTCCGCCCGATTGGACGGTGGAGATCCTTTCCCCCAATCAGAGCGCCAATCAAGTCACCGACAAAATCTTACATTGCCTTCAACATGGAACCCAACTAGGCTGGCTTGTCGATGCCATCGATCGCTCTATCCTGACCTTTCTGCCCAATCAAATCCCCGTTCTCTACAGAGGCAAGCAAACGTTGCCAGTCCTCAATCACCTTGCTGTAGAACTTACGTCCGATCAGGTTTTTGGGTGGCTCAAGCTAGATTGAAGCTATTCCTTATTCACAAAATTGATTAAGCTGTAGAAGGTCAAGGCGATGATGCAGCGCACAACTCGGTAAACACCGCGAGCCAGCCATTTTCTACTTGCCGCATCCCGCTCTTTATACATTTTCTATCTCTGTGAAAGTTATTTTATTTGACTTCGACGGTACGATCGCCAATAGCTTAGAAATTGCCCTCCAAGTTACAAATCGGTTGGCAAAGGAATTTGGCTACCGAACCACTAGCCTAGAAGAATTTAAGCAACTGAAAAACTTAACCTCTAGAGAGATTTTGAAGCAAGCCAAAATCTCTGTGTTTGTGGTTCCATTTCTAGTGCGGCGGTTTAACGCAGAGTTTGGGCAGAGCATTCAACACTTGCCCATCTTTCCTGACATTAAAGAAACCCTACTGGAACTGAAACAACAAGGCCACTGGCTCGCCATTGTGTCAACCAATTCAGAAAAAAATATTCGAGCCTTTCTAGAGACTCAAGAACTGTCTGACGTATTTGATCAGGTCGTATCGAGTTCGCGTCCGTTTGGAAAAAGTCGCCTGATTAAAAAAATTCTCCGCCAAAACCAGTTTCTACCTGAAACCGTCTATTACGTGGGAGATGAAACGCGAGATATTGAAGCGGCAAGAAAAAGCCAAGTAAGCGCGATCGCGGTGACATGGGGGTTTAACTCTACCGAACTCTTAGCGACCTACAGCCCTGATTTTCTGCTCCATGCCCCTCAAGAACTACTTCAGATCATCAACCCACAATTCTCCAAAAGGGATAACGTTGAGCAGTTTTTGTGATCTTTTTGTGATCGTTGTTACTTCACTTTTTCCCCTCTACCCCAGACCCAACGCTCAACGCTCATTAATCTATAGTTCATCTTAAAATAACCCCCCAATCCCCAAATGCCTTCCTAAGATAGAGCTAGTGACACTTGTATCTGCGTATGCTATGTCAGTGTCACCCGCCCGTATTAGGGAGATGAACCTATGGTCGATGCCCATTCAATGCACGATCTTCTAGAACGCGACTCGGCTCTCGATCGCGACTGCACCACACTCTCGCGTCACGTCCTCGAACAGCTTCACAGCTTTTCAGCAGACGCTCAAGACCTCAGCGCCATCATGTCGCGCATTGCTCTAGCAGGCAAGCTCATTGCTCGTCGGCTAAGTCGCGCAGGGCTGATGGAAGGCGTCTTGGGATTTACTGGCGATACCAATGTGCAAGGAGAATCTGTCAAGAAGATGGATATCTACGCCAACGAGGTGTTTATTTCGGTCTTCAAACAAAGTGGATTGGTCTGTCGCCTTGCCTCTGAGGAGATGGACGCTCCGTACTACATTCCTGAGAATTGCCCGATCGGTCGCTACACCCTGCTGTATGACCCGATCGATGGTTCCTCGAATGTCGATATCAATATTAATGTTGGGTCTATCTTCTCAATTCGACAGCAAGAAGGCGAAGACCGAGACGGTACAGCGCAAGACTTGCTTCAGAGTGATGGACGAAAACAGCTTGCCGCAGGCTACATCTTGTATGGCCCCAGTACGATGTTGGTGTACTCAATCGGTCAGGGCGTTCATGCCTTTGTGCTTGATCCCAGCTTGGGCGAGTTCATTTTGGCAGACGAAAACATACGGATTCCCGATCATGGCCCCGTGTATAGCGTGAACGAAGGTAACTTCTGGCAGTGGGACGAGCCAATCCGCGATTACATTCGCTATGTGCATCGGCACGAGGGCTACACTGCCCGCTATGGTGGTGCAATGGTGGGAGACTTCCACCGAATTTTGTATCAAGGGGGAGTATTTCTCTACCCTGGTACAACCGAGAAACCGGACGGTAAACTCAGATTGCTCTATGAATCGGCTCCCCTTGCGTTCTTGATGGAGCAAGCTGGAGGTTTCGCAACGACCGGGACACAAGAAATCTTAGATGTTGTACCAACCAAGCTACACGCTCGCACGCCGCTGTTTATTGGTAGTAAAAAGGACGTGGCGCTGGTTCAATCGTTTATTCAAGACGGGGCCAAAAAGCAATCGATGGTGTCTCCCCGCTAACCTATCCAGCCGTGTTTGCAGCGGCGTACCCTACACAGGAGCTAATTCTCTATGACAGCTACAAACCATCTTTTAGAAATTCGCGATTACGGTCAGAGTATCTGGATGGATAATTTGAGCCGCGATCTAGTCGAGTCCGGTGAGTTGAAGAAGTTGATCGAGACGCGGGGCTTGCGGGGAATCACCTCCAACCCGGCCATCTTTGAAAAAGCGATTGCAGGCAACAAAATCTACGATGCCGACATTGAAGCGGCAATCCGGGCAGGCAAGCCCCTGATGGAAATCTACGAGACGCTGGTGTTTGAAGACATCCGCAACGCCTGCGATATCTTCTTGCCGATCTATGAAGAGTCAGAAGGACTCGATGGCTACATCAGCATCGAAGTGCCGCCGACGATCGCGCACGATACCCAAAAAACCATCGAGGAAGCGCGTCGCTATCACAAGGAAGTCAATCGTCCCAATTTGATGATCAAGATTCCGGGAACATCGGCTGGTTTGCCAGCGGTAGAGCAGGTGATTAGCGAGGGGATCAGCGTGAACGTGACGCTGCTGTTCTCGGTGCAAAGCTATATCAATAGCGCTTGGGCCTACATTCGCGGCTTAGAGAAGCGCGTCGAGAAAGGAGAAGACATCAGCAAGATTGAATCAGTCGCGAGTTTCTTTTTGAGCCGGATCGATATCAATATCGATGGCAAAATTGACGACCTGTTGGCAAAAGGCGTAGATCAACTAACCACCGAAGCCAAGCTGAAAGCGATTAAAGGAAAGGTTGCGATCGCAAACGCCAAAATTGCTTATCAAGAATACAAGAAAATCATCGCTGATCCCCGTTGGCTCGCCCTCAAAGAAAAAGGCGCAAACGTCCAGCGCCTGCTGTGGGCAAGTACCAGCACTAAAAATCCTGAGTACAGCGATGTCATGTATGTCGATGAACTAGTTGGACCCGATACGGTCAACACCTTGCCACCCAACACGATCGAAGCGTGCGCTGATCACTGCGACGTTGCCCCTCGTGTAGAAACGAACGTTGACGAAGCCTATAACCTGATCCAAAGCTTGAGCGATCCCGACGTGGATATCAACCTATCTCAAGTCATGGAAGAACTCCTCGACGATGGGATTGCGAAATTCGTTCAACCCTTTGAGTCGCTGATGAAATCGCTGCAAGAAAAAGTCGATCGGCTTGCGGCAGTATAAGTTGGGCTGAGGGGATGAGGTAAAGACATCCCCTTACCTACCCCTTAAGAGCGTCTAGGGCGTTGCTGCCTAGCGCTTTCTGTCCCCCATTCCCCTTTTCGCCTATGGTCACTTTGCTCGAAAACCCTCTCCGCGTTGGTCTCCAGCAGCAGCGGATGCCAGAGCCAAATATTATTGTGTTTTTTGGAGCCTCTGGCGACTTAACCAAGCGCAAATTGGTTCCAGCCCTCTATCACCTGAAGCGAGAACGCCGCCTGCCGCCCGAACTCACGATCGTTGGGGTCGCTCGTCGCGAGTGGTCGGACGATTATTTTCGTGAACAGATGCGAGAAGGCGTCGAAGAATTTTCGGATGGCGTCGGTTCAGATGCGCTGTGGCAAGATTTCGCTCAAGGCTTATTTTATTGTCCGGGTGACATCGACAATCCTGAAGGCTACCAAAAGCTCAAGGCGCGGCTGGAAGAACTCGATAAAACGCGAGGCACGCGCGGAAATCGCGTCTTCTATCTTGCGGTCGCTCCCAAATTCTTTCCCGAAGCGATTCGGCAACTTGGCGCGGCTGGCATGTTAGACGACGCCAACAGAACTCGCCTGGTGATCGAGAAGCCGTTTGGACGCGATCTGAGTTCGGCACAGGCCCTCAACCGCGTGGTCAACCAAGTTTGCCGAGAAGAACAGGTCTATCGGATCGATCACTATTTAGGCAAAGAAACGGTACAAAATTTGCTGGTGTTCCGGTTTGGCAACGCCATTTTTGAGCCGTTGTGGAATCGTCAGTTTATTGATCACGTTCAGATTACCGTTGCTGAAACCGTCGGAGTTGAAGATCGGGCAGGCTATTATGAGTCGTCAGGTGCTTTGCGCGACATGGTACAAAACCATCTGATGCAATTGTTCTGTCTCACGGCTATGGAGCCGCCCAACTCCTTAGATGCCGATAGCGTCCGAACCGAGAAAGTCAAAATCATTCAGGCCACTCACCTTGCTGACACCACTCATTTAGAGCGATCGGCGATTCGGGGGCAATATTCAGCTGGCTGGATGAAAGGAAAGCAAGTTCCGGGCTACCGCTCTGAGCCAGGGGTCAATCCTCGATCGATTGTCCCGACTTACGTGGCGATGAAATTCATGGTAGACAACTGGCGGTGGCAGGGCGTTCCCTTCTATCTGCGAACGGGCAAGCGCCTACCGAAAAAAGTGTCTGAGATTGCGATTCAGTTTCGCGATGTGCCGTATCTTATTTTTCAGTCAGCCGCAAAGCAGACAAATGCTAACGTTCTAACGCTGCGAATGCAGCCTAATGAGGGCATTGGTATGCGCTTTGAGGTCAAAATGCCGGGTGCAGACCTGCGGACGCGATCGGTGGATATGGACTTCAGCTACGGTTCCTCATTCGGTGTCACAGGCGGCGAAGCCTACGATCGCTTACTGCTTGACTGCATGGCAGGCGATCAAACGCTGTTCACCCGTGCGGACGAAGTAGAAGCCGCTTGGCGTGTCGTCACTCCTGCCCTCGCCGCTTGGGAAGCACCTACCGATCCCTCTATGATCCCGCAATATGAGGCGGGGACGTGGGAACCGGCAGAGGCTGAACTGCTGATCAATCGCGACGGTCGGCGGTGGCGAAGACTATAAACAGGGATGAGGGATGAGGGATGAAGCTTGCTGTGTCGGTTACAAGTCATTGTAGATTTATCTAGACTCAGCTTTCGACGATCTTTATCCTGATCCTTCTTTCCTTCATCCCTCATCCTTCATCCCTCATCCTTTTATTCTTATGGCTCCCCAATCTGCTCCACTAGTTTCTCTTCAAGCGCCAAAAGATGTTTCGCTCGACCAAGTGGAGACGGAACTTCATCAGATTTGGCAGAGCTATAGTGCCGCCAATGGCGATGGGTCATCGTTAATGGCAATGCGCGCGTCTACCTTTACCTTGGTCATTTATGAGCCAGAAGAAACTCAGCGGCTTCTGGCAATGCTAGGGTTTTATACTGGACCGATTGACGGCATTGATGGACCCCGAACGGATGCAGCAATTCGAGCAGCCCAGTCAGCCCATTCGCTACCGGTCACTGGAAAGTCGAGTCCTGAGCTGATTGAGAAACTGCGATCGGAACTCGCAGTGCGAAACGGCAAGATTCCATCGAGCGGCAACCTAGAAGAGCTGCCGCAGTATGCACTAGACGCTAGCGGCATGGGGATTGCTGATGCGATCGCGGCTCAAAATCCTTGCCGGATTATTTCGCTGTTTCCCATTGCGGGCGAAGACGAAGGCGTTTCGGCTCAGGTTTCTGCCTACTGCCCGATTCACAAACAGAACAAAAGCTCGCTGATCTGCTGTGAGTACATCATGCTCAAGGGTACAGAAACCGCGCTTGAGCGAGTTAGCGGGCTAGTGTCGTCGCTGCTGATTAATGAATTGCCTCGGTTGCTCTGGTGGAAAGCAACTCCATCTCTTGATCAGGAGCTATTTCAGCGACTATCAAAACTCTGCAACCAAATCATTTTCGACTCTAGCCGCTTTACGGCTGATCCAGAAGGCGACTTGCTGAAGCTTAAGGGGTTTATGCAAGATGACCTCAAGATTGTCGATTTAAATTGGCGTCGATTAGCCGCTTGGCAAGAACTGACGGCGGAAGCCTTTGATCCTCCAGAGCGGCGGGAGTCGGTGCGAGAAGTCGATCGGGTAGTAATTGACTACGAGAAAGGAAATCCAACTCAAGCGCTGATGTTTTTGGGCTGGCTGGCGAGTCGGTTAGGTTGGGAATTCACAGGTCGCCGCAAAGAAGAAGATATCTATGATCTCCAGTACATCACGCTCACAGGTTCAGACGGACGTCTAATCGAAGCCGAACTCGCGGGCATTCCGACTGCCGATGCTGGACAAGTCGCTGGCGATTTGGTCAGTTTGAAACTAAACTCGACCAATGAAGCGGCCAACTGTTGTACCGTCCTCTGTTCTGAGACAACAGGCTGCATGCGAATGGAGGCAGCAGGTGGCGCTCAATCTTGCACGATCAACCAAGTGACGCCAATTAACGATCAAAAGGCGGAAACGCTGTTGAGCGAGCAGCTTCAGCGATTTGGTCAGGACGTTTTATACGAAGAGAGCATGGCAGTAACGGCAAAAATCATCTCTCAATAATGATCTCTCAATGATGCTCGCTTAACCCATCTGATGATTCGCTCGTGGAGACTTAGAACGTTTCTACGAGCGAATTGCATCGATTAGCCTCTTTGCTGACCTAAATATTGCACGACGCCTCGTGCGATCGCGGTTGCCATCTTTTTTCGGTAGTCTGCGGTTGATAACTTCGCCGCATCGTTTCGTCCGGTCACAAATCCAACTTCGACCAATACAGACGGCATTGTGGTGTATCGCAACACATAAAATCTGGCTTGCCGCACCCCTCGATCTTGAGCGCCTGTCTCTTGCAAAACGTTCCGATGAATCGCTTGAGCTAGGCCGGAGCCGCTCTGATAATAGTACGTTTCTAGACCATTAATATCGGGGCGGCTCATGCTAATCGCATTGGCATGAATACTGACAAACGCCGTAGCCTTCATTCGATTGGCAAGAGTCGTTCGCGGTTCTAAGTCGAGATCAACATCGGACGATCGCGCCAGGACGGCCTGAATGCCCTGCTGCTGGAGTAGAGCGGTAACCTGCTTGCTGATATCCAGAACAATATCTTTTTCTCTCAACCCACCGATTCCAACTGCACCCGGATCGGGTCCCCCATGTCCCGGATCAATCACGACGATGGCCTTACTGTTAGGAACGCGAGGAGGAGAAACTGGACTCGGTTTTGCAACGGGCGGAAGCGGGACGGGAGTTTGAGATGGGGGAACGGGATTTGGTCTTACGACGGGTGGAAGCGGGACAGGAATTTGAGCCGGATTGGTGGGCGGAATCGGAAATAGTGCGCCGTTGGGTCGTGTGGGTACAACAACAGAACCGGGAGGCCCAGCAGTTGGAGTTCCAGCAGAACCGGGAATTCCGGTACTCGCCAGTTGCAGCGCAGGTAATTGAACTGACCACTGTTGCGCTGTTGTGCCTTGAAATTTTACTCGGGCCGGATCGAGCGTGTATCCCGGCGCAAGTTCAACCACAAGGCGAGTAATACCGCGATCGAACTGTCCGACTCTCAGCGATCGCACGTTGCCCGTGTAAGATTCTGACACTGCCGGACGCCCCAGAGTAACGCCTGGTAAGTCCACCACCAGCCGCGTCGGATTTGCGATCAGTTGTGCTTTTGGTTGAACGCCTTCATCGGTGGTGAAATTTAGCTGATTTTGTGCAGGATTGAATCGCCAAGACTGCAAGCGGGCGGCTTGTGCCGGGGCAGCAAGCAAGAAAAGGGCAAACGGCAAGAGGGCATAGAGACTGCCTTTGATCTTGAGCGCCGTATTTACTTCTGAAGAGCGATTCAATGGATTTTTCATGGATTGTATCGTGTTGATAGACGTTGCAGATTGCAAAGCATTTAGCATTGATTTAGCGTTGATTTAGCATTGCTAAACGGGTTGTGCATCCTTCAACGCAGATTTAAAGACTCGCGCACAAAATATTTCCTCACACAATAAACTTGCCGATGCAATTGCTTTGCAATCTCTGAAAGATCGCTGATCTCTAGCAATTTGCACCAAGCGAACCGGCTATGGACGCTGTAGATTTAATGAATTCGTCTCTAAGAATTTGAATTTGGTGACTGATTAAATTTAGTAGTCACTGACAGTGCTGCTGCCCTTATCCCCAATCTTGTTCCCTCTCCTGAGAGAGAGGGTTAGGGTGAGGGCAAATTTCGGTCTGCATCTAATTCATAATCCTGGGCGAGACGGTTTGTTCAACGTCATGGTTTAACTTTAGTGACCAAAGATTTGATCAAATTCACGTTGTCTTACTCTCCTCCATCGCTCTAGGTATTTCTGGAAGTTTTCGATCACGACTTGGATCTATTTGGGATCTAGTTCAGGAAAAGATTCCTTGAGAGGAGTAACGGCTCTCCCGATTAGGGCTGACGCAAGAATAAGCCCGAAGGTTTCAGTAACAAAGCATCAATGTTTTGTTACGGCTTCGCGCTATAAAATTTTGTTTTTAATTTTTTGAATAACTTAAGCGATTTGCCGCTCAGGCTTGTTTGCTCATCCTCTACGATTGGCGTCGCAAAGTCTTTGGAGCGCGATTCGTGACGCGAAACTCCAAAGAATCGCTTTGCCTATCGATCAACATCTTGAATTTGCTCAATGTATGCCAGCGTTTGCTGATAGTTTTCGGGGTTGCCTTGGCGTTGAAATAATTGTGCGGCAGTATTTAAGTCTTGCAACGCAGCAGATTTATTTCCCTTTTGGGCGTAAATCAAGCCGCGACTGCCATAGGCTTCGGCTAACTGAGTATTGAGGCGAATCGCTTGGGTGTAATCTTGGATCGCGGCAGTCGTGTCTCCGCGTTCTGTCTTGGCTCTACCGCGATTGTAGAGCGCATCAGTGTAAGTCGGTTTTAGCTTGACCGCTTGGTTGATATCTGCGATCGCAGCGTTAATATCTCCCATTTCTGCCCGAAGAATGCCGCGATGATTAAAGGCTTCAGGATAATTTGGTCGGAGGCGAATGGCTTGATCTAAATCCTTTAATCCTCCCGGTAAATCGCCCATTGCCGCTCGCATTTCTCCGCGATGAAAAAAGGCTTTGGCGTGTTTAGGATTCAGTTTGAGAGCTTGATTGAAGTCAGCAAAGGCGCGACGCAGGTCTCCATAATCTGCCCGAGCTAATCCACGAGAAACGTAAGCTTCTGTATTGCGAGAGTTGAGTTGAATCGCTTGCGTGTACGATGCGATCGCGCCCGCCAGATCTCCTCTTTTTACCTGTTCTGAACCTTGACTCACCCAATTAGACGTTTGAGCAGCCACCTGAACGGGTAAGGCTCGAACCGCTTGAATAGGCATTGCACTCAAAATAGTGGCGGTTAATCCTACAGCAATTGCGTTCGTCACGGCTCTCATGATGCTGACTCCCCAATGTTTCAGTCCTAGTGGAATCAACGGTGCGATCGAGGTTTCCGAAAAACGTTACAAAGCTTTACATATAACTATAGATAGACGCAAACGATCGCGGCTTAGCTCAAATAATGCTCCATCTCAGCCCTAGTCTAGATTCAAGAATTTTAGAACAAAGCAAAATAGGAGGTGTTAGGAAATGCGATTGGTAAAGCCATGCTTTATCACATTGCATTCCCTCAACATCATAAAAACTACTTTAATGATCAGGCAGCGCTTTTCGGGCAGTCAAACTGACAGAGCGTTCCCATTTCTACACCCATTACTCAGATCAGCTTCTAAGGCAATTTCTTCAAACCATTTTTATAGTCCTTCAAATTTGGTCTCTTAAGTTATTGTCTTCTTGAGCCAAGCGAAACTTGCTTTGACCAACGAGACTAATGAAATGCGCACATTCAGAGGAGCCACCCTTACTCGCTGAGAAATTTCAACTTGACCTTATTTATAAAGCTTTTTTGTGCAGCGTTATGAATCCCGATCGTTCTCGTCGTCTCCCTAAAACCCTAGAAGCGCTTCAGAAACAAAGCCAAGAACTCTACGACAACTTTCACACTTCGTCAGGGCAATCGTCGTCGGGCGAAGATGGCTTGAATCAGTTGTTAGAAAAATTTTGGTCAACGTTGGTGCAGTCACACACCGCGCAAACCGAATTGCAGCATCAAAATCAAGAGTTGAATGCTGCTCACAAGACTCAAGAATCGCAATATGCCTACTATCGTGAGCTATTTGAGTGTGCACCCGCTAGCTACGTCATCACTAATGCTGAGGGCAAAATTCTCGACGCCAATCGTGCAGCGACTCGGTTACTGAAGGCTGAATCGGAGGCACTGCTCAGAAAACCGTTCAGCCATTTCATTGCGAGTGCTGACCAATCTGTATTTGCGTCAAATCTGGCGCAACTGAAGCAAGGCTGTTCTGAGGCGGAGTGGGAAGTGAGGCTCCAGCGTGAGGATGGTTCAGAATTTTCTACAGCACTCACTGTATCCGTTGTGCGGAGCGAAGACAGCATTCCGGTCAAACTGCACTGGCAACTGCTTGACATTACGCCTTACAAGCAAGCCGCAACTCAGGCTCAAAGCCTAAAAGCTTCTAACCAACAGGTTGCAGAAGTCGATCGGCTCAAGGCGCAGTTTCTAGCGGTGATGTCTCACGAATTAAGAACTCCAATTCACATCGTGAGTGGCTTTTCTCAACTGCTGCTGCGACGGTTTCAAGCGCAGCACGATCCGCAATTGATCGACATGACAGAGCGCATTGTTGGCAGCAGTCATCATCTTCTCGCGCTGGTTGAAGACATTCTTGACCATGCTCAGCTTCAGTCTAAGCGCCTGCAACTGAAGGTAGAACCACTCGACTTGACAGACTTGATTACAACGACGGTAGAAGAGATGCGCCCGTTGGCAAGGCGCAAAAATTTAGCGTTGCAGGTCGAATTGCCTCAAACCAGTCTTCTGGTTGAAAATGATCCAATTCGATTGAAACAGGTGATTGCTAATTTACTTTCTAACGCCATTAAATTCACCGATCGCGGCGCAGTGACGCTCTCGGTGCGAGAACTTCCAGAAGACCGCATTGCGATCGCGGTTCAAGATACCGGAATTGGCATCGCTGAGTCTGATAAAAAGGCTGTCTTTCAAGCGTTTTGCCAGTTGAGTCAGTCGCTGAGCCGTCAGCACGCAGGAACGGGGTTAGGACTCTCGATTACTCATGCCCTCGTGGAACTGATGCAAGGAACAATCTCAGTTGAGAGCATGTTGGGTCAAGGAACAACGTTTTGTGTGCAGCTTCCTCGCGTGGTGACCTTGGCTGGATCCGCTTAAGTCGCTGCGCTTAAACTAACGTCGATGAAAATTGTTAATGAACGTCGATCACAGGCTGGAGTAGCAATGCGATCTCGCCTACAACCACGAAAGACAAGGTGACCCAGAGGAGCATTTTGTTTAACTGCATCGTGTTTTATCCGGTTTATAGTAAATATTCCTTGCAAAGATAAAGCAGTGGCTCAACGGATACAACCGATCGGTGGCAGATTTTAGGTAACTGAAATTCTATCTATGGATAGGTTTAGTTTCGGCGCGGCTAGTGCTTTATAGTCATATCCTCTAATTCTCAAGAGCTAAGACATGTTGTGCCGAAGGTAGAAGCGGTAGGACTGCAATTACGGCTACTGTTGTCCTTGTCAGCATTAGATAACAAACTAAACAAACCTTTTTAGATTATGCAACTTCAAATTGAGTGTAATAGCTTGAAGCAAGGCTCCCAGTCCTGCTGTGTCTGTAGCCAATTGTTTGAGCTAGGTCAAGCCAAAATCATTTTGTGTGATGATCAGGGGACAGCTAGCGGAGAAGTATGTCCTTCCTGTGTTCACAAAGGCTTTGACTGGATTAAGCAAGAGTTTGAGTGTTCAACCTCTCTGCGTAAGATAGCGTACAACCGCTACCGTCCTACGAAACTGGAAGTCCCCGTTACCGCTTAGATATTTGGCTTTAGTTCACCTTCATCAATTCTGTTTTGTTAGAGAGTAGTTGGTTCAAATAACAATCTAATTGGTTCAGATTCTTGTCTATGCGGCAGATCTTAGTAAGGGCATGGCATTGCTGTGCCCTTATTAATTGTTTAGCATCGGGAGCATTTTTTAGATTGAATTTGATTACTAACAGTCTGATTGCTCGGACTCTTTTTACACCGTAAGTTTTACATAGAGAATCTTACATAATAGAAGGCGGATTGGCTTTAACTAGTCCGCCTTCTACTAATCCAAGTTGCGGGTTAAGTTGAGAGAACAGAAGAAAACAACCGCAAGCCACGCGAATTGCACCGCACCTGTGTTCACGACTACGGCATAGTGAATCAGGAACCGGGGTCGTCAACTGATGAAG
>JAHHHP010000063.1 GCA_019359275.1 Myxacorys chilensis ATA2-1-KO14 | reverse complement strand
AGCACTTTCGCCGCGTCTTTTCTCGTTTTGAGAAGAAAGCGAAGAATTTTCTCAGCTTTGTTTATTTCACTGCCTTGCTGATTGAACTTCGCTGAAATGTCAACACAACCTAGATAGCCACCTTTGATTCTCTCATCAATTCTTTCTTCTCCAATCAGGTAAAGTGAACCAGTGATGATTTCATCTCTGTAAACAAAAAATCTCCACTCTTTAGTGATTAATTGCTTTCCACTAACGAGTACTAAAGTTGTTTCATCTGTTCTCAGCTCACTTCCCAAACTCTGCATTGTGTTCAGAGTCTGAAGATTAAATACTCCAGCACGGAAAGACTTCATATTGCTATTAGGTCTTATAAAAAGCTCGCTGTCAGACTGAAAGTACTCAAGGATTTCTTTTCTCCTTCTAATCAACTCACCCAATGGGAGAATGAAATACCTATTGTTGAGCAAATACTGACCAAAATAAGTATAGTAGGTCGTACAACGAAGATTCTTTTCATCCATATAGGCTCCAGGAATCCAAGAAGTTCGTAAAATGTCTCGACCAAGATTTAGAGTTCCTCTAAACAACACACATTCATGATCTGGAAAGTATCTGTCTGCTTCTCTAGGTCGAAAGTCAAGATATCTAACTTCTTTGTAGAAATAGTTCTGCCTTCTTAGTTCTGCTAAAAGTTGCTCATCACCATCAAAGATATGTCTTTCAATTAACCAATTTACTTCTTTCATAGCTGTTCGTATTTACTATTACTAGGCACCTCGATAAATTGATTTTGCCAAAGTCGGAGTCGCATTAAGGTCTCACCCAGAGACAGCCATTGTTTTGCGCCTGATATGGCTTCGATATTTTAGCTTCACGTTCTCAGCTTGAGACAGCCTTTTCAGGATTTTTCGAGGTGCCCTTTAAGATGTACTAGATTTAAGATGTACTAACTCACGCCTCTGGCGCTTTAGGTTGCTGCATGGACATCACAACCACCTTAAATCAGATCATTGCATTAAGTATTCAAGATCGCATTCGCCTCGTACAAGCTATCTTAGACAGTATTGCAGCAGAACAAGACTATCTCGACCTTACAAACTCTCAGAAGCAGGAACTAGATCGTCGAATTGATGATTATGAAGCTAACCCTGACAACGTGCTGACTTGGGAAGAAGTTAAAGCCTCGGTTAAAGCACAAAGATGAATTATGTACTGGTATTCCGCCCAGAAGTTCGTAAAGAACTTGATGAAGCGTATAGCTGGTATGAAAGTCAGGAATTAAGGCTAGGCGACGATTTCTTAGAGCAGGTTGACGAGGCTTTAGATCGAATCTGTCAGATGCCAGAGTCTTACCCTGCTGTCTATCGTGATGTTCGGCGAGCCGTGATACAACGCTTTCCCTATATCATTCACTACCGTATCGTATCTAGTCGAGTGATAGTAACCGCAGTATTTCATGGGCGTAGAAATCCGAAAGCGTGGCAGGCGCGAACCTAACACCTTGGTTGAAGCGAACTACCAGAGGTGATCAGTGTTGTGGCAAAGTTGGTCAGCAGCCGCTCAACCGAGACGTTAGCTTGCAAGATATTCAGTTGTAATTGTGAGCTCGCATGAAGATTAAAATGAGGTCTCTTTGATGGTGCCTGTAGTCGGTACGCTGCTTTCAATTGTTCTAGGTCTTGCCAAAATTGCTACCTTAATTTGGGTCTTTTACCAAACTAGAAGACTGGCTGCAATCGCGTACTTAACTTATCTTCTGATCCATCAGCTTTTCTATACAGATTTAACGCAGAGAGCAGTGAATAGCATTCAAAGCAATGGAGCGATGCTATGGCTTGGTGCAACTTCTGGCGAGCGGGTTTCTAATTTTTTGTTTTTAGAAAGGTTTATTTCTACTGGTGTTGAGACGCTCCTTTTCATTTGGCTATTACTCTCACTTACAAGAAGGACTAGCTAAATCCTTTGCTAGAGCGATCGCTTCAGCTTTCCCAACATCAAGTTTATTGTTGAGTGCTTCGACGACTGTGCGATCGCCATGAAACTGTTGCTTGACTCAAGATTCACCACTCAATAGAGCAAAACTAAAGGTTCAGTAAACCCTCGCCCATCGGGAATACACCAAAAAAATCATTAAAAAGAGCGTGAGAAATACAGTCTCCTTTTCGATCTACCGCTAAGATGCGAATAAGAGCATCCGTGTTTCTTGTTCCCCTGCCTCCCCCTTGATGATGTCGCGAACCTACAGCACTCAAGATCTGCTCAGGATTCTGGCGCAAGAGCGGCAAGCCTGTATCAGTGGACAACGGTTGAATCTAGCGGCGATTCCATCCGGCGTGAATCCGCTGATCGATCGCTTTGTCAATGCCGATGGAATTCAGCGATTCACCGCCTACAACGATTTTCGGCAAACCATTCATCGCTATCAGAAAGAACATCAGATTTCTGGTTTGGTCTGGGAGGAGATCCGAGTCAACAGTCAATCATTGCGCTATCCCAAAGTTGATGATCAACTCGTGAGCTTACCAGACGATTTGAAGGTGCTGCGATCGCACAAAGCCACCGTTATCCATTTCTGGAACGACATCACCGCAACAATGGACTTACATCTAGGTCTCAACAGCGGCAAAATTTATCGCCCCATCTCCAAATCTGACTTCGATCGAATCCTCAAGCGCTCTGAATGGGCAAGCCTGACGCCACAAGGAAAAGCCGAAAACTTAGAAATCATTTTGCAACTCGGTTGGGGCAAGCCAGAAGAAGCTGTGTATCGACGCGGCTTTCCAGACTCTGGAAGCGAATACATCCACGCTGTTCAACCTGGGAAAACACCGATCGGATAAATGATTGGAGGTGCTATTTTTGATGCGACTCAAGCCTATCGCTATCGCTTATGGCGCCAGTGGAGCGATGCGCCGTCTATTGGATTTGTAATGTTAAATCCGAATCGTGCTGATGCAACAATCAACGATCCAACCATTCGTCGCTGCATTGGCTTTGCCAAAGCTTGGGGATTTGGGCAGTTAGAAGTCGTGAATTCATTTGCGTACCGAGCGAAAACGCCGAGTATGCTCAAACACATCAACGATCCGATTGGCGCAGAAAACGATCTATATTTATCGACGTTAAATCAACGTGTTGAAAAAGTCGTGTTGGCGTGGGGAAATTGGGGCAAATTGAACGGGCGAGATCGCGAACTTCTCTCTCTTCTTACACCCCAATCTGATCTCTACGTATTGGGGCTAACAAAACTAGGACAACCCAAACATCCACTGTACTTAAGGAAAGATTCTAGCTTAAGCCTATTTTCAACATCTTTAGACATTCAAGCGTCACCACTAAGTCGCCGTGGATACCCTTAAACATCGTAATTCATGTATCCAGAGTGATAGGATCTGTATCACATTCACTACTCCGAGGGAAGATAACTTTAACCCCCCCAATCAGGCATGATCGAGCGTGACTTTCTAAATATAAACACGGTTAAACCCTTAAACGCGGTCGAACTAGAAATATCAAAGACATTTAGAAACATTCAGAGTGCAACACATTCGTCATCTCGTTTAGCGGCTCAGAGGACTTCCGCCTTGCGATCTTTTAGATCTTGCAGAGCCAATCGCAACGACCTGTTATCTCTGCTTTGCCTAATACAAGCATTGACTCATGACTTTGCAGAAGTTGATGTCTAACCGAGATCGATCTGTCGCTTCTTTAAAGGCTAGTCTTGGTTTCTAGGAATACCGATTTTAATGCACCGCAACTCAGCAGGAAACTCCGCGATGGTAGGAGAGAGAATTGTCATTGTTGAAGATGAGAGCGTTGTTGCTCTTAGCATTCGGTTGCGCTTAGAATCGGCTCAGTTCTGCGTGGCAGGAGTAGCAGACTCGGGTAAATCTGCGATCGCCCTGATCTCTGAGACTCTACCTGATCTAGTACTGATGGATATTCGGCTTAAAGGAAGTCAGACGGGCATTCAAGTTGCTGAGACCATTCAAGAACGCTGGAATATTCCAGTGATTTACTTGACAGGCTATGCCGATGACGCGACGCTGCAACAGTTGAAACAGACCTCTCCTTATGGCTATCTGCTGAAGCCGTTTGAACCGACAGAACTCTACACGGCGATCAGCATTGCCCTCGATCATCATCACGCTCAAACCTCGCTTCAGGCGCTTAACACTGTTCTCGAACGCCGCGTTCAAGAGCGGACACAAGAATTGGAATTGACCAACCAACGCTTGCAAACTGAGATCATAGAACGACAACGGGCAGAAACTGACGCCCTGCAAGCCCTGAAGAAAGAGCGGGAATTGAATGATTTGAAGTCACGCTTTATCACAACCGCATCGCATGAGTTTCGGACACCGCTTTCGATTGTACTGACTTCTGCCGAATTGCTAGAGCGGTTGGGAACAGACTGCACAGAAGAACGGCGATCGCGCTACTTCTCAAAGATTCGAGAGGCGGTGCGATCAATGACGACGATTCTCACGGATCTGCTGACCTTGGGTAAAGCCAGCGCTGGCACGTTAGAGTTGCACACGACCTCGTTTGATTTAGAAAAGTTTTGTCATAGTCTCTTATCTGATTTTCAAGTCGATTCTTCAAAGCCGGTTGGAGCCGCTTATCAACGGCAGCGATCGCTCGTGTTGGACTATGACCGCTATTCTACAGACGCTGATCAAGCGAGTCGCACCCAAGTTGAACTCGATCCAGAGCTACTAGGTTTGATTCTTATGAATCTGCTTAATAATGCGATTAAATACTCTCCAGATGGAAATGAGGTTCGATTAGCCGTCGATTTTATCTTGACTGAAGATAACTCAGCATGGGTGTTGTTTCGCGTGCAGGATCACGGCATTGGGATTCCTCCCGAAGACATGCCGCGCTTGTTTGAGTCATTTCACCGCGCCAAAAATGTTGACACTATTCCGGGTACAGGATTGGGACTCGCGATCGTGCATCAGTGCGTCAAATTGCATGGGGGAGAGATTCAAGTTGAGAGTGAATTAGGGCAAGGAACAACAGTGACGGTGACACTGCCATTACAGGGATGAGGGATGAGATCGGGTACGGTGCAAACAGAGAACAAAGCGCGATCGCATCAATCCACGAAGAATCAAAGCAATGGTTCTAACATTTCTCATTTCTCATCCCTCATCCCTTCTTCCTGATCAATCTCACAAAATAGATAAAGCGGTAACAAATCTGAATAGGAAACCTTCTACAATGAACTGGATTTCACCCATGAGATGGTAGACCTATCATGCCTCGTCGCAACGACCTCCACAAGATTTTGTTGATTGGCTCTGGACCGATTGTGATTGGTCAAGCCTGCGAATTCGACTATTCTGGAACCCAAGCCTGTAAAGCGCTGCGGGATGAAGGTTATGAGGTAGTGCTGGTGAACTCTAATCCAGCGACCATCATGACCGACCCCGAAACCGCCGATCGCACCTATATCGAGCCGCTTACGCCTGAGATTCTTGAAATAATTATTTCAAAAGAGCGACCTGATGCCATTCTGCCGACGATGGGCGGACAAACAGCGCTCAACTTGGCTGTTGCCCTGGCCAAAAATGGCACGCTAGATAAATACAACGTCGAACTCATTGGCGCAAAGCTACCCGCGATCGAGATGGCGGAAGATCGCAAACTATTTAAAGAAGCGATGGAGCGAATTGGGGTTGGAGTCTGCCCATCGGGTCTAGCTGAAACAATGGCGGAAGCCAAAGAAATTGGGCAAGAAATTGGGTCGTATCCATTGATTATTCGTCCTGCCTTTACGATGGGCGGCAGTGGCGGCGGAATTGCTTACAATCAGCAGGAATTTGAAGAGATCTGCCAATCGGGTTTAGATGCGAGTCCCGTTTCTCAAATTCTGATTGAGCAATCTCTGCTGGGTTGGAAGGAATATGAACTCGAAGTGATGCGCGACTTGGCAGATAACGTCGTGATCATCTGCTCGATTGAGAACCTTGATCCAATGGGCATTCACACGGGAGATTCAATCACCGTTGCCCCGGCCCAAACCTTGACCGATAAAGAATATCAACGCCTGCGAGATGCGTCGATTAAGATCATTCGCGAGATCGGCGTCGAGACAGGCGGATCGAATATTCAGTTTGCCGTCAATCCCGTCACGGGAGATGTGATTGTGATCGAAATGAATCCTCGTGTGTCGAGGAGTTCGGCGTTAGCTTCGAAGGCAACCGGATTTCCGATCGCAAAGATGGCGGCAAAACTCGCGGTTGGCTATTCACTAGATGAAATTCCAAACGACATCACTAAGAAAACGCCTGCCAGTTTTGAGCCGACGATCGATTATGTCGTCACCAAAATTCCTCGCTTTGCATTCGAGAAGTTTCCGGGATCAAAGCCTTATCTGACAACACAGATGAAATCGGTTGGGGAAGCGATGGCGATCGGACGCACCTTTCAAGAATCGTTTCAGAAAGCCTTGCGATCGCTTGAAACGGGACGCGCTGGATGGGGATGCGATCGCGATGAAAAATTGCCGAGTCTAGAGCAAATTCGGGCAGGACTGAGAACTCCCAATCCCGATCGCATCTTTACCGTCTATCACGCCATGAAAATGGGCATGAGCGTCGAGGAGATCTTTGAACTGACCAACATTGATCTATGGTTTCTCGACAAACTCGCCGACTTACTGCAAACGGAGAAATTCTTGAAGCAGACCGCGCTAGAGAAGATCAGCAAAGAGGAGATGTATGCGATCAAGCGAAAAGGATTTAGCGATCGCCAACTTGCCTACGCGACCAAAACAACTGAAGATGCCGTCCGCTCGTACCGCAAATCCCTCGGCGTGATTCCTGTCTACAAAACGGTTGATACCTGTGCGGCAGAATTTGAAGCCTTCACGCCTTACTACTATTCGGCTTACGAAGAAGAAAGCGAGGTGCTGCCCTCCGACAAGCCAAAAGTGATGATTTTGGGCGGCGGACCAAACCGCATTGGTCAAGGCATCGAATTTGATTACTGCTGCTGTCATGCCGCGTTTGCCTTGCGCGAAGACGGTTACGAAACGATCATGGTGAATTCTAATCCAGAGACGGTTTCGACGGATTATGACACGAGCGATCGCTTATATTTTGAGCCACTCACAAGAGAAGATGTCCTCAACATCATCGAAGCCGAGAATCCGAAAGGCATTATTATTCAATTTGGCGGACAAACGCCGCTCAAACTAGCTGTTCCGTTGGATAAGTACTTAACGGAAACAGACACCGAAACGCAGATTTGGGGAACCTCTCCCGACTCAATCGACACCGCAGAAGATCGCGAACGCTTTGAGCGAATTTTGCGAGAACTCGACATCAGACAACCGCCGAACGGCATGGCGCGGAGCTATTCGGAAGCCAAAAAAGTCGCGAGAGACATTGGCTATCCGGTCGTGGTTCGTCCGAGCTACGTTTTAGGCGGACGAGCGATGGAGATCGTCTACTCAGACGCTGACCTCGAACGCTATATGCGGTATGCCGTTCTCGTTGAACCCGATCATCCAATTTTGGTCGATCGATTTTTAGAAAATGCGATCGAAGTAGATGTCGATGCGATCGCAGATGCAGCCGGAAACGTGGTGATCGGCGGTATCATGGAACACATCGAACAAGCAGGCATTCACTCCGGCGATTCTGCTTGCTCGATTCCTACCATGACCTTAAAGCCCGAAGCTCTCGATCGCATTCGTACCTGGACCACTCAACTGGCAAAAGCGCTTAAAGTCGTTGGTTTGATGAATATTCAATTTGCTGTACAAGGCGATCAGGTGTACATCATCGAAGCCAATCCTCGCGCCTCTCGAACGGTTCCGTTTGTCTCGAAAGCGATCGGCGTTCCCCTCGCAAAAATGGCGGCTCGAATTATGTCTGGCAAAACCTTGGAGCAATTAAACTTCACTCAAGAGGTGGTTCCGCATCATGTTTCTGTGAAAGAAGCGGTGCTGCCCTTTGACAAATTTCCGGGAACCGACACGATTTTGGGGCCCGAAATGCGATCGACGGGTGAAGTAATGGGCATTGATGTTGATTTTGGCAGATCCTATTCAAAAGCTGAACTTGCCGCCAGTCAACGGTTGCCGCTCAAAGGTACGGTCTTTGTGTCAATGAACGATCGCGAGAAAACGGCGGTTGTGCCTGTGATCAAAGACTTAATCGAGCTTGGCTTTAGTGTGATTGCGACTGAAGGCACTCGCAAAACTCTAATGGAACACGGTTTAGATGTGAAGCTCGTTCTGAAACTACACGAGGGCAGACCCCACGTGTTGGATTCGATTAAAAACGAACAAATTCAGCTGATCATCAACACGCCTTCTGGTCAAGAAGCGCACGAAGACGATCGCTTGATTCGTCGAACGGCGTTAATGTACAAAATTCCGATGATCACTACGATCGCGGGAGCCAAAGCAACGGCGGCAGCGATTCAGTCGTTGCAATCCCAACCTCTGACTGTGCGATCGCTGCAAGAATATCTAAGCTAGTGGTCTGTCGGTTTGCCGCAGACGTCCCTTGCTGGACAAAGCACTAGAGAACAGAAGGCTGCTTCGCTCTCCGAAGCAGCCTTACCGAAATTGAGATGCAATATGATTGACGATCGCGTTGGCTTTTTAGAAAATTGGCAAGATGCCGTTGTAGTTTGGAGTTTTGTAGCGTTCACTCTTTTTGTAACGTGGCGAATCGTTGTTAGTAAACCCAAAAATTAACTTGCTTCAGGGATGGGTTTACGACTGAGCGAGTTTCTGTCTAACCCAAGCTCGGAAATTAGATTCTGCTGCAATTTCGTCTTGCTGACAGGCTTCTAGGAAGTGATAGAGGTCTGTTTTCTCGACAATTGGAAACGTTGGTGTGCGATCGCGCTCCACATATTTTTTTCCTTGAAGCTGATAAATTTGCCATTCGCGACCATTAAATCGCCAGAATTCAGGAATTCCCAGGTTGGCATAAAGTTCATTCTTATCGATGTCTGTGTTGGTAATATCGACTTCAACAATTAAATCTGGGGCTGGATCAGTCGCTAAATCAACCGTTCTACCTGCAACAACTTGCTGATTTTGAATGTAGAACCCTTTGTCAGGTTCTGCTCCCCTCTTAAGATCTTCCCTGTCTAGCGTTGTCGATCCCATTGACTTGAGTTTTAAGCCCATCTCCGTCACGAGGACTCGGACAAACAAGGCAATCATTTCTGAAGCAAATTCGTGTTCTTCAAGAGGCATCGTAATTTCTAGAGTTCCGCGATCGTAGGTCAGGCGAGCGTGGGTGCGATGCTCTAACAGCGATCGCAGTTGCTGATAGGCTTGCCAGTCTAAATTCCGAACCGTAACCCGTTTTTCGCCGATGGGCGGCGCGACTCGATCAGTAATGAGCATATAGACACCATAAGTTGAGACGGTAGGATTAATCGGGAAAAGCAAATCCGGTCATGGGATCGCGAATGTAAAGACCAAGAACCAGCGATCGCAGCACTTCATCCCAAACGGGAGTCAGTTTTTCAGCGTCGTCTACCCAATAGTCAAACGTGATTAAGCACTGAACGTTTGAGCCTAATCCGATGCAGATTCGAGAATAGGCCTCTCGCTGCTCTTGGTCGTCCAGAAACTTGATCTCAGCCCAGACCAGTCGAGCCGTTTGCCGTTTTTCAGTGAAGATTTCGCCTGTCGAAATCACATCCCGCTGTTCGTCAGCCAGAACTTGCTTCAGCATGTGCTTGAGGGGAAACATACTCCAATCGGCTTGCGGCAACCGATTGAACGAGACTTCCAGGCGACAGTTATCGTCAGGCGGCTCAACGTCTAAGAATCGAAAGGATTTCGTGTCGGGTTCAAAGAACCAATTTTGAGGCACATCAAAGCGAACGGCTCCGCGATCGGCAACAAAGATTTTATAACCGGGCTTTGATTGCCAGCGATGATCGTCTTTGAGGTCAAGGGTTTCTTTGATCCATTCTGGTTTGCCTTTTTTGTGCTTTGCCATGATGTCTGACCGATAAGCTTATGTTTATGGTAAAGCATCAGAATTTTCTAGAAGACGCCGCGGTTTGCCATTTTGCTGAATTGTTTTGGATGTGAATACAGAGACGGTCTAAGAATTTTGTGTCGCGGATAATGCTGTCGTGACGGGGTTGCCACCCAAAATTGGGATAATGGTTTTTGCAACACCAACGGGTTACGGATGATTTGTGCAATGGAATTACGGGTATGAAACTTAGCAACGATCGCGTCTGGTGAGCCTAATTCGTTAAACTCTTAGAATCAAGGTTGCGCAATTTAAATTTAGTTTCACCAGAAAAAGCATCTACAGAAAAAGCATCTACCAAGGCAAGAGCAAGCATTCATTCTGTGATACCAATGGACACGTGGACTGGCAAAACCCTTCAAGATGGAAAATATATCTTGGGTGAAGAGTTAGGGCGAGGAGGCTTTGGTGTCACCTATCTAGCAACCCACTCCTACCTGAACCAAACCTTTGTCATCAAGACTCTAAACGAAGCTTTGCGAAACACCTCCACGTTTCCAGACTCACAGCAAAAGTTTCAGGATGAAGCACGGCGGTTGGCGTTGTGTACCCATCCCAACATCGTCCGAATTAGTGACTTTTTCATCGAACATGAGCAAGCCTACATTGTCATGGATTACATACCAGGGCAAACGCTGGATCAGGTGGTGTTACCAAACAATCCTTTACCAGAAGCGATCGCAATTCATTACATTCGCCAGATTGGATCAGCGTTGCAGGTAGTTCACCATCATGGATTGCTTCATCGCGACATCAAGCCACAAAACATTATTTTGCGCCAAGGGACTCAAACGGTTGTACTCATCGATTTCGGCATCGCCAGAGAGTTTGCTGCCGATATTGTCCAAACTCATACCAGCATGATTTCATCGGGCTATGCACCCGTTGAACAATATCTGCCTCAAGCCAAGCGCACACCCGCTACTGATATTTACGCTCTGTCAGCAACCCTCTATGCGCTGCTGACAGCACACACTCCAATGGCTTCCATTTTGCGCTGCCAGATTGAAGCCCGCAACCAGCAAATCACAGCCTCCGTTACCAATGCAACCGAGGTACTTTCAAGGGAGAACCAGCCGATGCTGTCTCCAAGGCAGTTGCGTCCAGAATTGAGTGAAGCGGTAGATCAAGCAGTGATGCAAGGCATGGCGTTAGAGGCGCACGATCGTCCTGCCGATGTGAACGAGTGGCTAGACCTCTTGCCTGGTGCTCAAGATGAAACCATCCTCTGGGCGCCGATCGCAGGAATGGCAACAACGCAACCCATCACTGCGCCTGCTGCTTCAGAGAGAATGGGAGGCAATTCGACTTCTGAGGGTTGGTTGAGCAGACGCAACACTCGACGGCTAGGCGCGATCGCAGGTGTAACGGGTGCAACTCTAGGTGCGATCGCCATCGGCTCAGCATCACTTAAAGAACCACAGCCTAAAGAATCACAGCCGCCCACCCCGATAGAATCCACTCGTGTCGCTTCTCCTTCACCTAATCCATCCGTCTCTTCTTCACCATTGCCCAAACCAATAACGGCTGCATCTCCAACCCCTGTGGAGCTGATTACGCCTACTCCAGCCTCTTCTGTCCCTCCCTCTTCTGTCCCAGCTTCTCCTGTCCCAGCTTCTCCTGTTCCTCCATCGCCTGTCTCTCCATCATCTGCACCCGTTCGCACGCCGTCTGCCATTCCTTCTCCATCACTTGCACCGGCTCCGTCTGCCATTCAAACGGTTCCTGTGCCCTTACCCAGCCAACCAACGGAGATTCCATCACAAGCCGTTCCTCAGGCAGAACCACAAGTGGTGCGAGAAAAGCCGCCTAAGGAGGGCAGAGGTAATGGAAAAAACAGAGGACAGGACAAGGAAGATAAAGGTGGAAAAGGACAGGACAAGGAAAACAAAGGTAATGGAAAAGGCAAAGGCAAGAAATAGAGTTGTGTTGAAAAACGTGTAGTGACAGATTGATCTCAATTGCGTTTTGCTTTCACAATTTTGTCAATAATTTTATGAACAGTTGACACTACTGATTCCACTGAGATTTCATTGACGCAAGTATCCCACTCAAACGGGCACTCACCGCCATACCAACACTGCTGCACAGTGAAATTCTCAATACGTCGTTCTGAACAGTTTGAATAGCCTTGTAAGTTGATGTGAGGAACGGGCTGTCCATAGCGTTGATGCCAAGACGGGCCAAATAGCGTAATTGTTGGAACATTGACAGCAGCAGCAATTCGGGCGGGGCCTGTATCGGGGGCGATCATGATATCCGTTTGAGAAAGCATAGCAGCCAGCGATCGCAGGCTGCCCGGTTGCCAAAGTCGAGATCGCTCACCAATGCTCTCCACAATGCGGGTAGCTTGTTCTGCGTCCGACCCAACCAGAACGACAATTGACGCCTCATATTTCTCCTGCAACACTTGCCCCAACCGGACGAAATTCTGCTCTGACCAACGCTTGATCTGCATTCCGGCATCAGGACAGAGAACAACGATCGGGCGGTTTGGTTTGTCTAACTTTAGGTTGTCTAATTTTGCTTGAGCAAGTTGAATTTCTTCTAGCGTTGGATGTAGCGTTGGCGATTTGATTGATTCTGGTGTGATGAGTTTTTCAGCGAGGAGGATTTCTAGAAAGCGATCACTCACAAACTGATCTGGAGGTGGAGAGCGCCATAAATTTGTAACAACTTGTCTAGCATTGCTAGTTTGAATGATTTTATCAATGCGATCGTAGTTGGTGTCAGAAACAATTAAATCGAATGGTTGAGCATTCAATAGCTGCTGGACTGTGTGATCCGCCTTACCCTTTTCGGCATAAATGATTCGATCAATGAGTGGATCGGTTTCGAGCAGTTGTCCTCCTGGCGCAAAGGTAAGAACGGTGACACTTGCTTGAGGGTGAGCGTGCGCTAACGCCTGGATGGCAGGCAACGCAATTAGCACGTCACCAATGCCGCCTAACAGTTCAACAAACAGAATATGCTGCATAGCTCTCATCAATCTTTTCATCTTTCTATTACCGGAATTTGGCGTGTTCTGTCATTCTTCTAAAGAAGGAGTGAACAACCTCCCACCATTCTGAAAGTCCGAAACGCGATCGCAGCGCTAAGAAATGTGACAGTTGTTGTGACAATCCAAGAAATGGGTGATTTCAGCATTGTTTAGATCACAAGCGCGAGTAAAGTAAAACCTATCTTTACTGGTCGGTAGAATAACTACCTGGAGGCTGGGATGAATTCACCAGACCGCTTCACCCTAAAACTTGATGCTGATCATCCTAATTTGCTGCGCGGGCTTGACGTGTTGCTGGAGCTTGGCTTGCTGAGTCAGCAGCAAATCGAGCAGTTAAGCCGTCAGCATCTAACCTGCGTACTGCCTGAAGCTGTAGAGTCTCCTACCCCTCGTCCGATCGCAGAGCTGGGGCGTTCCTCGTCTCCTGATTTTGTGACTGCCACTCCTGATTTTGTGACTGCCACCAGGGCCGAGCGCCCCGAACGAGTAGCGCCTTCAGAGAATGTGATTACTCGAATTCTGCGATCGCTGCAACAGGAACTCAGTGTTGTTTGGTTACTGGTGTTGGGTGTGTTTTTGGTGGTGGTTTCTTCGGCAGTGCTGGCAGCAAGTCAGTGGCAGGCTGTTTCACCAACCGGACAGTATCTCGTGCTGTTAGGCTACACGCTCAGCTTTTGGGGTGCTTCGTTTTGGGCGAATCGCCAGCCCAATTTAAGGCTGACGGCAACAACATTACAAACGCTAACATTACTGCTGATTCCAGTTAATTTTTGGGCGATCGATCGATTTCTTTTACAGTTTCCTCAGGTTCAATCCATCGGCATAGCTACCGTTGCCGCAATCATTTTAAGTGCGATCGCAGTCTTGTTGTTAAAAGCGTCCTCAAATTTTAATTCTCGATTCGTCTTAAGTTATTTAGGCTTGAGTTATCTTCAGTTAGGCTGGTCGGTTCCGGTGATTCCGCCGATCGCTATTTATCTAGGATCGCTGCTTCTGATCATCGCTCCGATTCTGGCGTTGTCTCGATTTGCGCTTTTAGGAAGTGCGATCGCATTACTATTTTTACGAGCCGTTTTTGTGACCAATGTTGATATTGCGCAGTTGGGGCTTGCGATCGCGCTTTGCGGTGGCGGAGTGTCTAAACTTGCCCACCGTCGAACCGGATCAACGGGATGGAGATTAAGCGGTGCGTTGCTATTTCTAGGCTGGCTTGTGTCTGTCGGCTCGGTTCCGTGGCAAGCCTTAGCCGCAAGTTGCATCGCAATTTTCGTGGGCTACCAAGCGTTGCAACGATTTTGGCGACGGTTTGATGTGGCCTTATTATTAGCAATTGGGTTACAAATGCTTTGGCTGGTTTGGAGACTCATTCCTGCCTCGCTTCAAACCCAAATCGTTGATGCTACCACCCGCATTACAGATACCGAATCAACCCAAATTGCGCTATTGGGAATTGCTTTATTTCCATACTTGATCGTCATTCTGGCGTTTTCACTATGGTTGCAACGACGACGGCAACCACAGTTAGCGAACTTTTCAGAAGGTATTGCGCTAGGCTTTGGCGTGTTGCTGTTTGCGATCAGCGCGATCGCGCCTGCGACTCGAACGCTCAATCTCTTTGCATCTACCGCTACATTAGCCTGGTTGCTACGCCAACGCCGCTCACGGCAGCAAGATATTGTATCTCTAGTTTATGCAACTCATTTAGGCGGATTAGCAACAATAATTTCAGCCATTCAATACCGCTTTCCGGCGCTCAACAGTTCAACGTGGGCGTTTCTGTTTTTGAGTATTGCGATCGCGCAATGGATGATCAGCGCGATTGGGTCGCGATCAATTTGGCAGCGTAGCGCGTGGCATATTGGGTTAGGATTTGCAGGTTTATCCTATGTTCTGTGGGTTGACTCCCTTGGCTCCGCGCCACCGATCGCTAGTAGTTGGCTTGCAGTTCCACTCGCATTAACGCTGATTGCAGCCAGGCGACCCGAGCAACAGCAAATCGCGGCTCAACTGAGCGCGATCGCGCTTGGCATGGCGCAACTACTGACGCTCAACCGCCCCGAAACTGGATTACTAGGATTGGTGTGTGCCACCGTACTGATGGTCGGCAACACTCGCTTACTGCCGCACCCGCTATTTGCAAATCTCACGATTGGATACGGGTTGACAGCTTTGGGCTGGGGGTTGTGGCATCAGTTGCCTGGAATGCGTCAGATTGATGTGTGGCTGCTAGTGGGCGCAATGGTACTTTTGCTGCTATGGCTGGGCACACGTTGGGGGCAGACACGATTATCTCAAGGTGAAACGGCACAGCCGTCTCGCTTAATTGCGCTTTTTGTTCATGCGGCGAACCGTTGGGCTGCAGGGCTAAGTGCGATCGTCTTATTCGGTTCTGGTTTCCAAGTGTTGATAGAATACGCCGATGTGCAGTCTCCAACATTGACAGGGCTGGCTGCGATCGCGCTAACAACAGGTGTTTTAGCAGCATGGGCTTGGAGAACGGCTTCCATGAGTGCGGTGATCGGGTTAGGACTTGGAATCGAACTGTTGGTTGCTCACAGTTTGGCGTGGGGAGAACCTTCCATCATTTGGCTTAGCGTCGCAAATGTAGGATTGGGGTTAGCCACGCAGTTTGCAGATGAAATTCGACACCGACGGACTCCTTCAGACTCGATATTTGGAGGATGGTATGGCTTGCCATTGGCCTATGGAATCAGTGCGATCGCGCTTCGCCTGGGGACCTTTGAAGCTTGGACAGGTTGTATTTCTCTTGGTGTTGCGTTGATCTTCATCGGTGTCGGACGGCAGCGATCCGCGTTCAGATCGCTCACATTTTTAGGACTGTTTGGACTGTCAATCGGACTGAGCGAATTAGTGCTATACCCTCTTCGCAACGAGTCGCTTAGCAATCAGTTAATGGCGATCGCGGCATTAGGCACTGTGTTAACGCTAGTCTATCGCTATCTATTAATCGAAAAACTAAATTATCTACATCTCAGTGCAGTAGAAATTAAATCTGTTGCTCATGGACATTGGGCAATCAGTAGCGTTGTTCTAAGCGTTGCAGCAAGTTTAACTCTACTGATTTCTGCTCCCGGAACATTAGCCTTGGTCGGATTTATCACTGGAGTTGGCTTGTCGCTGTATGCCATTTTTCAGTCGCGTCGCCATCCAAACCTACGAAGCGCAGAAGTTTGGCTTTACGCAGGGCTTCTAGAAGCGGCGGCTTTGGTTTGGTATCTCAGTACAAAACCATGGTTTAGCGGAGTTTTTGCCCAACTGCGTCCATATGCAGCAGCGATCGCCGCGACCGCTGCCTTCGTAATATTTGTCCTGCCGTGGGAACGGCTAGGCTGGATGCGTCGACCTTGGCAACGGGTATCGATCGTTGTTCCACTGTTAGCTTTAGCTGGAACCGCTGCGATCGTTCATGGGTTAAGTCTGATTATTTTGGCTGTTTTCTACAGCTTGATCGCTTCTATTCGTCGAGAAATTCGCTGGACTTATCTCAGCATTGCTTTGCTGAACTGGGTTGTATTCAAGCAGCTTGATCAACTCAATTTAAACATTTTATTTTGGCAAGTGTTGCCAGTCGGGTCGTCAATTCTATACTTTGCAGCCGTTGAGCCATCGCTTAAGCTGGCTCAAGCCCAATCCTCAAAGCACTACGTTAGGCTGTGCGGAACGAGCTTAATTTGCATTACTGCATTGCTCACTCAAAATAACTACGGCATTCTACCAGGCCTAGTTAGTTTGATTGTAATTTTTGCCGGGTTAGGATTAAAAATCCGAGCATTTTTATATGTGGGAACAATCGTTTTTTGCCTTAATGTCTTGTATCAACTCGTTGTTTTAGCAACTACTTATTCACTCCTCAAGTGGGTGATTGGCTTGTGCATTGGCATTGTCTTGATATGGATTGCCGCAAACTTTGAAACTCGTCGTGGGCAAGTAACGACGCTGATGCAAACCTGGCTAGAGCAACTGCAAGCGTGGGAGTAAGCCAATGGGGTGAGCAGATTAACGGCTTCCTTCTGTAAAAAGGGAGATTTTTGTAGTTCTCGCTACAGAATATAATATGATTATAGAGGCGAAATAGTTTCTCTCTCAGCAATACCGCTTGCAAAACCAGACTGTCATGGCAAACACATCTTATTCCTACACGTTCGATCAGCATCTAAATAACATTTTGACTTCCCTAGCGCATCGCCTGGAAGCGGCCAAAGCTGCGAATAATGTTCAACTGATTAAGCTACTGGAACGAGAGAAGGCAGAAGTGACGGCTCCCATCGCTACGCAGAGAGCGACTGTGACTTGGCAAGCGCTGATCCAATCTTTTTTCAATCGTTCTGCTCAGCCTATCCATCGATTTGAGAATGGCAGTGATCGCTGGTGGTATACCATTGATCCTCGCACTGGGCGAGAAGTTTGTGCAGACTCTGAAGCGGAACTGAGGCTATGGATTCAACAGCATAGCAAGTAGACTTGCCCGCTAGTTAGATTTACACAATAACTTGCAGCCCTGATTAGATCAGGGCTATTTTTATGATTTGATGAGGCTTGTGTGTCTGTAGATGGGCACTTAAAGTCACAGTTTGACTTATTCTAAAAGCTAGAAATCGTCCGCCATACCGCTAGAATCACGGGTCACACGTTGTTAACAATGAATTAATTATGAATGCGGAAGATATGAATGCGGAAGAACTAGTCCGTCGGTACGAAGCAGGTGAGCGTGAGTTCAGTGCAATTAGCCTAAACGAGTCTCAGTTAGAGGGGGTGGATTTAAGCGGAGCCGTTTTGAGCGCTGCCTCGCTAAACAGAGCAAATTTGAAACGTGCTAACCTCAGCGGGGCCGATCTCAGTGGCGCTGATCTGGCTGAAGCAGACTTGAGTGGAGCCGACCTCAGCGGCGCAGATTTAAGTAATGCTGTGCTGGATGGAGCTGTGCTAGAGGGAGCAATTTTAGAGCGAGCCAATTTAAGTCAAGCCGATCTTAAAGTGACTAATTTGTCTCAGGCAGCGCTGTCACAAGCTGAACTGGTTCAGGCCGATCTAAGCGGCGCGAATTTAGAAGCCGCTGATTTGAGCGGATCAGATCTGACGGTAGCTGACTTGCATCAAGCCAACCTAAGTGAAGCCGAATTAATTCGAGCCACGATGAGCGGTGCAAATTTGCAAGACACGAATCTAGACGGAACTATCTTAGAAGGCGGTGATGGTCAGCTTGCCACTTAAAGTGTGTTACCGAAGGACGGACGGACAGATAGCCGCCCCTAGCTTCCTAGTTTGAACGCTTCTAAAAACAAACTGTAAGTTACACCAATTTTTAGAACGTTTAAGAATTCGGCAGCCAGCGATCGCCCAAATCGCCCACGGCTGCCATAGAAGATGCGACTGATGACTTCGGTCGCTGCCACGATCAGCAGCGCTGCCACTACATCTAACTCTGAGCGCTGTCCAGCGGTCGTAGACATCACATTGCCGACAAAAAAACCGAGGAGCAGACCAATCACTAACAGCGAGATGCGCCGCCACGGATTGCGAAACAGTTGATCAGCTTGTCTCGTCGTCGTTTGTACCAACGTATTAAGGCGAGTGTTCTGCATGGCGGTTAGAGGCAACTTACAACTACTGTACTCAAAAATCTACTCAAAAAATCTTCCCACAATCGCCTTAAAGCTTGTTATCACTAAAGTACAACGATTGATCAAAGGTTGCGGGGTCTGATGAAACCGATAAATAACAAACTGCACCCTGCGCTCAAGGCCGCGATCGCGGCGGCGGTCTTACTCATCCCTGGGTGGCTCCTCCTCCAACGATTTCAGATTGGTATTGAGTTTTTACCGCCTGAATCGGATCGAGTTCCGGTGATCAAAACTCAACCTTCAGACGCGCCAGCCACCCGTGCTCCTGCAAATTCTAAGGTGACGACGGCGGCTAAGCCTGATCCCGCAGAAGCTGCCGCTCGCCAAGGTAAATTGCGAATTCGCAACCGCTCAGATCACCCGCTCAGAGTAGCATTGCGTTCTCGCCAAAAAGAAGCAAGTAAAGGGGCATCGACCGGATTTGCGACTCCTGCCCATTGGGATTTTGCGCCAGGAGAAGGAAGTACAGAAGGATTGCTCGTTTCGTTACCCAATCGCGAGATTAAGCTGAAGAAAGGGGATGTGATCGTTGCCTTTGCTCAAGATGGATCGCAACGGTATTGGGGTCCGTTTGTGGTGGGTGAAACTGATGGCCCAGCTTGGAACGCTGAGGCGGCAGAGTGGGAATTAGTGTTGGATGAATAAATGGACAGCTAAAGTTAATTACGCAACAGTGGCATCGATCCTCAGATCTTGAAGAACTCTGAAATCTGACATTGGCCGTTTTTATGTCCACCTATGAGAATATTTGGGTTCACAACTGAATGAGAAAGCTATCTCTGCGGTGAAAATCGGCTTCCAGTTCAGGATGGGTTAGTGCCCAGTAAGTGATCTCACCGCTCTTGGATTCAACTACAGATGCGATCGCAACGTCCAAACTTTGCTCAGCTAACTCAAGCTGCTCCAAATTCAGCGCGATCGTCAGCATTAGCGTGGTAGAGGTCTGCTGCACCTCCACCGGAAGCGCTGCGATCGCGAGTTCCTCTTGCATTCCTTGCCGATAGCCATCAAATCGGTAAACATTCCAATGTCCGGCAGGGGAGAGGTTGAATTCCCAATACTGCTTGGAATTCTTGAGACCCAGAAAGAACTCGAAACACGTCGTCTTCCAAAGGTCATGCTGACGCACAGCCAGAGTAGGACTTGGAATCACAACTGCCGTTAGATCACCATGTAGATCATAACGAATCATGAGGTTAGCACTGTGACGTTCAATGCTGCCTGTAATGGTTAAATCAACGCTAGGTGAAAAAGGCTTCAGTAAAAACTCGTTCATCGCATCTCCGCAATGAGAGAGCGAATCACTGTTTCTTGAGATTCAATACTCTGAGTTAGTTGAAACTGAACCAAGGCTCGCATCAAATTGTGATCTCGATGCTTGACCTTGAAATAGACGTTGCCCGCTAAATGATCGGTCAAAAATCTTAGTCCTAGCTCAAACGCAATGAGTCGAATTGCATCAAATAGATAATCGTAATCGTGATTGGTCAAAAAGGCTTTTGCCACCGAAAGATAGCCTTGTAAAATACCTTGGCAGAGGTCAGGCTCGAAGTAAACCGTCTCCCACTGCTCCGTTTCTTCGCCGATCGGATTGCAACCCGATCGCAGGCAATCGCCAATGTCATAATGCACTAATCCCGGTTTGACAGTATCGAGATCGATGACGCTAACGGCTTTTCCAGTTGAGCAATCAAACATAACATTGTTCACCTTTGGATCTCCGTGCATCAGTCGAAGCGGCAGTTTGCCAACCGCTTTAGCGTGCTCAAGAACCGAACACCACTCCGCGCGATCGCGCACAAACTGCAACCCGTACGTCACTTCTGGAGATAGGTTCACCGTTGTTGTCGCTAACACCTGATGGTACTGCTGAAGATAGCGCGGCGTGATGTGAAAGCCTTCTAACGTGTCGGCTAATTGATCGGGCGGCAGGTCGCTGATCAAGCTGTGAAACATGCCCAAGGCATAGCCGACTTCTTTTGCATGATCCACGTCATGCATTGCGTCAAATGACTCTGATCCTTCAATAAAACTAATCGCTCGCCAAACTGCTCCATCAGCGTCAATCCAGTGATCGCATCCTTCATGAGTCAACAGCACCCGTGGCACTTCCCAACGACGCGCCAGCGGAGAACGCTGCAAACGATCGCGGACATGGCAAGTGAAAATGCTCATGTTCTGCATGACCAGTTGGGGTTGACGAAAGACATGAGTATTGATGCGTTGCAGCACAAAGCGGGGTTGACTGATATTCTTAACCGTTACCAAAAATGTATCGTTAATATTGCCGCTGCCAAACGCTTGCACAGTAGTAATAGCGGCTCCAGAAGCAAATTGAGCTGCGATTCTTTGGAGCTTGGCAAAGCCAATCGCAGTTAGATGACTTGAAGGCTGACCGACAGGATCTTGATGAGTCATTTGATGATGGGTCATGTCCTCACACTGTAGAATACCTGCCTTGCGACAGGATGTTTTTGGTCATTATCCGCTAGGTAGGGTTAGAAATCGAAGATCTTTGCATAACGGACAAATCGAATTTATTTTATTTGATTAGACACTAAAAAAACGCCTATTTAGAGTTCATCTAAAACAGGCGTTCAACCATGACTAACGGACAGAAACACAAAAGCTTATTTGCCTTTGCGGTTGCCTCTCCTTGAGCGCAACAGGTTATTTGGCAAGTTCTAAAACGCCTAACTGACTCAGAACAGCATCTGCGTTTTTCTTTGCATCACCAAAAAGCATACGAGTGTTTTCTTTGTAGAAAAGCGGGTTCTCAACGCCTGCATAGCCGCTGGCCATACTGCGCTTCAGCACGATGACTTGCTTGGCTTTCCACACTTCGAGAACGGGCATTCCAGCGATCGCGCTGCCAGGTTCCATCGCACTCGGATTCACCGTATCGTTGGCTCCAATCACCAACACCACATCGGTTTGAGGAAAATCATCGTTGATTTCTTCCATTTCCAGCACGATGTCGTACGGCACATTCGCTTCAGCAAGCAGGACGTTCATATGACCTGGCAAACGACCTGCGACAGGGTGAATGCCAAAGCGGACATTGACGCCGCGATCGCGCAATCGTTTTGTAATTTCAGAAATCGGATGCTGCGCTTGTGCCACGGCCATTCCATAACCGGGAACGATGATGACGCTATTCGCGTTTTCTAGCGCCTCGATCGTTTCGTCTACAGAAATCGATTTTGCTTCGCCTGCGATCGCCTCTGTAGTGCTCGATCCACCGGTGCCAAAGCCGCCGAGAATGACACTGATAAACGATCGATTCATCGCTTTGCACATGATGTAGCTCAGAATCGCACCACTGCTGCCCACTAACGCACCCGTAATGATCAACAGATCGTTAGAGAGCATAAAGCCAGCGGCGGCAGCGGCCCAGCCCGAATAGCTGTTAAGCATCGAAATGACAACAGGCATATCTGCGCCGCCAATTCCCAAGACGAGATGGAGTCCTAGCACCCCTGCGATCGCGCTCATGATTACTAATGCTTGCAGTCCAGATAGGATTCCTTCTCCTAAAAACTGCTGCCCCAGCCAAACACAAGCGATTAACATGCCAATGTTAAGAAGGTGTCGAGCAGGCAATGTGAGCGGCTTACTGCTAATCAATCCGCGCAGTTTTCCAAAGGCAATGATTGATCCGGTAAACGTGACCGCGCCAATGAAGACCCCTACAAAAATTTCAACTTCGTGAATTGTGGCTTCCGCTCCGGTCAAGGATTGCGGGCTGAGGTAATTAGCAATGCCCACCAGAACTGCCGCCAGTCCGACGAAACTATGTAGCATTGCCACCAGTTCTGGCATTTCGGTCATTGCAACGCGTGCGGCAAGAATCGCACCGACGATCGCACCCGGAAGAATTGCTGTGGCGAGAATTCCATAGCCCGTGACATCACTTCTAATAATCGTCGCGATGAAGGCAACGACCATTCCAGCAATGCCGTAAATGTTGCCTTTCTTGGCCGTTTCTTGATTTGACAAGCCGCCCAAACTCATGATGAAGAGGGCACTCGCCGCAATGTAAGCGACGTTAGAAATACTATCGGTCATTGTCCTCTCCCTATTTCTGGAACATTTTGAGCATTCGTTGTGTGACCAAGAAACCACCCACGATATTGATGGTTCCAACCAGAATTGCGATCGCGCCTAAAATTGTTGTCGCTGACGTGAGCGCGCCTGAAATTTGCAGCATTCCCCCGATGATGATGATGCCGCTAATGGCGTTCGTGACACTCATCAATGGCGTGTGGAGAGCGGGTTTAACGTTCCAAATCACCTGCCAGCCAATAAAGCAGGCGAGAACAAAGACGGTGAAGTGAGACAGGAATGAAGGAGGTGCGATCGCGCCGATTCCGACTAACACCGCCCCAATCAGAACTGCCCAGATCCACTGAGGTGTCTGCCGACTCACTTGCGGCGTTTCGACCTGAGATGAGATGGTAGCGGGTTTGGGTGCAGGCGGGGCGGAAGGTCTTGGCGGCGGCGGCATCACTTCGCCCTGATGCACCACCAACGCACCTCGAATCACCTCGTCTGCCAGATCAACCCGGTAGTTTTCGTTTCTGCCCATGTCATCCAACAAGTGACATAGGTTTTTGCCATAAAGCTGACTCGACTGCGACGCCATTCGGCTTGGCAGATCGGTTAATCCAATAATCGTGACGCCTTGATACTTATAGATTTCATTAGGCTTGGTCACTTCGCAGTTCCCGCCCTGCTCTGCCGCCATATCAACGATCACAGAGCCGTCTTTCATGCTCTCGACCATTTCTCTCGTGATCAACGTCGGAGCTTTTTTGCCCGGAATCAGCGCCGTGGTAATGATGATGTCTACGTCTTTTGCTTGATCCGCAAACAGTTCCATCTCAGCTTTGATAAATTCGGGACTCATGGTTTTGGCATAACCCCCTTCCCCAGAGCCGTCTTCCTCAAACTGAAGCTCTAGAAACTCTGCGCCCATGCTTTGAACCTGCTCTTTCACCACCGGACGGGTATCGAAGGCTCTAACGATCGCACCCAATCCTCTCGCGGTTCCGATCGCAGCTAATCCTGCCACACCTGCGCCAATAATCAGCACTTTTGCAGGCGGTACTTTTCCGGCAGCGGTAATCTGCCCTGTAAAGAAGCGTCCGAAATGCTCTGCGGCTTCAATTACAGCACGGTAGCCTGCAATATTTGCCATTGAACTAAGAGCATCCAATTTTTGCGCCCGACTAATGCGCGGCACCGCATCCATCGCTAAGACGGTTGCCTTACGGGTCGCAAGTTGCTGCACCAGTTCAGCATTTTGGGCAGCCCAAATAAAACTAATTAATGTCCCGTTTTCTCGCAGCAATTCTGTTTCGTGCTTGTTCACACCAGAATGCCAAGCGGGAGGACGAACTTTGAGGATTAAATCTGATTCTGCCCACAGCGTTTGGGGATCAGAAACAATATGACAGCCAGCTTCTTCAAAAGCCTGATCAGAAAAATTAGCGGCATCTCCTGCTCCAGATTCAACCCATACTTCAAACCCATATTTTTGAAGAATCTTTGCGGTATCGGGCGTTGCTGCGACTCGACATTCGTTGGTTGCAATCTCTTTAGGAATGCCAATTTTCCGACAAGGTTTTGAAGGGTCAATTGAAGGATGCTCACTATGCGTTTGCTGATCCAGCGCGATCGTCATGAACTTCTCCTGATAATGGATCTTGGTGTACTGGAGTGCTGACCAATAAACTTCATCAACGAAATATTACTCGTCAAATTTTTTGCAGCAATTCACAGATCAATAGGGACAATACTCGCATCCTAGAACGATTTTCAAGAGTTAGGAACTATTTCCAAATTTCTTAGGATCTAAAGCTGAAAAATGAATCGAAACTTAATATAAAAGGATCAATAAAGCGCTAACTATCTGGCTCTAGTAAAACCAGTTTGTAAAACCAGGTAAATGTGCTTCATTTAAGTTGAGTTTCTGTTACAAACTGCTACACATCAATCCATCTCAAATCTGCGTTTGAGATGGATTGATCCATTCATTTTCTGAAGTTCACAGTTCTTGCCGAGTGCAAAAAATACCTATTTTCGACAGGATGTAAGTAGAACGACTACGACAAAGAGAATCGATCCAGATGCCCTATAGTGAGCTACTCTTCAACGCGGTAGCCGAATTCGGCAAGGCGCGTGCGAGACTGACGCCATTTCGGTTGCACCTTCACAAATAGTTCTAGATGCACTTTACCCTCGATCAGTTTTTGGATTTGTTCACGAGCCGCAGACCCGACAGTTTTTAACATCGTTCCTCCTTTGCCAATCAAAATGCCTTTCTGAGAGGAACGCTCGACATTAATGGCCGCAGAGACGCGAGTGATATGGGGTTCTTCCTGAACACGCTCGATCGCGATCGCAACAGAATGCGGCACTTCTTCGCGAGTGTGCAGCAGAATTTGCTCGCGAATCAGTTCGCCCATGATAAAACGTTCGGGCTGATCGGTGACGAGATCAGGCGGGTAGTAATAGGGTCCGGGTTCTAGGTTCTCAATCAAAGTAGCTTGGAGTGGCTCGACTCCTTCACCAGTGAGCGCCGAGAATTTAGCAACCGTCCAACCTTGAGATGCTGCCAAGTCAATGTAGTCTTGATCGAGCGAGGGATGCCCTTGCTGGTCGGCTTTGTTGAGTCCGAGAATCACTGGGCTTTTGACATCAGTGAGCAGATTGACGATGAAGCGATCGCCGCCCCCCAGCTCGACCGAGCAATCGACCAAAAAAAGCACGATATCCACCGATGCGATCGCGCTCCTCGCATTCTTGACCAAGACTTCGCCCAACTGATGGTGGGGTTTATGAATTCCGGGCGTATCAACAAAAATAATCTGTGCTTCTGGCGTGGTCAGAATGCCTCGCAAGCGGTTGCGAGTCGTTTGCGCCACGGGAGAGGTAATCGCAACTTTCTGTCCGACCAAATAATTCATCAGCGTAGACTTGCCCACGTTTGGGCGACCAATAATGCCGACGAACCCTGATTTAAATCCCTCCGGCGCGAGTGGAATAGAACTCACCCAGCCATCTGTTGTTTCGTTCTCTGTCATGTCATCCTTTTCTAACAGCTCTAAATCAATTCTGTAGTTTTCATTACTCTTTCTCAAAGCTTTCTCAAAGTGCGATTAGCTGTTAGCCATTACAACTTATTCAGTGTAATCGACATGGACGGGACAAAGCGGATTGGCATCTTGACCAGCGGCGGAGATTGTTCAGGCTTAAATGCAGTCATTCGAGCGGTCGTCTTTCGAGCGATCGGAACGTATGGCTGGAAGGTCTTAGGAATTTGTCGAGCCACCAATGGCTTAATGGAGCGCCCCCCTGACATTGTGGCGTTAGATATTGATCGCGTCGATCGCATTCTTACCGCAGGCGGAACGTTTCTTGGCACAACCAATAAGGGCAATCCGTTTGCGTTTCCAATGCCTGACGGAGAACTCCTCGATCGCTCCTCCGAGATCATCGACGGCTACCATATGCTGGGCTTAGACGCCATGATTGGCATCGGCGGCGATGGCAGCATGGCGATTCTCAGAAAGCTGGCACAGCAGGGCGGAATGAATTTAGTCACGATTCCTAAAACGATCGATAACGATGTTGGCATCACCGAATGCTCGATCGGCTTTGATACGGCTGTCAACATTGCCACAGAAGCCGTCGATCGATTGCATTTCACAGCCGCAAGCCATTCTCGCGCCATGATTCTCGAAGTCATGGGACGCGATGCCGGACACATTGCCATTAGCGCAGGCATTGCAGGGGGTGCAGATGTGATTTTGATTCCAGAAATTCCCTATACAATCGCGAATCTCTGTCACAAGCTCAAAGAACGCCAAGACCAAGGCAAAAACTATTCGCTGATCGTCGTGTCGGAAGCGGTGCGCACCGAAGAGGGCAAGACCGTCAGTTCAACCGATCCCTCTGGAGAATCGCGCTACGGCGGAATTGGGCAATATCTTGCCAGTCGAATCTCTGCCTGTAGCGGTGTAGAAACTCGCGTTACTGTGCTGGGGCACATTCAGCGCGGCGGCACGCCTTCGCCCTTGGATCGACTGCTCGGCTCCATGTTTGGCGTGGCAGCAGTCGATTTGATTGCTCAAGAAAAATACGATCGCATGGTGGCATGGCGCGATCGTCGCGTGATTGATGTTCCGATTGCGGATGCGATCGCACAGTATTGCACTGTTGATCCAGGCAGTGCTGCCGTTCAAACTGCACGCGGACTCGGAATCTATTTAGGAGATTGAGCCGTTCTTTGGGGTTGAGTGAGGCTTTGAAGGATAGTGGCAGCGGATTTTGTAACAGATGTAGCGAATGAACAGATGAATCACCCATTTACATATCTGTTATGTCCGTTACTCGATTCGCTGCCTAACTCAACTCGCTTCCCATTGAAGTAAGTAATTCCCGCTTCTTAATTCCCTCTCATAGTTGAACGACGCCTAATTAAGCCAACACTCAAGCGGGTTTCCATGTACCGTGAAATCCAAGTGGAATCACTTCCGGTAATGCTAAACGGCAAACTGGTTCATCATCTAAGCGATCGCTATCAAACACCCAAACTTCACTGGTATCGGTATTACCGTCATATACAACCGTCACGATCCAACCTTGATCCAGATTTTGAGCATCAGGCGCGTAAATCGGCTCCATTGCATAGCGGTCTTCGCCTAAGTTTGCTTGCATCAGATCGCCCGTTTGCTGATCGAAGCGTGCGATCGCTCCAAACACACCGGGACTCTCATGACCAGGACGGTAAACTGAAAGGTAAGTGTATCGCCACGATTGCCCCACATCTGCTTGTTTCACAACTGGAAACTCACAGTCACGATTCAACATCCGATCCATCCCAAAAACGGTTCCTGATTTCGGATCTAATCGAATTTGCCATAAAGAAGAACTTGCTTTTGTCGTTGCATGACCTGTAGCAACTTCTTTCAAAAGCTGATTGGTGTTGAAGTCTTCATAGCGCACCACATCCACAACAGCATGACCGTCTCTATCAACTGCACCGTTGCCAAAATGCCATTGATACCAAGGTTCTGTTTCCCCTCGACTGACCACCTCTAGCGAATTCCGATCAATCACTAGAATTTGTGTTCCCTTTTCAGGCTTCCACTCAAACGATTCTCCAAACCCTTTGAGGCGAGATAAGACCGGCAGAGGATTTAATCGAACAGGCGAGACGAAAAATAGCAGATATTGTCCTGCCATAACGAAATCATGAATCAGTGGCAAGCCATCGAGCGGCACTTGATTTCGCTGCTTTAAATTGCCCATCGCATCAAGGCGATAGAGGTTAAGCATGGCGTTCTTACCAAAGCTCACCCCAAAGTTGTAAACCTCGCCAGTTCTATCATCTCGCTTTGGATGAGCCGAAAATGGCATCAAAGGCGGTAAACCGTTTAAATCCGTCTGACCTTCAGTGTCCAACGTCTCTGGATTTAAAGCATAGGGATGTCCGCCCTCCCACAATGCCAACACGCGATCGTCAAACGCAAGGACTGAAGTGTTGCCTGCGTTTTTTGTCCCCTTCGTAAACCGATTCCAAATTCCTCCAGGGGGGAGCATTCCATACCCACCATAGAGAAAGTGTCCCGCCTGTTCTTCTTCCTGAAATTCTTTGCCCTGCACATAGCGATACACTCCCGTTGCGCCTGCATCGGTGAAATGAACTCCTAGCACAGCGCCATCCCCATCAAACCAATGAGAAACCCGCGTATTGCCCCGCTCTAATCGCGCTGGCCCGTTTCGGTAAAGCGATCCTCTTAACCCTGTAGGAATCGTGCCAGACAGAACTGCTAAAGCTGTTGGAGCAAAACCGTTAGCGGTATGTAAAACTGACCCTACCCAATCTTTAGGTCGTGTTGCAATAACCATACATTTCTTCCTAATCAGTCTGTATTCAAACTTACGAAATCTAGTGCAACATCTGCCGCAAGCCGTTTACTTCTGGTTTAGAAGTATGACTAGCGATGCAACGGATCGCATTACCTAAAGTATATTCACCAATTTGAATATGTCAATAAGTGAATATAGTCGCCTGTTGTTTGTGGTCACGGAGGCGAGCTTACAATCTGCGTCAGTCTCACAATTCACTAGCAGAGCGACTGACTAATTAAACTTAGCACTGAGCTAAGTGACGATCGCATTGCCGTTCCTGAGAGGCGATCGCAGCGTCGTTGCTGGATACGATAAAATTCTTCAACTGATTACAATCACCCGCAGGTCAAGAGCGTCTGATACAATTACGGCGTTGTTAATATAAAGCACGTCTCTTGAGTCAGTCGATCGATCTCCCTCAAGTCGATGATTTTTTACAAGAACTCGCCACGATTCAGCAAACGGGTTCTAAGCGGATCGCTCTATTAGGGTCACGCCACGTTCCTATCACCCATCAAACTCTAATTGAGTTGATGAGTTATGCACTGGTTCTAGAAGGCAATCGAATCATTACTTCAGGGTCAACCGGAACCAATTTTGCTGCAATTCGTGGTGCTTTACGGGCTGATCCAAGTATGCTGACGGTGATTCTGCCGCAGAGTATGGAGCGCCAACCTCGCGAATCGCGTGAGCAGTTAGAAAGTGTGATGCATTTGGTCGAATCGCCAGAGAACAACAGTCTTTCTCTAGCCGAAGCCAGTGCTCTTTGCAATCAAGAGATTGTGTCTCGCTGTCAGCAACTCATTAGCTTTGCGTTTCATGACAGCCATACTCTTCTGCGGACTTGCCGCGATGCCGAAGACCAGCGCAAAATTGTGACAATATTCTATTTTGATTAGGACATGACACTGTTCGGATTCTCTGTGCCGACCATTTTGCTAATCGCGATCGCAGCGACTGCCGTTCTCGTGTATCTTCCATTTGCTCTTGTGGGGGTTGCCCGCGTGCAGGTTGGCTACAATCGAGACATGAGGTCGTCTCCTCGGGCAACGCTCGATAAACTCCCTGAGTATGGCAAACGCGCAACTTGGGCGCACCAAAATTCATTGGAAGCGTTTTCCCTGTTTAGTGTTGCGGCATTAATGGCATTTGTGACACACCAGGACTCAGCAACAGTCGCTTGGGCGGCGATCGCGTTTGTGCCGATTCGCTTCCTCTACTCGGTGTTTTATATTCTGGATGTTCCGCTGCTGCGATCGCTGATGTTTGCCCTTGGTTCAACCTGCATCATTACCTTGATTGGATCGAGCATCACTAGCACTATGAGGTAGGAGACAACTGTTCCTTTAAATAACCCCTATTTTTTCTATGGCTTCTACATTTTCATTTGATATCGTCAGTGAATTTGACCGTCAAGAACTTGTCAACGCCGTCGATCAGACCAAGCGAGACGTGAGCAGTCGCTATGATCTCAAAGACACCAATACTGAGATTGATTTGAACGACGATGCGATCGTCATCAACACCGATAGTGAATTTACGCTCGATGCAGTCCACAACCTATTGCAGCTAAAAGCCTCAAAGCGCAACTTGTCTTTGAAAATCTTCGACTACGGCAAAGTAGAATCGGCAAGCGGCAGTCGTGTTCGGCAAGAAATTAAGCTCAAAAAAGGCATCGGCCAGGATATCGCAAAGCAGATTACCAAAATCATTCGCGACGAATTTAAAAAGATTCAAGGATCAATTCAGGGCGATGCCGTTCGGGTATCGGCAAAGTCAAAGGATGAATTGCAAGCAGTGATGCAACGCATGAAGCAAGAAGATTTCCCGGTTGCACTGCAGTTTACAAATTATCGATAGAGTGCAGCGCCAAATTGAATAGCGCTGTAGCAAATCTATCATGATCCAGTTCAATTGGTCAGATTTAGAGTGTGAGCATTTGTACATGCTCAGATACGTCTGTGCACAGTGTTAGGGTCAAGATGCGAGCTATGCAAGTTTGAATAACTGCCAGATTTCCCTGGAAGATCACTTAAAAAGGCCTTTGTGAAGCTGTATTTTTTTTTACAAGCTCAAATGTTAGCTTTTAAGTACTCCTCCGGGCATGGAAATCTATTACTAAAGCAGGAATACGCATCAACAAAATCTGCTCTTCAAAGAGATTTTTTAGCAGATGCATCAGAGTAAGCAAACTTTATCAGGTTAGGCGTACTAGCTTAGCTAGTACGCGTCCTGTTTTAAGTTAGCGAGCGTTGTCGTTCTTTACTAATGTGCTGCTGAAGATTTTCTAGAAAAAATTGACCTAGAAAATTAGATTCGATGCTAGCGAATGTGTTGAGCAGGAAGGTGTTCCCTGAAACGTCTGATGACCAAAACTACACATGGAAAAACCTTAGACATGCCGAACAAAAAGTCGTCCGTCGCCAGCCTCCCTGGTTCACCTACCTTTACTACCGAATCTGATGGTTTGCTCGACGTATTTTCCCTGTCGCTCAACCAGAATTCTAATTTCCCCTCAATTGGCCCGCAGTACTCTAAAAACAAGGCGACTGAGAATAACAATCAATTCGGCCTCTTCTTCGACTTGAGTAAACCCGTACCTGCGGACGGTTTGCGCGTGGTCTTCTCTCACCTTGATTCAGGCGATGCCCTTGGTGACATTACCTTTCCACCCGTGCTGACTAACGCCAGCAACTTCAAGTCGCTAGACTCCTTAGGCGATGAACTTGCCCGTTCTGTAACTGCGATCGCAAATGAATTCAAGGAAGGTAAAAAGTTTACCTTGACAGAGCTTCAGACAGGTACAGGTTACGCCATCAACTTCGATCAACAAGTTGATACACTCACCAAGCTTGCTCCCTCTGCTAGTCGGGGTCGGGGTACTCCAATCTCTCTTGCCATCCAGAATGCTGGATTTGAAGACTCGGTTCTAGAAAACTTTACCTTTACTGTTGTTCCGCCTCCAGGTTGGCAGGTGTACAACCCAGATGGACTAATTCCTGCGGTAACAACGGATGACTCTTCTGCAACAGGTGCATTCAATCCATCTGTGAATAATTACCCCGCTGGCGTTCCAGAAGGAAACAACGTCGGCTATGGGTTTTTAGTAGAAGCACCGGGGAGCGGAGAGGCTGGCTTGAGCCAAATCCTCGATGCGCGACTCGCCGCTAATACCCGTTATACCCTTTCAGTTGAGGTGGGCAATCCGACGGGTGACGATCCGGTTCCTGGAATTTCCTTCCCTGGCTTCCCTGGCTACCGAATTGAGTTGCTAGCAGGTGGCCAAGTTCTGGCAGTAGACAACAATTCGCTATCGATCGCAGAAGGAACGTTTCGCACCTCGACAGTAACTTATGTCTCCTCTGCAACTAATTCATTGTTAGGTCAGCCTCTAGAAATTCGCCTAATCAACTTGTTGCAAGGTCCAGGCATCGAAGTTGACTTTGACGACGTTCAGTTGACGGCGAAAGCAATTCCTAGAGGCAGTACCCGTTCTCATCGCTTGAATGGCGGGCTTGCAGAACTACGCGATCCACTGCACAAATCTTCTATATCTGAACATCTGTTCACATGTTACGATGGATTTAACCTCTAGAAGAGTCACATTATGGTTACTGCAACTCAAATGAAATGCGCGTGCGAACCTTGTCTTTGCATCGTTACCCCCGACGATAGCGCTACTGAGAAAGATGGCAAATACTATTGCAGCCAAGTTTGCGCTGACGGTCATCCCAATGGGCACGGCGACTGCGGACACAAAGGCTGCAATTGCTAACTTAAATAGAGGCTCAAGGATGGAAGATCCTTGAGCCTCTATTTAAGTTAAGTTGTGTACCCTCATCGAATTGCCTTTACTGTTGTCTGATTACCAGATCGTCTCCACTGACCGAGACTTTGGTAATTTGGCGAATTCCAAACTGATTTAAAACAGTTTGTACGGCGTTAGAAACTCGCCCTTGCAACATTGGATCATTTAGACGAGTGCGGACCTGAGTTTCAACCAGAGATACGATCGTATTTTTATAGCCAAATAGCGGGTTACAAATATCGACTCCAAAAATGCTGCAAGCGCCCGTTGCTTGAATGTTTGCATTCATTAAAGTCAACCTGGGTCACTGTATAAGAGAGTCTCCCATTCGCTGCGATCGGGCGCAGAAAGACATCCATCCGAGCATTGTTGATTTCTACATTAGGGACACCGTTATCTCCCTTGTCTCAATTCTTATCCCGAACTCAGTGAAGTGACCCCTTTAGTTCGGACAGAAGCACAAAAGATTTAAGCGTATCTACTTTCTACCACATTTCTACTTCTGTTGCTCATTCCATTTCTTTTCGTATTCGTCGGGTGTTAGATAACCTAACGA
>JAHHHP010000062.1 GCA_019359275.1 Myxacorys chilensis ATA2-1-KO14 | reverse complement strand
TCCAACACTTGCATAGCTCCGGGTTGCCCTCATCCCCTAACCCCTTCTCCCGCAGGAGAAGGAGAACCAGAGTCTTGCTCCCTCTCCTGCGGGAGAGGGTTGGGGTGAGGGTAAATCCGATTTTATTTAATCCATGATCCTAAGTTGACCCTACCTGAATTCAGCAAGCTGCCTCATTTGGAACTGTCTGAAATTAGAGAAGCCAGCGCAGCCCTTTCGTTTTATAGTAAATAGCTGAATCTTTAAGGGCTTCGATGACTAGGGACTGGGATAGCAAAAAAGCGAGAGAAAATCGGTTTGATGGCTGGTCTCTAGAGGGACGAGACCCCAGCGTCATTCAAGCCCTTCTGCCGTTGGGAGACTGGCTCTACCGCCACTATTTTCGGGTGACGAGCGATGGCTGGCAGCACTTACCCCCATCGGGAAAAATGTTGATTGTCGGATCTCACAATGGCGGCATGATTGCCCCAGACACCTTAATGTTTATGGTGGACTGGTTTCACCGCTTTGGTGCAGAGCGATTAGTGTATGGGCTAATGCACCCCAACGTCTGGATGGTTCCTGGGTATTCCAAGCTAACGGTGCAATTAGGAGCCATCCGAGCGCACCCTCACATGGCAGCGGCTGCTCTGCAAAAGGATGCAGCCGTCTTGGTCTACCCAGGCGGCGCTGAAGATTTATGGCGACCGTACCGCGATCGTCATCGCATTCACTTTGCAGGACGGAAAGGATTTATTAAACTCGCACTGCGAGAAGGAGTGCCCATTGTCCCGGCGATCTCCATCGGCGCTCACGAGACGCTGATCATTCTGGCGAATCTCTACCCGCAGTTACGACAACTGCACGAGTGGGGAATGCCGTGGCTGTTGGGGATTGATCCGATCGTCTTTCCCATTTACCTAGGATTGCCGTGGGGATTAGCAGTAGGTCCGTTGCCTAACATTCCATTGCCTGTGCAGATCCACACTCGGATATGTGCACCGATCGTGTTTGAGCGTTCCGGTCGGGCAGCCGCGAACGATCGGAACTATGTCGATGCCTGCTATGCGCAAGTCTGTATGCAGATGCAAGAGGAACTCGATCGGCTTGTGCAAGGGTTGGACGGTCTCGCTCCTAATGGTGGTGAGGCCGAGTCATTGCCTAACGAAGTCGTAGGAACGGGCCGCTCTACGGATGCTGTAGACGTGTAAAAACTGCGAAAGTTGTTCATCCGTCATCCAACTAGAAAAGCTTGATCTTGGTTCGGAAGGTAGGTGTTAGCTCTCTTTTTTCAAGGAGAGACTACGCTTGTGAGTACTCAAGGTACTTGGGTCAATTGATAGTTCTGCTGTACGTTCATACATTAAATAAATGTCGCAACTTGTGGTCGGCATTGCGACATTGAACTAACTAATAAGCCCTGAGCAATTGCCCAGGGCTTGTTTTGATAAATGCCAGCGTAATTGGGTCGCTAGCGGTTTTGAATGTTCTTTCATCATGAACCAATCACTTCTCTAGAGATAGCGGCAACTTACCCAATTCCTACCTATTTCATCTGGGTAGCTCCTGAAGGATGGCTCAAGCGATCGCAGAGCTGCGCGAGAAAGCCCCAATTTGAAGCGTTAGTTCAGAAGCTGGATCAATGCGCTCTGGGCAGTACGAGCGATAAGCCTAAGGGATCAGGGGAGAGGTTTTCATTCAGGAACAGCTATGCAGAGGTCGAGTAATTGCGATCGCAACTCAGTTAGCAGGTCTGATTCAAGTTGGGGCAGACTTCAGGAGATTTGCCGAGTCCCCCAATCTACAACCGAAATTGCGATCAGCAGCAAACCGATCAGCAAATTTTGCACGTTTAACGCAACGTACAACAAAACCCGAAGCCCCATTTCAGAACAATATGCAACATCGTACTGAAAACTTACAAACTTAACTTTTACACAGCCCAGTTGAACGAATGAACTACCCCTGAATTGATCGGGCTTTTAGATCCGCTCAAATGAAGTGCAATTAGTAGCGAAATACTGCCGCAACAGGTGCGTCATCCGGCACTTTTTCCGGTTCAACGGCGTACACCGTTCCACCATGAAAGATCGTTTGAATTGCTGCTGCATTTAGCAAATCTTCATCGCCAGGTTGAGCATCTTTGTGTATTTCAAGCTCCATCGAGTTCGGATCAAAATGTCCCCATTTTTGCACGCCGACCGGAACAAAAAGCTGCTCTACACGACCATAAAACGCGCCTTGAATTACTTCGTCCAAATTGTTTGATCCTTTGCCAGTGGCGATCGACTCATGATAGTAATCGATGGCTTTTTGCTGGTCTGCTTCAAACTGCGGCTCCACAATTGCCCAAGCTTCCGCATGGAGTTCTTGCAACGTTTGCTGCTTTGTGTTGTGCTGAATTCCTTCTTCCACGATGAAATTATAGGTATTTGCTTCGTGATAAATCGGCAGCAAATAGTTGACGCCGGCTAGAATAAGCGGCGCATGGCGATTGTGGAGAAAGTCGTGCAGCGCTTTGTCAACCAAGTGGAAATATTGCAGCAAATCTTCTTTGACGTTTTCGCGCTCGCCTCCCTGTCCGTGATACGAGCCGCCACTTTGTAACGCTGCACGACCTGCACCAGCGCCCTGTCGCCGCTGTTCATCCTTCGCCGTTTCGTCGTACTGCAACGCTTCATCCATGCTCTTCGGCAGGCCTTCGATTTCAATTTCACGAGTCATGCCGTAACGATTGCCTTCCAAAAGACGCACATCGCGCTGACCGAGCGTAAGAATATAGAAGCGGTCATCTCTGCTCAACAGCGGAATTAGCGGCTTGAGATGAAAGCGATCGCTCACGACCACCAATTCAATCATCTCAATCGGCACGCGATAGAAGCGGAAGAATCCTTCTGCGATGAACAAAGCTAAACCTGCGTTCTGATCCTGCCAAAATTCATCTTTATCCAAATCAGTTGCGGGCTGAAGAAATTGACCTACATCAGTCGGACGCGATTCGTAGTTTTCTATCTCCGCTTCTGCCTGTCGAATTAGATTCTTGAAGCGGACAGAGTTTTGCTGAGTTTCTGAACTAAGCTGCGCGGTCGGCATGTAGATCGACACACACAATCCTTGCTGCTGTTCAACGAGTTCTTTCAGTTCTTCAATCGAAAGGAAGCTCATATTATTAGGGTGAAATTATTAATTATTAGGGTGAAATTAAAGAGAGATGAGAACGATTTTTTACACAAAAATCGTAAAGAGTTTTCTAAGCCGAAGCTTCTGCCGAATGCTAGAAAAAGTCCGCTCGTTTAGAAACGGCTTCTAAATCTCTGTAACGACTAATGCCGAACAACCCACTTTATTGTCCTTTAACACGTAGTCGGTACTGAAGAGCTAACCCTCTCCCCTGACGTAGCAATCTCCAAAATCCAAATCCAATGTGCATTACTCCGAGGGACGCCACTTCCACCCCTCGTTTTGCACATCACTCCGAATTGATTCCCAAACCCCACTCAAGTTGAAGAAACCAGAACCAAAGGTTTCATGCTTGAGGATTATAGAAACCAAATGCGCTAGTCCTACTCATGATCGGGAGGCTTGTTTTCTGCCGTTGCTCAGTAAGCTCGCCAATCCAGCAAGCCCTAACACTCCTAACCATCCCCAATTGCCACCAGAACCCTGATTTGCGCTAGCACCAGCAGTCGAGGTGTTAGCACCAGTAGGAGCAGTCATGGTGTTAGCACCAGTAGGAGAAGTAGTTGGTGTACCCGTTATGCCGCTTGGGTTCGCTGTTCCTGCACCAGATACGCCACCTGTCCCACCTGGAGTAGTTGTTGTACCCGTTGTGCCGGTTGAACCTGTACCTGTTGTCCCAGTTGAGCCTGGAGCCGTTGTCCCATCTGAACCTGCTGTACCTGTGCCAGTTGTGCCTGTTGAACCTGTACCTGTTGTACCTGCCGTTCCAGTTGCATCTGTACCTGTACCTGTTGTGCCAGTAGTTCCGGTTGAACCTGTACCTGTTGTACCTGTTGTTCCAGTCGTTCCAGTTGCATCTGTACCTGTACCTGTCGTTCCGGTCGTTCCAGTTGAACCTGTACCTGTTGTTCCGGTCGTGCCAGTCGTTCCGGTTGAGCCAGGTGCGCTATTAGTGCCGCTTGTACTACCTTCTGTATTCGTTGTTCCACTCCCCGAACCAGTGGTGCCAGTGCTCCCACCCGACGAGGTACCTGAACCGCTGTTCTGAGCCAAAGCAGGTAATCCTAACGGTAATGTCGTGAGGCTGAGTGCTAATACACTTGCGGAAAAGATTTTGGGGAATTGCGATCGCGTCATAACTTCCTTTTGTTTAAAGTCGAATGCAGTACTACGAACGATGATGTAAAAATCTAGATGTAAAAACCTAACCCTGATTCCATCTATTCTGAATAATCCAGCGATTGCTGCCTCTACCTAGAGGGCTAGGGAAATTCAGGCATTCTATCTGCACCCGCTCAACAGACTCATTAAGTCCGTCTTTAAGGCGGTAGTCGGTAGGCTTGCGCCAAAATTGTTAAGATGCATAAAGCACGAGTTTAAAGGGCGATCGCCATGCTGATGGAAGAACGGACAACTCAACCTGATGCACTCCCCGCTGGAGGAACTGATCCGAATCGGTTTGATTGGAAAGAAGCTTGGTATCCCGTTTATTACGTCCAAGATTTAGACAAAGCGAAGTTAACCAAGTTTACGCTGCTTGATCAGGATCTCGTTATTTGGTGGGACAAACAAGCGGCGTGCTGGCGAGCGTTTAGTGATCAATGCCCGCATCGATTGGCACCACTGTCTGAAGGTAGGATTGCAGCAGATGGATTGCTTGAGTGCCCGTACCACGGTTGGGCGTTTAAGGGAGATGGCGCGTGCGATCGTATTCCACAGCAACGTCCTGATCAGGCGGCGCATGAATCTGACCGCGCTTGTGTGGCGGCTTTTCCCACGGCTGAACGTCAAGGATTGCTGTTCATTTATGCGGGGACACCAGAGAATGCCGAGCGCGTCAAAATTCCGCTGATTGAACCGATGGAAGAATCGCCAGAGGGCTGGATTTGTTTAAACACGTTTCGAGACTTGCCCTACGATGCACTGACGCTGTTAGAAAATGTCTTAGATTCGAGCCATGTGTCATTTACCCACCATCGATCCGTAGGCAATCGGTCGAATGCGGCTCCGGCGGAATTAGAAGTGTTGGAATCTGGTAAACAAGGCTTTCAGGGGATTTGGGCAGAGGGTCCACGTAAAGGAACCCTAGGGCAACAGCACACCACTTTTGTTGCACCATCGCTCATGTGGCACGATCTGACCTCGAAACAGTTCGGTCGGACGCTCACCGTTGTGTATGCAACGCCGATTCGCAAAGGGGAGTGTCGCGTGTTTGCGCGGTTCCCGTTCAAGTTTTCCTCGAAATTGCCTGGTTTTCTCATTACACTGACGCCGCGCTGGTACTCCCACATTGGCAATAACAACGTTCTGGAAGACGATCAAATTTTCTTGCATCATCAGGAACGGTATTTAGCCGCAAAGGGCGGAAGCGCTAATTTTGCGAAAGCGTTCTATCTGCCGACGCGGGCAGATGCGTTCGTATCAACATTGCGGCAGTGGGTCAACGAGTTTGGGGCAGATCCTTTTGTGGGTCAAGCGTTGCCGCCTGCTCAATCAGCAGAAGCGTTGCTTGATCGCTACCATTCCCATACGGTTCATTGTGCAAGCTGTCGCAGCGCATTGACAAATATTCAGAGGATTCGGTTCACATTTGTGATCGTGAGTCTGATCGCTGCGACATTGCTTCCGGTGTTTGTACCATCGGTTGTTTCAGCAATCGTGGCATTGAGTGCGATCGCGCTGTGGTTTGGCTTAGGCAAGCTAGAACGCCAGTTTTATGAAGGCCGATCCGTGCCACTCCGGAATTTGCCAGAGAAAAAACAAGCTGGCTGAGTGCTGCGATCGCATCCTAAAATAGTCCTAATTGCTTGGAAGTGTAGTTAGACTGATGTTGACTCATTCGCGCTACACTTCACATTGCTTAATTTGCGTATCCTCATTCTGCTAACAGATGCTGGACACATCTTCAGCATCAAAAATGACTACTCATTTTTAGGCGTTTCTTCGTCTTCTGAGAAACCTGGCTCTTTCACTTTGACATCCTCACCTTGTACCTGTTTGAAGAAAAGTTTTGTGCTCTCAGGTAGAGGCTCATCTAAATTCAGCTTTTCTTTGACAGTTTCAGCCGTATCTTTGACAGACTCAACCAAGCCACCGCTTGACGCTCTAGTTCCCTCTGCTTGAGCCTTGCTCTGGTTAGCTGAGGTTATAGGTGCCGCTTGTGCTGGTAATGAGTCGCTAAATTGCCCTACAGCAAAACTGACAAGAAAGGTTAGTCCAATTAGAGAAGCCATCAAAAATTGACGTAGCCGTAGCCTTTGCAAATAAGCGATAACTTTGTTCATATAGATAGAATCCTCAAATTCGTTGGTCATCAGTTTTGATCGTTTACTAACAGCAAACATCGCTCTGACGGTATAAAGCGAATGCTAAAAGTGGAGAGTTGCTTACTTATTAGTTTAGTCGCAGGAAATTAGTCAAACGAAAAACTAAAGGGGCCGAGCGAGATAGTAGCAGACTTTGCCGTGTCTTTAATCGTCTCTTGAATCCGAGGCAGATCGACAAACCGAACTGCAACTGGTGAACTAAAGTTGATCTCACCTAAGCGTTGGTTCGGTTCGGCTGTGATGCTTAACAAGCGCAATGTATAAGCATCGTCTCGGTTAAACGGTTGCAAGATTAAGTCAGCTTTAGGTTTAGGCTCGGTAAAAGTGAACGGATCAATTTGTTTAACGAGATGGTGGCGACCGGGCGACTGTACTTCGAGATGAATGACAACATCCTTGGAAGACAGGGTGATTCCTAACTCAAATTGATCAAAATCCTGCTTGGATTGATTTTTCACTTGCACTTGCGCAATTTGCAAGTTGCTGTAGCTGTAAGTCTTGTGACCATCAGAAATTTCAATCTGCGATCGCAGATCAGCTACGCCAGAAAGGTCTTCAAATAACGGATCAGTGTCAACCCGACAACCAATTTTCGGTTTGAGATTTAGATAAGCAGAAATCGCAGCGTATATTGAGACACCAATGGCACTTCCGCCAATGAAGATGATCGCTGCAAATAGTAGTGTGTACCAGGAAATAGAACTCATTTGAGAAAAGCAGCCTGTTCGGACATGCCTGAGTTTGGTTAATAGGTTTGTCTTAATGATCGCGCATCAGTTAGAAAACCGTTCATCTGTCTCCTGGTATGACAAGGGACAGCGGGCTACGTCGCCTAAACGTCAAAAATTATCCCATCTCCCATATCACTGAGTTCTGAAAACGTGAAGTTTCTATCAGCTTGAGGCATTTTTAGCAGAAATTTGCGCAAATCTAAGCAAATTCAGTTGACTTGTTTTTGCAACACAACCGTTTAGACTATTAAAAGCCCTTAGACGCATAGGATGCACCATGCCGACCTATCGATCGAAAACTTCTACCCAGGGACGCAATATGGCGGGTGCCCGTGCCCTCTGGCGTGCCACCGGAATGCACACCGAGGATTTTGAGAAGCCCATCATTGCGGTCGCCAACTCCTTTACGCAATTTGTGCCCGGTCACGTTCACCTCAAGGATTTGGGGCAATTGGTGTGCCGTGAGATTGAAGTCGCTGGTGGGGTCGCCAAAGAATTCAATACGATCGCGGTGGACGATGGCATTGCGATGGGTCATGACGGGATGCTCTACAGTCTGCCCTCGCGCGAAATCATCGCTGATTCGGTCGAGTACATGGTCAACGCCCATTGTGCCGATGCCCTAGTCTGCATTTCCAACTGTGACAAGATCACCCCCGGTATGTTGATGGCAGCCCTGCGTCTTAACATTCCCGCCGTATTCGTCTCCGGTGGCCCCATGGAAGCGGGCAAGACTAAGCTCGCGGATCACAAACTGGACTTGGTGGACGCTATGGTGGTTGCCGTCAGCGACAGTGTTAGCGACGAGGTGGTTGAAGAGTATGAGCGTTCCGCCTGCCCGACCTGTGGCTCTTGCTCTGGCATGTTCACCGCCAACTCTATGAACTGTCTCACCGAGGCGATCGGTCTTTCCTTGCCTGGTAATGGCACTGTACTGGCGACCCATTTTGATCGCAAGGATCTGTTCCTCGACGCTGCCCGAACCATTGTCAGGATTACCCGTCGTTATTATGAGCAGGACGATGAATCGGTGCTGCCGCGCTCGATCGCTAGTTTCAAAGCGTTTGAAAATGCAATGGCTCTTGATATTGCAATGGGCGGATCGACCAACACCATTCTGCACTTGCTAGCTGCCGTCCATGAAGCCGGGGTCGATTTCACCTTGAGCGACATCGATCGCCTCTCACGTCAGGTTCCCCAACTCTGCAAGGTGGCACCGAACACACCCAACTATCACGTTGAGGATGTTCACCGCGCCGGTGGTATCCCTAGCATTCTCGGTGAGCTGGATCGGGCTGGGCTGCTCCACACGGACGTACCGACGGTTCATAGTCAGACGATGAAAGAAGCACTCGATCGCTGGGATGTCGTGCGTACCGATGACGAAGCCGTCCACACCTTCTTTAAGGCTGGCCCTGCGGGAATTCCAACGCAGCAAGCGTTTAGTCAATCGACCCGCTGGCCCTCCCTCGACCTAGATCGTGAGAATGGCTGTATCCGCAACAGCGAACACGCCTACAGTACTGAGGGCGGACTGGCTGTGCTCTACGGCAATTTGGCGGAGCGCGGTTGTATTGTGAAGACGGCAGGCGTAGACGAAAGCATTCATGTGTTTGAAGGTCGGGCGCGCATTTATGAAAGTCAGGATGCTGCTGTCAACGGCATTCTCAGAGATGAAGTGGAACCAGGCGATGTCGTGATCATTCGCTATGAAGGTCCGCGCGGTGGACCTGGTATGCAGGAAATGCTCTATCCGACCAGTTACTTGAAATCTAAGGGTCTGGGTAAGGGTTGTGCTTTATTAACCGACGGTCGCTTCTCAGGCGGAACGTCGGGACTTTCGATTGGTCATGCTTCTCCGGAAGCGGCAGCGGGCGGCAATATTGCTCTGGTTTGCAACGGCGATCGCATCCAAATCAACATCCCCGATCGCAGTATCAATGTGGATTTATCGGCGGAGGAATTAGCCAACCGCCGCGTGGCAATGGAAGCGAAGGGCAAGGATGCCTGGAAGCCTGAGCAGCCTCGGAAACGTCGGGTCACAGCGGCGCTCAAGGCGTATGCCCTGTTAGCGACTAGCGCAGATCAAGGTGCGGTACGAAACCTGGAATTGCTTGAGTAGAAAAAACCGCTCCCTCAATGTACAGTGACTTTGTATTTGTCGTGGAGACACATGAGTGTCGTTAAAGAAACAAAGCTAGGTCTAGCTTTGCTTCTTTTCGCCTAGAGACAGCTAAGCAATCTTGATGACCTGATGCTAGGCCGCTGGGCAAACTTTCCCTGCAATTGTGCGGCAGAGAGAGTTTGCTGAGCAACGCGAATGTGTCTCGATGCCATTTAATTTGGCACTGTACACAAAACCTAGCTTCAAACCAGTTGAAACAACAGTCAGTTGAAACAATGGATTGTCAAAGAGATGTTGTTGTGTCTTTTATCAACACTCATTCACATCTCCAGCATTTTGCAGAGACCACCCAGATTTCTACACCTTTTCAATAGATGGTGTGAATATAGGAAATGGAATGTCTCGGTCACCTTCAAAGTGATGCTCCTCAGTTTCTTCTAATCGCTGTAGCTGAGCATCATAGAACGCAGCCCATAAATTACAGTATTGATCCCCCAAATTCGTAATTTCAGCATATCGATCAGGAGTGATGGCCTGCATCAGCACATACCAAAGCCCCAGTTCATGGAAATCATCACAGCCGACTGTTTCTTGCTCATAGGTGAACCCATGACATTTGTAGAAGCCAGTGTCAACCGTTAACCCAACAAGACGTGCATTGTCTCGCAAACTCATAGTAAACGCGACAGCAGCTTCTGCGATCGCTAAAAGTGCAACGATCGAAGTCAAGTCATGGTAAACACTTTCTAGCGCCTGTCGCAATACTCGTGCTGCTTGGCTGGGAGCATAGTTCTCTCGCTCGGTTGAACTAATCTCAAGTTCGTCCAGCACCTGTTCAAATAACAGATAATGGGCGTGATTGGGATTACCTTGATAACTTCCTCCTTGAGAACCAGGCTGGAATCCATACTCATCAAATAGGTTCAGACCCAGAATAAACCGAGCATACAGTTTACTTCCTCGCATGAGCCGGGGTTCCAATTGGTGGGCTTGCAGTTGAGCGGCGAGTAACGTATCTGTAAAAATCTCAACGATGGCATGGCGATATTCTAAATGAACAACTTTGAGTTGCTCGCAGTTGAACCGTCCCTGCTGGAGTGCGCTTAGCAACGGATGGGTTAACAATGGATGCGTCTTTAAGCGCTCCCTTAATCCAGACACAAATTGCTCATTTTCTGCCCACAGTGTTGGGGGAACAGACTGTTGTATCGCAGCTTGTGCCACCTGATAAGGATTCTCGAAGTGGGATAATTCGGCTGTAGCGTTAGACACCATCATTCTCTCTCCTCGTATCGTCTAAATGTGAACATACGGATACACCGGGCATTACTGCACGTTGATGAATGGAGCGTTAACCGAAATAAGACTTGCAGGGGTAAACGGGTGCTACGAAATATAGTCCTTCGTGCCTCGAATGTTGGAACTACTAACTGATCGACTCAGCTTTAAGCTACCTATTAAGCACCTCGGTATTTACCGTACAGTCATTAAGACATAGGAATGACAAAAGTGCGTATTTTCCTCTTTTATTTATAATTTCTTAACATTTACTCAAGCTTTGCGGGGCACACAACGGATATCTCTTTGGAAGTTTCGATCGCATAATTTCGATAGCACATTGGAAGCAAAGAAAAGAGTCGCGCTCTATACATGTGAGCCGTTTTGCCAAGGGCAAATGTTCAGCTTCATGCATGTCAGGGAAAGATGAAAAAGAGCAAAAGGCTGTGGGAAAGGTGCTAATCACTGTTCAACACAACCACTGTTCAACCCGGCATTTGATTCGTACTTCTCATTTGTTCCCAATTGTTTATGCAGCACCTAAGTGAACCTAATTCGCATGGGCAATTACCCAGAAACTTGACATCGCTGGAGACCTTTGGCTTTGGACTCTCAGGGCATTTGTCTTGGATTAATACCGCTCCTCTCATGCACATGGCACTCGGACCACAAGCCATTTTTGTTTGGCTACCGGCTGTGATCATTGGCATGATGCTGAATTTTCAGGTTAAACAGTTGGGAACGCTGTGGTCAGATGTTTCTGGTGGAACGCCCAATTACACAACGCGGCTCTTGCAGCAACATCCAAACGTTGGACGGTATGCCGCGATCGCGTATTACTTCAGTTGGGCGCTCGTGCCTGCACTAAACGCGATCAATCTGACTGATTTAATCAAAGCAAATCTGTCTCCATTAGGGATTCCTTGTCCTGAGTTAGCCCTCAAAATTGGGTTCACAATTGTTCCATTTATTGTGGCGTTTAGCGGTACACGAACACTCGGAATTCTACACGCATTCTTTGTCCTGCCAGCCATTGGGCTGCTGCTGTTGTTTTGTATGCAAGGGCTGGGATGGTTAGCGATCGCGCCTACAAGCCCCGGTTTAGCTCCCACAAGCTGGTCTCACTTTAGTTTTGTGGAATGGGCAAAGTGGTTTTTCTTTGCTGTTTATGGCACTTATGCTTGCGAAACAGGCTCCTCCTTTGTAGCAGATAGCAAGAAACCGACGGAAACACTGCGATTTATCGCCTTCTCTGCTTGGTTAATTCCCATCATCTACTTGGGCGGGTCGTGGGTTCTCATGCAGATAGGCAACACATCAACAGATACGATATTTGCACATCTACTGAGCGCCTCTCAGCCATTTTGGGGTACTGGTGCATCCTTGTTCGTCACGCTGTTGCTAACCTCTAGTTGCTTACTCATTAGCGCTACTGCTGTCGCCAGTGCACCCCGAGTTCTGTACCAGCTTGCCGTCGATAAACAGCTTTCTCCTGTATTTTCCACGGTTTCACGTGACGGAGTGCTAGCACCAAATTTAATCTTTACCCTTGCAATTAGTATTCTGTTTCTTGAATGGGGGGATATTTCTCGGATTGTGGTGGTTGGCAGTACTGCCTACATGATGCCAATGATGGCAATGCACTGGGGACTGTGGTTACATCGGGATAACCCAGAAGCACGCTGGTCCCGCTGGTCGCTCGGTTTCCTATGCGTCGAAGTCGTAGTTCTGCTGGTGGGTGGGCTTGCTTGGAGTTGGGAAGATGTATTAATTGGTCTATTCGCTGCTGTTGCGATCTTGGGGGTTGATGCTGTAATTCGGCGCATTCCATTTGCGCTCTTTCAGCCCGAATGGTGGACACATCCTCGTTTAACTAGAGCGATCGATGGAAAGTTCAAGGATTTTGTGAGTGTACAAGTCATTGTTCTGATTGTGCTGGTTTGCAGCGCCACGACAATCGGTTGGATGTTGAGCAAACTGGGCAGGGGTGCTGCTGGGCTGAGTAATAACTTGTTGGTAACAGTGTTGATGATGATCGCCTTTGTCGCGATCGCCATTGCCTGCTGGACGAGTTTGCCGCAAGTAGCCGCGATCGCTCAAGCGCGTGAACGTGCTGAAAATTTATTCAGCACCGCTCTAGATACGGTTCCAGACACCATTTTGGTGTTGAATGAAGTTGGCGCAATTGTTCAGGCAAATTCTGCTGCCGTATCGCTTCTGCAAACAACTCCGCAGCATCTGATTGAGCAATCTCTGAGCGACTTTTTCCCGTCACTTGATTGTTCAATAGAGGATTGGAGCGATCGAAGTGAGCAAACCTTGATACACAGCAATCAAAGCGATCGCATTATCGAACTGACTCTTTCACAACGCTGTAAACGCAATTTCGAGAACTACATCGTGATTCTGCGCGATGTCACCGAGCAAAAACAAGCCGACACGGCTTTGCGCCAATCCGAGGCACTACTGCGTCAGAAAAAACAGGATTTAGAGCAAGCATTGTCTGAGTTGCAACAAACACAGTCTCAGTTAATTCAGACTGAGAAGATGTCTAGCTTGGGACAACTAGTTGCTGGGGTTGCCCATGAAATCAATAACCCAGTTAACTTTATTCATGGCAACCTCACTTATGTGAGTGAGTATAGCCAAAATCTTCTCAAGTTAATTACCCTGTTTCAAGCCTCCTACCCCACTGTCACGCCCTCAATTCAACAGTTGAGCGATGAGATTGACCTTGATTTTATCGCTGAAGATTTGCCTAAAACGTTAACTTCGATGAAAGGAGGAGCCGATCGGATCCGCGAAATTGTGCTCACCCTCCGCAATTTCTCGCGTTTGGATGAAGCCGGAATGAAATCTGTCAACATTCACGACGGTATTGATAGCACCCTGCTGATTCTACAAAATCGGCTGAAAGCAACATCTAATCAGTCCGCAATTCAAATCATTAAGCAGTACGATGATCTCCCTGAAGTAGAATGCTACGCGGGACAACTCAACCAAGTGTTTATGAATTTGATCAGCAATGCGATCGATGCTTTGCAGCAACGCGATAAGCATCGATCGCCCCAAACGCTGAAAGAACACTCAAGTATCATTACGATCTCAACTCAGAGATTGGGTGATGAGGAAGTTGCCATTTGTATTAAGGATAATGGTCCTGGCATTCCTGAGACGATTCAGAGAAAACTGTTTGACCCATTCTTTACAACAAAGCCAGTGGGTCAAGGGACAGGGCTAGGATTATCGATTAGCTACCAAATTGTAGTGGACAAGCATGGTGGCACAATCAATTGTTGTTCGTTACCTGGACAAGGTGCTGAATTTTGGATTCGGATTCCAGTCACGCAAACCCTCAAAAATCGTTGTGTTCAACTCATTGCATAGGAAACCTATTGGAAGATTGTCAACCTTGTAGTTCTAAATTCTGGTGTCTATAGCGCTACCGCTTGGATGGAATTTTTTTGTGTAGAAGCTCCGATACGCGCGACTTCTACACAAAAAGTTTGTCCTAATGCACATCTCATAGTGCTATACGATGAGTCAGATCAGTTCAGATTTCCGGTAAGGCAATAGGGAAACGTCAGTGGAGGGGGAGCAACCGTTTTAATGATTCCCTGTCTTAATAATTTACGGTTGTGAGCGTTTTGAGATTAGCGGCTATCCTTCGAAGCAGATTCAATAAAGCAGATTCAATGCACACCTTTTTCTTTGGGTAGATATAAGCACCGTACTGTTATCAGTCCTGTGATAGAAATCTGGAGCGATCGCTTAACCATTCTCTGTTGATCACCTCATAATGAGGAGACTATGTCTGTTTCATCACTGTGTCTTTAAGTCCCTCAGTGCTGCGATCGCAGCCCACTAGTTCGAGTCAATGCAGAACCCCGGAACGGCTAACTCTCAACTCATCACTGAGCTATCTCGAAAACCGCTTGATTCTAGTGAACGTCAAAATGCTTCATCTGTAGAATCTGTAGGGCTGGTATTACAGTTGGCAGATGGTACAGTTCAAGCCTGTAACGTGGCGGCTGAGCAAATTCTAGGCATGACGTTCGAGCAGATCCAAGGATACACCGCGACCCAGAGCTACGATCCTTCAGAACTTCGCACCGCAACCCGTTATCCGTGGCAAATTTTTGCTACAGAGGCTTCCACTGGAGACTATCCGGCGTGGACGGCGTTACAGACTGGTCAGCCTTGCTCGGATGTGGCGATGGAATTTTACAGACCCAGCGGGGATCGAATTGAGTTGATGGTCACCGCACAGCCATTATTTCAGGCCAATGCCTCGGTTCCGTATGCAGTCGTGACCACCTTTACTGACGTGACGCCGCAGGCAGAGCTGCCTTCAGCTAAAAACGATCTAAATACGCTCGAGGCAATCCGTGAAGTCCAATCAGAGTTAGCTCAGGCTGCGGATCCCTTGCATCAGATTGTCCTCTGCGTCGATGATAACGACACTAATCTGTACATCACCAGCCGAATTCTGCAACAAGCAAATTTTGCAGTTCGGCAAGCTTCAAGCGGAATCAGCGCGTTAGAACTCGCCAACGATCAGCCCGATCTGATTATTCTAGATGTCAAATTACCTGATATTGATGGTACTGAAGTATGCCAGCGTCTCAAAGCTAATCCTGTAACCGCTTCGATCCCAATTTTGCACTTGTCGGCAGAGCGAATCACGAGCCAAGATAAAGTAGATGGCTTAGATGGCGGTGCAGATGGCTACCTGATGCAGCCGATTAATCCTGAAGAATTGCTAGCGACGGTACGATCGCTGCTGCGGCTTCGGAGTGCAGAAAAAATACTGCGTCGTAGCCAAGAACGGCTGCATCGCATGGTAGAAACGGCGCAAATTGGCATCTGTTTTACTCGATCTGATGGCGAACTGCTAGAAGCGAACGCCGCCCTGCTGCGAATGTTGGGCTATGGCACTGAAGAGCAGGCGCGGAGGGCGGACTGGAGAGCCTTTTCATTGAAATTTGCTGATATAGATGGACAAAGGGTTGCTGATCTGGAGCAATGTGGCAACGTTGAACCCGTTGAAAAAGAACTCATTCGCAAAGATGGATCTCACTTTCCGGTCTTGGTCAGTGGAACTCGCTTACAGGGCGAAGCGGATGAATATGTTCTGTTTGTCGTGGATCTGAGCGATCGCAAACAGATTGAAGCTGCCCTACAACAGCGCACTGATGATCTGACCCGCGCCAATCATGTCAAAGATGAATTTCTCGCGGTGTTATCTCACGAGTTACGTTCTCCGCTCAATCCCATTTTGGGATGGTGTCGGCTGTTACAAACTCGTAGATTGGATGAAGGCAGAGTTGCAGAAGCGTTAGCCACAATCGAGCGCAACGCCAAACTGCAAACGCAGTTGATTGATGACTTGCTCGATGTGTCTCGCATTCTGCGCGGCAAATTGAGCTTGGCGGTGATGCCCGTCGATTTAAATTACGTCATCAAAAGTGCGATCGAGACGGGACGACTTGCCGCCGAAGCAAAAGCCATTAAGCTTGAGACCGTATTGCAACCAGAAGTAATTGTGATGGGCGATCCGGCCCGGTTGCAGCAAGTCGTGTGGAATTTGCTGTCTAATGCCGTTAAATTTACGCCCAGCGGCAACCGCGTTGAAGTCCGCCTCTCACAGATCGATGCCGATGCCCAGATTCAAATTAGCGATACGGGAAGAGGCATCAATACAGAATTTCTGCCTCATGTGTTTGATTACTTTCAGCAGCAAGATAGTGCCACGACCCGAAAATTTGGTGGCTTAGGGTTGGGGCTGGCGATCGTACGTCAGCTTGTCGAATCGCACGGCGGTACGGTGCAAGCAGAAAGTGGAGGCGAAGGGCAGGGAGCAATGTTTACAGTGCATTTGCCGATCTTAACGGTGCAATCCAGCGCGATCGCGCAAGTTCCTGATCCAACCGAACGGCTTGATTTGAGCGGTGTCCACGTTATGGTGGTGGACGATGAGCCAGATTCACTAGAGTTTGTATCGTTTGTGTTGAAGCAGTCTGGCGCACAGGTGACAACCGCAACCTGCGCCATAGAAGTGCTGCAAGCCTTACCTGAGGTAAAGCCTGATGTGTTGGTTAGCGATATTGGAATGCCTGAAATTGATGGGTATATGTTGATTCGTCAAATTCGGATGCTGCCGACTGAACAGACTGGACAACTCCCCGCGACAAAGGAAGCTTGCCGTATTCCAGCGATCGCGCTAACGGCGTATGCCGGGGAAGCCAACCATCAGCAGGCACTTGATTCCGGATTTCAGTGGCATTTGTCGAAGCCAGTCGAGCCAGATGAATTAGTCGCGATCGTAGCAAAGCTGGCTAAGGCTTCTGACTAATGGCAATCTAACCCGACGCTGAGTAATGCCTCTTGCAGTTGCAGCAGCATTTGAGGCGAATCTGTTTGTTTAGAAAGCAGCGCGATCGTGTGGGTCGCGAGGTCTTCCGCTTGAGCGGCGGTGAGGGCGTTAGATGAGAGAATAATCACTGGAATGGCTTGTGTGAGCGGATCTGCCTTTAACTCAGCGAGAACTTCAAATCCGTCTAGTCTAGGCATAGAAAGATCGAGGACGATCGCGTCCGGTTGCTGGGTTCTGGCACGGTAGAGTCCTTCATACCCATCTTTGGCTTCAATCACTGTATAGAAATCAGTCAACGAACTGATCAACGTGTAGCGAGAAACTTTGTCATCATCAATGAGCAGAATCTTTTTCGTCGAGCGCACATCAGAACTTGGCACATGCGATCGCGGAGGTTGATCTGCGATCGGCTCAGGCTTTGGTTCTACATCATTAGTTTGCTCAAAAGATGGATCAGGTTTCGATCTGGCAATGGATACATCCAACGCTGTAGCTATCGAGTCGGAATAGGAGATAGGCAACGTTAAGACAAATCTAGAGCCAACGCCTACAGTACTGTCTAGAGCAACGCTACCCCCAAGTAGCGCGGCTAATTTTCTACATAATGGTAATCCTAAACCCGTGCCTTTTACGCGACGCTGGAGGGAATGATTAACCTGAACAAATTCTTCAAAAATGCGGAATTGATCGGTCGCGGCAATGCCGATTCCGGTATCTGCAACGGTGAACACAATCGTTTGATTGCTGCCGAGCGTTGCACTGACTCGAACTTCTCCTTGCTCAGTAAACTTCAAGGCATTTGAGATCAGATTGCGCAAAATTTGAGACACTTTCCCTTCGTCTGTGTACAAAGTTGGCAATCCGCTTGATTTAGCAGTATCGCGAGTTGCGCTCTGCGCAACTCCGAAGGAACCGTTTATTGCCTCGTCAAACACTAATTGCACTGACTTATTTTGATCCAGCAGGGGACGCAGCATTCCGAGCAGCGTACTAAACAAATCTGCCACCTCAAACGGCGCAACATCGACGTCAGATTTTCCAGATTCCACCTTGGCTAAATCTAGCAAATCATTCACTAAGTCAGAGAGCGTAGCGGCAGAACGGCGAATGAACGTGACCTGTTTTTCCTGCTCTGCGCTTAATTCTCCATCCAAGCGGCGCAACAGCATATTAGACAGACCGAGAATGCCATTTAAGGGAGTCCGAAGCTCATGGCTCATGTGCGACAAGAATCGAGACTTGAGTTCGCTCGCTTGCTGAAAAGACTCCGCGAGATCGTTTAGCTCAGCGTACAACGCAACAACACCACGATTGGTCGCTTCTAGTTCTTGATTGAGTTGCGTGAGGTCGTCTTGCCGTTGACGCAGCGCCTCCAGCGTATGCAGCAATTCTTGATTTTGTTGATGAAGTTCGGCGTAAGCGTCTTGGGGATGGTCGCGCAGCAGATGGTCGACTAGCTGCTGTACGTCTTTCGGCGTTAGGCGAGGGGCTTGCTTTGGCAAATATTTGATCAATTCAACGATCGTGCCCCGCTTTGCATCGCCCGAACTAGCGCACACAGACTGAATTTTCAAATCATCCATCAGTCGTTTCGCACCAATTAGCCCCAATCCCATTCCTGTAGAGGACTGATAGCGTCCATCAAAAATAGCAGATAGCTGGTCAATACCGGGTCCGGAGTCTGAAACCCGCATCAAAAAAGCCTGCGATGCTTGTCCTGCGGTTGGCTGTGCCAAGCTCCCATCGGTTCCTTCGGAGTTGCGCTCTGCGCTAATCGCAAATTCAACTCTACCCCCTCCCGCATAGCTCAACGCATTCCGAGCAATTTCTGATATAGCGGTCGCAATGCGAGTCTGTTGTTGCAGATCAAATCCTAGCCGACTCGCAATTTGTCTTGCCCGTTGACGTGCCAACACAACATCTTGCTCAAATCGAAGTTCGACGGTTAGAAGTGCCAGTCTTCCTGACGGAGACTGCTGCGGTTTAGACATGCTCTTCCTGCCTCAGCTTTGCAACCACTACAGTTACATCATCGCGCGATCGCACAAAATCACGATACAAGACGGCGGCAATCAGGGCGGGATGACGATTGACTAGTCCAGGATAGCGATCTAACGACCAGTGGCTTGCTAATCCATCTGAGTGCATGACTAAGAGCGAATCACTCTGAAACATTCCCACAGAGCGAATTGACCAATCATAGGAGAACTCAGCGAATTTGCGAACGCTTCCTCCGACAATGCCATTGAAAGACACGAGACTTCGACTTGTTCTATCAGTCAGAATGACTCCAGAAATATTGCCGATGCCGGCGTACCGAAGCATTTGTTGAGTGGGCAGAATTTCTGCGATCGCAACGACCGCACCGCGCGTTTTTCTGAGCGCAGCATGAATTTGCTCTAAGATTGCTTGCGGATGTTGCGCGACGTTGGCTTGAAACACGCGCACCGCTTCTTGAGAGGCTTCGGCGGCTAACGCTCCTGATCCTAAGCCATCGGCAACTAGCACGAGACATCGATCGAGGTGATTCTCAACGGCCCAAGCATCTCCCGATGCGTCACCGCTTACTTTCGGTAGATTAATCGCGCCTAGCTCAAGCGGGTGCGATCGCGGCGTCGATCGTAGAGTCGTCAGGATAGGAGAATTTGAATGAGGCAATCTCTGCACCCAGAATCGGCTGACAAGTACTGTTCCCACCTGCGGCTGCGAATAAATCTCAAAAAACGTCGAAAGCCGTTGGATTGCACCAAGTCCAGTTCCGGTTGTGCCTCCGGTCGAGAAGCCATCTTGAAGACACTGATTGACATCTTTCATGCCAGGCCCAGAATCTAGCGCGATGATTTCGATGCCTACCGCTTCAGGCGTGGCGAGGGATTGTAGGATCACTTGCCCCTTCTGAGCGTGTTTGAGTAAGTTATTCGCCACTTCCGTCACCACGATCGCCACTTTGCCGCGATCGTGGTCATTGAACTCTAATGCTCTCGCCAGGGTTGCAACAAAGCGTCGAGCTTCTCCTATTTGGCTGTCTTCAGTAATTGGTAATACAATGCATGTTTCCATTCAGGGCGATCGCTTCGCAAGCTCCATAAAATCGCGCGTCGGCGATCAAAACTTTCTTTGAATAGAAACAATTCTCTATTCACTATGACTCAACTCAATCTCACAACACTCAAAACACTTTAAAAAATCCATCTGTCAGAAATCCATCTGTCTGGCACTTGACCTTAGCGCGATCGCGGTAATACGACAACCTGAGTTAGAACTAACACAAAAATTTCTTTTTGCTACATCCGTTCCGCCTGCTATCAACTCTGCTGTCGCCATCGAACGGTCGTCACGCACGTTCCCTTGCCTACCTCTGAAGTGATTTCAAACTCGTGCATCAACCGTTTCGCTCCTCCAAGTCCGAGTCCCAATCCGCCTCCGGTTGTGTAGCCATTTTGTAGCGCTAATTCTATATTGGCAATCCCTGCCCCTTGATCCGTAAACTTCAGGCTCAATCCAACGCGCTGATCGCTTTCTAAGACTTCTAGCGTCACACTACCACCGCCACCATAATCTAACGTATTGCGGGCAAGTTCACTCGCTGCCGTCACAATCTTGGTCTGATCGACCAATCCAAACCCCAGTGCCACGGTCTGCGCCCGCACTTTCTGCCGCACCATAACGATATCGGTTTGATCCGATATCGAGATTGTTTCAAGGATTGGCATTTAAGCCCCCGTGAAATGGCACGCCTAAGACAGTCTGCAAAAGCCGCATTCCAGTATCAACATTTGCTGCGGTGCGGACTCCAGAGAGCGAAAGTCCCAACTCAACTAACGTAATCGCGATCGCAGGCTGCATTCCAACAACCACCGTCTCAGCCCCAAGAAGCTGTGAAACGGTAGCAATATTTCCTAAAACCCGTCCAATAAATGAATCTACAATTTCCAGCGACGAAATATCGATCAGGACTCCACTGGCACTGGTTTTGACAATGCGATTGGTAAGGTCATCTTGCAGTGCTAAGGCCAAGCGATCGTGCATATCGACCTGAATCGTCACTAACAGAAATTGACCCATCTGCAAAATGGGAATACGTTCCACGTCCTTACCTCAATTAATGTTGAACTCAATTAATGTTGAACTCAATTAATGTTGAAAAAAATGATTTGACCAAGAAATCCAGTTTGAATTCTACGCTGTTGAGCCGCGCTCAAACAGATTGAGACGCTTTAGAAACAATGGTTAACTGCCGTTTTTTGAGCGCGATCGCAAAGGCATCGGCCAGAGTTGCTTTGGTAATCACACCGGAGAGATCCAACCCTAGATGAACAATTGTTTGAGCAATCTGGGGACGAATGCCACTAATGATACAGTCCGTTCCCATTAACCGTGCCGCTTCTACTGTTTTCAGCAGGTATTGGGCGACCAAGGTATCCACCGTAGGAACTCCGGTAATATCGATAACCACCACTTGCGACCCTGTTTCAACAATTTGCTGCAACAGGGTTTCCATTACTACCTGAGTCCGGGCACTGTCGAGCGTTCCAATCATTGGCAGAGCAAGAATGCCTTCCCACAGTTTCACAACCGGAGTCGATAGTTCGAGGAGTTCTTGTTGTTGTCGCAAAATGACTTTTTCGCGAGTTTGTTGAAAAACTTCGGTTGTCCACAATCCAAGCTGATCCAGCACATCTGTCACCGTCCAGATTGAGTCAATCAGAAGATCATTTTGTTGCGCCAACTCCCGTTTAAGCTGGTCAAATAACGGTTTTTTCAAGGAAAAGATAAAAGTTGCCACTTCTGAGGGCGTGAATCCTTGCTGTGCGCGATCGCGGGAAATATCAGTTAAGAGTTGTCGCACACTGCCCCATTCTGGCGCTTGAACATCGCTGAAATTCTCATGCTGGGCAGCACTGCGAAACATCCGCAAGAACTCATGACACTGCTGGTTTAATTCTGTCGATCGCATCAAGTCGTCTCGGCGCAGCCCAGATGCTTCCAACTCTGTAAGCCAGTTTCTTAGAAGTTCTGTCTCGTTTTTCTCTAACAAGTCAGCAATTTTGCTGGTACTGCTTAACGACATATAGGCTCGCTCTCTAATAACCACTGGAGTATGTAGCTAAGTGTAAGAGATCTGTGCGAGTGGATCTACCCAAAGTCGGATTTTGGGTTCCAAGTACGGATGGATGTCTTATCGTACTTAGAACCCTGCTAGCAGTTGAGCATGGGGCGAAATTTCCTGTCGATCGCTCCCTAAGGATCGAGGATTAAATAACCTGTGATTCTGGTTTAGCTGTGTAATTCCATTGCGGCAAGAACTCATCAAAGATAATCTTCATGTTGGATTTGAAGTCTTGAGCGACTTTTCGACCGGTTTGATAGGTTTTGTCGAGAATCGTCGTAAACACATTGAGACCTGCGCGAGTCGTTGCCGTTGCCATCAGCTCTTGTACTGTTTGGACGCTCTCAAAAATCACACCCTGGCATACTCGAGAGACATGAGGAAACAGGCGGTGCTCAATCGGATTGTACTTGGAGGTGTAGGGGGGATAGTGAGCGATGCGAATTTCGATTCCCAGTTCATTGACCAGTGCTTGTAAATCTTGTTTGAAGAGGTAGTAGCGGGAGCTATTGCTGCCGCCCCCATCGCAGAGCAGCAAAATGAAGTCAGCCAGTGGATAGCGAGCTTTACCACAGGTGCTCCACCAGTAGCGAATCGAATCGCAGGCGAACTCGCTGGTATCGCTTCCCAATCCTTGTTTAAGTGGCGGCACTTTGTGCGATTCGTTGCTGACTGAATCGATAAGCAAGCCAGGCGTGTCTGCCCTAATGTGACTTGACCTAAAAGTTGGACAATTTGTTCAACTTTTAGGTCAAGTCACATAATATACAAATGTATATTTTCAGGAAATGGAGCTAAGCGGATTCGAACCGCTGACCCTCTCAATGCCATTGAGATGCGCTACCAACTGCGCTATAGCCCCTTGCGCCTCTCAATCATGCCGCATCTAGCGCTAAAGTGCAACTTCTGTGGCTTTTAGGACTAAAACAGGTGTTCTAATCAGGTAATCCTCTTTCAGGTGAATAAACACATTTGCATAAACTTGCATATGACTAAATCACTGAAAGTCAGACAGAACAATCAATCCTGTTTACTAAGATGGAGATATGTTGACCAGCATTACTCTTTGACTTGGGGGAGATGGAATAATCCTTCTGATAGAGCAAAGTTAGACCTCTGTGGCAAAATCATTAGTCAAGACTGTCTTGCAGATAATTTTGACTTTAGCCTTGACAAGTATAGGTGTTGGCTGCTAGGGATTGTTCCTCCTACTCAACCTTCTACAAACATAAAGTCCCCTCCTGTTCTTGAGCTATTGAAGAAGAGAATTGAGGAAAATTACAATGCTGCTGATCAATCCCTGCTCAAACTTCTAGAAAGTTACAATCTCCCCATCCGTAATCAAGCTGAAGCAAAGAAGTTCATCAAGTGGATTGAGGATAGAAATGTAAAGTCCACCACTACCAAACGTTACTTGGCTATTCTCCAAGTGATTAGGAAGGATTTATTTGAAGGCATCAAGATTAAGGTTGCTGAAAGACCTAAACCCAAACCCTTTACTAAAGAAGAAATTCACTCAATTCTCAATGGGTTGAGAGAGAGTCCTCTTTACCACTACTATCATGACTTTGTTCTCTTTCTATTCAACACTGGATGTAGAACTTCTGAAGCCATTGGCATTAGATGGCAAGATGTTGATTTGATTAAGAAAGAGATTCATATTTATGAAACTCTCTCTAGAAATAGGGGCTCAACTGCAAACAGGATTAGGAAATCTACTAAGACTTCCAAATACAGAATTGTTCCAATGAATGAAACTGTTCATCAAATGCTGAGTGCCAGAATTAGAAAAGGTGAATTGATTTTCCTAAGTCCTAAAGGTAAGGTTATTGATGACCATACTTTTTCTCAAAGAGGATGGAAGTTTACTTTGCAGGCTTTAGGAATTGAACACCGTAATTTGTACAGAACAAGAGCCAGTTTTGCCTCTCATTGTGCTGCTAGTGGAATGCCTGCTCATGAGATTGCAAATCTTCTGGGTCATAGTAAAGTAGATACACTCTACAATTACTATTTGGGTCAAGTTAAGAAACCAATATTGCCAGAACTTTAAGAAATACAACCATGAAAATCAACATTGAAATTGACACTAGCAATTTTTCCTTTGGTGTCGGCATCTTGCAAAGCACCATAGACCAAACTGTTTTAGGAACTCCAGATGAGAATGGGGTTCTAGTAGATATAGATTCTATTCACGGGTCTGGTCATTTTGACTTTAAAGCCAGAGTTGTTCTGACGCAAGAAGAAGTTCAGAAGCTTAAAGAGGAGCAGGAGAAATTTATCAACGGCAAATTACTTGAAATGCCTGAAGTTTCCAGACAGGCTGGTAAACATCTCAAAAAGAATCTTTGAATAGACTCGACTTAAAAAAGTAGCAGCAATCTCTTTTCTACTTTTTCTCTTGCCTAAATCCCTTGATTTTCAATTGCAAATTTAGCTTCCAATTGAGCCTATCAGGTGCAAACATGCCTGAGAAACAGAGTTTCGAACGATAAAACTTTAGAAAATTTTGCACCTGTTTTAGGCTATTTTGCTTCGTATACAGAGGAGCTAAATAGCTTGACCCTACCCCCCCCCCCACCCCCTTAGCTCTTTTAGAATTTTATTGAAGTACGCTTCTAAAGTGATATCCCCTTCAGCGTTAGTCAAATCAGCACCAGCCAAATCAACCCCATTAAGGTTGGCATTTTGCAGGTTGGTGTCTCGCAAGCAAATCTGTCACAATTGAGTTCCTCTCAGATTAGCTCCGCTCAAGTTACTTTTGTGTAGTGTAGAAAAGTGAAGCCCACACCACCTTTCTTATTCTGACTTCTGTAAAAGTTACTTAAAACAATTGTGTTGTTTCTGACATAGGAAAAGCCCAAACACTCAATATAACCAGCATCAGACACTAGAGTGTTCCAACTATTTACGACACTTCTGAAAGCTTTTGAGGCGGCTTTTTCAACTTTCTTTACTATCTTTTCAATCGTTTCTGCTACAACCAAAACATTAGTTAAAATGCCCCTAATCAATCCCTCAGCAGTACTCTCACAATTTCTAATGACTACTTCACTTGAGTAATAGAGTAAGGCTTGAAGCTGCTCCTTGTAATGTCGTAGAGCACTCTCTGACCAGTTGGACAAGATGACGTTAGCTCCGATGAAATCAGCATTGCCAGCTTTTAGAAAGTCTGAAATTGTAGCAGGGGTAATAATAATTTGATTCATATTATTTATCTGAGTGTAGTTCTACTTAAAAACATTCCATTTAATAGTAACCCAAAAACAAAAAACAGGCGGCTTGTGAAAACCACCTGAGAATGAAATGTTTTTAAGTGAGCTATTACTCAACTAATTACTTCCAACTATAACAGTTGTTTTTGCAGAAGGGGAGAGATGACATAGTTAGTAACTATGGCAAGTTTTGTAAAAGGGTATAGTTACTAGTTTTGTCCCCTAGAGATAGTTTTAATTGGCGTTTCAAACGCAGGTTAGTTTCAATGTGTGATGGGGGCTTCGCCCAGAAGTAGGAGTGTTTGATTAAATGAACTGAGGCGACTTTACTTTTAGGTATGGCCTCCAGACACTCCTACTTTCAAGGTGGCAATATGCTACGCAGATTTTAACAGTAGACTGTCCAAATAATGGATGGCTAAGTTTCCGAAATTAAGTCTTCTACTGTTGTAATTACTAGAAAGGAAACCTAACTCTCCTTTTTAACGTTTATACTTAATATAAGGAAGAGTTGAAATAGGCAGCCTTCTTTTTATTTATTAACCAGTACACATTTAGTAAGTAACTTTAGAAAAACTGAATATGAAGCAAGACAGAATTGACATGAAACTCGCTGAAACTCAAAAAGCAAATTGGCAAGAGTTTTCAAAAAGGAAAGGACTGAGCTTATCCGCTTTAATTGTAGTTGCTGTAGAAAACTACAAAGTTCAACAGGAGATTTTAGAAGCTAAAGCGTTTAATAAGCAGCAGTAGTTGATCTCTCAGATTTGAATACATCATTGATTAAAAAGTAACTTTTGAAAAGTTACTTTTGTAAATTACTTTTTGACAATTGAATAAAATGCCCAACACTATTAAGGCAACTCGCGTCTCTATCTCTTTAGGGGCAATTTCTCTTAATGGCTATCAGATGCCTGATGGAAGTTACAGATTGGCAGGCAGAAATGTTACTGATGCCATTGATGTTCAGCACAAAAGCCTGGGGGAAGTTATGGGGGTAAAATCCCTGAAACAATTGCCTGGAGCTGATTTAGCCTGGGGGAACATTAAGGCAGATACAGGTGAATCATTTGTTCCAGTGGCTCTTGAAGATGCCTCCAAATACTGGCTCCAGATGGCTCTCAAAGGTAATCAGAAAGCAGCAGCTATCACTGAAGCTTGTTTAGTTGAAGCTTTAGAGCGACGTTTTGATGAGGCTTTCAATATAGTTAAATCTGAAGCAGAGAGAAATCTACTATTTAAAGCCAGAACTCAAGGAATTCAAACTAGAAGAAGCTGGTCTGATGCTGTTAAAGATTGGGTTGTTAAAAAGGGCTTAACTAAGAACCCAAAAGGAATTCACTGCTACCGCAATGCAACTGAGAAATTGTATAAACTTTGTTTTGGATTGAGTTGCAAGCAAATGAAATTGCAGTTTGGAGAAAATTGTAGAGACAATCTCTCTGAGGCCGATCTTAGATTTCTAGATTTGGTTGAAACTTTGGCAATGTTTTTAATTGATCAATTCAATGCATATCCGGTTGATGCAGTTGAGCAAGTCTTCAAAAATAACTCACTGAAAAGTAGAATTCCTCAAGGAAAATTAGAACTAAAAGCGGCTTAGTAAAGCTGCTCAGATTTCACACCCAACTGAATACTAAAAAAGAGGAAGTTGGCGCTTCCTCTTTTTTTATTGAAATCAACTCAGTCAACTAATCAAAGTACACATTCCGTCATTACATATAGGCAAATTATAACAAAATGTCCAAAAAATCGAATATTAACCCTAAGACCTTTGCTAGAGAAGTGATGGATTTTCAAGATCGGATTTTCTACTCTAATAGAGGCAAATGCCTTCAAAAAGCTGCAGAAGTTTTAGGAAAGACACTCAGCCCAAGACAAGCGGCTATTACTCATGCTTTGATGGTGGTTAGTGACAATAACTTAATTGAGTATGGAATGGGGTTTATAGATATTCCTGTAGAACTCCTTTTCACTATGATTACCCCTTTTAATATTGATCTTTACAAGAAAGAAGAAGGTAAATGTGTAAAATACATGGCAGATATTACTACAGGACCTCTTCAAGACCTAATAGAAGATGATCTGATTCTTGTGAAGCCACACTATCAGGGCCAGTGTAGAAAATTTGCCCTAAATAAACAGTTTGTGAGGAATTATTATATGGCCCAATCTGAAGTACTAAACTTAGTCATAGACAACATGGAATCTCTTGGTGAGGATGTTCTTTCCTATGCTCTAGCTAAAGCACCTAGAGGAGCAGGGTTTGAATATATTGACAGACTACATCCTTGGACTGTAGCTACATCAGACAAATTACAAAATAGTAGGTTCGTTTTTGATGCTGCTTTCTACCACAGCCCAGAAGGAAAACACTTCATTAAAGAGAAGAACCTAACTAGTGGTCAGGCCGAGAACATCAACTGCACTTTAGAATTCATCAATAGATTTCATACTGGACCTCAATACCATGAGTCCTTTCATCTACAGCAGGCTGGAAGGATGCATACAGTTGGAGGAGTGATTCAGATGCCTAAATGGTTTAGAGATAGGTTTATCCTCCCTGTAGACCCCAACAACGTAAGAGTTGAGATGGATCTGAAATGCGCTCAACTAATTGCTTTGTGTGACATCCTAGAAGTTCCCCAACTGAAAGAAACTATTCTGAATATTCTTACTGATAAAGGAAGCATTTGGGGAAGTATTGGGGATGCAGAGATGCATAAGGCTATTAAAAAAGTAATTTCTTATGCTTTCTGCTTTGGTGGTCAAATCTCCAATCTTCCATTCTTAGCCAGTAAAGAAGCTAAGGCTAAAAGGCTACCTAATTGGAATGTTACTGCCAAAGATGTAAATAGCTGCTTAAGTGGTCTTCTAGAGCCTTTAGTAGAAGCTAGAGAAGAATGGTTACAGCAGTACACAGTTGCGAAGATAATTAAAGGTAGAGGGGCAAGGAAGATTGACAATGACTTGGGTTACTCTTTCTCTCTCTACAAATCTGCTGCTGAAATGGGTAAAGGTAAACTAACCAAGAAGACTCTAGAAAGTACAAAGATTGGTTCTCAACTGTTAGCTCATCTGGCACAAGGTAGAGAGCAGTTCATTATGCAAGACCTAATTGCTAACCATGTAGAACAAAACATCTTAAGCTTTCAGTATGATGGGATGACTTTAGAAATGGCACTGAATGAAGTCAATGACGTTGTTGCAATGCTGCAGAAAGCAAGTCTCTACCCAATTGAGGCTGAAGTAGTACTGGAACTCTAGTTTCTTTGATTAAGGGTAATTTGCTTAGTTTACAGAAGAGAGGCTCTTAAAAGGGGCCTTTCTTTTTTTGGTCTACATTTGCCCTTTTCAATTAAAACGGCTGTGATGTATATATAGCAACTGTTTCACCTTATTGACAATGAAATCTCTGAAACCCAGTAAAATCGTTGCTCCATTCTCATTTGCAAATTTTGGGAGAAGCTGTAATGTATGCCCCATATAGCTTATGACTATATATCTAAGGTAAATAATGTACAAGTGTTAGTCCCACTTGGTTAGTCCCACTTGGTTAGTCCCACTTGGTTAGTCCCACTTGGTTAGTCCCACTTGGTTAGTCCCACTTGGTTAGTCCCACTTGGTTATTCCCCTTGGTTAGTCCCACTTGGTTATTCCCCTTGGTTATTCCCTCTTGGTTATTCCCTCTTGGTTATTCCCTCTTGGTTACTACAAAAAAGCAAAATCCAACCCGACCATTCCCTCCGTTGTAATCTCCTTTATGTGAGGGGCCCAGTCCCATATCTTTATGTCCTTAACTAAGCACCTACTCATGTAGTGGCCTTTGTTATTTACTCTAGTGGGATGAAATTAAGTTGGCCCTTTCAGAAGTAAAGTGGCCCCTTCTTTTTACAGACATCACACAAGACTGGTTATTAAACAACTGGTTACTTACAACTGGTTAATTACAGAATTGTAAGGAGCCCCATGTAAATTAACTAAACGCAGCTTTGCTGCCTCTTCCTTCCCCTGCGGAGCAGCTACTGGAGTTCCAACTCACTAGAGTAAACACTCACTCTATATAAAAGTTAAATTACACAGAAAAGCATTTCTATTACACAAGATATCATTGAGGTGTTATGGTGGCATTACACAGAAAAGTATTTTAATTACACAGTATGAATAAGACTAGATTTTCAACTAAAGCTGGAACCTCAGTCCCTTCGGTAGGAAGACCTGCTTCTACAAATCTGACTGACAACAAGCCTTTTAGATATGAGAAAGATATTTATGCTTTAGTTGAGCAGGAGGCTAAAGCAACAGGTCAGTCAGTGGCAGATGTAGTCCGTGTAATTTTAAGAGGTCATTACACAGAAAATAATAAGGATGGAACTGAGGGTCCTTCAGTAGACTCGGATACCAACAACAAAACCCCAGATTCTGATAATCAACCTGCTCCTGCTCCACTGCAGAACAGTGACTTGGGTAAGTTAACCAAAAAAGTAGATTTAATATTTGATGTCTTGTTTGGGAAGGAACCTTCTGAACCTACGGATGAAGTGTTAGAAGCAGAGTACGAAGCTTACAGTGCTGCTGAAGATCCGTTTGGGCATTCTGATTTTGAAGAATTCAAGCAGTCTCAAATAGAGAGATGGCGGCACACTCATACAACCTATTGGAGTCGCCTCAAAGGGAATTTCTTAGACAAAATCAATTATCTGAAGGATCTAGCTGAGACCAACCTTCAGATTTGTAGTGGCAACCATGAAGATCTTCAGACTCTTTTAGATTTTAGTTAAAAGCATTTTCAACTTGACTCTATTCTCAATAATAAGGGTGTTGTCTGTAGTGGCTAGAGAAGATTAGCAGTTTGATGGACTGAGCCTGTACTGCTGATGGTCAACAATCCGATCACACCTATGCTTTAGAACTCTTCCTGTTCCATAGTCGTTCCATCTGGAAAAATCAGAACCTCACCCGGCTGAAGCTTAGAGCCATCAGCTCTGAACAATTGTCCGCCAATGATTTTCCCATCTTCAATAACAAATTGCAATTTTGCACCGCCTGGATAGGTAATAATTCCACCAGATTCCATTACTGCCCCTCCAGCTCCCGGCAAAGGGTATGTCTGTCCTGAGCTTAAAGTAATTGAAAACTCTTCTCTAAAAGCAATTAGGAGATGTTGTTGTGCTGGTTGCATAAACTCATTCATCTAAAGACTTGAGATTAAAGATCATACTCTCTCTAGCCAATACTTGTCCCTGCTCACCTAACTAGCTGAACTGACTGAACATCTGCTGGCTGAACCTCACCAACGGCACAGAGACACCACCAACCTAATCTACTAACCTAACCAAGTAGTAAACTGGGACATTAGTTGCAGTAATAATAGTACCTTAAGCCGCACTGTATATACATTGTAGCTCCACACAGTTTTAACAAAAGGTATTAAATCCTTAAATAAGAACATAAAGGGGCCTGACATCTAACTGAACTACATCGGAAGCATCAGAGTAGTGAGAACTTAAAGGAGCTCTACAAATAGACAAAATCAGTCCTTCAGTAATTAAAACTGTGAAGGGACAATAAAGGTTGCGCCACTCTCAGCAGTACCAAGCATAATAGGCATACTCCTGCCAACGGTGAACTGGAAGAAATGAAGAAGACAGTCAAAGTAGATTCTGATCGTCAAGTGCGAGCAAAACAAGCTGCTTTTCTAGCTGAATGGGTAGGTGATTGAATGACAACTGAGAAGCAAGGGAAAGATTCAGAACCACCAATTCAGCCTACTCTCCAAGAGCTTCACCAGAGAATTATAGATCAAGAGCTTAAGTGGTCACTTGAATGTAGTTTACGCAATCATATTCAATTAGTTGAAAGAGCTATCTATCAAACTCAAGTTGATGTTGAACAAGCAACAAATGCTGGTGACTTTGACCGTGCTGCCAAGTTGAAGTATGGGAGGATCACAGGACTGGAACAGCATTTGGAAAGCATCAATGCAGAACTAGAACAATTAAGAGTGGGGCTGTTTTGAGTGTAAATTGCAGCCTGTAAATCTAATTTCACTGCAGTGAATTTACCCCAAGGGTACTCAATTTTGGTTAAAATTGAGTACCCTTGGGGTATTTTTTCTTGATATATGGTCGTTTCAGCCTCTGTAATCTCTAATGGGGATAGGCCCCATCTAGGATTTGCTTCCGCAAATCCGGCCTGCTCCCAACTAAGTGACTACCCCAAATTCAATTAAAGTCATGAATTAATCTGACAAATGGAAATCAGAGATAAGAGAGGGGCGCGATTAAATTTGTCTTAATTTCTAATTTTCATCTGAGCCTACCCAAAGGCACACAAATAAAGCTTTGAAGGGTTTTAAAGGAGTTATAGTGCCCTGCATACATGAATTGTAATTGTATTGAAAACCAGTACTTACACATCCCCTTAGTAAGGAGATTGTAATTACAAACAGAATGATCCCGCCCACCATTTCACTGCGGTTCATAAACCTTTCCTTATTGTTAAGCCTTTCAAAACTTCTTCTCTTTTTTATCCAACCCCTATAATTTCTTCTGCCCCCATTACTAGCTTCAACTACATGAAGGTGGCCTGAAGATTCCCTGATCGGTTGCAGGAACTGAAGTTCCATACCAGTTTCAAACTAACAGTAACCTAGCATTAGTAATTTAATTCATTATTCTGAAAGCTATACGGAGAGTCACCTTACAGCATTTCAACTAACATTAATTAAAGTGCCCCTCATTAGAATCTACTTATGGGAGTGTCCCAACTGGTTAATCCACCATAAGTTAATTACAGAACAAAGTCGGCCCTCAAGGTAAACCATTAACCTAACTCTTCTACCTTCCTGGGGCGGAGCCCCTCACTTAGGGAAATTTCTTTTTGTGTGGGTGTCTCTCTGGGTGTGTCCTTGCCTCTGGCTGTGAGTGTCTCTATCTGAACAAATAGGAATCAGATAAGAGTGAGCGCGATCAAATTTTAGAGTTGCAAAGCTAAAGGGGTTCCTACTTTAGATAAGGTTAATCAATCACACTGAAGTAGTAACCAAGCTCAAGCCCATCAGAACCCTCACCCAGCCCCATCTAGCTCATTAGTTGTAAACCTCTATCCCACATGCATTACAGTCTCCCCCAAAATTAGCAAATGGCAATAGAGCAATGATTTTACTGGGTTTCAGAATAAGCTAAAACAATTGGACAGTTTTTGGCTAAACTGCGGTTTACCATCTTGGGTATCGGGTGTACATTGCTCACAACTGGTAAACAAACTCCCCAGCTACCAGTTTTATTTGAGGCGGATCATATTATTCCAGAAATGGAAAATCTCCCTGCGTCAAATGATGAAGCTGGGAGATGTGTAAATAACATTGAGGTCTATTCTATGTTCCATCTGGAACTTTTGTCCATTTTCTCAAAAGAGAAATCCCAGTCCAAGTCTAAGATTAAACCTCCTAGTGATGGTGGTGGTAGAAATATCACTGCCTTAGTTCTAGCTCTAGCGTTCTCTGTACCTTTAGTATTGGTGGTTTATGCAAATTTCCAACGTCTAAGAGTAAAAGTCCAATCACTACCAGTCACTTTTGAAATGGAGGTTGATAAAAGGGTAGATCGCTTCTAGTCAATCTAGTTAGCTATGTAGAGGGAGAGGGCATCCGTTCTCTCTTTCTTTTTGGATTAATATCTCTAAAATGTTAGTAAAAGCAATGCCATTTCATACTGTGGCAGTAGTTCACCAATAGATAAGATTAATTTTCTAGAATTAAGCTACTATGTTTCTCTGTTAGTTGAACTAAAAAGAAAAATGCCTAAGAAACCTGAGACTCCATCTGTAGAAGAGAAGATTGAGATTGCTTTGCAGGTTTTGTTTGCAGAAATTAGTGGTGATCCTGAGCCTTCCAAAACTGTAGCCAATCAATATGGCATTTCTACTCGCGCTGCTACAACAATCAAGAATAGGGCTCTAGAAATACTAAGACTTGGATTTGAAGATACTGCAGAAGCATCAGAGCAAAAAGTAGATCTTCAGACTAGTGGCAGTAGAATTAGAAGTCTTCTCAACGTCACCAAGGTTGAGGAAGGTAGTCCAGCATCTTCTACTAAACCTGAATCTGGGGAAAAGAAAGATACTGATCCTGAGGGGCCGCTTGATCTAGATGAGGTTTTTGCTGCAATTGA
>JAHHHP010000061.1 GCA_019359275.1 Myxacorys chilensis ATA2-1-KO14 | reverse complement strand
GCGAATCGCTTGTTGACGGAGGTAGTTTTGAGTCGTTGGATTGAGAAATCGGGCATCAGGCTTGTTCATACTTTAATTGTACAAATTGCTCACTCGCTCTGCATTCTCTCAAGTTGCCGGGTTAATAGGTAGAGCCTCGTTGATCAGCGAGCCGTTGATAGGCAGTCTCGAAATCATTGGTTGTAATTTGAATGCTACTGGGATCATTCAATCCTTCAGCCCGGTAGCGACCAATCGCTTCTAGGGCTGCCTGATTGCTTAACAGCGCGAGGTCAGCCCCGTTCCAGTCTTCGGTCTGCTCTGCCCAATCGGTCAAATCAATCTCCGATAAGGGGCGATCGCGGTTGTGAACCTGCAAAATAGCAAGGCGACTGGTCAAATTGGGTAAATCAACTTTCAGTTGCAGATCTAAGCGTCCTGCCCGTAATAGTGCTGGATCTAGTGCATCTGGGCGATTTGTTGCTCCTACCAGCAAGACATCGGTGCAGTCCTGTAAGCCGTCGAGTTCTGTGAGCAGTTGACCCACAACGCGATCGCTCACGCCTGAATCGCCTTGAAACCTGCCGCGCTCTGGAGCAAGCGTATCAATTTCATCAATGAAGATCACGCAAGGGGAGGCTTGTCTTGCTTTCGTGAACAGTTCTCGCACGGCTTGTTCTGACGCTCCGACCCATTTGCTGAGAAGTTCTGGGCCGTTGACCGCAATAAAGTTTGCTCGGGCTTGTGCGGCCACGGCCTTAGCGAGTAAGGTTTTTCCGGTTCCGGGCGGTCCCCACAGCAAAATGCCGCGCGGGGCTTTGGCACGGGTATGGTGGTAGAGTTCGGGATACAACAATGCCCCCTCAACGGACTCTTGAAGGGTGTGCTTGATCGTGTCCAATCCGCCGATCGACTCCCACGATACGTTAGGAGTTTCAATCTCGATCGATCTGAGAACCGCAGGCTTGATCTGTCTGATGGCTTGAAGAAAGTCTGCCTGAGCGACCGTCATGGTATCCGGAAGAGGAGCGTCTAGGGATGGGATGTGACGGCGGAGCGTGAGATAAGCGGCTTTTTGGCAAAGCGATTTTAGATCTGCACCTACCATGCCCACAGCTAAATCGGCAATGGCGTTCAAGTCAACATCCTCATCCAACGGCATGCTCTGGGTAAGAATCTGAAGAATCTCGAGTCGCCCTGCGCGATCGGGGACGCGAAACTGAACTTCTCGATCAAACCGCCCCGGACGACGCAAGGCCGGATCAAGGTGATCGGGGCGATTGGTGGCGGCAAGCACAATCACGCCATCGGTTCGGGCAAAGCCATCCATCAAGCTCAGCAGTTGTGCCACCACTCGCTTTTCGACCTCACCTTCGACTTGGGTGCGATCGGGCGCAAGACTATCAATTTCGTCAATAAAGATGACACAAGGGGCAGACCGAGCCGCTTTCTCAAACAGGCTGCGCAGCCGCGCCTCGGCTTCCCCATAGTACTTGCCGATGACTTCAGGGCCAACGATCGCGATGTAGTTCACGTCTAGCTCCTGAGCCAGTACACGAGCGGTGAGCGTTTTGCCTGTTCCGGGTGGACCTACCAACAAAACGCCTGATGTAGGTTCCAGCCCTAACCTACTCAGCAGATCTGGACGCTTTAGGGGAAGTTCGACGAGTTCTCGCAGATCTCGTAGCACCTCAGATAAGCCGCCGACCTCTTTCAGCTCTGCACCGTCGTTACGTGGCGATGTAACACTGACGTTGCTCGCCGTCTGAGTAGGGGTCTGAAAGGGTCTTTGACGAGCAGAAGTATTACTGCTACGAGAGGTCCAAGTCTCAGTCTGAAACGTCTGCTGCGCTCGTCCTTCCATTTCTACAACAAAACTGACCAGAGCATCAAACCCTTGATCTAAGTGTTCTTCAAACTCTCTAAAAAGATTATCCATATAAAATTCTTTATCTATAAATGCGCGATCGCGGCTGCTTTCAGTATAGTCACTGAAAGCAGTTCTAGATCCGTTGCTATTAGGGTAGAGGTTCTTTGATGGAGGAACGTTTTCCTAACCGTTGACTCATCTGTTTATTCAAGTGTTCATGGCCTGTTGAGATTAAGATATATAACACAGGCACAATAAACAAACTCAGTAGCGTTGACAAAATCATTCCCCCATTAACAGCAGTTCCCAGAGACTGACGGCTAACGGCTCCCGCCCCACTACTCAGCATCATGGGCACGAGACCCAATACAAACGAAAGTGAGGTCATGAGGATCGGACGCAGGCGAGACTCAGAGGCCGCGATCGCAGCTTTTGTAATCGACAATCCCCTCTCCCGTAACTGATTGGCAAATTCAACAATCAAAATTGCGTTTTTACTCGCGAGTCCAATCAGCATCACCAGCCCAATTTGGCAGTAGACATCATTTGAGAACCCTCGAACTTTCTGTGCCAAAAGCGCCCCCAAAATGGCCAGGGGAACAGAGAGTAGAATGATCACCGGATCAATAAAGTTCTCGTATTGAGCGGCTAACACCAGAAAGACGAAAACGAGTCCCAATCCAAAAATTAAGGGGGCAAGTCCGCCCGAAGTTTGCTCTTCTAACGAGATGCCAGACCACTCGTATCCCATATCTTTCGGCAAAACCTCGGCGGCAACTTGCTCCATAGCCTTAATCGCTTGTCCAGAACTAAAGCCCGGAGCTGCCACTCCATTAATTTCGATAGATGGGAACAAGTTGTAGTGGTTGATGACCTGTGCACCCGTCGTGGGCGTAATTTTCACCAAATTACTTAAGGGAACCATTTGTCCCGCGTTGGTACGGACTTGCAGTGCGCCAATATCGTCTGGATTGGAGCGGAAGCCGCTGTCTGCCTGCACATACACACGGTAGCTACGGTTGAATAAGTTGAAATCGTTGACGTAACGCCCGCCCAGATTGGTTTGCAGCGTGCCAAAAATGTCAGAGAGCGGAATCCCAAGGGCCTTGGCTTTGTTGCGATCGACATCGATTTTCAACTGCGGCATACTTGCCGAGAAGGTCGTGAACACGCCTTTTAGCTCTGGTCGCTTACCTGCTTGCGCCACAATCTGGTTTTTCGCTTCGACTAACTTATCGATGCCGTTGTCGCCGCGATCTTGCAACTCAAAGGTGAACCCGCCAACGCTGCCCAATCCTTGAATCGTTGGTGGGTTGATGGGAATGACCAAAGCATTAGAAATGCCACCGAGCAACGGACCCCGAACTTTATCGATCAATGCTGTAGATGCCTGCTCTGCCTTCCGTCGCTCATCCCAAGGTTTCAATGGTACGAACATAATGCCATTGTTCGCACTGTTGCCACTCACGGTACTAAATCCACCCAATGCAAATGTTCCAGCGACTTCTTCTTTGATCATGCCAACCGTTTGTTCAACTTTGGCAATCACGTCGCGCGTATGATTGATTGACGTACCATCAGGGCCTTGAATGACGTTAATGAAATAGCCCTGATCTTCTTCAGGTAGAAACGCCGTGGGCGTGTTGAGATAGACAACCCCTGTCACACATAAGAGCGTGACGAATAAACCTGCGATCGCGTACTTCAACCGTACTGCCAAGCCGAGGCTGTGACGGTATCCATTCCGCACCGCATCAATGCCGCGATTGATCGCTCTAAACACGCGATTATTTGGCGTTTCGCCTTTCAGCAGCAAGGCTGATAGGGCAGGCGTCAGGGTGAGCGCGTTAAAGGTAGACAATACAACCGAGAACGCGATCGTCAGGGCAAATTGCTTATAGAGTGCACCTGTTGTTCCTGGAAAGAAGGCGACCGGAACAAAGACTGCCATCAGAACCAGGGAGGTTGCGATTACAGCACCCGTGACTTCTCTCATCGCTTCTGAGGCGGCTTGCAGGGGAGGCATGTTGTGGTCTTTCATCAAGCGATCGATGTTTTCAATCACGATAATGGCGTCATCAACCACTAAGCCCGTCGCTAACGTAATTCCAAACAGCGACAGACTGTTAAATGTAAATCCAAACACCTTCATGATGGCAAACGTGCCGATCAGAGAAATCGGAATGGTGATGGTAGGAATCAAGGTAGCTCGCCAATCTTGAATGAAGACAAAAATAGTAATGACGACTAGAATGATTGCCTCATACAGCGTTTTGATCACCTCGCGGCGAGATTCTTCGACAAACAACGTTGGGTCGTAAGGAATCGCATAGGTCATGCCAGGAAGAAAGTCTTTTGAGGCTTTTTCCATTTCCTGTTTAACCGCATGAGCAACCGCCAGCGCGTTACTGCCAGGAAGCTGATTGACTCCCATACCGAATGACGGAAAGCCGTTATAGCGCGAGAAACTGGTGTAGCTTTCAGCTCCGAGTTCTGCTCGACCAATGTCTTTGAGTTTAACTAGCGTTCCATCGGAACCCGTTTTGAGCGTTAAATCTTCAAATTCCTCTTTGGTCGTCAAGCGGCTTTGAGCAATCAGGTCAATCTGAAACATTTGATCGTCTTTTACGGGCGGCTGTCCGATTTGCCCTGCACCCACTTGAATATTTTGTTCTTGCAAAGCGCTCACGACATCTTGAGCCGTCAAAGCACGACTGGCCAAGCGGCTTGGATCAAGCCAGATTCGCATCGCATAGCGCCGTTCTCCGAAGGGCTGAACGTTGCCGACGCCGGGAATGCGTTTGATGCGATCGAGAACGTATAGATCCGCATAGTTGCTCAGAAAAATGTTGTCATACTGCCCTTTGTCGCCGTAGATGCCCATTCCTAGCACGATCGAGCTAGACTGTTTGCTAACTCGAACACCCGTCTGACGCACCGGCTCAGGCAGCGTTGGTTCAGCAAGCGAGACGCGATTTTGTACATCTACTGCTGCTAAATCTTTGTTACGCCCAGGTTCAAAAGTAACGGTGATTTGGCTAGTTCCGTCGTTACTGCTGATCGAGGTCATGTAGCGCATTCCTTCAACCCCGTTGATCTGCCGCTCTAACAGACTTGTGACGGTCTTTTCAACCACGTCGGCACTTGCACCCTGATAGTTAGAGACAACCGCAACTTGAACGGGGCTGATATCAGGATATTGTTCGATCGGCAAAAGCGGTAAGGAAACTGCTCCAGCAATTAGAACAATTAATGAACAAACGGTGGCAAAAACAGGACGTTTAATGAAAAAATCGGCAAACATAGAAGATTTAGATGAATGAGGACTAAAAGCGTAATGTCGTCGCAAAAATGCCCAAAAGCTTAGTGTTGATGGAATATACGTCCACGAATAAAGCGATAAAGTCGCGGACATAAAAGATAAACAATAAATACGCAATTCAGAAAGAGATCAACCTGCTGAAAAATCGCGCCGTAATAACGATCGTCGTAATAACTAACTGCACTACGAAATCGCAATGTCCAATTCAACGGAAATAGCAACAGAGGGCCATCATCAACGTGGGTAAAAATATCAACCGTAGAGTGAAGTAAGCAAGCTGTTAGAAACCAAAAGACCCTTCGTTGCCATGAATTAATATAGCGACGAAACCGCCATACTAAGGCAATTCATATGAGCAGCAATAGTGGAGAATGCAAAAGATTGTGTGAGGCAATCCAAAACGGGTGATGGAAGTACAAGTCATCGAACATCAATCTTGCCGTTTCTGCCCGAGTCCAGCCTAAGATGAGGTGGTAATAGAGTATGCTGCCAATCGAGAGCAGCCAAAGTGGCAGATCAGGCGCGATCGCACCCAATAAAAACGCACGCTTAACAATCGGAACTCTGGGTAATGCCTTATCCAAGGCTGCCGTCATTAAAAAATGCGAAGGGGTATTCATTGAATTTTCTCAGACTGGATTGTCTCACGAGCGGACGTTAGCCTCGATGATTGTCAATCTGAGCGATCGTTCCTCCAAACGCAAAGTTCTGAGCCTGGTCACTCTGTAAGAAATCGTGAGGAAATCCTGGCGCGATCGCGCTGACCTGATCTAGCCGTTGCAGTTGCTCTGGCGTTAGCTGAAAGTCTAAACACGCCATGTTTTCTTGTAGCTGTGTCAGTTTGCGGGAGCCAATAATCGGAATGATGCCTCCAGGTTGCTGTCGAATCCAGTTCAGTGCCACTTGTGAGGGAGTTTCTTCAATTTCAGCCGCGATGTCAAGCACAACTTGAGCAATGCTGATATCCCGCTCTGACACTGGACGCGACGTGTTGGGGTTGTTCAATCGCCCTTCTGCCGCTTCTGGCTTGTTATATTTTCCGGTCAATACACCCGCACCGAGCGGACTCCAAGCTGTTACTCCGATATCAAACGCTCGCGCCATCGGTAGCAAATCTCGCTCTGACGTGCGCTCTTTTAGCGAGTACTCGATTTGCAATCCGACAAATGGCGTCCAGCCGCGCCACTGCGCGATCATATTTGCCTGCGAAATAATCCAAGCGGGCGTATCGGAGACACCAATATAAAGAACTTTGCCTTGGCGCACCAGATCGTCAAACGATCGCATCACTTCTTCAACGGGCGTAGTTGAGTCCCAAGCGTGCAGCCAAAGCAGATCGATATATTCCAAGTCCAATCGCTTTAGGCTTGCTTCTACCGCTTGCACCATGTTTTTACGATGGTTGCCAACAGCATTCATCCCACCATTGCCCATGTTGAGGGAATACTTTGTTGCGATCACCCACTTGTCGCGATCGCTTTTCACAAATTCACCGACGTACTTCTCGCTGGTTCCGTTGGTATATAGATTTGCCGTATCGATAAAGTTTCCACCAACCTCGGCAAACGCATCAAACATTTTGCGACTCTCATCATACGAGCCGCCCCACCCCCAATCGTCGCCAAAGGTCATGGTTCCAAGACAAAGTTCAGAAACTCGTAACCCGCTGTGTCCGAGAAGTTTATACCGCATAATTCTCTCCAAAGTTAAGCAACGATGAGATGGAGTAGCTCGATTCGACGACAGATCAATTACAAATCAGATCAATTAGCCTTCGTAAGGATTGCCCATTCGATCAACAAACACATTGGCGCTAAACGGCAGGCGACCCGGATTTTTGCGAGGTTCTGCGGCATAGCCCACCGGGATTAACAGCGCGATCGCCAGATTCGGATCGTTTTCTGCACCAATTACGGCTTTCACTTTTTCTTCAATCCACCCATTCATGTAACAGGTTGATAGCCCCAAGCTCTCGGCTGCTAACGTCAGATGGACAGCGGCAATTACCGCATCCTTGATGGCGTATTCTCGGCGCTTATCCCCCAAGCCCGATTGGTGCTGCGGAATGGCTGTTTTGAAATACTCCACCGTGCCTTCTGTCCAAGCACCACTACTGATCCCCTGCTCATAGATCGGTGTGAGATCGCCTTCTCCAGCCGTACTATCTGCTGCAAACACAAACGTCACCGGGGCTTGAAGCACTTGTTGTTGATTCCAAGATGCCTCGCAGAGCGCTTGCTTCTGGGCGTCATCTTGAACTAAAACGATACGCCAATCTTGAATGTTGTAGCTACTGGGGGCCGCGACCGTCAGTTCAACCAATCGGCGGAGCAGTTCTGGCGCGATCGCGTCGGGTTTGAATGATTTAATCGATCGCCGTTGCACAATAGCACTCGGAACATCTAAAGGCTGAGTGTGCAGGTTCCGCTCTTGGCTAATCGTCATGACATACTCCTAAATAGTTGACGTGTCGTGATTCAGAATAACGCTCTCTTGTAGAAATAGTGTCTATTTACTATTTCTTTTCCTCTTTGTGCTCTTCTGGTGCTGCCTTGCTCATTTCTGCTTCATTCACAATCGATGAACCATCAGAAATCTTCTGCAATCCTGTTGCTACAATTTTTTCGTTGGGCTTTAACCCGTCTATGACTTGCTGATTATTGCCGCGAATCACGCCCACTTGAATTGGCTTTTGTTTCGCGATCAGGCCTCCATCCTTCGGTTCGGCTACATAAACAAAGTTTTGTCCGGCCAGCCGCGAAATGGCGGTTGTTGGAATCATCATGCCGGGTTGCCGCTCCCAAATCACCCTAGCTCGAATCTGCTGGTCAGCGCGTAAATTGCTGCCTGCATTCTCAACTAATGCCTTTACCAAAACGGTCTGAGTTTCGGTAGAAACTTTGGGAGACACGGCAAACACGCGGCTTGAACCGACCTGTTTACCCTGAGAATCAATCAGATCAATCCGAGTTCCAAGATTGACTTGGCGAGCTTTTTCGGTGGGAATCGACACGTTCACTTCAAGATCACTATTCTGCGTCAGCGTTCCTAATGTCGTCGCCTGACTGACTAAATCTCCTTCTTTCACGGGAAGTTCGCCAATCGTTCCAGAAAAGGGAGCCGTGATCCGAAAATATTGCAGTTGCACCTGCTCTTCCTCGGTGAGGGCTTGGGCCTGCTGATAGGTGCGCTGCGATCGCGAGACATCAGCTTGACGGGCGGCAAGATCGGCTTCTTTTGCCGCAATCTCTTCTTGTTGTCCGTCAATTTTGGCTTGTGCTGATCGCAAACTCGCTTGTGCCGTCTTCAAATTGTTGAAATACTGTTCAACCAAATCGGCACTGACTGCCCCCGCTTTGTAGAGTCTGTCATAACGGCTGTACTGGCTCTTGCTGCGATCGTAGTCTGCCGATTTTGACGCCAATGTTTCCTGATATTCTGCCAGCGTTGCTTTTGCCGTCTTTAGGTTGGCCCGTGCCGAGGTCACACCCGCTTGGGCTGATGACACGCCTGCTTGCGCCGAGTCCGCTGATGCTCCTGATCCCAACGCCGCTGCCGCTTGCTTTCGGGGATCAATTTGTAGAATCGGCTGACCTGCCTTCACCGCCTCTCCTGCCCGCACAAAGATTTGCGCGACTTGTCCTTCAATCCGAGGCTTGATATTGACCGACTGACGAGATTCTAACGTTGCGTTAAAGTCGTCACTTCTGTCTACGATCGCAGACTGCACATCCGAAATTTGTACCGGAATTCCCTCTCCTTGACTGGCATTTGCCTCTGGTGCGGCAGAGCGGCAAGCGTTGAGCCAAGAAAGAACGAGCATGAGGGGAATCAGCCGAGCGAAAGAATAAACTTGCTTTTGCATACCCATCGATTGCCTACTCTATCTAGTGATGGTCTACTGTCTACGATCTGTCATACTCCGCTACGAGCATTCGTCTTGATACTTTGCTATCCCAATCTCTAAATTTCACGGGCGTTTCTAAGCTGCGCCAATCGAGCGACTGTGGACTAAAAAATTGCGAAGGTTTAATAGCGGTTAAGAAAGAGTTTGATGGAATTAAGAAAAAGTACTCGATGTTACCTGAGAGAGCCGTTCCTACCGATATTGATCAGGCTCGCTTATAGATGATTTTGCGCCTCGGAACTTATTCCTACAGAATGCCGTCTCCTACTAATAAGATTTAGAACGAGTGGCTTCTTAACCGTTTGCGTCAGATGCCGCTATCTTCTGCTCCTTAATATTGTATAGTTCGATAATCTCGAACAATTAAACTATAGCATGACAAATGAAAAAATCTCTAGTCTAAAAATAAGCAGAATTTTCTTACGCTTTTAATTGAGCATTACGACGCCCGCTATCGATTATTGATTGAATGAGAGTAATCTACCATCCTGAGCTGAAAAACATTTCTTTAGCAGGGGTCTTGTATGCTTTGGGCGACCCTGTGCGATTAGAAATCGTGCGTCGATTAGCCGAAGAGACAGAGCAACCCTGTGCTGCCTTGGATTGCTCCTTGGCTAAATCAACGATGTCTCATCATTTCCGAATTCTACGAGAGTCGGGTATTTTGTACAGTCGCAAAGAAGGGACACAATACATCAACTCCCTGCGACGGGCGGATCTCGATGCGCTGTTTCCAGGATTGCTGGCGGCTGTTCTAGGCTCGATGCAAGCGGTAAGAACGCAGTAAGATTCCGCTGCTTCAGCTAAATTTGGTGTTTCATTGACTGGGCTAAGTTGTTGCTTCACGCGTTAAGGTCTTTTGCGCGAGCTTGGTAAGTTGTCGAATTTGATTGATATCGGGCGCGAGTAGTTCTGTTTGAAGGAGCGCACTGTTGTGAGCATCCAGCCAAAGCAAGTATTCAATGTTTCCTGCTGGCCCTAATAGCGGCGACCAGGTGAGTCCTCGGTAACGCCAGCCCAAAGCTTGAGCCGATTGAAGTACCTGAGCGATCGCATTGGCCTGATCGTCTGGATCGCGCACGACCCCTTTTTTGCCCACGCGATCGCGTCCGACTTCAAACTGAGGTTTTACCAGCAGTACGATTTCTCGCGGATCGCGTAATAACGTCCACAGTGCAGGTAATACTTTTGCCAATGAAATAAACGAAACATCCACAACGCCTAAATTGGGCATTGGTTGCTCAGAGGAATACAATTCTTCGGGGGTCAAGTGACGAATGTTCGTTCGTTCGCGCAAAATCACGCGCGGATCTTGTCGCAGCGTCCACGCGACTTGTCCGTATCCCACATCAATTCCATAAACGAGGGCTGCACCCGCTTGCAGCAGACAATCCGTAAAGCCTCCAGTCGAAATGCCGCCATCGAGACAATGGCGATCGCGCACCTCGATCTGAAACTCTTGCAGTGCTTTGGCTAACTTCTCGCCTCCACGAGAGACATACTGCGATCGCTGCTTCACCGCAATTTGGGCAGACACATCGACCTCTGTTCCCGGCTTATCAACCATTTGCCGATTCACCGTCACTTCTCCAGCTTGAATCAACCGTTGCGCCTGCTGCCGCGAGGAACAAAGGTCAAGATCGACAAGTAGGGTATCGAGGCGTTGTTTCAAGAGATGAAGGATGAGAGGTTAAATCGAGGGATGAGGGATGAGAGGTTAAATGCCTCAGATCTGAAGCACTTGGCACTCTCGCACCAGTATTCTAAGCTCTCAGATAAACTATACCGTGAGTCCTCTCGCGTTATTCATCCCTCATCCCTCATCCCTCATCCCTCATCCCTCATCCCTCATCCCTCCATGCTGCACGGCTTCATTCCCCGCGATCGCTATTTTCCTTACCTCACTTGGACAGATGTTCAAGCCATGCCTGATCAAGAAAATGTTGTCATTATTCAACCCATTGGCTCGATCGAGCAGCACGGGCCTCATTTACCACTTGTCGTCGATTCAGCAATTAGCGCTTCGGTGTTAGGAAAAGCGCTACAGCAGCTAGATCCAACAATTCCTGCCTACGCGCTGCCCATGTTGTATTACGGCAAGTCGAATGAGCATTGGCATTTTCCCGGCACAATTACCCTCAGCGCTCAGACCTTGCTCGCGGTGTTGATGGATGTTGCAGAAAGCGTCTACAGAGCAGGATTTCGTAAACTAATTCTTATGAATTCTCATGGCGGACAGCCCCAAATTCTAGAGATTGCTGCCCGTGATTTGCATCAGCAGCACGAAGATTTCGCTGTCTTTCCGCTATTCACCTGGAAAGTTCCTCTAATAGGCAAAATCGCTCAGGATCTTTTATCACCAAAAGAACTAGAATTAGGCATTCACGCAGGGGACGCAGAAACAAGTCTGTTGCTGTCAATTCTGCCAGAGCAGGTCAAGATGGATCGTGCCGCCGCAGAATATCCATTAGGCGAGCCTCGCGCGGATGTTCTAAGTATGGAGGGAGCATTACCGTTTGCTTGGATGACACGGGATCTTAGTCGGAGTGGTGTGTTGGGCGATCCGACAACTGCTTCACAGGAGAAGGGCGATCGCATCCTCGAAGTGTTAGCCACGGGTTGGGTACAAGTCATTCAAGATGTTCATTCATTTCAATTGCCGCAAGCGTGGCGATCCTCTGATAAGTAGCTTTTTTAAGTCGTTTTCTTAAGAAGGGTTAACCTCAGCTAACCTTTGTTTAAATCCTGTTTTCTAATTCGTCATTACAGTAAGTTGCATTATTTATTACAGCATTCTCTTCACCATCACTGGAGATGTACTATGGACGAGCTTAACGTTAGTGTTCCAGTACCTCAGACGATTCAAGAATTAGATGAAGCCGTGAGACAGTTCAATCGCAGCGACTGGAGCGGAGATCGGCTCTATCAGCATTGGCGGGCCATTCGTGACGCTTCGTTGGAGCAGTTGCCAAGTGAATGTGAGTTATACCCAGTTCCAGGATCAGATAGCTATTAGGTGAGTGAGGGGTGAATCGCTAAAGTAATTCGCCCCTCGCTTTTAGCAGATTTATTGAGCAGATTTAAGGAAGTCGGCGGGTGATCCCCATTTTGTTTCACTTGGGCGACAGATCCTCGTGAGGGTAGGGTCGTGTTACAGCCAAGTGTCGTCATAAGATTAGCTACCCAATCTGGCAGCGAGATATACCTTGTAGGGTGCGCTATACCAGATGAGTGATGTCGAAGTCACGATTAATCTTTTACGTTTAATTGATTAAGCAATCAACCAGTCGTTAGTCTTTTAACTAGGGATACAAGCGTGAAATATCGACAACTTGGCAGTAGCGATCTCAATGTTTCTGAGCTGATTTTAGGCTCCTGGCTAACCTACAGTGGCGGCGTGGAACGGCAACAAGCTGAAGCGTGCATTCACAAAGCGTTTGATGTGGGCATTAACACTATCGATACTGCCAATGTGTATGGACGAGGGGCTGCAGAATCATTGCTGGGTGAAGTGTTGCAAGGCATCGATCGCACCTCATACATTTTGGCAACGAAAATCTTTTTTCCAATGTCGGACACGGATCAGGGATTATCTGCTGCCCAGATTCATAAGCAAATTGATGCTTCACTCCAGCGCCTCCGCACCGATTATGTAGACCTCTATCAGTGCCATCGTTATGACGTAAATACTCCTCTAGAAGAGACGATGACAGCATTGACGGAGGTAGTACAGCAAGGAAAAGCCCGTTACATTGGCTTTAGTGAGTGGAGTCCTGCCCAGATTCAAGCCGCATTGAATTTGCCTAATGTGGAAAAATTTGTCTCTAGCCAGCCGCAATATTCCATGCTCCGGCGTAAACCAGAAGCAGAAGTGTTTCCCTTATGTGCGGCGAATGGCATAGGTCAGATTGTCTGGTCTCCCTTGGCACAAGGCGTTCTCACCGGAAAATATAAACCGGGAGAAGCTCCCCCTCAAGACTCTCGCGCAGCTAATGATCAGATGAATGGGTTTATGGGAGACTTACGGAGCGATCGCACCCTAAGTGCTGTGCAAAACCTGAAGCCGATCGCCCAGCGATTAAACCTTACAATGGCGCAGTTAGCGCTAGCGTGGGTATTACGGGATGAGCGGGTGTCTTCTACCATTATTGGGGCAACTCGTCCCGAACAAGTAGCAGATAATGCCGGAGCATCTGGAGTTCAACTGAGTGATGAGGTATTACAAGAAATTGATCAAGTGCTTGCGCCTACTCTGTCTCAAACAAGTGCCCGATAATGCACAAATTACCGTTGTCTGCTTAGGTTAGAGAACAGTAACTTGTGCTATTTCAGAATGAGAAAATGCAATTGCTAGCAGCCATAACCGTTGCTACATTGGTCATTGTGCAGGCTCCAGCAAAGCAGCACTTAAAGCAGCGAGATGATTGACTCCAGAACTGTCTTAGGATCGTGGATTGAATTACTCCAACACTTGCATAGCTCCGGGTTGCCCTCATCCCCTAACCCCTTCTCCCGTAGGAGAAGGAGAACCAGAGTCTTGCTCTCTCCTACGGGAGAGGGTTGGGGTGAGGGCGAATCCAGCTTTATTTAATCCATGATCCTTAAGCGACTGCATAAGCTCGTTGTCGGATAGGAATTTCAATCACAAACTCGGTCTTTTCGCCAAAAGTAGAAAAACATTCTAGTTTGCCGCCGTGTCTCTCAGTCACAATTTGGTAGCTGATGGGCATCCCCATCCCTGTTCCTTTACCAATAGTCTTCGTCGTAAAGAACGGGTCGAAGATTCGTTGTTTGATTGATTCTGGCATCCCCAGTCCGTTGTCCAGAATTGCAATCTTGACTGACTGAGACTGACTGACCGATGTGCGAATGATAATTCGACTAGGGTTCTCTTTGATTTCCTGATAAGTTCGCTTAGCATCGGCCTCCTCTAAGGCATCGATCGCATTCGCCAGAATGTTCATCACCACTTGATTGAGTTGTCCGGGATAGCATTCTACCTGGGGTAACTGGCTGTACTCTTTGATAATCTCAATCTCTGGGCGTTCGGCTCTAGCGTCTAAACGGTGCTGCAAAATCATGAGCGTGCTATCAATACCTTCATGAAGATCAACGCACTTAAATTCGGCTTCATCCATTCGTGAGAAGTTTCGCAGTGACAGCACGATTTGCCGAATCCGATCGGTTCCTACTCTCATAGACTTTAGAGTCTTAGGTAGGTCTTTCTGCAAAAAGTCTAGGTCGATTTCGCTCGCCTCTGCTTGAATTTCAGGAGCCAAATGCGCACTGTGCTTTTGATAGAGCTGTAAGACGTGCATCAAATCCTGAGCATACTCCTGCACGTGAACGAGATTGCCGTGAATAAAGTTGACTGGATTATTAATTTCATGCGCGACTCCCGCTACCATCTGCCCTAGACTAGACATCTTTTCGGTCTGGATTAAGTGAGTCTGAGCCTGTTGCAGATCTGCTAATGCCTTGGAAAGATGTTGATTTTTCTCGTTTAACTCCTGGGTGCGCTGTTCAACCTTTTGTTCCAAAGTGTTGTAAAGTGTAGCGTTTTGCAGAGAAATCGCTGCCTGGGCCATCAGGAGTTGTAAGACTTCAATGCGATCGCTAGTGAACGCCCCTAGCGTCAGGTTATTTTCCAGATATAGAATTCCAATGAGTTCACCCCGATTCCGAATCGACATGCACAGGACACTTTTGGGCTGCTGTACAAGGATGTAAGGATCGGTTGAGAAGGGCGCTTCCGTCCGGGCATCGGCGATCACTAGGGTTTCAAAGGTACGAGCCACGTAGTTGAGAATAGACTGTGGCATCACGCGGCTAGACTCGATTGGAATGGGTAGTTGCGAAGTTGTTCCTCCTACGGGCAATTGCATCGTTGCCTCAGCTTCATTGCCAGCTTGGGCTGCAACTACCCACTGTTTATCCTGGTATAGCATCAGCACACTTTTCTGTGCGCCAGCATTCTCAATGACCACGCGCATCAGGTTGGCTAACAACTGATCGAGTTGAATTTCGCCTGAGAGGGCTTGAGAGGCTTTGATCACCGTCGTCAAATCCAAGGCTTTAGAACCATCTAAACTGCTACTTAAGCCAGAACTGGTCGTTGTAGTAGAGGCGATCGCACTTCGTTTGAGTGGAGTTCTTTCAGGTTGCGATACAAGGGTGAGCAGCGTTGGATATTCCTGCTCTAAGTGATTTACCTTTGTCTTTGCGCCCCAGCGAACATAGGCATAGTAAGCATCCGTTAGATAGACCTGAGCAATTTTGGCTTTGTCCCACTCCAGGTAAAACTTGCCCGCCAGTTCGTAAGCGAGCGCCTCTTCCTGGCGGAAATGATTCGCAGTTGCTCCAGCGATCGCATGATCATACTGCTCCATTGCGATCGTGAATTGTTCCAAGACCCGACACCGCTCTGCTTCAACGAGGTGAAACTTGTGCAGAAAATTCATCGGTGCAGAGCCTGCCCATTGCAACATTTTCTCCTGGTTGCTCTGCACCTTCTCCAAAATTGTCGTCTGCTCCGTTCCGGTTGCCGTTGCATAAATGGCTAATTTTGCGAGTGAATCATAGAAGTAGAACGCCGGGACGAAGTACAAGCCTGAGACGCCGTCAATGTAGCGTTCTGCTAGTTCTGCGAAGTGAGCGGCTTGCTCAACGTCTCCTAATAGATAGCTCAAAATTAGTTTGTTGAGATAGACCTGATACAGGGCGTATCGGTCATCTGCTTGCTCATGAAGTGTCAGCAACCGTTCTTCGTCATACGCTTCACCTGCTAAGCAAGTCGGGTTCTCCGGCGATTCGAGCAAATTCAAGATAGCCTGTCGATAAATCTCGTGATAGGTCAGTGTGTGAGTTTGCTTGATTTGAGCCAGTGCATTACTGTGAGTCGCAAATTGTTCTGCCAGTTTATTGAGTTCCCGTCCACAGAAGTAGGCATACTCGTTGTGATGCAGAATGCAGTAGGCTGCATACTCAATATCCCCAGTTTCCAATCCCGTGTAATACCCTTCCATGAGAGGATCTAGTGAGGCTTTTAGAAGTTGCTGCCAGTGGACGGTCATGCCATAGACCATCGTGAAAGTTTTCGCCTTAATGCTTTTAGCATTGAGTTGATCTAATAAACGAATTGCCAGTTGTCCAAATTGATATCCGGTTTCAGTGTCTCCTGTAGTAGACAGCAAAAGCCCATAATTCGCGTAGGCAAAAGCAGACCACTCGGAGTTTCCATACTTCAGAGACAGGTTTACTTTCTCACAAATCACTAAGGGCAGCAGGGGCGGAAAACACACGAACGTAATTGAGATCAGCGTAGCTAAGATTCGCATTGCTGCCAGTTTCTCAGGCAGTTGCATCAGAGGTAGATGAATGAGCGCATCAGGCTCTCGTTCGACCAACGCCGTTTGAATGTGTTGCAGAGCATGTTCAGCATCCGACGCGGTAGGAGCCGTTGGCAGGTCAACCTCCAGCAGGCGCAGCACCGATAAAGCGAGTGCCAATGCCTCTGCTAGTCGATTCTGAGCAATGTTTGCTTGAATTTTGATCTCATAAACCTGAATCTGATCCAGCAACGTTCTAGCTTTCTGCAACACCTGTTCCGTCAGTTGATCCATCTGCTCCAGTTCACCGTTGAGGTAAGCCACCTCTACTGCTTCTGAATACAGCATCAGTGTTAGCTCATATTCTCGCTCCCAAGCATCCGTTGGCAGCAAGTTCCGCCCAATGGTGAAATAGCCAGATGCTGCGCTGTACGCTGCTGCCGCCACTGCTTTGCGCCCTGCTTGTAGGTTAAGTCGCACTAGCTTCTGCTGCTCGGTCGGGTCGCTAATTAATGCTGCACCTAAATTTAGTTGATTGACTATCTCAAAGAGTTTCTCATCTCTCTCCTCAGCAATTTGATTCAGCAGTTGACCGATTCGTAAATGAGTGGCCTGTTTCTGCTCATCGGGAATGAGCAGATACGCTGCTTGTTGAACGCGATCGTGGAAAAATTTGTAATTGGGTGACTGGTCAGATGCGTCCTGGCTACCGATGATTAAGGAACCCTCATCGCCATCGTGAAACATCTTGTACTCATCCCCAGTCGGCAAGAGGAATCCTTCCTGCAAGGCAACCCATAGATCTTTGGCAATTTCGTTATGCGATCGCTCACAGACAACAGATAGGGTCGCTAGATCAAACTGGTTGCCGATACATGCCGCCAGCTTGAGGACAGTTTGAGTCGCATCGGGCAACTTCTGCAACTGAAGCCGCATAAACTCCACAATGTCAGCATCTAGGGACAGGATTTTGATTTGCTCTAGGTTAGATTGCCACTTGCCGATCTTAACGTCAAAGGCAATCAGACCGTCCTCATGCAGAGATTTGAGGAATTGGGTCGTGAAGAAGGGATTGCCGTTGGTTTTGCGATAGATCAGGTCACTGAGGGGTTGTGCTTCTGCTGACGTGTAATTAAGGGTATCTGCCATCAGACGATTGACATGGGCTGGAGTCAAGGGCGCTAGAGCGATCGTCGTGACAGGCGTTCCGGCTTCGCAGATCTCGTCCACTGATAGGATCAGCGGATGGCTGGGGGAAACTTCGTTATCGCGATAGGCTCCAATGAGTAGTAAATCGTGACTTTCAGTGCCACTCATGAGCAGTCGCATCAGCTTGAGCGATGCTGCATCTGCCCACTGCAAGTCATCGAGAAAAATCACCAGGGGATGGTCGGGTGTTGTAAAGACTTGGATGAACTTTTGGAACAGAACATTGAAGCGGTTCTGCACTGCACTGCTCGCCAATTCTGGAGCAGGGACTTGCTCACCAATGATGCGCTCTAGCTCTGGGATAACCTCAGTGATCACTTGAGCATTTTCGCCCAACGCTTTCAAGATTTTGAGTTTCCACCGTTCTACCTGAGCATCGCTTTCAGTCAACAATTGCCCTGTCAGATCGCGAAATGCCTGCACAAAAGCGGAAAGGGGAATGTTGCGCTGGAACTGGTCAAACTTGCCTCTAATGAAGTAGCCTCGTTGCCGCAGAATGGGCTTGTGAACTTCGTTGACCACAGCAGTCTTGCCAATACCAGAGAAGCCCGCAACGAGGACGAGTTCGCTTCTTGAGGAATGAGACGTAAGGGCCACAGAGCAAGACGTCTCTGACTCCTGGCTCTGTGTCACTCGCTCAAATGCGGCTAACAACTGGGCCACTTCTTGCTCTCGACCGTAAAGTTTTTCGGGAATGATGAAGTGATTTGAGATGTCTCGCTGTCCCAATGGAAAGAGAGCAATTGTTCCGTGATCTTGCCACTGGTGCAGGCAGATCTCCAAATCATGCTTCAAGCCCAGAGCGCTCTGATATCGGTCTTCCGCATTCTTTGACATCAGTTTGCTGACAATGGCTGAAACCATTAATGGAATGGCGGCATTGAGTTGATGAACTGTCGGAGGCTGTTTAGCAATATGACAGTGCACCAACTCCATCGGATCATCCGAATGAAAGGGCAACCGACCCGTCAGCAGTTCAAAGCAGGTAATGCCCAGAGAGTAGAAATCGGTGCGGTAGTCAATGCCGCGATTCATGCGCCCCGTTTGTTCGGGCGAGAGATAGGCCAGTGTGCCTTCTAAAACGTTTGGGCTGGTGAGGGTTTGCGTTTCACGCGGCAACCGGGACGCCACGCTAAAGTCAATCAGCTTGACTTGCCCCGTGGTGGGATTGATCAAAATGTTGGCAGGCTTGATGTCCTTGTGGATGATGCGATGGTGATAAAGCCGATCGAGAATGTCAGCAAGGGCGATCGCAATCCGCAGAAATTCCGCCAGAAACTTTACGCTTCCCGACTCTCTACCGCCTCGGTTTTTGATAGGACTATACTCCTTCAGCGAAATTCCGCCAAAGTCCTCCATCACCAGAGCAAACCCATTGTGGTAAGGCTCGAGGCTATAAGGACGAACCACTCCCGGTGAATCAAGCTGTCGGATCAGAGTGTACTGATTCTTGAACTGCAACAGTTCTGTGAAGCTGGGATAAGGGTTTTTGAGTAACTTGATCACAACAGTTCGTTGCTTCGATTCCTGATAGCCGGAATAAACGAGAGTTCTAGAACCGTCGTAGATAGTTTCTCGAATTTGATACCCCTGGATCTGAATCTGCTTCATCATGATCCTTTAATGACTAAGTATAGCTAGTTAACTGCGCTAGTTTTCCCAGCTTCGGGGTCGTTTCATCTGTCTTGAGGGATAGATTTGTCAGTAAAGCGTAACTATACTAATAAAAATTTTGTAAAATTCGTAATTATACTTAAGCCGCATAGCAAGATTGAACATATGAATCAGAGAATTCAGTAATTTTACTTAAACAGTAAACACATCGACTTCCTAAGTATGAAAACTCGATTTTTTATCCGTGTTTAAACCGTTTCTTAAGTGCTTTATATAACAGCCTGCAGATTCTGTTCAGTCTCTCTGTTTAACTCTCTAGCCCAGATTTATTCCAATGTTATTAAGCTTTTAGAGAATATCCGTAATTCTTTTCTAAGTAATAAAACGGATATTACTTGATAGTTCTAAGTACAAGCTAAAGCAGTGAAGATTTCTTGAAAAATTTGAAATAAATCTACGTATTCCTAAATAAAATTTAGGAAAAAGCCCCTTTTTTCTAGATTTCTCAGTGAATCTACGCAAATAACATTCTCCGAGAAATTTCGCTATAGGCTAGCAGGTGAGTAGGTTATTCTATCGAACAGCTTCAGTGTTCTTAGCTTTCTTAATCCTAATTCTAGATTCTTCCGTAAGTATGCTCCGTAGGACTAAGCACGCTCTGTAAGACTAAGCACGCTCCGTAAGGCCCCTCTCGTATAAGGTTTTCGCGAAATTAATACTTTCCTACACGGCTTTATCAAGTGCGTGAAAGAGGCGTATGAGAAATTCGCGCAGTTACCGAGTTGCTGAGGTGCTTCAACTGGTATCGGTCAAGCAACATCTACAGGTAAGAACACGTATGGTATTGTCCACAAGAACGGCTCATTCTTCCTACCTAGTCGATCGCCTTCTGTCGGCTAAGGATGAAAACTTGTTCAATTACGTTAAGTTTCGGCTGATTGCCAAAGCTTTGCAGGAAGCCAATATTGAACATCCCCGCATCCTTGATCTGGGTTGTGCTGACAAAATTGCGCTACGCTATCTGTCTAATTTGGGTGTCGATTTTCAATACTGTGGCGTGGATTATGAGTCTCCATTTTCACCTGACATCTTGGCAGACATTCGGGAATCCAACCAAATCATTTCAAAACTTCCGTGGCAGCCTAACGTCATTTTTCTACTAGATGTTTTGGAGCATCTTGACGGACTCGAAATCGATATTCTCCAAATTCTTGAAGCGTGTTGTTCAATTTTGCCACCAGGCGGGCTTGTTGTTGTTACCATTCCGCAGATGTATCGGTTAGACCGATTCAAATTCAAGCATTTGCATTACAAAGAACACAAGATTCGGTTACGTCAAGACGAATGGTATAACCTTCTAAGTTGTGAACTGAAGGTTCGTAAGAGCCACGGGGTTGGATTGATTTCGGTCATTCCTTACCTGGTGATGTTCCACCGCCGCTATGAAAAGATTCCCTTCCTCATGCGTCTGTTTAAGCAACTGCGCGAGAAGACCCTGGAACAGCCATTTCTACGGGTTTTAGATTGGCATCTCAGTCGTTTGCTCGGTGGACTGCCATTTTTCCGGCAGTGGACAAACGATGTTCTGTTTGTTTGCGAAGTGCCTCGCTCCAATTCCCAGTCCTAAATCTTAGCTTTGAACTGTTTCAACTTCAAATGATGCAATTTGAAGTTGAAACTTAACTTCTCTGTGCTTGGCGCACAAGAATCAACTGTGGAACAAATCACAAGGATGCACAATGAATACTTTCCATCCCGATTTTTTGGGTGAGGTGGCTCGACGAGTAGGCATCAAACCTCATCCTAGCTGCCGCCAGTTTGTGGTGCAGCATCTCTATGAAGATACGCTGCGGTTGCTGCTGACCTCCCACCAGTTTTTTCCGATTGATGTTGTGATTGGCATTAGCTACTCTGGCAAGAAACAAGTCGTGAAAGCGTTGCAGGATCATGGAATTCGAGTGTTGACACCAGGATTCCATGAGTTGGAAGCAACTATTCAGACTGAATTGAAGGATAGCCTTGAGCGATGTCGTCAAGCAGATCACCAACTGCTTCTCCATGAGGTGGGTGGTTATGCTATCACGTGTTTCCACAACCACTATCGGGAATACTCGAACAGTGTTCGAGGAAGTGTTGAAATTACGAAGCAAGGAGTATGGGCGGCACAGCGTATTGACGATCTTTTAATTCCTCAGTTGAACTGTGCTGAGACAAGACTGAAGGAGATTGAAGGCGATTATGTCGGAGATGCAGTGGTGCTGTCTCTAGATACAATTCTGCGTGAGATTGGCTATGCGATCGCAGGGCGGTTAGCTCTCGTCAATGGCTATGGCTGGGTCGGGCGTGGAGTATGCCGCAGTCTACGAGCAAAAAACGTCGTCGTTGCCGCACACGATGTGGATGTGATTAAGAAGGTAGCCCTGAAGTTGGACGGCTTCCTATTGCAAGATGAACTGGATAGCTTCGATCGGGCTTCGATTGTGATTGGCGCGTCGGGGGTATGTTCGATTACGCCAGAGGTGATTGATCGGTTGAGCGATCGCACTATTCTGGTCAGTGCCAGTTCAAAAAAAATCGAGATTGATCTGGACTACTTGCATACTCAGGCACAATGGACGGAGTTTGTTCATCCCCATGTGCAAGCCTACCATCTCCCAAATCGCATTCTCTACCTGGTGAATCAGGGTTATCCTGTTAACTTTGTGGGCAGTAGCGTTCCTGATGAAATTGTTGAATTTCTATTTGCAGAAGCACTTATTTTGCTAGAGCAATTAGTTTCTAACGATTTTCCACCTGGAACGTTCCTGCTTTCGTCGGAGTTGGAAGAGATCCCAGCACAGGTCTGGTTGGATTTGCGTTAATTCTGGGGCATTGGTCAAAGCCTTTTAACCATAGGGTTGTTCAATCAGATCTGGGATTTTAGGGCGATATTTTTGATGGAGGGCAATGGTTGGGTGCAGATTACTTCTTTATGAGCTTACAGCAAGCCTCGTTTCTTCAGCTTTGTCAGTGCATCTTCGGCTGCTTGTTTTTCTGCATCCTTTTTACTGCGTCCTTTAGCCTCGCCATAGAGCTTATCGCCGACGTAAGCTTTAGCAATAAACTCTGGAGCATGATCCATTCCACCTACTTTTTCTGTCATATATTTTGGAGGAGTTGTTGCACCATTTGCTTGTGCCCATTCCTGAAATCGGTTTTTAGAATCTATAGTTGATCGGGATATAACAACCCCTTCGGGCACAGAATCAAATAGCTGCTTAACTAAAGAATAAACTGCTTCAATACTGCGGCTATTATCCAAATAGTAAGCTCCAACAACAGCTTCAAAAGTACTGCTCAAAAGGTTTGAATTTTGGTAGCCTCCATCTCGAATCATGCCCTGCCCCAGTCTCATCCTGAAGTCTAAACCTACTTCAATTGCAAATTTGGCAAGTTGTTTTTCGTCTACAAGAGCTGATCGCCGTCGCGTCATTTCATCCTCTCCCATCTCTGGATGACGCTGATAAAGATACTCACCGCTTAAAAATGTGAGAATGGCATCCCCTAGGAATTCTAGTCGCTCATTGTGTTCTGTTTCTCCAGGATTCTCATGTGCATAGGAACGGTGTGTTAACGCACGCCGCAGCAGCTTTTCGTCATTAAAAATCAAGAACTTATGCATTTTTTCCCTCGTTATAATCCTAGTTAAAATTGTCTTATAGGAACGGCTCTATTAAGTTAAAGCAAAAAACACTACTTTTTAGGAAGCCTAATTTTTCAAACTCAGCTTCCTAAAAAGAGCATAGGTGGAATCAATTTCTCTTCCTCCACTGAGGCGGATAGAGACTGTTACCGCGAGAATTATTGCAAGGGAAACAAGCAAGCCGCAAATTTTCTAGAGAGTGGGTTCCACCAAGACTTCTAGGAATTAAATGCTCACGAGTCAACTTCTCCAAAGGCAAGCAACAACCACACCACCAGCAGTACGAGCCATACAAGCGAACGAGTTGTTCCTTTTTGCTTGGTTGTTTTTTAGAATGCATACTGTTTTAACCTTCAATACGTTTACAGCAGCATCGGAACATCAAATAGACGAGCTATGCCGACCAAATTAATAAGGTCACCACATACCCTTTTACCTAGCGGTAAGCGTCTCAAGCGCATTACCTCCAAGCCTCACACCAGTGCACATCCAACATGCTGAACTAGCGTTTACTTGGGAGATTTGTCTAACCATTCAAATAAACGCTAACCCAGAATATCGGATATGCATTAATTTGAGAGTCGGAGGTAATGCCCATGAGACGAACACCAAGGATTGATATTCGTCTGCATAGCTCTATCGAAGCACACACAAATTCGCTTGTCAATATCTGAAATTGATCTAAATTCAGGCTCTGTGGAAGGAACAATTAGAACTCTAAGAATAGGCGGTGATGTTCTAGACGTGGGGATGGTGTAGTTCAAACTACTCAACTAAATTCATAGCGGTTGATGAGTAATCCAAATACTACATCGTGCAACCATTGCGACTTGAAAAACAGGCGAGAACCTGCTCAGTTTGATAGTCAATAGTTTGTCTTAGCAATATGCCGTTTTGCAATCGCGAACTTACTTACTAACATAAAGCATATTCTGAAACTTCTGCTAACATCTCCAGCGCTGAAAGTTCATAGTAACGATTTAGACAACGTCGTTGTCTAAATCGTTTCACATGGTGTTCTTGAGCTTGTTCTGCTGAAATACATCTTCACAGTAGCGCACTTATTCATTAAGCCATTCCTGAATCTGAGCAGCTAAATTGCCTCTGGATTGAGGTCAATCATTTCTTGGGTTGCGTAAGTTCCAATGGGACTCCAAAGAATATAAGGCAAAAGAAGCAACGCTGCCTGCCCTGATGTGAAAGACACAGCGATCGCGAGCAAAATTCCTAAAACTGCCCCTAGTCCACCAATAATTGTTCCGATCGCCAAGCTCCGCAGTCGTAGCGTCAAGGGAATGTAGGAAACCGTAACAATTTCGACCAGCAAATATACGCCCATTAGCAACCAAGTTTTGAGCGTTCCTGGTTCGTCAAGCCACACCAAAACAGCAGACCATGTGCCACAGGTAAATGCGATCGTCCAAATCAGCGGAATCAACGGTTGAACCATTGCTAACCAGGGAGGAAGATCTAACCGTTTCACCCATCGCAAATCTTGGCGTGGTCGAATTAAAAGACTTCCAAGCGAAACCAAAAACGCAACACTGGCGATGATTATCCAAGGTTTCATATCTGTACCTTCCCAATTTCAAATCACATCTGTGCTGCTCCTCTCCATAGTATTAATGTTAGAAATTGAACTCTAAGCATTCCTCACTCTCAAGATGGGCATCTACTGACAATTCACCTCGTATAAGTCTATAGAGTTAAGCCAAGAGATAAGAAGAGTTAAGCCAAACATCTAACTGGAGTTGGGTGGACGAAACCACAATCCTGCTCAAAATTGAGGGACTTAATCTTTGCTCTTTGAGTGGATTAGATACTGATAAAAAAATTGCTTACGTAGGAGAACTAATCATGGTGACAACACTAGATGATACAAAGCGGATGATGATTGGTGAACGCTTAGCCGATCTGAGAGCCTTTCAAAGTGCAATTCTTTCAAATGATCAGAAATTAATCGATGCTTGCCAGTACTCCGATGTTCGCGATCGCTTGCAAACGATGCTCGACGATGACCAGAAAAACCTGGGCATCATTGAGACGGTAATCGTGCAATATGGCATTCAAGCTGAACCAAGTGCTGCCACCAAGATTTTTATCTCGCAGTTCGAGCAAATGATGTCTAACGATGAGTTTGCGTTCTATCAAAAACTGCTTCACCATGAACTGGCGAAGCATGGTCAAGCCATGAGTGGTATCACGATTCACAAAGCAGCTCAGAAAGTCGGCGCAGATATTGAAGTCGCGATCGCGCCGTTGAACACCGTCAACTTTGAGAGTCGCGCTCATCAAGAGCAACTCAAAGGCCTACTCGAACAGGTAGGTGTACGGGAAATGACTGGACAAGATGCTGATCAAGGTCTGTGGGCACGGGTACAAGACTCGATCGCAGCCCTATCTGGGGTTGCAGGCAGTGTGCTGACTCACAACACTCACAAAGAAGATATGAACATCCAGACCTTGATTAGGCTGGATCACAACAAAGTGAATACGATCTTTACTGAAATTGGCGCAACAAAAGATCCGCAAAAGTTGCAGGAATATTTTGGGCAACTCTATAAAGACATATTGGTACATGCTCAAGCCGAAGAAGAAGTGGTCTATCCAAGAATTCGATCGTTCTACGGGGATGATAACACTCAGGAATTGTACGATGAGCAAGCCGAATGGCGACCCATGCTTGATGAAATTAAGGCAATGGATCCTGCCTCTGCCGATCAGTTCCGCTCGAAAATTAAAGATCTCATGGAACATCTAGGCGATCATATTCGCCAAGAAGAAAGCACCATGTTTGCTGCGATCGACAAGAATTGTAGCAGCGAACAAAAAGAGCAAATGGCGACGGAATTCAAAGCGGCGAAAACCAAGGTTCAGCAAGAAATGTCAACATCAATGCAGTAACTGTAATGATTTAGGTGCGTTATCACAGGTAGCGCACCTTGTTCTGACTTACGCTAACAATAGGTTCACTCAATTTTTCAGTCCCTAAACCGAGCAGTTCAACTGCCTCGGTAGGTGTTGTAAGAAGGAGAAGCCAACGATCTCAGCCATACTATTCAAGCCGTCTTCACGCTTCAGTTCTTCATACCAGTCGTCTTTTAACGAGTAAATTGTTAATGAGGCGGCGTAGGATGGGAGCAAAATTGTACAAGGTTAAGTGTAGAATGTTGCCCATCCTTCCTGGAGTCTCATTTTTCACATTGAATAACTGTGGTGAACGCCAACTGCTGGACACCGTGAAATGACGGGTGAATCATCTGCGATCGCAAGCTTGCGGCACGTGCCGACCCCCGGTAAACCTGCTTCCAAGCACTCCTATCCCCTTTATGCTGACCATACTGTGGCAATTGGGCGAGATTCCCGCTGTCATATTGTGGTCGATCCGGTTTTACATGCTTCTGTGTCGCGGCGTCATGTCGAGATTCGCCCCGCTGCCGAGCCAGGAACAGGGTCAAGGTGGTGGGTTTGTGATCTTGATAGCTCGAATGGTACGTATTTGAACGGAAAACGGTTGCGCGGTTGCCAGATGTTGCAAAGCCGCGATCGCATCACACTAGGACAGAGTGGGCCTGAATATATTTTCGAGTATTGCGCTCAAGAGCATCAGTCTCAGACCCTCGAAGTCTTGACTTTACCTCCTCAAGATACTCCTGTCGCTCCTATCGTCGAAGAAAGAGTTACGTTTACCCAACTGTTTCCGATCCTCTCCACAGGGCGAGATTTGACGCAAAAAGCTTATCTCGCGCCGAGTATGATCACTATCGGATTTGTGGTAGCGATGTTCTTGGCAGTTGGACAGGCGATCGTCTTCAATTTGCTCATTGCTGGATATCTAGCCCTAGCCGCTTACTATTTTGTTTACCAACTCTGCGGTAAGCACAAACCGTGGTGGGTTCCGGTCGCAGCGGCATTAGGCACAATTGCTCTACTCAGCAGTCCGGTTTTACCCTTGTCGATCTGGCTGTTTCGACAAGTCTTGCCCGGACGCGTACCAGAAGATGGAGAATCAATCAGTTTCTTAGTGCTGCTGATTCGGATGTTTTTTGGTGCAGGCTTGATGGAAGAGTTGCTGAAGGCGCTTCCTCTACTTGCGTTATTTGCGATCGGACGATTTTTGCCCGCGCCGTGGAATAGTCGCGTTGGCATCTGGGAGCCATTGGACGGTATCTTGCTGGGGGCCGCGTCTGCTGTTGGATTTACGCTGCTAGAAACCTTGGGACAGTATGTTCCAGAAATCATTCAAAATACGACGCTACAAGTCGGTGAAGGAGTGAATCAATTGAGAGGTCTACAACTCCTCATTCCTCGTTTGCTGGGGTCGATTTCGGGTCATATGGCCTATAGCGGCTATCTGGGTTACTTCATTGGACTAAGTGTTTTAAAGCCGAAACAAAGTGCTGTGATTCTGACCATTGGCTATCTGACTGCCGCTGGACTGCATGCGCTCTGGAATGCAATGGGGTGGGTTAGCCCGGTTGTTCTAGCGCTGGTGGGCATCCTATCCTATGCGTTTTTAGCGGCAGCTATCTTAAAAGCCCGTAGCTTATCGCCGACGCGATCGCAAAACTTTGCAACCCGATTGAAAGGCTAGAAGCTTGATTCTAAAGGATTTTGCTAATCCTGAATACTCTATAACCTGCTCGCCAAAAGATTTTCCTTCTTTAGAGAGAGGTTCCAAGAAATTGAACGCTCTACGCTCATAGCTAAAGACTGAGCTTTATTGCCTGTCTTCCTACCCACAAGCGCACAACGCTTCGGACGTTAGCAGAACCTATGACCCTGAACCTAGTTAATAAAAAAATCCTTCTACCGCTAAGCATCGCTATGCTTACGGTCTTTGCTGGAACTGTCAAAGCGCAAGCAGAAGAACCAGACGCCACAGATGCAACTTCTGTCTTATCCAATCAAGTTATACGGTCAGACTCGAACGCTTCATATCTAGAAGGAACTAAACCACAAGCCTCTGCTAAAGTTGCGGCTCCTATTCCAGGTCACTCGGTCACAAAAGCATCAGCACTATTAAGCCAAGCTCCCGAAGCAACTTTGTTAGCACAGTCTACTGATGGTTCATCGGGTTCACCGACTACGCCTGGTACACGTAACCCATCTACCGTTCCTGATACGGTTCCGCGTATTGATCCGGGTGCAACGAGTCCCGGGACTACCGATCCGAATGCTGTTCCAAGTGTTCCTGCAACCACGCCTGGTACACGCAACCCATCTACCGTTCCTGATACGGTTCCGGGTGGTATTGCTCCGAACACGACCAGTCCAACCATTATCTCGCCTGGTGGAACCCAGCCGGATACCACATTTCCGCAAACCCAGCCTTCCACTACACCGGATTCAACTACGCCTGGGACAACACCGGGAACGACTACACCGGATTCAACAACACCGGGAACGACTACACCGGATTCAACCACGCCTGTAACGCCACAATATACTCCAGGTACAACACCAGATACCACAACTCCAAACAACAACCTAATACCGCAGATCACACCGGGTCGTGCAACTCGTTCTGGTTCTAGCTATGTGGGTATTGGCGCTAACATTGGTGTTGGTGATGGCGACACGGCGCTGGGCGAGACCAGTTTTGAACTCTTTAGTAAGATTGGCTTAACCCGTTCTTTTTCAGCTCGTCCATCGGTTCAGTTTTCGGATGATGTGACTATTTTGCTTCCCATCACCTATGACTTTAACTTTGGCGCAGGTCCGGCAGGTCCAGTAGGAGGTGCGCTAGGTGTTCCGATCGCTCCATATGTTGGAATTGGCGCAGCAGTCTCAACGGGCGATGGTGGAGATGTTGCTTTGTTATTAACAGGCGGTGTTGATGTGCCTATCTCGCGTCAATTCACAGCAACAGCAGCCGTTAACGCTTCTGTAACAGGACAAGCGGCTGTCGGAATTCGAGTAGGGGTTGGTTACAACTTCGGCGGATTCTAATTGGTAAGGATTCGTAATCAAGATTGACTGATTATGAATCCTTCCACCCATAACATAAATGGCTGCTTCGAGATTGAGGCAGCCATTTATGTTATGGGTAAATTTACTTTGCTGGTGTTAGGTTGCTAAGGGAAGCATTACGGGTGCATTGTTGCTGCGATCGGGAATCGTTGTCTTCAATTCCTGGTGATAAACTCCAGAGGGAAGAACGCCACATCCGCCATGCCGCGCCATAATTCGCTGTTGTACTAACACATCTTCACCGCAATGATTCTCGGGAAGATCGTGCCAGAAGCTAAAGCCTCCTACACTGCGAATTTTTGCCACGTCATATAAAACGCATCCTGCAACCCAAGCGACTCGATAGGTGCGAGGTTGCTTTGGATTCAGGTTAAAATTTCGCTGAATGTGATAAAGGTTCGCTGCATTGTGGAGTTTCCAGCGCTCCCACTGCGGCATTCCAGGACAGATTGATTCAGGCTGAACAGATCTGTCCCAGAACTCGATTGCCTGCTCGTGAGGACGCACATCATCACTAAAACTCAGTCCAATCATGCCACTGCCAACAAAACCACATTCTTCCTCTTGAATAGTAGTCAGCAGTTGCTGAACAACAAAAGGCTCCAAAATTAGGTCGTCATCTAGAAAAAGAGCATACGGTGCTGTGGCTTGATCGAGCAAAAACTGGCGCTGTTCTGCGATGCCTCGTCGAGGCAAGTGCTGATGGGTTTGAATGGCGTCGGGGTTGGAACCAAGAACTGAGTGCAAAACTCGCAGTGCGGCTTGCACCTCTCCAGCAGCAAAAGCCCCTTGACATTCGCCGTTGGCATCCACACTTTCGGTCTGATCGGAGATGATGACTCTAAAATCCTTGTAGGTTTGAGCGATCAAACTCGTCAACGTCACTGCCAACGCTGCTGAACGATTGTAAGTAGGAATGAGGATATCAACAGTTGCCATGATAGAAGCATTGGTAAAATATCACAAAGCAGTCATCACTTTGATCAACTCGTTAGAGATATCGATCGCACCAAGTTCTTGCTTTGTAAACAGAACGCCAGCCAGAAAATAGATATTCTGAGAATAGAACGCTTGCTGATTTTGACGCAGTTTTGAAATGCAGTTTCTCACCTTTGGCTCAGAACTGTAGTAACCAAACTGAAGCGGCGTCACCATAAAATCTGCAACTGCATATCCGTGATCCAGTCCATGTTCGATGGTTTCTACTGGGTTTGAATAGCTAGAGATCAGCAGCATGGCGTTGGGGCAATCCAACGTCAGAAGTTTGTTTGTAATCGTCGCGCCATCGTCGCCACCATGTAACAGAGGCATACAGATGTTGTTATCTGGGGCAGGCAAGTAAGGCGGATTGGCAATCAAACAATCTGCATTGGGAGCATCAGCGTCAAAAAACGACTGATTGTGAACAACATACTTCTGGTCTAGTTCACACTGAGAGGCTCTAGAACAAGCAACTTGATGAGCAGAAGGATTTAGCTCGTAACCCTGAATCGTTCCGTTAAACTGGCTCCGCATCAGCGCATTAATAACAGGACTACCATCACCAGAGCCAAATTCAATAATGCTATTGGAATCGCGATGACGATTAAATACTAATCGCTCTAAACAATAAGAATAGAAATGAGATTCTTCAGGGCAGAAAAACACTTCCTGCTGAGAGTAAGCAGGAGTTGCATCAGGTAATCCCTGAGAAGTGACGTGCGATCGCCGCACGCGAGATCCAGTGAGTGTCATAGAGTCATCCCATAAATTATGCGTTGCACCCGTCATAGCTTGCTTAAAGTTAAGCTCGCTTTAAGGAGAAACCACAGGCAGCGGCTCAGCTTCCCATTGACGCAGCCGTGCCACGACTGCTTCGCTCGCTCGTTCGCCCATGATCTTTTCTTGGTCGTAGCCCAATACCAGTTGCCACGCTTCGTTGGGATACATATCCACTAGCGGCAGCGTCACGTTTTCAACCATCCAGCGTCCGTGTCGCTCGTCTTCGCGGATGTGGAGTTCCCAATATCCCATAGCGTCATCGGAGAGTCCGAGGCGCTGAGCGGCGGCGAGATAGTTGCGGTAGGCAGAAGGCCCAGCAACTTCAAAGTAAGCTAGACCCCCGTTGTAGCGCAGGAAGTGCCGCTTACATTCGGTGAGCAAAAAGTTGTGGTTTGTGCTGGCAAGAACTTGCCAGGGAACGAGATCGATATAGGCCTCGGGCTGCGTGTTTAAGCCGAGTTCGGTCATCATCAGCGCGAAAAATGTCGAATGCTTTCGAGACAGACGACCGTTGCCATATTCCTCAATCAGCACTCTGGTCAGGGTTGCCTGTACTTCGTTGGCTGCCCCACCCAAAATTCGGGTAAGCCGACTCGATTCGATCAGCCCATCAAAGGATGCGATCGCAATCAAATAACGATATCCCTCAAACGACAAGCGTTCTCTTAAATAGATCGCATCGTCAGATAAAGCAGGATTAAGATCGGCTTCGTAGCGATTGCTCAGCGCTCGCTTAAAGTCAAGTGACTTATAACTCTCGGCATCGACGTGAGACAGTTCCCACTGTTGCCAAGCGGCTTCGATCTGATTCCGAATCTTTTGCAGATACAGCGATCGCTCGTTGGTGTAATGGCTCAGATCGTCGTACCAAAAAAGATTGAGTCGATTGATCCGGTACAACACTCGTTGGATGAACCAATGGGCATCGTCCGAACCCTGCGGCGTTTGATAGGCTTCTGTCAACGCTTGCTTGAGCGTTGTTTCGAAATCGCTGATTTGAGCAATAGGGTGATCAAGCTGCTGGTCGAGATCTTCAAGCTCAATTAACGCACCGAAGCTTTTTTCCGCTTCGTAGTATGGATTTTGGATTTGCGCCTGAGTTGTAGCTGGAATAAGTTCCCGCGTTTTTAACGGCGTAGCTAGACTGCCTTGCATGTACCTTATTGCTTTTCTGTTACTTTATACTTCTCATAATTATTTATTACAGTTCACAAATGTAGCTTCCTAAGAGAGAGATCAACTCATCCAAGGACAGAGTTTCACTTCGGGTTTAATAGGAGCTTTCTTTAAGAAGATGAATGACTTTCATATTCCGTATGTTCCGCTTTTCAAATTAGTTAACCCTTAGCGAAACCAAGAGCAATGATGCTAAACCGTTGGCAAAATCAGAAGAATCGTTGTACGAGTAGTTTTACGAATGTGGAAAACAATAGGGAAAGCAACAGGATTGGCACGGAGGCTTTTGTCTAACGGAGATTAAGCAGAGGTTAAACTTAACCGCGATCGCAGGAGCCTTTATCTTGGGCAGAGCAGGCATACTTTTCGCTTCCTTCTAATCTGGAAGCCCTAGTCTTCTATAGAACCCATTTGGGATCTTTATAATAAAGAGATAAGGTACATCCAACTCTAAGATCTCGTCCTATGGCATATTCGAGCAGCTTCACTGATGCAGAATGGGAAATTCTTGAACCCCTGCTGCCTGAGATACTGCCGCCAAAGAAACGAACCCGACCAAGTAGCTGGACGACGCGGCAAATCCTCGATGGCATCTTTTATCAACTGAAGAATGGCTGTAATTGGGAAGACTTACCGAAAGACTTGCCGCCCTATTCAACGGTTTATTGGCATTACAAACAGTGGCGCGCGGCTGGAGCCATCGAAACCTTGAAGCAGGTGTTACATGAGCAAGTGCGAGAACAGGTAAAAAAAAACCGCAGTGGACTCGCTTAATCATGATTGATTCTCAAGCGGTCAAAAATACCTGTACGGCGAGTGTCGAGTCAAAAGGCTTCTGTTTCTACAAATCGACCAATGGCATTAAGCGGCATCTTGCCGTTGACACATTGGGGTTTCCCTTTTTCATCCATTGCACCAAAGCCAATGTCTCCGATGATGCTGGATTGATTGAGATGCTGACGCTCAACATCGATTATTTCAAGTCGAAACCCGTCAACATCCCGAAGATTACCATCTTGCTCGACCACGGCTATCACGTCGAGCATTTGGTAGCGGCGTTAGAGCAAGTTTATCCGCAGATGATGACGAAGATTCGGTTTCAGCTTTCCTCCAAACCCTCAAAGCAACAGAAGGCAGCGCAGGGCAAATCAGGATTTGTGCCAGTGGCAAAGCGGTGGATCATTGAACGCTCCAATGCTTGGATGGAACGGTGTAAGAGCTTGGTGAAGAACTTTGAGCGCTCCTTGAGTCATGCAACTGCCAAAATCAACCTCTGCTTTGTCAGGCTGATGCTGAAACGTCTTGCATCTACCGCCTGAGATCTCAAATGGGTTCTATACACTCTGCTCCTTTGAACTTGAGCCACAGCCTCTTTTTGGTAACAGTCTGCGATTTAATGGCCACGAACTGAGTTGTGGCTTCAAAAGCCTGTAGCCTCGTATTTTATTAAGGCTAGATTAATTAAAAGTTAAGTTTGATTAAATTCCTACGTATATATCAAGTTGACACATCTATCGGACCGTATATAGGTGTGCAGCTACTTGAGATAGCGAAAGCATCTACACTGAGGTACTTTTTTGACCTCCTACAAATTCTTGAGGTAGAACGTCGATGAAGTTTGTTGTCTCCATTTCCCCGAAGAGGGTTGAAGTGACCCCTTTAGTTCGGACAGAAGCACAAAAGATTTAAGCGTATCTACTTTCTACCACATTTCTACTTCTGTTGCTCATTCCATTTCTTTTCGTATTCGTCGGGTGTTAGATAACCTAACG
>JAHHHP010000060.1 GCA_019359275.1 Myxacorys chilensis ATA2-1-KO14 | reverse complement strand
CACCCCAACCCTCTCCCGCAGGAGAGGGAGCAAGACTCTGGTTCTCCTTCTCCTGCGGGAGAAGGGGTTAGGGGATGAGGGCAACCCGGAGCTATGCAAGTGTTGGAGTTATTCAATCCACGATCCTTACTTCTAAAGTAAGCAAAGGAGAAAGCTTGCAGTGCTACAGTTTATTTTTCCGTTGTGACAGCCTTCCTTAAGCCCGTGGATCTATTTGACCTGCCTCGCTCCCGCGCTTCTGAAGAAGCCCCGCTTGCCGCTCGAATGCGGCCCAGAACGATCGATGAATTTATTGGACAAACTGAGATCGTCGGTCAAGGACGATTATTACGCCGCGCCATTCAAGCGGATCAATTGTCTTCGCTGATCTTTTCCGGCCCACCAGGAACTGGAAAAACCACGATCGCACAAATTATTGCCAACACTACGAAGGCTCATTTCATTGCGATCAATGCGGTTCTTGCAGGCATCAAAGATATTCGAGATGCGATCGCGACTGCTCAAGAACGATACCGACAATCCAATCAGCGCACGATTCTCTTTGTCGATGAAGTCCATCGATTTAACAAAGCGCAACAAGATGCGCTGCTGCCGTGGGTAGAAAATGGAACCGTTATTCTGATTGGAGCGACGACCGAGAATCCTTACTTTGAAGTCAACAAAGCGTTAGTCAGTCGATCGCGCATTTTCCAACTCAAACCACTCACGTTCGATCACCTGAAGCAAGTGGTTGAGCAAGCGTTGCGCGATCGCACTCGTGGCTATGGAACTTTAGATATTGCTCTTGATCCAGACGCGCTTGATCATCTGGTGAATGTTGCGAATGGAGATGCACGATCGCTTCTTAATGCGCTGGAACTTGCTGTCAAAACGACACCACCGAACGATCAAGGTGTCATTCATCTCACCATGACGATCGCGGAAGAGTCGATCCAGCAACGCGCCGTTCTGTATGACAAAGAAGGCGATGCCCACTTTGACACGATTAGCGCCTTCATTAAAAGCTTGCGTGGTTCTGATCCAGATGCAGCGATGTATTGGTTAGCGCGGATGGTGTATGCCGGAGAAGATCCGCGATTCATCTTTCGTCGCATGTTGATTTTAGCGGGCGAAGATGTGGGACTCGCTGATCCGAATGCGATCGTGGTTGTGAATGCCTGTGCCGCCGCGTTTGATCGGGTGGGAATGCCAGAAGGTCGCTATCCATTGGCGCAAGCAGCACTGTATCTTGCAACTGCACCCAAATCAAACAGTGTAATGGGCTTTTTCGATGCGCTATCTGCTGTGGAGCGAGAACGCGAAGCAGAAGTACCGCTGCATCTGCGCGACTCGAATCGCGATCGACAAGGGTTTGGAGATGGAGCAGGCTATCTCTATCCGCACTCGTATCGAGAACACTGGGTCGCACAGCAGTACTTACCCAGCAATTTGCAAGGCCAAGTGTTTTATCAACCGTCAGATCAAGGATTTGAAGGCTCGATTCGAGTCAAAGTGCAGCGCGATCGCGAGGCGCAACTTGCGGCATTGATTGAAGGAATCGGAATTGAGATGCCTGAAACTCTCACGGTGAGTCCTGCCAATTCGAGTGTAGATCGATGGATAGCTCGCTCACTTGGTCAAGTGGGGGAAACGCTGGGGAAGGTTCGCGATCGCATCTTTACGATCGCGCAGCCGCAGCGCCATCATGTGATTCTTGATTTGAATGCAGGTAGCGGTTTGCTCGTGTGGGAAGCGATTCGTCAAGTTCCTGAAGGGGGTGTGTATGCTCGTGTGCAAAGTGAGAAAGACTTTGCGGCATTGAGTGAGCAAATGCAGTCCTTGCCAGAACTATCTCGTCCGATTCTGGTGCAAGCTTTGCCACAGTCCATCCCATTCGATCGCATCATTGGACGAAATGCCCTTCAAGCTGAGGTTGATAAAGCGGGTGCGATCGCATCACTCGCATCGCTGATGACAGCAAACGGGCGAATTGTATTAGCAGAATCCGTTCCACGAGTTGCCCAGCGATTGTATCAACTGGCTGATCCGTCTTGGGTAAACGCGAAACTGTATGCTCTCTGGCAGCAAGCCGAGGAAGCAATTTACAGCCAATCTGTAGATCCCAAGCTGAATTGGACGACCCAAGACTTGCACTCTTATTTTGAGCAAGCAGGATTCGAGGTCGAGTTGCAAACCGAACAAACCCAAACCGAGGTATATCTATCGGAGTCGTTAATTGATCGTTGGTTTACCTCCAACCCAGATCAACTTACCTATGCAGATCACCTCGCTCGCGTGTTGTCCCCCACAGAACTCGCCCAAATTCAGCGGATTTTCTTGACTCGATTGACCAATCAAACGGTGATTTGGAACAGTCAGACAGCGTGGATTCAAGCCAGAAAACCCACGTCCTAAATTTCTCCATATCAAGACTTACGTACTGGTGACATCAAGACACTGACCTTACATCAAGACACTGACCTTAAACGACACGAACCTAGACTTAATTACAGAAGCAATCTTCCTTACGACAGAAGCAACTCTCCTTACGGCGGAAGCAACCCTTCCTTACGTCGAAAGCGATCTTTCTTACGTCGAAAGCAACCCTTCTTACACCAGAAGCAACCCTTCTTACGCTAGAAGCAAGGTTCGTTACGGCGGAAGCAACCCTTCCTTACGTTGAAAGCAATCTTCCTTACGTCGAAAGCAACCCTTCTTACACCGGAAGCAACCCTCCTTACTGCAGAAGCAACATTCCTTACTCCAGAAGCAACATTCCTCACCATAGGCACTCTGTTTGTAAAGACCTACGGCTGCACTGCAACATCTGTAATGATTTGCGTAAGTTCCATACCTACTCCCTGATCGCAAAACCAATCGCTAGAATCAAACTATATCCTGCTGATTGAGTGAAAGAGCGATGTTAACTTGCTTGACGAGGTCTTGGATTCGGACGGGTACAATTAGCGCCCTGTGTAACTCTGTAGGAATCGCTGCACTTGTAACCACCAGCCTCTTAAGTTCCCCTGCGCTGAGCGCCGATCGCAACCTTGGAAAACTCGCTGCGCAAACGTCTACATCGGGGCTGCCGATCGTGCGATCGTCGATCTTGCAGCCAAATCTGCGAGTGCCGTGGTCGCAGCCTGTGAGAGTGATTGATCCGTTTGAGGGAGAATCGCTCGCTGTCTTCGATCAAAATTATTTTCCGCGATCGTTCCGCAATACCAATAGTCAAGTCAAGGTCGTTAGTCTGTGGAAGCCTGACTCGGTGCGTGTTCTATTGGCTTACAGTGGACGAGAATGTGCGATCAGCGCAGAGCGTAACTTCGGAGGACTCGCTCGGCATTCATTCCCGTTTCATCGTCGGTTACATGCCTCAAGGTTTGGATATTATCCATTTGGATATTTTTATGATGACTTTCCCGATTCTATTTGCGTTGCCAATAACGGCGTTCAAAAGATTACCGGGCTATCTGTCAAAGCGGGCGATCGCGTTTTTCAGCTTCAGAACAAAAATGGGCAGTTTTCAATCAATCCAGAATTAGCAACGGCGCTCAGGAATGCGCCCCAGGATGTTCAACTAAGAGCGATCGCAGATAACGGCGAAGTCGTGGATAGTGCAATCGGTCAAGGAACTGTCAAAGCGTGGAGAAGCATTTACTGATTCGCAAATAGATTTGTTTTGCAGTTGAGAACCTTTGTGATGAGAATCTCAGTTGTGTTTTGGGATTATCTCAAGGCGCGATCGCAGGACGTTCTTCTGTAGGATTTGTAGATGTTAGAGTTAGCATGACATCTTGCTGATAAAAATCATATTTCGGTAAGCATTTGAATGGCAAATTAATTGTTTTATTTGCGCTTAATCATTCCGAAGATGCAGATTAGAGGGTGCTATTCTCGTTTACAAAACTTACAGTTACAAACACAGACCGTTATAAACACAGGTAAAGTACAAACACAGAAAGGATTAGAAGAAGTTTATGCCTGGACACGACATTATTGTTATCGGAGCTTCAGCAGGCGGACTCAAAGCACTCGGTGTGATCGTCAGTGCTCTGCCTGCTGATATAGATGCTGTTATCTTGATCGTTCAACACCTCGATCCCAATCGAGTGAGCATAATCCCCGACATTCTGACAGAGGTAAGTTCCCTGCCAGTATCTCACCCAACGGACGGAGAAAAGCTTCAACCGGGGCGAATTTATGTTGCGCCGCCCGATTATCATTTGTTGGTGAATCAAGGATATGTACGGGTCGTGCGCGGACCTCAAGAAAACCGATTTAGACCCGCCATTGATGCGCTGTTTCGTTCTGCTGCCCGCGCTTACGGTTCTAGGGTAGTAGGAGCGGTGTTAACCGGCTTTCTCGATGATGGCACCGTAGGACTGCAAGCGATCAAGAAACGGGGCGGAGTTGCGATCGTACAAGACCCGAAAGAAGCAGAATACCCCAGCATGGTGAAGAATGCCTTGCGATTTGTTAAGGTCGATCATTGCCTACCGCTTGCCGAAATTCCAGCCCTCCTTGTCCGTTTATCTACTGAAGCCGCAGAGCCGCAGGAAGCGTACCCAGTGACTAAAGACATCGAAGTTGAATCTAAAATTGCTGAACAGCAACTGAACACCCAGGAATTTCTGGAAAACGTTGAATCGATTGGAACTCGGACAAGCTACACCTGCCCTGAGTGTAACGGGAGCATTTGGCAGATTGGTGACGAAGATCCGCTCCGGTTTCGCTGTCATACGGGACATTCATTTACAGCCGATTCCTTCCTATCTGAGCAAACGCAGAATTTAGAAAATGCGCTTTGGTCAGCAATTCGGGTGATGGAGGAAAAGGTCACATTTTCGCGCCAAATGGCAGGGCGAATGAAAGGTCACAACTTGCAAAAGACAGCCCTGAAATATGAGAATCATGCCAAGAGCTTGGATGAAGAAGTGTCATTGATTCGAGGAATTATTCTTGGTGGCTTTTCGACAAAACGCATGGCGATCGAAGATGAGAAAGGAGAACTTGTATAATTACAAATTTAATTTTTGTAAGATTACTTTACTTTATTGCACATCAACTAATCTCAAGTCAGGTAATACAAGAAATCTCTATTAGGGTGAATACCAGAGTTGAGCGTATTTTTCTATGCTTAACTCTAAGTAGCTAGTCGAGGGGACAAACTCATGTACGACATGGATTTATTGAACAAGCAAATTCAAGTCATTCATGGGCAGGTTTTAGGACTGCATCAGTTGTCGCCACAATCGAAAAGTGTAACAACTGATGTACTGCCGATCGCGCTAAAAGAATTGGGGCTTGCTTCAGAAGAATTGCAGGTTGCTGTAGAAGAATTAACCCGCCAAAACGAAGCTCTTACCGTCGTTCAACACGAAGCAAATGCCGCGCGATTTCGCTATCAAAGCTTGTTTGAATTTGCTCCCGACGCACTAATTATTACTACACTTTCTGGAGCGATTCAAGAAGTGAATCGGGCAGCGGCAACCCTGTTCGAGCGCCACATGCTTTATCTGATCGAAAAACCTTTAGTCAGTCTCGTTACCCTCGACGATCGCACTGCCTTTCGTAACATTCTGACTCAGATTAGTCAGCAAGATGGCTCAGCCAATGGGCAGCGAAATCGGGCACAGTTAAGCGTTCGGTTGCAGCGGCGGCAGCAAGATTGGTTTGAGGCAGGGTTGACCGTCGATGTGATTCGCAACGACCAAGACGAACCGCTTTTATTGCGGTGGCAGGTGCAAGATTTAAGCAGTCGTAAGCGATCGGTTGCGGCGTTAACTCAGGCAAGTTCGGATGTGTCGAAGTTTCGCTCCTGCGATCGCTACCGCAAAGGAGAAGTGATCCCCGTTGAGCCGCAGACCCTTTGGCTAGTGAAGCAAGGCATTGTGAAGCTGACCACGCTCTCTCGATCCGGCGAAGAAATTGTGGTGGGCTTAGTGGCCGAAGAACACGTGTTTGGAGCATGTTTGACGGCGCTACCGGTCTATCAAGCGATCGCGCTTTCAGATGTGGAGCTAGTTGTGATTCCGGTTGCAGAAATAGCTCAATCGGTGGAACTAACTCAAGCGCTACTCCCGCGTATTATGCAACGGCTACAGCGCGCGGAACAGTTTTTGATGATGCACGGACATCTGCGCGTGCAAGAGCGGTTCAATCAGTTGTTGCGCTTGCTGAAAGAAGAGCTTGGCGAAGCGGTTCCTGCATCTGACGACACTTTTACAGGGAACAGGCCCGGAGTTCGGTTAAAGGTGAAACTCACACATCAAGATTTTGCCAGCGCTTGCTGTACGACGCGAGTAACGATTACCCGCCTACTCGGACAGCTTCAGCAGCAAGGCAAACTTTATTTCGATTCCTATAATCATTTGATTATCAGAGATTGAGGATTGGGGTAGTGTGATAGAGCCGTGGTTGGACAATGAAGCGGATCAACAAGTCTCCAACACTACCAACCCAAATTCAGCGATTCAACGTGCGAAGTTTTAGCGAAGTGCAATCGATCGTATCTTCCATAACTGCGGTAATTGGTTTCCCGTCGTGGATTTCAAGCTTAGCTCCAGTTGGGGCATGAAACAAAAGATACTGACTAGGAAACACAACCCGCTCATAATACCAATTGGGAATATTTGTGATTCTCACAATTTGAAGTTGACGAGTTTTATTTTTGTAGCCATAGATACTCTCAGAACTGTCCTGAGTTAGATAGTTTTGTGTCATGAATCGTTCTGAAATAAAAACAAATTTTTGCAAAAGGCGTTTTAGCCAGGCATCAACTAAGGTAGCAACTACGGAGGTATTTCCTGGTCTGTCCTAAGAATCAAGAACTTTTAATTAAAGCTGTATCAGTAAACACCAGCAAACGTAAAGATTGGGGTTTTAGTCCAATTCTTCAGAATTTAAACAGATAAGAATCTTCACAATGTTCGCTAATAAATGTTCGCTAATATGAGTATCGAAATATGCCGCTCTCTGCCCAACCATAGATGCAGAAAGGAAGTTCATATTGAAGGATAGTAAAATAACCCCAAATTCGTCTGCCTGAAGCGGATAAACTTTGATAAAATTCTAGACTTACATGAGAATGAAAGTTGAAAGCGGCTTGTTTGATCAGCAAATTCAGGCAGTCCACCAACGCGCCAAAATCATCGATCAGGCAGTCAAAAAAATGCCTGGAGAACACTCACAAATTTTGGTGGACTGCTTAGAAGAACTTCATGTGTCGCTAGAGGAACTGCAAGTTGCTCAAGAAGAAATTCGTGAACAGCAAAATAACATTTTAGAGGCTCAGCACATCATTGAGGCAGAGCGGCAACGCTATCAAGAGCTATTTGAATTTGCCCCTGATGGCTATTTAGTTACCGATCAATTTGGTACCGTGCGCGAGGCAAATCGGGCAGCCGTAGAACTGCTAAAGGTTAGCTCCAAACATCTCATCGGCAAACCGCTCCTCACCTTTGTACCTGAGGAAAATCGCCAAGCATTTCGTGCGATTCTGAATCACCTTCCGGTCTTGAGACGAATTCAAGAATGGGAAGTGCAATTGCGTAGCAGAGAGCAAAGGTTCTTTGAAGCCGCCATTACGGTGGAAACTGTACGCAATGACGGGCAGACCATTGGGCTGCGGTGGCTGATTCGGGACATCACGGAGCGCAAGCAAGCCGAAGAACAACTGCACCAAACAAAGTTACAAAACGTGCAACTGATCGAAGCCGATCGCCTTAGACAGCAGTTTATGGCAACAGTCACGCATGAGTTACGCACACCGATGAATGCGATTCTAGGATTTTCTGATTTGCTGATGCGTCAATTTCGCGCTCAGGGTCAGGTTCGTGAGATCACGATGCTAGAACGGGTGCTGAAAAATGGACAGCACCTGCTAATGCTAATCGAAGACATTCTAGATTTCTCTAAACTGCAAGCGAACCGATTAGAGCTCAACTTACAAGCGGTTGATGCAAGCGAATTGATAAGCGCGATCGTTGAGGAACTGCAGCCTTTGGCAGATCAAAAACATATACAGTTGCAGTTTTGCGTACCGTCGGCTCCTATTGCGATCGTAAATGACCCCCTACGGGTGCGTCAGATTGTGATTAATTTGATTTCAAACGCCATTAAATTCACTGATGTTGGACGGGTTTTTGTAGAAGTTTTAGAATTACCTGAAGGACGCTTTGCGATCGTGGTGGGTGACACTGGAATTGGCATTGATACTGCCGATCAGTCTCAAATTTTTCGCGAATTTTGGCAAGTGAATCAAACCAATACTCGATCTCAAGGCGGTACGGGGCTAGGCTTGTCGATTACCAAGGCTTTAGTCGAACTGATGCAAGGAGGAATTTCAGTCGAAAGTCAACTCGGAGCGGGAACAACCTTCCGAGTCGAGCTTCCGTGCCGAATCCCAGTGAAAAATCAGCTCTCTTAAAGGAAGACATCTCAGGAAGGATGAGCGATCGCTTAGATCTTGCTAAATTGAATTACCGACTAATTGAATTACCAATCATCGACAGGTTGCTAACTTAAAGGATTTTATGCTTGAGCGCAACATTATTGTTGTTGGTGCTTCGGCGGGTGGGGTCGAAACACTGAGCCAACTTGTCAAAGCGCTTCCTGCTGATCTGCCTGCTGCCGTTTTTGTGACGTTGCATTTTCCGTCCTATGCGACGAGTATGTTACCGCAAATTCTCAACCGTTGCCATACGTTGCCCGCCCTGCACGCGAACGACGGCGACCCCATCGAGCCAGGACGAGTTTATATTGCTCCGCCTGACTATCACTTATTGCTAGACAATGGCCACATTCGCCTCGATCGAGGCCCGCGAGAGAATGGGCACCGTCCGGCGGTCGATGTCATGTTTCGATCGGCAGCGCAATCGTATGGGCAGCGAACGATTGGAGTAATTTTGTCGGGAATGTTGGATGACGGCACAGCCGGGCTGAAACTGATCAAAGCTCACGGTGGGGTTGCGATCGTGCAAGATCCCAACGAAGCCTTGTTTGACGGAATGGTGACCAGTGCAATCAAAAATGTGAAGGTTGACGCTATCTTGCGGCTCAGTGATTTAGCGGCTCAGTTAGTTGTTTTGAGCCAAAATCCTGTTGAAAAGGACACTCCAATGTCTACTAACCTAGAACAAGAAGCCGAAATCGTGGCACAAAGCAAGGCAAAGTTAGAACAGGGCGAGCATCCTGAAACTTCACCTTCAATGGTGACGTGCCCTGACTGTGGCGGGGTGCTGTGGGAGCTGCGAGACAATGGACTCATTCGTTATCGATGTCATGTCGGACACGCCTATTCGAGCGATAGTTTGCTGTCTGGACAAACCGACTTGGTTGAGGCATCGCTTTGGTCGGCAGTGCGGGCGCTTGAAGAAAAAGCAGCTTTAGCAGTACGCATGGCAAAACAGGCGCAGGAGCAAAAACGAATGTATTCAGAAGCGCAATTTCTCCGACGCGCCGAGGAAGCTCGGCAGCAGGCGAATGTTGTGCGTGGAGTTATTGCTACGCAAATTGAGCCAATGCAGCAGGTGAAGGATGAGGGATGAATACTAAAAGAATGATGATCTTATCAGGGGTCATAACGAAAGAATGATTATCTTGTAGTAGAGAGGTAGCATTCGGCGTTGCACAATTACGGGATGAATTTGCCCTCTTACCCCCAATTTTGAGGGGTTTTGAACTCATGTAGTTTTTCCAGAGTTGAGAGATTTAAGGGGTAAACAAGATTCAAATCAATAGGTGATTCATCCCCACACTTAGCAACGTTCAGAATCAATTGCATCCCTCGTTGTACAAAAATTCTAAACTGTCTTATCTTCATTCCTTGTTGGGAAGCGTTGCTGTATGCGTCTGTTTCATTTGCAGGCGAAGCCTCTTTCACGGGTACCTGCAATTCGTTGCCTATGCAATTAATTTTGCGCAAGTGTGAACAATCAAGCGTGAACAATCAAGTGTGAACAATTTAGTTAGAGCTAAACCCTAGCTAGGTGGTTTTTTCTGCGCTAACAACCCGACGTTTAATCTGGTATCTTTGCCTTTTGCCAGAGCAGCCAAATCCTTGACTTTTTCATTCCATGACAAACGCCAATAGCCAATCTGAGTTTGAAGTACTTTTAGAGTATGTAAGACAGAGCCGAGGGTTTGACTTTACAGGCTACAAACGCTCTACCCTAACGCGCCGTGTGCTGAAGCGAATGCACGCCATCAATATCGAAAGTTATGGAGATTATCTTGACTATTTAGAAGTTCACCCAGAAGAATTTAATATTTTATTCAACACTTTATTAATTAACGTCACTGCATTTTTTCGCGATCGCCCTGCATGGGACTATTTTTCGAGTGAAATTATTCCTTGCATCATGTCGCGCCGAGAACCCAACGAACAAATTCGCATTTGGAGTGCAGGCTGCGCGTCTGGAGAGGAAGCTTATACTGCTGCAATGGCGATCTCCGATGTGATCGGAACTGAGCAATTTCGCGATCGCGTCAAAATTTATGCGACCGATGTTGATGAAGAAGCGTTGGCTCAAGCGCGGTTGGGGGTGTACTCGCCTGACAAGCTAAAAGATCTGTCGGATGACCAATTAGCGCTGTATTTCGAGCAGTCAAACGATAAATATAGCTTTCGTAAGGATCTGCGTCGATCGATTATTTTCGGTCGTCATGACTTAATTCAAGATGCGCCAATTTCTAGACTCGATTTGTTGATCTGCCGCAACGCGTTAATGTATTTCAACGCAGAAACGCAAGCCAGAATTATTAACCACTTTCATTTTGCGCTACGCGATGAAGGATTTCTATTTCTCGGTAAAGCCGAAACGCTGCTGTCGCACAGTAGCACGTTTGCGGTGATTGATCTAAAGTGCCGCATCTTTAAGAAAGTACCAAAGTTGAATCTGCGCGATCGCATGTTAGTCATGTCAAAAGCAAGTGGCGGTACCGTGGTAGAGCGCTCCTCGCATCAGATTCGTCTGAGAGAAGCGGCGTTTGATTCGGGTGCTTTGGCTCGCTTAGTGATCGATGCGAACGGGGCACTGGCTTTGGCAAACCAACAGGCGAGAAGCCTTTTTAACCTGTCTACCCGTGATCTCGCTCGTCCGTTGCAAGATTTAGAACTGTCTTACCGCCCGGTAGAACTACGATCGTGCATAGAACAGGTCTATCAGCAGCGGCGAACCGTTAATGTTTATGACGCCGTTTATCAAACTGCTCTAGGCGAAACCATTTACCTAGATGTGCAAGTTTCGCCGCTGTTTGATCCGTTAAGTCGAATTTTGGGCATCAGCATTACGTTTATTGATGTCACCTGCTACAAGCGACTGCGAGAAGAACTCGAACACTCGAACCAAGAGCTAGAAATGGCCTATGAGGAATTGCAGTCTGCCAATGAAGAGTTAGAAACGACAAACGAAGAACTGCAATCGAGTAACGAAGAATTAGAAACGACAAACGAAGAACTGCAATCGAGCAACGAAGAATTGGAAACGATGAACGAGGAATTGCAGTCAACCAATGAAGAATTGCAGACGTTAAACGATGAACTTGAGCAACGCAGCAAATCAACCAATCAGGTCAATACCTTTCTGGAGTCGATTTTGTCGAGTTTGCGCGATGGAGTGGTCGTTGTCGATCGCAAGTTGGAGGTACAAATCTGGAATCACAAAGCCGAAGATTTGTGGGGACTGCGCACCGAAGAAGCTGTAGGACAGAATTTTGTCAATCTTGACATTGGGCTTCCGGTGGCTCAACTGCTAGAAACAATTCGAGAATGCTTAGCGCAGCGAACACCCGAAGCGCTTAAGGTAACGCTGGAGGCGATCAATCGTCGCGGTAGAACGATTCACTGTTACGTGAGTTGTAGTTCGCTGATAGGGACGGAACCCCAACCGCAAGGAGTGATATTGCTGATGGAAGAGCGCGAAGAAGGTGGCAGCGGAGCTTGAGAGTGCCGAACCCGCTTGAGAGTAGAAACTTTAGAGCGATCTCCCCTTTGGAGCTTGGCAGAGCCCATTTCTCTGAAGTTGCGCTCTGTGCTAACCGCAACTCATCGAGGTCGCTTAAACGCTTTGATGAACAGATGTGGACTCAGATATTCCTTTGGTAGTTTGGTGTAAGCATGATGATTAACATTGAGCGTCTTGAAGAGTTGCAATTGGCTCGGCACTATTTCTGCTTTGCCCAAGAAGAGAAAGCCACGGTCTTTGAGACTAAAGTGAAAGCGAACCAATACTTTTGTCTGTGCATCGACATCGAAATAAATTAGCGTATTGCGGCACACGAGCAAATCAATCTTCGACATGGGCGCATGTTGAACCAAATTATGCCGATGAAAGGAGATTGCAGTGCGTAAGTCTTTACGAAACTGATAGCGATCGTTACTCTGTTTAAAGTACTGACTGAGCAGATGGGGAGGAATTTGAGTCACTTCGCGCTCAGAATAACTGCCTTGACGAGCTTTCTCAAGTGCATCATCGTCAACGTCTGTAGCAAAAATGTGGACTCGCTGGTTGAACTGTTCGATTCCCAGTGCTTCAGCTAGAACGATCGCTAAGGTATATGTTTCTTCCCCAGACGCACAACCCGCACTCCACACCCGAATCGGCTCATCGGGTTGCTTAGTCGCCCGAATGCGAGGAATGATTTCTCGATAAAGGTAGTCCCACGAGTCGCGATCGCGGAAGAAGTAGGTGTAATTAATTTCAATCGCGCTAAAAAGATGTGTAAATTCTTCCTCAGTGTCCTCTAAATAGCTCAGATATTCGCTGTAGTTCTCGATACCAAGCTGGCTCATGCGGTGTTGCACCCGCCGCTCTAAGCTAGAACGTTTATAGTCTGTAAAATCAAAACAATGCTTCCGTTTGATGTACTCCAGGAGTACATCAAACGGAAGCATTGAGGTTGTAGAATCATTTTCTATCACAACAGGAAATTATCTGACTGAAGAACGTTCTTCGCAAGTCCATACAAGGACTAGATTAGTCGAATGAACCTCAGTGTCATCTAGCCGCAGGACTAAACTAACAAACCTATAAATAGAAAAAATAACTATAGACGCAAAACTATTCTTCTAATTAGGTTGGAGAATGGTTTTGCCCTCGCTACCACGTCTTAAAGAAAAACAGTTTGCACGGTCCACGTTGGACCGTTGCATCGAGGTCCATCTGCCGTCCAAATCAGTTTATCTAGGCAGATTCGACGGGCAGTTTTGCTGGTATCCCACGCATGGTAAACAATATACTCCGTTTGTCCGTCAGGGCCGACCACAATTGAGTTGTGACCCGGACCCAGAACCCGGTCTGGAAGCGATCGCAACACTCGCGCCCCTGTTTCATTTCCTGCATCCGAGTAGGGACCCATGACACTATCGGCAACGCCATAGTCAACGCCATAGTTTTCAGTTTCCCACCGTCCGCCACTATAGAAGCAGTAATAGAGATCGCCGTGTTTCCGAACACAAGCACCTTCTAAGGTGTGCCAATCATAAATGCCCCCGTACATCGGACGGTCTTTTAAGAAACGCTGCCAGTCCGATCGCGATCGCAGCACAACGGTTGCTTCTCCAGCTAGCTTGGTCATGCCGTCAAGTCGGTCAACCATGAGCGCTGTTCCTGCCCTGACTTCTGCATCCGCATCTAGAAAATCGCACGCATAGAACAAATACCATTGCCCATCATCATCTCGAAAGGGATGTGGATCGATCGCAAACGGATAAGCTTCGAGATCAAGTAATGATTCTCCTAAGTCTTGATAGGGGCCTAAAGGACGATCGCTCTTAGCAACTCGTAACTGATGCTGTTTATCCTCGTGCCCAACCGAGTAGTAAAGATAAAACACGCCATCTGAGTAGGCCACTTCAGGTGCCCAGAAGTCATTGCCCAAAGCGGAATCGGGACGAATGAGCGCATTGCCTGCAAACTCCCAAGTTACAAAATCTTCGGAGCGCAGGAGGGGAAAAACGCGCCGTTCGCCAACCTCATCGACTGTTCCTGCGGCTTCAGCGGCACTCGTCCCGATCGCATAGTAAACGCCTTCATGTTCCCAAGCAAATGGATCAGCAAAGTAGCCCGGATAAACCGGATTGATGTAAGTGCGGGCTTCCTTTGGTAATGTAACTGGCTCAGTATCCAAATCCGACATCATGCTTCTCAACTGAAGTGGCAAGCGTTTCTTCGATCTTAATTCTCGAATTTTAGTACTTGAAATTGTTAGTACTTGAAGTTGATGTAGGTTTCCGCTCGATTTTCCGGTAAGCGATCGATGACCTCGCAGCGCAACATTTCCTGCAACGGTTCCGGTAAGCTATCGTAATAATCCTGCTGGAGCGTGAGATCGACTTTTGGCGTGTGCAACCAATGCATGACGTATCCCATCACCACCATTGGACGCGCTTGATCGGTTTGGTTTGGCGAACCGCGATGCAACGCCAGCGGCGACCGGATCATCACATCTCCAGGCTGCATGTAAAAAGACTCGACTTCAATTTCGCCTGTCGCGACTTTCCGTAATCCCTCTTCACGCGATAATGTGTGCGTTCCTCGCGCCATTTGAAACGGCCCATTTTCGGCAGTGACTTCAACTAAGGGAAAGTTCACCGCTAGGGCATACAGTGGAGTGACAATTTGATCCGAAAATAACGGACGAAAATCTCGATGAACGTCTTGATACGTCGAACCCTGCATCGGAAAATCAACGCCCAGTTGCACCAAGCGATATTCTTGCAGAAACACGCGATCGAGGATTCCCATAATGGCAGAATTCGCAAATACCTCGGCATTGGCAAACGGAGCAATCCAAGGCAGCGTTAGGTAGTAACGATTTTGCTCTCGTGGCGCGAGTCCTCCAGGCTGATTTTTCCTTGCTCTCACCACGCGATCAAAGGCATCCTTCCACTCTTCGATTAGGCTGCGATCGAAAAGATTGCGAATCACACAAATTCCATCTTGATTGAGATCTGAGGCAAACCGATCGAAGTCAGCCTCTGAAAAGCTCACCGGGCTAATACATTGCACCATTGCAAATTAAAGAAGTAACGTCTTATACAAGTCTATGCGATTTATTATGCAATGGAGCCTAGAAAAAATCCTTGTTTACGTTACTTAATTTGCTGGCGTTACCGATAAATTCAATTGCCGAGGAAATGGCTTTCTAAGTTTTGCTGAATCCACTCAAATCCTCGGTGCAAACACTCAAGACAAACTTCACGACGCTGTTTTTCCTAGAGAATAATGCTCGCCTGTTTAAGGGGTAAATCGCGAGTTACAGAGACAGCAAAACCGTAAATTTCCTTAGGAATTGACCTGTTCTATTTGTATCAGTTAGGCAATGGTTAGACCGTAAGTCGAAACATTTAACCTGTTTTGTATAGACTGTCACAACCAGACTATATCTGCGCTCATTCTCAAGCCAGAAGCTATTGCCAAGCCGAATTCTTATGCTTGCAGCATCGATAAAAATACAGAATTGCAGAACTAAATTTTAGAAGCCGAAAAAGAGGGTCAATGCAACTTCAAGTCGAACACAATAGCAGTTTGCTTCAGAAACAATCCTGTTTAATCTGTAAACAACTGTTTGAGATGACAGAAGCAAAAATCATTATCTGTAATGAGCAGGGCACTTACTACGGTGAAGTTTGTCCGAAATGTTTGGAAAAAGGGTTTGACTGGCTCAGCGATCGCTTTGAACGATTGAATCAATCAAGGAAGACGATCGTAATAGAACAAACTCCAGTTTTGGAAATACCAATTAGTGCTTGAAACTGAAAATCATTTAGGCAAATGAACTATGGATAGTGTCTCAGATCTACAGAGCAACGCAGAAGTGATTCACCAGAAGTTAGAAGAACTCCACACTCTGCTTTCTGCCTTGGAAGAACAGACGAAATTAGGACACTTTCCTGTTCCACTAAAAATGGAAACTGTTGAGATTGCTACACTGGAGAAGCGATTGCCCATTTTGGAAGATGGCTCTTTCCTGACAGATTAGTTTTAATTCCTTTGGAAAATTGAGATTAGTGACTGTAGATTTTGAATAGTGCTGCAATATGGAAGAGATGCCAAAGATGCAATTGAGAATCCATTTGCGCGGCGATATCAACAGAACAATTTTGCCTAATAACTACCCATCTGATGTCAATTGTTGCTGATTAAGTAGTTAGGAATAATTAATGAGTTTATGCTATGTAAGATTTCAATTTTTTCAACCTCCAACTTTTGATGGAATCACTCAACAACTGATTTCCTAAACTATACTTGAAGACGATTGCTTAATAAGCGCGATCGCGCTTTACCTTACAGCTACCCTTTTGCAAATAGAACTGGGACTATAGGTATTATTTGCTGGTTTTTGTAGGGTGATTTTATCTACTTTAGAAAAGGCGGTATACCGCTTGAGATAAGTCTTCAAAATTCACCAAAACCTACAACATTCTTACCTCAACTATGGATTGGTTCATTTCTCTAAAGCAATTTGAGGAGCTAGTAACAGCTAGACCCTCGCCACCCTACGTTTTGCTGCTATCAGGAGTATTCATTACCCTTGTCTGCGCCATCCCATTCGCGATCACAGTCAGGCAACGAATCAAATATTGGTCTAAGTACCTTTCTCCTGAAACCTTACCAACGGAAGCAAAGCTACAAATTATTGTCCCTTTTTCAGGCATGATCGGTGGTTTCTATATCACTCTAGCTGCCGGATTAGAAGTTCTTGGTTTACCAGTTCTTCCTTCTCTTATCCTCGCCTTATTCGCCACGTCTCTAGCTAGTTATCTTGCTTGGTTCTTGCTAGGCCGAGCATTGAGCCGACGCGCTGTTCGTTCTTATCTTGAACAATCTTTTGGTGCTAATTCTCCATAGATTGAACAAATTATAGATTGGACAAATAGGTGTTGCAGAATCACTGGATGAATCTTGTGATTTTGCAACACCTATTTGGTTCTGTTGATTAAGCGCGGTTTGCAATGTACTGCTGAATATAGCGATCCATAGCACCTTCCAATGACGGCAGTAATGTTCCTCGTTCGCTACTTAGAACGCTGTAAGCAGGACGAGGAGCAATCCACCCTAGTTCTTCGGTGGGGCGCGATTCGATTCGAGTGGCGTCGAGTCCGGCCAGTTCAGCCGCTTGCTGGGCAAAGTTTGCCCAAGTGGTTGCGCCTGAATTGGCTAAATGCCAAACGCCATACTCTCCATCGATTAATAAATCTAGGGTCGCATTCACCAAGTCAGGAACATAAGTCGGTGACACGATCGCGTCTTCTGCTGCAATAAACGACTCTCCTGCTGTTAAGGTCTTAAGCGCGATCGCGAGAAAGTTGTAATCGTCCCAAGGACCAAAAAAGGCACTGGTGCGAATGACAAGCGAACGGGGCTGCGTTTTTAACACCCGTTGTTCTGCGATCGCTTTACTATGCCCGTAGATGTTTAATGGTCTCATTGGCGAGCTTTCGGTGTACGGAGCAGCGCGATCGCCATCGAACACCAAATCTGATGAAAATGTGACTAAAGGAGTGTCGTACTGAAGACAAGCTTTTGCCAAGATTGCCGCTCCATCTGCATTAATCTGATGGCACAACTGCGGCTCGCGTTCCGCTTCATCGACTCGAACATATCCCGCCGCGTTGATCACCGCCCAAGGTTTTAACGCTACCAACGCTTGATCCACAGAAGTTGGGTTGGTAATGTCCATCTCCTGTCGGGAAAGCAGCCGATAGGAAATACCGCGTAGCTCACACATTCGAGCAAAGGCGCGCCCGAGTGTTCCTGTGGCTCCCGTAATGACGAGTGGGGCGACCGTTTGAGCGATCGGGTGTTGTTCAACAGAATGATGTTGTTCAATGCTTTGTTCACCTGTTGTACAGCTTATAGGTGGATAAAGCAATCGCAGCGATCGCTGCCACCATCCTGGCGCTTCTAAAACAGGATGGGAGTAGTTCTGTCCTTGCGCCAAACAGCGCAGCATCTCGGCTATGGCGGTCGATCGGGGGCGAGGCGCACGCAAATCAAAAACCCCTGGCTCATAGCATCCGTCGGCACGAGTGACCAAGCTATTCCAATCGTAGGCCCCTAGCAATGACCAAGCTGTGATAGCTCGAATCTCTACACCATCACGGCTGAGGCGTTGTGCAGCGTCCCAGATTTCTTTGATCCAGCGCAACTGTTCTTCACGGGTACACTGTAGATGCACTTCGGTGACGGCCACCGGCAACTGATAGCGTTCCCACACTTCTTTGAGCATTGAGTAGGGATCCCAAATGCCTTCGATACAGACCCGAACAGCTTCTACATCGGCATATTGATGAGTTTCGTTGCCACCATGTGAGGAGGCCGGATAGCGATCGAGACGTTCATCGAGCCAGCGATCGCTCGTCAAATACCGATTAATCCCCACCACGTCAGGCGGACAAGCATTCTCTTGAAACCAAACCAGTTCAGCTTCGTCAATCCCAACTTGATGGTGTAAATATTTCCATAGGGAATGGGCGCGATCGATGCGACCGCAGAGCAAATCGAGACTGAGCCACCGTCGATTGTTCTCAAACTGCGCTTGATAGGCCAACAAGGGTGTGCTGAAAACCTTACCCAAATCCTCAGTTTGAACGAGTTGCGCCTGTGGATTGGCTTGCCGAATTGCTTGCATTGCCAGAATGACAGCACGACACTCGTTTAGCAAGACCCGGATGAACGTTTGGTCGTCGCGTCCGTGAGGATACCAATGACCATACAATCCACTAAAGCGGGCTGTTGTTAGAGGTTCATTGATGGGCGTGTAATGGTTCACCCAAGGATAGCGACGCGCAACCGCAGCAGCAAATTGGGCAACTTTCTCGGCAAATGCAGGATCGACCAGACTGGTATCACGGGGACCACTGCCGTGATGAACTAGCCCCAAAATTGGACGAATGCCTAAAGCCTGCAGCCGCTCGAGGCGTTGATCCGCCCATGTCCAGTCTGCTTGCGCAAGACCATTTGGAGCAATGCGTTCCCAGAGAATTGGGTAGCGAATTGCCGTAATTCCTAAGGAGGCAAATTGGTCGAGATCTTCCAAGCGGGTGGCGTGCCCGTTGCGTTCGAGTTGATCAAAATATTGGTCGCCCACTCGATTGACTGTACATTCCACCCCACCCCACACTTCAAGCTGTGAAGGTTGAGAGCTATGGGCTGCATGCTGCGCCATATCAGAGATCAACGACACCTTTGGCGTATGTCGCTGACCATCCTGCCTAATTGTCATCTTTACTTGTCCTTATTCTGTCTGCGTCATCGCTACGGACCTTGCACCATTTTTCTGAGCAGGAGGACTTGCTTTTTGATTGCTTGGCAAGCTGCCATTAGAATCGGGTGCAAGTGCTTTTGGGGTTACTTGTTTTTCTTCGGGATGCCAGCTTGGACGCTCGGACAGTTTGGCGTAAATTGCAAGTGCCTGAGCGACGACCTGATCCATGTTGTAGTACTTGTAGGTGGCTAACCGTCCGACAAAATGCACGTCCGGCGTTGCATCAGCGATCTCTTTGTATTTCTTGTAGAGTTCGGCATTTTCAGGGCGAGGCACAGGATAGTATGGATCGCCTTCTGCTTTCGGCAACTCGTAAACGATGCTGGTTTTGGAATGCTCTTGTCCGGTCAAATACTTGAACTCAGTGGCACGAGTGTAAGCGTGCTCATTGGGATAATTGATCACTGGAGCGGGTTGAAAAACAGATTTGTCGTGCGTTTCATGTTTGAATTCGAGCGATCGATACGGTAGTTTGCCAAACCGATAATCAAAAAATTCATCAACGGGTCCGCTGTAGATCATTTCCCGGAACGGAATCACTTTCTGAATCTCGCGGTAATCTGTGTTAAGCATCACTTTGATATTCGGATGTGACAACAGATTTTCAAACATGCGAGTGTATCCATGCAACGGCATCGCTTGATAGGTATCAGTGAAATAGCGATCGTCACGATTGGTGCGAGTAGGAACCCGTGCTGTGACGGATTTATCGAGTTCAGACGGATCTACGCCCCATTGTTTGCGGGTGTAGCCCCGGAAGAATTTTTCGTACAATTCGCGTCCTACTTTGCTGACAACCACATCTTCTGAGGTGCGAATATACTCTTTTGGCTCTGCGATCGAGGCAAGAAACTCTTCGACTTGGAACGAGGTGAGATTCAAGCCATAAAGCTTGTTGATCGTATCGAGGTTAATCGGAATCGGAACTTGCAACCCATCTACACTAGCAAGAACGCGATGTTCATAAGGTCGCCATTCGGTGAAATGCGATAGATATTCAAAGACGTCGCGGGAATTGGTGTGAAAAATGTGGGGACCGTAGCGGTGAACGAGAATCCCTGCATTGTTGTGATGATCGTAAGCATTGCCTCCAATGTGGGTTCTGCGATCGCAAATCAATATTTTCTTGCCAGATTGGCTGGCTAACCGCTCAGCAAGGACACTACCTGCAAAGCCTGCACCCACAATTAGATAATCAAACATTAAAATTTCTCCACAATAGGGGACATTGCTTCTGAAGCTGAAGCACGATTTTGAATTGCAGCCTCGATCAGTCGCATCATGCTTGCCCAAGTCTCATCCCAAGAAGTTTGAGAGAGAAATGCGTCAACGCGTGTGCGCCAATCTTGATTAGCGCGAAGTTGCACTTCGCAAGAGACGTGTTGGTTTTGCTGCATGGCAATTTCAGCTTTTCCAACAAATTCTTCAACGCTATCGGCAATGTGAACTAAATTTTGATGGCCATAAGGACGGACAACATCGCGAATCGAAGTTGAAACCACAGGTTTTCCAGCAGCTAAATACTCCGGCGTTTTTGTTGGACTAATAAATCGAGTCGACTCGTTCAGCGCAAAGGGTAACAGCGCGACATCCCATCCGGCTAAGTAATGGGGCAATTCGAGATAAGACTTGCCGCCTAAGTAATGAATGTTGGGACGGCGCGGTAGACTATCTGCATGAACCTTTACGACCGGACCAATCATTACCAACTGCCAATCCGGTCTCGCTTGAGCGATTCCATCGAGCAAATCCAAATTCATCCGTTCATCAATCACGCCATAAAAACCGAGACGGGGATGAGCAATGCAGGCTTGATCTGGGGGATCGGTTGCGATGTCTCTAGCTTGAGCAAAATGCGCGACATCAATGCTGCTTGGAAACGGATGAATGTTGGAATGCTGATGTTGTTTCGCTTCGTACAGGCTTTGTCCTCCGGTGAATACCACGTCAGCCCATTTGAGCAGTTGTGCTTCCCAGTTCTTTAACGTAGCGGATGCGTCTTTGAATGCAGTCAGCTCATCCATGCAGTCATACACAACACAAACCGGCTCTAAATGGTTGGTGAACGACAAGGCGAGCGGGTTGTAGTACCAGAGCATTGGGTTTGCGATCGCAAACTGTGAAATCAACTCGTCCACAAGACTCTGCTGCATTGCTGCCAGCATTTCTTCGCTCATTCCTTGGGGTAGATGTGGCACACCCACCCATACACCACACTCGCGTCTGGTAACCTCTAACCACCAAGAAGCACTGGACTCGAAGACTGGTTCTTCGACGAAAAAAGTTCTTCGTTCCTGAATACAACGGGACAAAAGATGTTGTGGTCTCTGATAAACAAAGTCCCAGCGAAGATGAGAAAAACAAACTAAATCCGGTGTATTTTCTGATGTCTTCAAACTAGCTTGTTTAAGGTCTGAAACACCTAAGCTAGAAAGATCTAATTGCGATGCTCTATTAGGAAATAACTTTATAGGTGCAGTTGAAGATAGGTAATTGCCTGATGATTGCTCAGATTGCGCCATAAGTTTTCTCGGATTCTTATTTGTGCATCTAATTTGCACTCGTAGGTTAAAATTACGCATTCTCGATATACAAATCTTCTATCCAACGGAATAACAAGAGTTTAATTAAGAAACATTAAGTTAGTTTGCATCGTTAATACTGCGTTCATTTGAAGTACAGTTACATTGATTCTCATATGGGTTATACGCAAGACCTATAGTTTTCCACCTATTAATTGTGTCGAAGAAATGTGCCAGCCAATACAATCAAGCAGGTTGTAATCCAGCTCAAATGTGCTTGCTTACTATGGAAAGAGGACAAAGAGAAATTTGATGAGTAAGACTTAAGTTATTCTCAATTTTTCGCATTTCTAGCTCAATTCTAGAAATTAAGCCAATGATTTTAGTAACGGGTGGAGCGGGGTATATTGGCGCTCACGCTGTAATGGAGTTACAACGGGCAGGATATGAAGTCGTTGTGCTTGATAATTTGTCCTATGGACATCGAGAACTCGTCGAGCAAGTTTTACGAGTACCATTGATTGTTGGAGACATTCACGATCGCGCCCTGCTCGATCGCCTGTTTGCAACTTATCCCATTACCGCTGTGATGCACTTTGCTGCTTATATTGCTGTAGGTGAATCAGTTAGCGATCCAGCGAAATACTACCGCAATAACGTTGTGGGAACACTAACATTGCTCGAAGCAATGACAGCAGCATCGATTCAGCAATTTGTTTTTTCTTCGACTTGCGCGCTCTATGGCATTCCCCAATTCGTTCCGATTACCGAAGATCATCCTCAAGCGCCGATCAGTCCTTATGCTGCCAGTAAGCAGATGGTCGAACGAATGTTGTCTGATTTTGAAGTCGCTTACGGTCTGAAGTCAGTTCGATTTCGCTACTTCAACGCGGCAGGGGCCGATCCAAGTGGGCAATTAGGCGAAGATCACAATCCTGAGACGCATTTGATTCCTTTAGTGCTGCTGACGGCGATCGGTAGACAATCCGCGATTCAGATTTTGGGCACCAATTATCCGACACGAGATGGCACTTGCATTCGTGATTATATTCATGTCACGGATCTAGCTCAAGCGCATGTTTTGGGTCTGAAATATCTGGAAAAGGGCGGACCCAGTGATGTGTTTAACTTGGGTAACGGCAATGGGTTTTCAGTCCGAGAAGTGATTGATGCAGCTAGGCAAGTAACCGGGCGAGAAATTTCGATCATAGAGCGCGATCGCCGCTCCGGAGACCCACCCATTCTAGTCGGGAGCAGTGACAAAGCTCAGAAAACGCTCGGCTGGCAACCCCAATATTCTGATCTCAACGAAATTCTTGCCCACGCTTGGCAGTGGCATCAACATCGACATGGCGCAAGTGGACGCCCAGCAGTCAAAGATTAATCCTAATTCAGAAATTGATCATAGTATCGTTGTGAAGTTCTTGCCGTGATATATGGCAGGAACTTCACCGTAAATATACTCGTATGTCTTGACAAGCCTCTCATCCCAGACAGTTGTTGATCGACATTGTTTGAAGTTGCAGGGTGGAAATCATAATAAAATTCTCTATTTAAATTTAATTACCGTGCGTTGGCTTCCGTCATCTGTGCTGGAAGCTAAGCAAGGTTAAGCAGACCTTTCATTAAAATAATCCCAATTTTCTCAGTAGAAATGATGATTTTTCCTAGCTAGGTTGTTCTGCTTTCAAAAGCAAATTCAGCCACTTCTATTATTTGCTAGCAAAATATGTAAGGCAACGAAATTATGCTTCTAAAATTAAATTCACATCTACCGCAAGGATTATTCATATTAGTTATAATGTTCAGTATAAGCACTGCTAGGGCAAAGTAATTTAGCTTCAAATATTACTTCCTGATAATTGTTAAATCGATTGAAGTGTTATGGTATAAGGCTTCGACGCCTTGAAATGTTCGTAACATAAGATGCGATTCGTAGATCTACGAAGTTTTTCTAATACTGTTAATTTTGATGTTCAGAAAGTGGTGAAACGAAGCATACTTTCTTCTAGTCGGATGAGTGAAGTCTAATGAACCTACTCGGAAAAAGCCTCGACGCTGCCTCTCTATCTATGTCTCCATCAATTGCTCAATTTCGCCAGCTTGAAACAGGGTATCCACGTCCGCAACTCCAGCGATCGCAGTGGATTAACTTAAACGGCACCTGGAAATTTTCCTTCGACGATGAAGGAAAATTCAAGCGGCCCGCAGATGTTCAAGCCTGGACACACCAGATTGAAGTCCCCTTTGCGCCAGAATCTGAGCGCAGCGGCATTCATGACACTCAGTTCCACCCAAACTGCTGGTACGAACGGGAATTTGAAGTGCCAATTGACCGTCAGCATGTGTTGCTGCACTTTGGAGCTGTTGATTATCAAGCGTTTGTTTGGGTCAACGGTCAGTTTGTCGGCACGCATGAAGGGGGGCATACGTCGTTCAGTTTTGACATCACAAATTTTCTGAACTCGGATGCTGTGCAACGAGTCACGGTTTGGGCACAAGACGATCCGCAGGATTTGGCAAAACCGAGAGGAAAGCAAGACTGGCAGCCAGAGCCGCATAGCATTTGGTATCCACGCACCAGCGGCATATGGCAAACCGTCTGGGTTGAGTGCGTTCCAGAAACCTATCTAGAGAAAGTGCGGTGGACATCTGATTTTGAACGGTGGGAAATCGGGTTTGAAGCCATGCTCGCTGGCACAAAATGCGATGACTTACAGATTAAAGTTCGCCTAACGGTGGGCGATCGTTTACTGGTGAACGATTGTTATGAAGTGGTTAACGGCGACATTAATCGCCACATTGCCTTATCCGATCCTGGAATTGATGATTATCGCAATACATTACTGTGGAGTCCCGAAAAGCCAACTCTGATTGATGCTCAAATTCAGCTTTGGCATCAGGGGGTGTTGCTTGATGAAGTCAAGTCCTACACCGCGATGCGGACGGTGAATATTCAGCGCGATCGCTTTATGCTGAATGGTCATCCTTACTACCTGAGGTTAGTTCTCGATCAGGGCTACTGGACAGACACATTAATGACACCGCCTTCAGATGAAGCCTTGCGCCAAGATATTGAGCTTACGAAACGCATGGGCTTTAACGGCGTCAGAAAGCATCAGAAAGTAGAAGATCCCCGATTTCTCTACTGGGCGGATGTAATGGGGCTGTTGGTGTGGGAAGAAATGCCGAGTGCCTATCGCTTCACGCGCAAAGCCGTAGAACGCATTACAAAAGAATGGGCAGAAGTAATCGAGCGCGATGCTAGTCATCCTTGCATTATTGCTTGGGTTCCATTCAACGAATCTTGGGGCGTTCCTAATCTCACTCAAACGGCTGCCCATCGTCATTATGTTCAAGCGCTGTATTTCTTAACCAAAACTCTTGATCCCACTCGTCCGGTAATTGGTAATGATGGTTGGGAAAGCACCACGACAGATATTCTGGCGATTCATGATTATGATAGTCAGCCTCAGCGATTAGCAAAACGCTACGGTCCCGAAGTCAAACTATCCGATTTGTTCGAGCGTCAACGTCCCGGTGGACGAGTCTTAACGCTAGATGGCTATCCGCATCAAGGACAGCCGATTATGTTGACCGAGTTTGGCGGCATTGCTTACGCTCGGCCCACCGATGCTGATGTTCAAAAAGCTTGGGGGTATGCTCGCTCTTGCGACACGGCTGATTTACAGCAACGCTATAGCGCCCTGCTGACGGCTGTTAACCGCGTCGAGATGTTTAGCGGCTTTTGCTACACCCAATTAACCGACACCTTCCAAGAAGCGAATGGATTGCTGTATGCCGATCGCACTCCCAAATTTCCGCTCGACGCGATCGCGTCTGCCACTCTAGGTAGGGATAGTCACGCGTCAGGGGGCGCTATACTGACCACAAATGTTGTCGCAGCCGCAGGATCAGGGGCAGATCATGGATTTCCAGGAACTTCTCAAACCGGATGGTCGGAAGATCACCCTGTACAGCAGACGCCCCATTGTGCCGGGCCTTCATGCACCCAGCCCTGGTAATGAACCGATTCAAGCGAATCCTCATCTGCGGTGGCATCCGCTGCGGGGCGAGTGGGTAGCCTATGCGAGTCATCGTCAGGGGCGGACGTTTATGCCGCCCCCAGAATATAATCCGCTGGCACCCACGACCAATCCAGAGTTTCCGACTGAACTTCCTCAAGGACAATATGATGTCGCGGTGTTCGAGAATCGCTTTCCGTCGCTAACGGTGCAGGCACACGATCCACCTGATTTGATTGTGGATACGTTGCCTGCCACGGGAGCTTGTGAAGTGGTTGTCTTCACTCAAGATCCAACAAAATCGTTGGGTGTTTTAGAACTCGATCATCTTGAGTTGTTGCTGCAAGTGTGGGGCGATCGCACTCGAATTTTGGGAAGTTATCCTCAAATTCAATACGTGCTGCCGTTTGAGAATAAAGGCGTTGAAGTAGGCGTAACATTGCACCATCCTCATGGACAAATTTACGCTTATCCGTTTGTGCCTCCGGTTCCGGCGCGAATGCTGGCTCAACAACAACAGTATTACCAACAGCATCAACGCGGACTATTACAAGACTTGATTGAGAAAGAAATCGCAGACAATCAGCGAATCTTGTATCGCGATGAAGCCGCGATCGCGTTTGTTCCCGTGTGTGCCCGCTATCCCTATGAAGTTTGGATTGCACCGATTCAACCTACTGGCACCTTGAATGATCTATCAGACGAACAACGCCACAGTCTTGCCAAAGCATTGAAGACCGTGACGCTAAAATATGATGGCTTGTGGAACCGATCGTTTCCGTACTTAATGGCCTGGTACCAAGCACCCACAGACGATCAGCCGCATCCCGAATTCCATCTGCACGCCGAATTTTATCCGCCTTACCGCACTGCTGACAGACTGAAGTATTTAGCGGGAACCGAACTGGCGGCAGGTATGTTTGCTAACGATGCCCTCCCCGAAGAAAAGGCAAAGGAACTTCAAGCGATCGCAATCGAGTTTGATGAAACATGAACACAGATCCTTCTGAAAGACAAAATGAATGCTTGCAGAAGCTGAAACTGATGCAAGCGTGTTTGCACGAGACTGATGCCGCTGCGATTCGTCTACGCGGAACAGATTGGTTTGCGTGGGCAACTGCTGGAGCCTCGAACAGCGTGCTATTAGCGGCCGAAACAGGCGTTGCAGACGTGTTAGTGACAGACAACAATGCGTGGATACTCACCGACGAAATCGAGGCACAACGATTAACCGATGAAGAACTACCGGACGGTGAACAGAGTCCTTACGTTCTGCATGTGTCTCCCTGGGCAGATTCAGCCCAACGGGAATTGTTTGTGCAAGAAGTAACAGCACGAGGAAAAATCCTCAGCGACCGACCTACATCATCTGAATTTTCTCTACCTCATTCTCTAATTCAACACAAGCGCAAACTACTGCCGTCTGAACTCGATCGCTATCGTCAAGTCGGACAACTTGCTAGCCAAGCGATGACCGAAGTTCTGACCCAAGTACAACCCACTTGGACGGAGTATGATCTCGCTGGAGCGGGAGCAGAAGCGTTATGGAAACGAGGATTACATCCCGCCCTTACGCTTGCGGCTGGAGAACAACGCATTTCTCGCTATCGACATCCGGTGCCCACTGGAGGGAAGATCGAGCGACTTGCTATGCTCGTGTTTTGTGCCCGTGGATTTGGACTATATGCGAATTTGACCCGCTTTGTTGCCTTCGATGCGTTAACCGCTCAGGAACACAAGTTACATCAGCAAGTGCGTGAAATTGAAGCGATTGCCCTGAGCCAGTCTCAACTCAATACGCCGCTGAATCAGGTTTATCAAACTCTTCAACATAGTTACGAACAGCAAGGCTACCCGCAAGCGATTCACGAACATCATCAAGGCGGAACAACCGGATATTTGGCGCGAGAAATTGTCGCAAATCCAACGACCGTCGATCGCTTGAGTGCCAATACTGCGATCGCATGGAATCCAAGCTTAACGGGAGCAAAGATCGAAGATACCTTCGTACTGCTTGAGGATGGCACCTTAGAGAATTTGACGTTTGATTCAAACTGGGCAAGTGTCGAGGTCGCGGGTCGGTTACGCCCAATTCCGTTAGTGATTCAGTAAGCGATTTGATAAGCATTGTTCAAAGCATTAGAATTTGACGCAAAGAAGCATCACTCTCGCCAAATCTCAAATTTCATAATCCTATTCAATTTCTGATTCAAAATGGATTTTCAACAGATTTTTAATGCGGCTCCACAAGTTCAAGCCCAAGCTCCCGGACGAGTCAATTTGCTGGGAGAACACACCGACTACAATGATGGATTCGTGCTGCCCACCGCGATCGAGCAACACACGGCTGTCTATCTTGGCTTTAGCCCGAACACACAACACCACTTTTATTCGCAAGACCTAGAAGCACAAGTCGACCTCACCTCTACAGACTCTGTTTCTGAAGGGTTTGCTAGTTACCTAATCGGATGTATTCGAGTTGTAGAACAACTTGGTCATACAATCCCGCCTTTGAATGTGTTTGTTACCTCTACAGTACCGATCGGTGCAGGTCTATCAAGTAGTGCGGCCTTGGAAGTCGCAATGTTGCGGGCACTACGATCGCTACTCAGTCTTAATCTCGATGACATTGACATCGCCAAGCTTGCTCAACAAGCTGAGATTCAATACGCTGGGGTTCAGTGCGGGATTATGGATCAAATGGCGTCGAGTCTTGCAGACACGGAGCATCTTTTATTTCTCGACACGCGCACTCTGGATCGCCAACTTGTTCCCCTTCCTGACGGCGCAGCAATTTTAGTGATTGACAGTGGCATTCCTCGGACATTAGCAGCGAGTGGATACAACCAGCGCCGGGCAGAATGTGAGGAAGCAGCCCGATTACTTGGTGTCAAAGCACTACGAGACGTAACCGATCTCGATGCCATTGCTCAACTTCCCGAACCGCTTCAACGTCGGGCACGACATGTGATTACCGAAAACGATCGCGTTTTAGAAGCCAAACAAGGTGTTTCTGCAATTCGATTTGGAGAACTGATGAATGCTTCCCATGCTAGTTTGCGCGATGACTATGAAGTGTCGATCGCAGGACTCGATCAGTTAGTAGCAATCTTGCAGTCAACACCAGAAGTTTTTGGCGCGCGTCTGACAGGGGCAGGATTTGGCGGCGCATGTATAGCGTTGGTTGATGTTAAAGCTTCACCTAGGCTCTACGAAATTGCTCAAAGCGTGCTAGTACAATACCGTTCAACTGGGCATAGCGGACAGCTTTTGATTCCAACAAAATCTGATTGAACATACACCATCAATTTGTTTCATAGCAACTAACGCTGTGAAGTAAGGTATTCCTGTAAAAAGACGCGAAGGGAGGCGGTTATCCGCCTCCCCTATTCCCGTTGAAACTCCTTATGCATTCAATACCGGTGAGAAGTTAACGATGCCCTAACCACTTAGCCGCGATCGCGCCAAATGCAGCACCTACGACAGGATTACTCAAAAATTTCACTAAGGCAGGTTGATCCGCTAACACTTCATGAAAGATGTCAGGGTGACTGTGATAAGCAAATCCTGCTAGTTTACTAACATCATCTGCACTCATTCGACTGGCATGATGGCTCGACAGTCCCAGTTGTCGTTCTAAGTCACGATCCTGAAGGCCGCGCTTCTTGAAATGATTGAGGAAGTCACGCGCTACATCATCCCGCTCATTGGGTTTGATTTGGGCGATCGCTTTTTGAAGTTCTGGCTCCATTTGGCTTGCGGGAACCTGATTCGGATTGAAAGAACGGCTAAATAACTGATGACGCTCATCTCGTGTTGATCGTTGAGCAAAATCATCAAAGTTCTGATAGTCCTGTGATGTGCTGGCATCATCGAGGCTTTCTGTGTTGCCGCCTGCCAGATCATGCATTACTTGGCGCTTGTAAGCATCACTACTAGACATGGTGTTATATCTCCTGGTCAAATCATCACGTAAGGTTTAACAATCAACTAACTGGATTGACTAACTGGCTTGCTGATACTCAATTTGCTTTGACTGGCTATCGTAGCGGGCTGTCAGAATCAGTTTCTTGTCTGGGGCGTACATCAAAACGGTTAAGTCTTGATTGGGAAAGTTTTTATGAAAGCCTTGCGCAAGGGATTTTGTTAGATCTCTCACTTCGGTTGGGCGCACTTGAGAAGAAATAACAACCCCGAGTTTATTGTTGTCTCGCACATAGGCATCTTTAACCAAGCCTTTACTCGCGGTCACGACCCAATTCCCAAAATCCTGACCTGCAACCGAATTGCCGCGTTCAAGCTGGCTGTAATTACTTGTGTGATCAATGGGTGCTGGGCTAATGGCTCGTGGTTCTTTTGCCGTTGCGGCTCCACAAGCAGTTGTAAACATGAGAACTAGAACAAGCGCGATCGCAGTGAAAAACTGGCGACTCCTTTGAAAAACGTTCACTTTTTCCTCCTTCAAATATTGGAACAAATAACGCAGTATGACGGCAGCCCGGAAGAAACGCAGACGGAGGCTGGATGAATCCGCCTGCAAAAGTCCCCGTGATCAAAGCCGTAAGTTTTAATGAGTTTTGGTAGTGTTGTAGACCCGAGTTGGATGCTTCAGTCGCGTTTTTAGAACACGCTATCCAAGCTAATTGACAGGCCCATAACACAGATTTACAACACTGCCGTGAGCGTGATTGGCAAAAACTTACACGTTCTTGTTAATCACGGCGCGGCCTTCCGTATTAATGTCAAGTTCTTCCCGGCGTACGGTCTCTTCAGCCGTAACCGTTTCTTGATCGACCACTTTCTTCACGCGCACTTCCTCACGCACAAACGCTTCTTTGCGAATGTCTGGCGTTTCTTCGTACACTTCCATGTGGGCCACTTGCCCTTCCTGAAAGTTTGCTTCACCGGGAGCGATCGTTGCAGAATCAACCGGATTCCGCTCAATCACAACGCGCTCTTTCTCAATCGGAACTGACACTTGTGCGGTTTCAGTTTCGACATGCTTACCGATCGTAACTTCTCCAGCTTTTCTGCGAGTCTTGCTAGCAATTAGGCGTTCCTGATACAGCCTCAAACTCTGGTGATCCTGATCGTTGAGATTGTATAAATCAGGCTCGTTTCGATAACTATAGGTATCACGATTATAATCTGGAGTCATATTGCGGTCAGGGGCAGCAACAGCACCAGCTAACCCAGTCCCCGCAGAAGGACGATACACGTTTCTCACTCGTTCTTCGTGATCGTAATCAACAAGCGTATTCTCATCGAACTCAGGTAGGCTTTCGACCTGTGACCTGGTCAAGCTCTTAGCATAGACGCGGCGATTGGAATAATCGATCCTAGCACTGCCGATCGGGAGTAATACGGTCTTACCAAACACCCAAATACCTGTGTTGATCACGAGGTAGCGAAACTCGCCATTGTCATCGACGAGGACATTGTCAACAGAACCAACTTTGTCATTTTCAGAATAGAGATCCAGCCCAATCACATCGTCATTGTCGAAGTGGCTGCGGTAGTCCGGGTCAAAGTCTTTAATCTTGTGAAGTGCCATTTTTCTCCTTTAATGCGTCTAAAGTAAACGTAATACTTATGCTTAACAGTAAAGAGGCTGCGCTAATGTTATTCACCCGTCTTAAGTTACATTCAGCGCTATCTCCAAAGGTGAGCAACGACGGAACACACGCTCAAATACTTGTCCCGTCTAATGTTTTAATTTGCGGCGATCGCTTAAATTCGGTTCTAGCAAAGGGTAGAGGAGGGCTAAGCCGTAGCCGACTATCATGAAAGTAATTACACTCGTTTTACTTAAAGCTGAGGGCACAGAAAGAGACTGCGATTGGCTCTGCCAAGCTCCGAAGGATCGCACTCCCCTTTCTGAACTAAGCCCTTAGAAGCTAAAATTTTGTGGGGAATGAGTTAATTCTTCACCATAAAATTTTGCTCAAAAACTCAGTCCTTGTTAAGCGCTTCGATTTAAGAATTTGTTATGAACCCTTTAAAGCTACGCGCAGAAGAATGTTCGGCATTCGGAGTCTTGGTATTACAGTACCTGGAGAAAAATCCGCATACCAACATGAGCCAGTTGGCGAGAGAAGTAAACATCTCGCGAGCAGGACTGGGCTGGATTTGTCGCAAGCAAAGCAATCCAGATGAACACACGGCCAGTCGAATCGCGCGAATTATTGGTGCTAATCCGACTGAAATTGCGCGACTCGTTCACGAGAACAAGATCGAAAAGCTAGCGAATCGCAACGAACTCCACTACGCGACTAAATTTAGCAAAGAATCGATTCGGATCGCGATTCCTAAAGAAGACGCGATCGCAGGTTTGAACGCCGTCTTTCAAGCGTTTCACCGGGTTACAAGAAGTGTTCCTGAAATCGAAAAGCCAACGGACTTCCAAATTTACAAGCAAGCTTACGAAATTATAAAGCGACAGTTTCTAAGCAGAAAAATATCTAGAAAGCAGCAGTCTACGACATTAGCAGGTTAACTGCTGAAGGAGAATGTTGGGCAATGCAGGCGCGATCGCAGACGCCTACTCTTGCCGATTCAAATTTGCACGTTGACGAAGCGCGATCGCTAAACTTTCTCTTTAGCTGGTGGCGTAATCCCTCGCTTGATTAAGCTTGCCTCCACTTCTCTTAGTAGCCCAAAATCTTCTTCGGGCAGAATCGCCTGTTGTGATGATGGCTGACGCTCTAAAAACGCGAATGCTTGGCGAAATTGCTGCGGTGTCGCTTGCACAGGCGAAGAAAAGTGACAAGGAATTACGCGCTCAAAATTCCAACTGGCGACACGATCCGCCCAAGCGAGCGTCTCTTTTGGAACTCGGTTTAGAATCAATCGCTGCAAAATTGGCGCAACAAACAGCCGTCCGTCCCCGCGCAAGGCATCAAACGATCGTTGCCAGTCGTCTTTCCATCGGAAGGGAAACCACCCAAAATAGTTTTTCTTGGAATGATCGCTCGCCGTTCGAGCATCCCAAATCGATGGCAAGAGATCTGGAGTGTCTAACGTGCTAGGAACGAAATAGAAGGCAAACAGCGAAATGCGCTGCCAACCCTTGCGGCGAAGCTCTGGTGTATCTTGAATAGCATCGCTGGCGTGCTCTCGCGCGTGATAGAGCAACGGAAACGGATCGAGTTGAACGATCGCAGGTGGGGCTTCAGAAACCGAGAGGACAGAATCGGTTACGAGCAGCGTGTGCGATCGCTTGTGAAAAAGCGCCACCTCTCCAAATGAACCAATGCCCTGCGCCACCGGACCCAAAATCGCATATTCAAACTGATCGCCAAATGGCGTTTCTGAACCGTCATCTGACAAAATGTGAGTGCGCTTTGCTGGAAATCCTAGCCAACTGAGCGGCAAATTGACCGGAAAGCTCCACTGATTAGGTGCTACAAACACTTGAGCGTTCGGGAAAAATCGCGCAAACGGACCTACAAATACTTTATGCTCCAAGCCAGAAATCGTGGGCAGAATAATGTACTTTACATCCCCATGCTCGGCGACTAATTCATTCACGAGCCGAATGCATTCTGGTGTCGGCGCAACAGGCGCATAGATCAAAAGCCCGCCTTCATCAAGCTTCACAGCGGTCATGCGAATCGGCGTCGCCACATAGAAAATGCCTTGAACTTGGTCAAACGTCCAAATCGTGTCTCTGACCACTTCTGCGCGAAGCGTGCGCCGTTTGTTGTAAGGGTAAAGCGGTACCGTAAACCACCATGACCAATTCCAATCTTTAGAATCGCGGTTTAACGTCTCTAATTCGCTCTGAACTGCCATCGTGCCGCAATCCTTTAGAGTTTAGTGGAGCACTTGCTCCTGTATTCTTCAGCCGTTACTGAATGTTCGAAGCTAGTCTCTAGTTTATCCAAGTTGCGGGTTAAGTTGAGAGAACAGAAGAAAACAACCGCAAGCCACGCGAATTGCACCGCACCTGTGTTCACGACTACGGCATAGTGAATCAGGAACCGGGGTCGTCAACTGATGAAGG